>CAZECF010000045.1:0-7142 GCA_964510335.1 uncultured Bryobacter sp. | reverse complement strand
TTGGAATCGGAGCTGAACTTGCGGAATTTGTCGAAGCGGATTTCGACGCCCACGCGGAGCATCTTGCCGAGCAAGCGGGCGTCGGCGCGAACATCGACGGTGACGGGCAGCCAGACTTCCTCGTTGATGAGTTGCTGGTCCATGCGGATCTGAGCGCCGGGTTGGAGGCGTAGAAGGAACCAGCCGAAGCTGATGGTGTCGTGGGTGTCGAGTTCCATGCGCGTGAGTTCATGGGTTGTCTGGTCAATCCAGACGGTGCCGCGCACCTTTTTCATCTGGTCCGCCCGACGGCCTTTCCCTTTGAAGCCGGGCCGGGGTTCCCCGTGGATTCCCCAACACTGGCGGCCACGGATTTGTTGTTCCCCGATGAGTTTGAAGTTGAAGGCATCCAGAACTTCGCGGCGGGCTTCGACTTCTTCCTGCTTGTCTTTATCGCGTTCCCGGCGGCGTTTGGCACGATCGGCGGGACTTTCCTTCTGGATTTTTTCAATCTGCTTGTCGACGCGTTTTTGTTCGGCGGCCTGCTCTTTGGGGCTGAGGTCTTTGCCGTTTTTGCGAATCAGTTTTTCAATTTCGGTGCCGTCAACGTGGAAGACTTCATGGACCTCTTCGTTGGTCTTTTTGAGTGATCCGTCTTTCTCGTAGGTGCGGATGATGGACTGGCGCTCGAACATGTAAGTGTTGAGCAGCACGAGATTGTTTTCGTCGCGCTCCATGGCGCGGGACATGATTTCGCGCGGATCCTGGGCGGCAAGGTTGAGCGCCACAAGAAGGAGCAAGTACTTCATGAAGAGGAAAGACGAAAGCAGGGAGCGGAGGGTTCCGTCGGGATTGCTAGGAACGCAAGGCAGTGTTTTCGCCGCGGCCGGCGAGGGCGCGGACGCTGGGGCCACCGCAAAGGCCGACGCCGACATTCTGCAAGGCGTGCAGGAGATTGTAAAAGACCTGGTAGATCATCTGCTCATTGACGGCAACGCGCCCGGGGAGCTTGAAGCGGGCTGAAATTTCCTTGGCGATGTGGAGGCGCAGGGCGTTGGGCGTGACGTTGCCGCGGCGGTCTTTCAGATTGGCGATGGCAATGGGAGTTTGCAAAACGTTTCCACTGGCACCATCGACATAGAACTGGCAGCGGGAAAACCAGCCGAGATTGCCGGGGTCGGAAGCGTCGAAGAGAAGCAGCGGGGAGGGCCGGTCGAGGGCGGTGACATCGACAATCCAGGCCCGTTCGCGTTCCTCCATTTTGAGGTCAAAGCCGGCCTGGCTGGCAATGCCGCCGAGCGCTTCTGACTCGAGTTCCAGAAGAATATACTTTTCGGGCCCTGCCTGCAAAACCTGCATTTGTACTCTATAGTTTACTATCGGAAAGATTGATTCCGGCAAAACCACTCTTTCTATTTGATATCGACGGCACGCTTGTTTCGCGGGCCGGGCCACAGCACCGACAGGCACTGGAAGCGGCGGCATCGCAGGCAGCCGGGCGGCCAATCAGCTCGGAGGGCGTGCCTGTGGCGGGGAATCTGGATCGTGAGATTCTCAGGCTGATGCTGAGCCAGGCGGGAGTGGCGGACAAGCAAATTGTGCGGGCCATGCCGGGAATCATGAGCAAGGCACAGAAGTTGTACCGTGAGATTTGCCCGGACCTGCGGCACCGGGTTTGTCCGGGAGTGAGGGCATTTCTGGGGCGGTTGCGACGGCGGGGCATTGGGGCGGGGCTGGTGACGGGAAATCTTTCGCGCATCGGGTGGCATAAGGTGCGGCGGGCCGGGCTGCGGGATTACTTTGAATTTGGTGCTTTTTCGGACATGGGGTTTACGCGCGCGGAGTTGGCAGCCAAGGCGATCCGGCAGGCGCGGCGGGCGGGGTTAGCGCAAGACAAGAGCGCGGTGTATCTGGTAGGCGATCATCTGAATGACATCCGGGCGGCGCGGGCCAACGGGATCTCCATCATCAGTGTGACAACGGGGCCGATGACCCGCGAGGAACTGGCGGCATTTTCTCCGGACTTTCTATTGGATGACATTCGACACCTTCCTTTGGAGATAATAGAGGGTTAAATGTTTCGACTTCGTTGCCTGGCGCTCGGGGCCTTGCTGGTCCTGCTCACTTCCTGTTCCGCTCTGAATACTGAAGCTCCCGCTGACCCGCCCAAGGTCATAATTGGCGGAACTCTCATCGACGGGACCGGACGGCCACCGGTGGAGAATTCCATTGTGATTGTGGAGTTGGGCAAGATCGTGGTGGCGACATCATCAGAGGGTGTAAAGATTCCGGAGAACGCACAACGGACCAATGCCAGCGGGCTGTTTATTACTCCCTCGAATCTGGGAGCGAGGCTGGAGTATGGAGCACCGGCTGACCTGTTTCTAGTGTCTGGGAATCCGCTGGATAACCCGCTGCTATTGGCCAGCCCGATGCGCGTGATGAAGACAGGCGAATGGTTGAATGCCAACCAGTAAATTGGGAGCGAGCACTCCACCAGAAGATGCTGCGCAGTCGCTTTCGGTCAAGCGCGCCGAAGTAGAGTTTCATAACTTCGCCAGTCTTGGAGAGCCGGAACGGGCGGCGCGGGTTTATGCCGAGGAGAATCAACGGCGGGGGGCGATTCTGGACGAGATGCTCGATTTTATCGGGCCGATGAGTCCATTTCTGGAAATCGGGGCCAATG
Organism: uncultured Bryobacter sp.; assembly: GCA_964510335.1. Taxonomy (GTDB): domain Bacteria; phylum Acidobacteriota; class Terriglobia; order Bryobacterales; family Bryobacteraceae; genus Bryobacter. The sequence goes on along the minus strand of CAZECF010000045.1, from coordinate 4,477 downwards.
CCGGACATTCCAGCTACATGCTGGCGAACCAGTATGGGGCGACTGGTTACGCACTGGATATTTCGGAAGACTCGCTACGGTATGGAATTGCGTTGAGGGAGCGCTGGCAGTTGGAGAAAGCGCCCGTCCTGCTCGCCGGGGATGCGCTGCACCTGCCGTTTCAGGATGGGTCTTTGCGGATGGTGGTGGCCTTTCAGATGCTCTCGCAGTTCATGGACATTGAGAGCGTGTTTCTGGAAGTGAAGCGGGTGCTGGCACCGGGCGGGATTTTTGTTTTTGCCGAAGAGCCGATGCGGCGGCTGATGACGGCGCGGCTGTACCGCTGCCCCTACTACGACACGATGAAGGGCTGGGAGCGGAAGCTTTATGACTGGGGTCTGCTGGGTTTTCTGGTGAAGGATGTAATTGGTGCGCACCAGGAAGAGTCTTTTGGGATTCACCAGAATCACCGCATGTACTTGAGCGACTGGCACCGGCTGATCACGAAGCACTTTGCCGAGCAGCGCTACCAGCTTTTTGTGCCGGAGCGCGGGTGGGCAGAGCGGTGGGTGAAGAAGCTTGCAATCTTTTCTGACCCGCATGGTTCCGAGTGGCGGGCGGCGCGATTGATGGGCGGGACGCTGGCGGCGATTTGCCGGAAAGCGGGAGAGGCGCCACCCTTTGACGCGGAATTGCCGTTTGAGGCGCGTTTTCGTTGCCCGGATTGCGGGGCGAGCTTGCGGAAGAACCCGGACGAAATGTTGTGTTGTACCGCGTGCGAGTACAAGGCAGCGTTGCAGGACGGCGTTTACAACCTGTTGCCTTCGCACGATAAGCGGGAGTTGTATCCGGGAGATCGTGATGACATCGTCGATTTTTCGCTGCCGACACATGAGAAGCATTTGACCCACGGATGGCATGAGGTGGAGGGAGTTTACGGCAACAAGTATCGCTGGGTGGGGGCGCGGGCGTCGGCCTGGCTGACGAATGTGAAGGGCGGAGAGCAGCGCTTGCGGTTGCGGGGATTTGCGCCGGAAGCGATCTTCCAGGCGAGTCCGCGGCCGGTGGTGGAAGTGTTTGTGAACGGATTGCCGCTGAAGGCGTGGCCGCTCGACCGGAACGGGCTCTTTGCGCTGGAAGCGAATTTGCCGGATGCGGAGCGCTATGAGGTGGATATTCGGGTGAGCCCGGTATGGTCAGCGCCGAATGATGACCGGGAGTTGAGTGTGAATTTCGGGATGTTGCGGCTTATTCCACCGGAATAAAGCGACGCCAGTTCCACCGGGCACGCAGGGACTTCCATTTGATGCGCCACCACCGAACGATAGCCATTTTGCGCCAGACTGCATAAGCAGCTTCGCGAAGGGCAAGCACATGATCGTAGACCCAACGACACCAGCCGATGGTGAGCAGGGCATTTTGGGTGAGCTGGAAGATGCGGGCTACGAGGGCGGTGCCGAGGATCTTGGCGGTGACGATCACGGCAAAGCCCAGGAGGCGTTGGCCGCTGGCGAGCCAGTACATGGCGAGGAGTTTTAAGGGCAGCAGGAGCAGCGAGGGCAGGGCAAAGAGCGCCAGAGCTGGGTAGGGCGGTAATTTGCGGATGCGCGCTTCGAGGAGGCGCAGCCAGGGGAGTCTGCCGAGGAGGGCGTAGAGGCCCGCAAGCCGCCACTGGATTTCCTCGTAGGCAAGGACGAGGGCGGCAAGCGCCAGCAGAAACCAGCGGGCGGCCCGGCGCAGCATTATTGCTTGGGAGTGAGGGGGCGGCTGGAGTCGATGCCGAACCAGCAGGCGGCGCCGATGTAGTAGGCGATGGCCGAGTTATAGAAAGTGGCGGTATAGTCGCCGCCGGTGGCGCTCAGAATGTAGCCGGTGATGACGGGGGCGGTGAAGCCAGCGAAGTTGCCCATCATGTTCATGCTGCCGGAAAGAGTGCCGGCGAATTTGCCGCCGACGTCCATGCAGGTATTCCAGGCCGGGGGCATGACAAGGTCATTGGCGAAGCTGGAAAAGGAGATCAGGAAGACGACGGTGAGGGGGTCTTTGAACTGGAGGCTGACGAGCAGGAGCGTGCCGGCGAGAGTCATGCCGGTGATGGCCATGATCTTGCGGGCTTTGCCAGAGTCGCCAACCCATTGGGCGACCTTGGGGGTGAGGAAGCCGCTGAGGAGGCAGCCGAAGCCACCGAGCAGGAGGGGCATGCCGGACAGGATTGCGCCGCTGGAGCGTAAGTCGAAGCCGAGGGTTTCCTGGACGTACTTGGGGAAGAAGGTGATGTAGAAATACCAGCCGTAGCTGAGCATGAAGTATTGGATCCAGAGGAGCCAAACGGATCGGGAGGAAGTAAGTTGGCCCCAAGGCATTCCGCCGTGTTTTTCGGCCATCTTGACCGAGTCGCCGATGATTGCCAGTTCCGCGGCATTTACGCTTTTGTGCTCCTGGGGATTGTCGCGGTACCAGAAATAGAAGATCGCGACCCAGACGACGCCCAGCAGGGCGAAGATCTGGAAGGCCATGCGCCATTCCATGCGGAGGAAGAGAGCTGCCATGAGCAAGGGCGTGAAAGCACCTCCCCAGCGGGAGGCCATCCAGACGATGCCCTGGGCGCGGCTCTTTTCGGCCGGAGGCATCCAGGTGGAAAAGGCTTTGGTGATGTTGGGGTAGGCACCGGCTTCACCGGCGCCGAAGAGGAAGCGGACAACGATGAGATAGGTAAAGTTGGTGGCCCACCCCGTTGCTGCGGTGAAGAAGCTCCACCAGAGGACGATGCGGGTGAGAACGTTGCGGGCTCCCCACTTGTCGCCCATCAGTCCACCGGGGATTTCAAAGAGGGCGTAAGCAATGGCAAAAGAGGAGAAAATCCAGCCGAGTTGCTGGTCGGTGAAGTTCAGGTCTTTGGCGATGCGCGGGCCGGCGACGGAGATCGCGACACGGTCGATATAAGTAATAATTGCGAGAACGACGGCAAATAGGAGTACGTAGTGACGGGTTCCGGAGGGTTTCATGCGAAGCCGTCAGACTATCACACTCCTACCGGGTTGAAGCCTCTAACCAGGCGAGGTATTTCTCAAGGCCAGCTTCGACGTTCAGTACGATTCCTTCCGGAACCTCATAAGGATGTGCGTCAGCGAGTGCGGCGAGGGTTTGCTGAGTGCGGCTGGCCGTTGTCTTGATGATGAGGAGAACTTCCTCTGCGCTGTCGACCTTGCCATCCCATTGGTAGATGCTTTCAAGCCCGGGTACGAGATTGACGCAGGCGGCGAGGTGGTTGCTGACAAGGAGGTGCGCGAGCTTGCGCGCAGTGTCACGATCGGGGGCGGTTGAAAAAATAACGCGAAATTGGGTCGGATCTTCACCTTTCATTTGCCTTCTTCTCCTGTCCGGTTTATAAACAAGAGTAGTCATACTTCCATGTTTCGATCCACGTTTATTCGCCGCGCCGGTTTAGCTCTTGGTCTACTGACCGCCAGTGTCTATGCAGTGGTCGTGCTGATGGGCCCGAATGGAGTGCCCGCGCTGTTGAAGCAGCGTGAAGATTTGCAGCAGCTTCAGACGGAAAATGCGAATCTGGCGAGGGAACGCGATGAGCTGAAGTACCGGGTGGATGCGCTCGAGAATGATGCCCAGACGCAGGAACTGGAAGTTCGGCGAGGTTTGGGTAAGGCTCGCCAGGGCGAAGTCATTATCAAAGTTGATCCACCGAAGAAATAGACATTGTGAAAATCCTGATTCTGTTTTGCGCCGCGCTGCTGATGGCAGCCACCCCGGAAGAAGAAGTCCGAGCTGCTGAGAAAGCATGGAGTGATGCGGTGCTCAAGCGGGACTACGCGGCACTGGAACAGATTTATACTCCGGACTTGATCTACGCGCACTCGACGGGGAACATTGAAAGCCGGGATCAGTATATGGCGAGGCTCCGCGAGGGCAAGCAGCGCTACGACACGATGCAGTATGAGAAGACCAAGTTGAATGTGTATGGTGAGTCGGCGGTGATGCATTCTGTGTTGCGGATCACGGGGAAGAATGATTCCGGTGCCTTCAATGACCACCTGATGATGATTCATTACTGGGTGAAGCAGGGTGGCAAGTGGCGCTTGGCCGCGCACCAGACCACCCGGATTCCCTAGTCGATGCGGATTGGCACCGAGGTTGCGTAAGTGCCCCCGGGGGAGTTCGTCAATTTGCCTTCGAGAACATAGCTGCCCGGGCGCGGCGCGGGGATTTCCAATGTTTCAGGCCAGGTCTTTTGCAGCAGGCTTTCTTCGCCAACACCATAGGTGAAGAAGCGGCCATCACTCCAACGCCAGACTGCCTGGCCGGCCTGGTCGTAGAGAGTGAACTCGTAGTGTTGGCCGTTGCTGAAGCGAAGCAGGATTGGTTCCGAGCCACGGGAGACGAGGCGCAATTGTGCAGGGATTGTGATTTTGCCGTCTTCGGGAACCCAGTGAGTGGTAGGGAGGCTTAAGTCGAAAAGGGCGCCCTGCTGGCTGACATAGAT
>CAZECF010000044.1:23963-37954 GCA_964510335.1 uncultured Bryobacter sp. | reverse complement strand
CGGAGGCGGATTGAGATGCCCGGGCTGGGGAATCCATCAGGCGTTCAGATCGAAGATCCGGCAGCGCACCCGCTCATCGCGCCAGACGAGGATGAGCTGATTCTGGTGCACTGCAATGCGGGGGAGGCCGGTGGCCCGGGAAGGGGCGACGGCCGTAAGGGATTTGGAAGGGGCAACTACCCCTTTGGTGGAAATGGTGCGGAAGCGGATTTCGGCTCCTGCTGCATTGCGTTCGATCCAGACGAGGAGAAAGCCGCGAGGGGAAGCAATGAGGTGCGGACGGCCGAGCGGGTTTGTCTCATCGATGCGCTGAGCCGGGCCGAAGTGCTTGCCACCGTCCGGGGAGATGGCGAATTGCAGTTTGGGAGTGTTGCCGGCCCGAGTGAGCCAGGCGATGGCTATGGTCTGGCCGGAGGCGGCGAGGGAAGGACCTTCCGTGGGGCAGCCGTTGATCTTCCAGTGATCGGCGTTGGGCGTTTCCGGTTTGGACCAAACCCCATCGTGGAGACGCACGAGGGAGATGTCGCGGATTTCGCCGGGCTTATGGTCACGATAGGCAGCCAGGAGGCCAGTGGGTGTTTTGACAATAGAAGTTTGGCAGCAGGAGCAAACATCGTCGTCGAGGATGCGGGAAGAGGCGATGGTGCCGTCGGCGGCGAACTCGGCCAAGCGAAGGGTTTTCTGGTGCCCCTTTGGTTCGGTTGGGGGGGCGAGATATACCGCGCTTGAGCCGGCAAAGGAAAGGAAGCCAGCGTAATCTTCTACGTTGGTTTCGTTGATCGCGGCAGTGGTGGCCCAGTGGCCGTCCGGATTGCGACGGGCAATACGAATGCCGTAGCCATACTTGCCACCGCTGGCGGGACGGGCGAGCCAATGGGCAAGCAGCGAGCCATCGGGCCGGATCGAAAGGGCAGGGAAGTCGGCCCAATTGACGAACCAGCCAGCGCCCTGGGAAATGGTTTCCGCGGGGGGCCAGGACGAACCGTTCCAGCGGGAGTAGCGCAAGGCGTGAACGCCATCGGGGAGCGGATCGATCCACGAGAGGTAGACCTCACCGCGGGGGCCGATGGCGGTATTGGCCATCCCGCTGCCTTCGCGAGCCGGAGGATCAGCCGGCTGGGAGGCTGCGTGAGTTTGCGTGAGATAGAGCAGCGCAGGTGCACTACGAATCAAAGTTCTTCGAGTCAAGAGGCTTCTCCTTTCAATCGCGTTGGCTGATGATCAAGATAGGTTGGGGGGCGGGTGCTGACAGCGACGGCTCGGGAGGGATTCTCCGTGAGGCCTCTGGTTGGCAGGGGTTATCCGCAATGCTGGCAGTGAAGAAGTAGTTACTCGCGGGACACAGTGCTTGCTGAAGGCTGCCAACATGGATCCCCTTCAGTGTAGTGCATTCAACGCTACTTGCCTTTGGGCTTCTGTTCGCGATCGTCGTCGTCGATGTCGAGGGCGAGCGGGGAAAAAGCACGGCTGAGGACGGAAGGGTAAGGAGTGTTCCAGCCTTTGATCTGGCCCCAAACGATGCGATTGAGGCGCTCCGTGGGAGCAGCGTCAGGAAGGTCAAAGTTCATGCGGGCGGAATCGAGGGCGGCCTTGCGAGCGGGTCCGCGGAGAGCGGTAGCCGCGGGGTTTCTGGCGAAGAGATCCTGCTTGGGTTGCTCCACCGTGAAGGGCTTCAGGTCAGCAGTGGCCGTGAAGCTGTGGCGCATATCGTGAGCGATGAGATCAAAGATCGACATGGTGGGCAAGCCAAGAATCAGTTCGATCGATTTGAGCATGCTCTGGTTGGAGTAGAAGGTGGAATCGATGTGGCCGCGCCGGGCATAAGGGCTGACGACGAAGGCGGTGGTGCGGTGGCCGTCCACATGATCGACTCCGTTTTGGGCGTCGTCTTCGATGACAAAGATGGCCATCTTGGACCAGAATTTGGAGTGGCTCAGGGCGTCGACGATTTGGCCCAGGGCAAGGTCATTATCGGCCACCATGGCTTGTGGAGTAGAGGCACCGGGCGATGCGCCATTGGTGTGATCCGAAGGGAGTTGAATGAGGATGAGGTTCGGCAGCTTGCCTTCTGCTTCAAACTTCTTAAGATCGGCCAGGAAGATCTGGGCGCGGACGACATCGGGGATCGCAGTGCTGTAAGCAGGAAAATGGGGCGCGAGGATTTTGTTCATCGGGGCGATGGGGGCCGTGATGTTCCAGGTCTTCGTGAAGTCGACTCCGTTCTTCCAGTCCGTGAGCATCTGGTCGCGGGTCTTGCCGTAAGTTTCCCGGGTGGAGCCGGCGTACTCGCCGTATACTTTTACTGACTTGCCTTTAGCAAGAGCGTAGTCCCAGATGAAGCCGCCGGAGGAATAGGCCATCGGGTCGGTGCCATCGAAGGGATAGCTGCGGCCCTGGTAGCCGGGCCAGAGCGCGTATTCCACCTCATTGGCCTGCGTGACCCATTGGTGGCCGTCAGCGGAATTGCCGCCGGTGGCGTAGAAGTTGTCGAGCAGGACAAAGTCTTCAGCCATCTTGTGCTGGTTGGGCGTTACGTCGCGGCCGAACATGACGAGCGAAGGATCGCCATTGCCCTTGGGGATGTCGCCGAGGACCTGGTCATAGGTGCGGTTTTCCTTGACGATGTAGACGACGTGTTCGATGGGGGAGGGTTCGCCGCTGCGCTCCGGAATGGGGAGAGGTTTCGCGTTGCGGTTGGGGGTGCGGGCTGTGGTGCCAGCGCCTGCGAGGCGAAGATGGTTGTTCTCGGCGACGGCGGTGGTGAAGCTGGCGAGCTGGGCAGAGTCGGGGATTTCAATGACGGCGACCGAGCCCCGGTAGGAATGTACAAAACGCTTGTTGGGAGCATCGCGCCAGGCCGAGCCGGCACCGAGCAGGCTGGTGACTGCAAGGTGCTTGCCGGTGGGGTCGAGGGCCAAAGCGTTGGGATACCAACCGGTGGGCATCATGCCGGAAATTTGCCGGGTGGCGGGGTCGATGACGAGGACGGCGTTGATGCCACCGCAGGCGGCGTAGAGCTGTTTGCCGTCGGGAGAAACAGCAAGGGCCGTGGGGGCAATGCCTTTGACGCGATCGGAAAAGGGCTGCAGGTCGATGGTGTTCAGGAGCTGGTTGGTTCTGGTGTCGAAGACGCTGATGGTGTCGCTGTTGCCGTTGGCGACGTAGAGGCGCTGCGAGGCCTGGTGCCAGACCATGGCGGTGGGGTGGAGGCCGGTGGTGAGAGTGTGGGTGCGCTGCCCGGTATTGAGATCGACGCGAATGACGGTGCCGGTGGAGGCGATGCCGCGCGAATCGACGGTGATCTTTTCATCCGGCTTTTGCACGGGCGAGGCAAAGAGTTCGCCGGACTGGGGAGGACGACCGCCGAGGTTGCTGACGTAGGCGATGCTCGCGTCGGAGCTGATGACACTGGCGAAGGGGGCGATGCCGGTTTCGATTTCACGCTGGCGTTGGCCGGTTTCGAGATCAATAACGGCGAGTTTGTTTTCCCAGATCAGGGGGACGATAGCGCGGCGCTGGGCGACGGCGATGGCGCCGGGGAGATGGTTGCCCAGGCGTTCGGCAATGGGGCGAAGCTCGCCATTGTTAAGAGTGGAGAGGCGGGCTTGGACAGGGCCGCTGCCGCTGCGGACGGCGTTGCCGGCGAAGACCTTGCCGCTGGCGTCAGCGAAGAGGGACTGGATGCCGGCGCTACCGCCGTGGGCAATGCGCTGTTTGACCTGGTTCTGCTTCCAGTCGAGGCGATAGATGTCGCTGGCATGGAGCACCCAGAGATCGCTCTCGCTGCCCCAGGCGACACCATAGACGCGTCCCTGAAAGATGCTGGGCACGCCGGCCGGGGTGATGGCCTGGCGGGTGGTAATGACGCCAGGATCGGTGACGGAGCGGGCGGGTTGGTTCAGGGTTTGGCTGAGCAGAGAAGTAGCCAGGAGAAGCGGGGTAAGGATCATCAACATGACATCGCTCAGGATATCTGACTGGGGGTTGCAATTGGATGAATGGCGGGTGGCGTCAGGATTCAAAAGACAAGTTCAGGTAGACGTCCATATAGGAGTTGCCATAGCCGTTGTAGGATCCTTCAACGGGCGGGGCCAAGACCGGATCGGCAGCGGCAGCGACGGCGATGTGGCGGTCGGCGACCAGAATGCCGCGGGAGGGATCAAAGCCGCGCCAGCCGGCACGGGGCAGATAGACCTCGGCCCAGGCGTGCATGGAGGCGTCATTGCGGCCGGCGGAGGCGGTTTCATAACCGCTGACAAAGCGGGCGGCCATGCCGACGGTGCGGCAGGCATCACAGAAAAGGACTGCCAGATCCCGGCAGGAACCTTCCCGGGCGCGGAAAGTCATCTCGGAAGTCCAGGCAGGACCTTCGGGGCGGTGGATATGGCGAATGGACTGGTAGAGGTCCTGATTGAGCGCGAGCAGGAAGCCAAGGGCGCGGCCACCGGCTTGTGCAGCCAGCGCATCGGCGTATTGGCGGACGGCTTCGCCAACCTGGGCACGGTCCCGGTACGGCCAAAGGGCGCGGTTGAGCATCTCCGGGTACCAATAGGGCAAGCGGCCCGCTTCGCCCGCCACGAGGCCATCGAGGGGCCGGAGGCGTAAGGTTTCGACCCGAAATTGGCATTCGACGCGCAACTCCATGGACGCCGCGGAAAACCAGGCGACGGTGCCGAGGTTGCCGTCCTGGTCGAGAAACTCGGCCGTGCCGGCAGGTTGCGGGGTCAAATGGAGCTGAAATTCCAACACACGCTGGGCCGCATCCGTGCGGGGATAGAGCCTGATGATTTGCTCGGCCAGCAAGACCGGACTTGTATAGCGGTAAATGGTGGTGTGTTGGACTGCTATTTTCAATTCGCCGTCATGGCCTCCAGAACGTCTTTCAGTTTTACCGAGGCGAAGCCGGTGGCCAAGTCGGATATGCCGTAAGGGATCACCAATCGTCCCCCCTGAACGATTGCGCCGCAACTGTAAACCACGTTGGGCACATAGCCTTCCCGCTCTGATGCGTTGGCTTCGAGGAGCGGTTCTTGCAGACGGCCGATCACTTTGCTGGGATCGCTCAAGTCGAGCAGGAAAGCGCTGATGCAGTACTTGCGCAAAGGGCCGACCCCGTGACTCATGACCAGCCAGCCGGCAGAAGTTTCAATGGGCGAGCCACAGTTGCCGATCTGGATCAATTCCCAGGGGGCGGCGGGACTGAGCAACGCCTCCTGATGGTCCCAGAAATGGACATTGTCGGAATACATGAGCGAAATGCTTTCGTTGTCCTGGCGACCGAGCATGGCATATTGACCATTGATTTTGCGCGGGAAGAGAGCCATGCCTTTGTTGCGGGCGGCGTGGCCGTTGAGGGTGAGGAAGCGGAAGCGCAAAAAATCCCGGGTCTCCACCAATTCCGGCATGATGGCGCGGCCATCGTAGGCGGTGAAGGTTGCATAGTACATGCACTGCCCATCGTCGTCCTGGAAGCAGACGAAGCGGGCGTCTTCGATGCCGTTGCGCTGGCTGGGAGTGGCGGGGAAAAGAATTCGTTGGGAGATATCCTGGCTCTCGCCGAATTGGACTTCGAAGTTGGCTTTAGCGAGCGCCCACATGGCCCGTGCGGCATGGCGGTCTTCTTCCAGCATTTCTCCATTCCAGAGTTTTTCTCCCTCCTCAATGGCAGTCTTCAATTCTCCCAGCGAGAAGTGGGATCCCAGTTGACCGAGAACTGCATCGGTGAAGGCTCCAGCCACGCCAATCTCCACCAGCCTGGCACGGAAGAGACCGCTGTCATATTGGGAGTTGGGAATCTGTCTTGGCTCGCGCAGAAAGCCCCTGGTCGGCTCGACCTCGATGTGGCGGCCACCACGGAGAATTCCGGAACGGAAGCCGATTGAGGAAATGTGGCCCTCGCCGGTAGCGCGCAAGCTCAGGAGGAAGCGGAGGGAGTTTTTCTCAACTCCAGTCTGATCCGGGTGAGGGACGATGGAAGGGTTAAACAAGGCGGCCGATTCCACCGAGTATTCCTGAAGAAAACAGGCACCGATAAAAAGACGCCGCGATTCCGTAAGCTGAACGGCATCCCCTTCCCAGATTTGTTCAAAGCGGTGGCGGAAGTTCTGGCGAATCTCTTCGTGCCGCTGGCCAAAGCTGGTCAAAATCTCTTCGAGGAGGGAGTCGACCTGATCTTCGGTCAGACTCATGATCCGTCCGAGAATGGCTGCCTTGCGAGTGGCGTTCCCCGGATGGAATGGCCGCAGGAGAACTCTGCTTTTATCTGGTTCGAGGCGAATCTTTGAACGGACAACTTTGAGTTTCATGCGCGTGCCGCCCTGGCAGCCAGTGGACGCAGAAAGCTGCTCAGTGAATTTTGCGCCATGCGCATTTCGGCCAGGGACAGGAGAAAGGCCAGCGTGGATTCGGCGCCCTGATTCTGGTTGAGCCGGTCGACGTGGAGGCCATCGCAGCAGCCGCCGCTGGTGGGGGAATAGAGTTCGAGGCCCAGGTCATTCCAGCCGTTGAACCAGTCAAAGGCGCACTTGGCTTGATCGAACCACCATTCGTCCCCGGTGAGGCGAAAGGCATCGAGGCAAGCCGATATGGTTGCCTGGGCCTCGATCGGCTGCTGGTCATAGTCAGCACGGATGCCGCCGCGCTGGTAAAAGCCGTTGCTGCCGACAGGGCGGAAATATCCGGTGCTGGAAGTTTGCTGTCCGCAGAGCCAGCGCAGACTTTCGAGGCCGCGTTCGAGCACTTCCGGGTGGCCCATCGCCTGGCCGCTGAGGATCAAAGCGTGGGGCAACTTGGCATTGTCATAGGCAAGTTCGGATTCAAACCAGATCCAGCCTTCATGGGCGTTCGATTCGAGCAGGCGCATGAGGCGGTGAATGAGTGTCTCTCGTGTCTGGTTCACCAGGCTGTCACCTTGCAGCCGCTTCAGGTATTCGTGGATGCCCAACAGGCCAAAGGCCCAGGCGCGGGGAGAACTAAAGTTGCTCAGCGCAGGCAACGCTTGAGCAAAGAGCTGCCCGGCCATATTGGGGAAGCTGCGAATCACGGAGCGGCCAACGCCGGTTCCCAGCGCCCAGAGTGCGCGGCCGTGACAATCTTCGGAACCTTGTTCGTCGATCCACAGCCGGCTGAAAGTCATGTGGCTGCGGAATCGACCGTTGGACTCGTTGAAGGCGTGCAGGAGGAAGGCCACGCTCGTGGTGGCAAGGTTGCGCATTTGCTCCGGCTCCTCGCCCATTTCCTCAAGAAGAGTGGCGAGGATGAAGGCGCGGGCATTGTCATCGGTGCAATAACCTTCCGAGAAGTTGGGAACGCTAAAGATGGCGTGCTGGAAGATGCCGGTTGAATCGGTCATGCGCGAGAGATGGGAGAGCTTGAGCTCGGGCAGTTCACGCGGCTTGCGATCGAGGGTTTTGGAAACGAGCGATTTGCGGGGGATGGAGGCGACGTCAAGGCGTGCCGCGGCGAAGGAGACCATGTAGGCTTCGGCCGACTTGCTCCACACCATTTCCCGGCCCAGTTGGTATGCATTCTTGCGCATGGCATTGCGGCGGTTATCGTCCCGCAGCAGGGATCGGACTTCGTGCGCGATCGCCTGAGAATCAGAAAAGGGAACCAGAACGCCACGGTCTTCACCCAGCAATTCGGCGGCATGCCAGTAGGGAGTGGAAACGACGGCTTTGCCGGCGCCGAAGGTGTAAGCGAGAGTGCCTGAAGTGATCTGTTCGCGGTTCAAGTAGGGAGTGATGTAGAGATCCGCGGCACCAATGAATTCCTTCAGATTTTCGAGGGCTACGAACTGGTTATAGAAGATGACGTTGGCGGCGACACCATTGCGCTGGGCCAGCAGTTCCAGGCTCAGGCGGTAAGCTTCGCCGTGTTCGCGCAGTTCATTGGGATGGGTGGCCCCGAGCACAATGTAGACGAGATCGGGAAATTCGGCTACGATCTCCGGGAGAGCATTGAGGACGCACTCGATTCCCTTGTTGGGGGAGAGGAGCCCGAAGCTCAGCAGCACCAGCTTTCCTTCAACGCCGAACTGGTCTTTGAAAAAGGTCGGATCGACGAAGGCGACATCATGAATGCCGTGCGGGATGACATCAATTTTTCCGGCTGGCGTTGCGTAGACAGTTTCGAGCAGCATTCTGCCTCGCTCTGCCATCACGATGAGCCGGGCAGAGAGCGAGATGATTTCAAGCAGGACGCGCCGCTGTTCTTCGCTCGGCTGCTGGAGCACGGTGTGGAGCGTGGTGACGACCGGCATCTTCAACTCGCGCAGGAAGGCCAGAATGTGGCTGCCGGCCGGGCCCCCGTAAATGCCATATTCGTGTTGCAGGCAGACAATGTCCACGTTGCTGATGTTCAGATAGTCTGCTGCCCGGAGGTAGGAAGCGAGGTTTTGTTCTTCAATTTCGTAGCGAACTGCCTCGGGATAGGCGTAGCCCTCGGGGCGGTCGTTAACGGCAACACACAGGCACTGACATTCCGGGTGGACTTCGGCAACCGCCTGGAGCAAGTCTGTGGTGAAGGTAGCGATGCCGCATTTGCGGGGAGAGTAGTCTCCCACGAAAGCGATCTTATTCACGGGTGAGTTATTTTCAAGAGGCATCCGCAAGTCTTTCTGCGCGCACAATGAAGCGTTTCGGGGCGGAGCCAACGTAATAGAAGGGGTAGCAGGTGATCAGCGTCAGGACCTCTTTGTCATCCGGGGCCAAGACCCAAACATCCTCCGGCATTACGATGATCGTAGAGACGACCTTATAGCGGTAGTTGCCGTCCCGAGTGGAGATTTCGACCACATCGTTGGCGGCGATTTTGCGCAAAGGACGAAAGAAAGTATCGCGATGGGCTGAGATGCCACTGTTTCCGGGACGGCCGGGTTGAGCTGTTCCAGGGATATGACCGGCTGCGCGACGCAGAAACTCTTCCGTGCTGCCCTCGACTATCGCTACAGAGATACCAATCCGGTTGATGTTCAGTCTACCGATCAGGTCACCCGGCAGCACCGGTAGCCCTGGTTGAGGGGGGCGGTTCGTCTCCAGTTCAGCAATGGCCCAGCGTTGAAACTGTAGGGCTTCGACATACAGGAAAGCGCAGTAACCTAGCAGCACGATTCCTGTCACGAGGAAGAGCCGCTCAACGAGTTTGGCCAGCGGCTTCCAGGAATATGGCACGCGCAAGCGTAATTTCATTTTTTCCTCGGATGGGGGCTGGTTTCACCCGCGACATATTTGCGGCGGTTCTGGACCTTGAGCTTTTCAGCCGTATCGCTTTGGGCCTCAATCCGGACGGTACGGGTGCTTCCATCCACTGGCGCCGGTGAGGGCGAATAAGCAATGGTGTATTGTTGCCGGATCATCTCCGCGATTTCCTGGCAATGCTTCATGGCCTGCATGGAAGTTTTTGGCAAGAAGGTGTCCCCGCCGCTGGCGCGGGAAATCTTTTTTAGCACTCCCGGATTCTGGTCGCGATTGGTGATGTCGAAGATTCCGATGGTGTAGATCAGAACATTGGACTCGTGCACCAAGTCAAGGAGTTCTGGGAGGGTGGTGCGGCTGGCGTTATCGCCGCCATCACTGACGACGAGCAGCACCTTCTTTTCGCTGTCAGCGGTTTTCAGTTGGTTGAGGCCGAGGGCAATGGCGTCATAAAGGGCAGTTTGCCCCGTAGTTGCTTCATCGCCAATCGCAGCCTGGACGGCGTGAGCGCCTTCTTTGCCGCGCCGGGCCAGCGGCAGGGCCAGGGTCGCGGTGTCGTTGAAATTGATAACGAACATTTCGTCGGCTTCGTTGCTCGCTTCCGCGAAGGCCCTTGCCCCCTTCATGACGTCGGGGAGAAGCTCCCGCATGCTGCCGCTGTGATCAATCACCAGGCCACTGCTTACGGCAACGTCGCCACGGCGGAAGTAGCTGATCTTTTGCCGCGTGCCGTTCTCAAAAACTGTAAAGTTCGACTCCGCCAAATGGGGCACAAGGGCCCCATTGCGATCGCGAACGGTGGCGTGTTGCACGACCAGATTTACATTCACGGCGATGCGTGCGTCCTCGCCGCTGTCCACAACAGTTTGTTCGAAAGGGCTCCCATAGAGGAGCCCTGCCAACAACAATGCTGCCTGGACCCTGCCGCTGGCCCTCAGCACGCCTCAATCCTGTAGTATTCGGGGATCCACATGGCTTCTTCCACTTGCTTTTCGATGTCGGTGAGATGGACGCGAGCGAGGCCTTCGACGGTTGCCTCCTCCGCGACGGCCGCAGCTACGGTTCGCGAAACCACCCGCAGGTCATCAATGTGGGGCAGCAGCGATGCGCCGGTCTGTTTCACCGTAACCATACTGGACAGGGCGTTTGCCGCAGCAATGAGCATGCCCGAGGTGATCCGGCTGGCTTGGGACACAATTGCGCCTAACATCAATCCCGGGAAGATCATCGCATTGCTGAGGTGAGCAATGGAATGGGTGATGCCCTTGTGGGTGACCGGGCTAAAGGGTGCACCGGTTGCCATCAACACACCGTTATTGGTCCATGCCACCAGATCAGAGGGCTGTGCTTCAGCCTTTACCGGAGGCATCGACAGCGCGAATATGATCGGCCGCTCGCATTCTTCCGCCATTCTCCGCACGATATCTTCGGTAAATAGCTCTCCGGCATTGGCTGCACCGACCAACATATTGGCCCGCGAACGCTGGACGACTTCTTCCAGCCGGATACCACCGTCTTGTTGCCTCCAGTTACGAACCTCGTCCTGGGAGCGCGCATATGTGGACTGAAACCCGTGCATCGCCATTCCCTGAACCAGCAACCCATCCCGATCCACGCACCAGAATTGCTTGATGGCATCTTGCGGCTTGACGCCGTCCCGCACCATGGCCGCGCAGAGCAGATCCGCGACACCGATGCCAGCCGTGCCTGCGCCCGCAATCACGACACGCAAACCACCAAAGCTCGTTCCGCTAGCGCGGAGTGCCGATATGGTTGCAGCGAGAGTGACCGCTCCTGTGCCCTGCATGTCATCGTTGTAATGACAAACCTGCTTCTCGTAGCGCTCCAGAATGCGGCGGCCATTGCCAGCCTCCAAGTCTTCAAACTGGAGGATGGCTCTGGGAAAGAGCTTGGTTACTGCTGCTACGTAGCTATTAATGAAGGCGTCGTATCGCGAACCACGAACACGATTGTGGCGGTTGCCGATGTACATGGGGTCTTCGAGCAGGCTTGGCTGGTTGGTGCCCACATCCAGCATCACCGGGATCACCCGGCCCGGGTCAATGCCGCCAGCAGCGGTGTAGATTGATAATTTTTCGATGGGAATTTCCATGCCACCGACACCCCAGTCGCCAATGCCCGGGATCTTCTCGGCATCGGTAGCCACAATCAGGTCAACGCTATCCGGGAGAAGCCCGAGATTGTTGAAGGCGTCTTCAATGGCTTCCGGCTGATTGATGGATAAATACACTCCGCGCGGAGGCCGCACCTCATGGTGGTATTGCTGCATTGCCTTGCCAACCGTCAGCTCATTCACAATCGGAATCATCTCCTGCAAGTGCTCGGAAAAGAGGCGGAAGAACAGAACCTCGTTGCGATCGTGCAGAGCGGAAAGATAGATGTTCTTGCTGACTGGATCCGGCAGGGTCAGATACTGCAGGTAGGCTTGCTTGACCTGTGCTTCCAGAGTGCCTACCGTGGGGGGCAGCAGGCCCACCAGCCCCAATGATTTGCGCTCCATTTCGTCAAAAGCCACGCCCTTGTTGAGAATCCGGGAAGCCAAAACAGCCAAACCTCGCGCCTTGGTCTGGTAAACCTTTTCACCCTTCCGCCCTGTAATCACTCTTGGTTCTTGAAACATAATGTCGCCAACCTTCCCAAACCCTAAGGGAAAGGGAGGCCTTGGGCCTCCCTTTGCTCCTTGAGCCGATTTCTGATTCTGCCTAGTTCAATCGTTTTTGAGCGATGCGCAAAAATAATGCACCACCCAAAGCGAAGAAGCCGAGCATTCCCAGCATCATGAGCGGGCTAGCGGTTTCAGGAAGCCGCGCTGCCGGCTCTTGGGCCGAAGCGACCTGTGCTGGTGCCGGGCTGTCTGCCAACTCCTCGGCCGGGGGCGGTGTTACGACGGCTGCGATCTCCACATCACGGCCGCTGGGTTCCACTGCCTGCACGGGGGCTTCTCGCAGATCACGCAGAAGTCTTTGCTCCGATAATTGGCTTGGCTGCGTGACTTCGACGGGGATTTCCCTCACTGTGTAAAGGACCGGGGCGCTGGTCGCCTTGGCGAGTACTGTCGCCTTGGACTTGGGGTAGACAAATTCATCTCCGGACAAGCGGCCCGGATAGAACCAGGCTCGTAAAGCTTCTGGTTCGCCTGCCGCTCGTTCGCGGAATGTCATGACGGTCTTGTCAGTTGCCTTCAGCCGGGAATTCGGAATAGCCAAGATCGTGGCATAAAGGGTCTTTTCATCCTGACTGAAGATCTGTACGATGTGGCGATTGGATAGAGAATCCATCAGCTTGAATACGTAAGTTCCGGCGGGAAGTACACCCCAGCCCTTCAGATGCACTGCGGGAATTTCCACCGGTGCGCTGAAGGTGACCACAGTCTTGCGGTTCCAAGGCTGCGCTTCGAGCGGCAGCGTCAGGAACCCGCTGAGCAACGTTGCACAACAGGCAGCCCATACTGCATTGGTAAGTTTCAAATCATCCTCTTTTCTTGCTGGCATTTTGCCAGCCCACCTATACATAGGCAATTGGAGGCCCGAACGCTTCGGGCCATTTCCGTAGGGTTAAAGCGCAAGTAGCGCAAATGAATTTGACCAAATTTGGTCAAATGACCATATACGGCCAATTTTGGATTTCAGCTCAGGGCCGGAGCCGGTAATTTGAAACGCCTCCCCATAGGCCTGTCATCTGCAGCAGCCAAACGCAGACCACGACGACCACGACAACATTCAGGATGGTCTTGATGCTTGAGGCCATAGGGATATAGCGGTTGATCAGATAAAGACCCACCCCGAAAATAATCAGCATCAGTACAACATTCAATAGCGGCATAGTTATGCTCCTTCTCAAAAGTAAGGAGCAATTCCGTCTCCAATAGGTTGGCATTCCACTTGCAAACTAAGCGGTGCATGTGCCAAATTCAAGTGTCGACCATATATGGTCAAACGGTAATTAGTACTCTCCTTCAGAAAATGGTAGGCTCAGATGGCATTGACGGCTATGCTGTTTGCAAGGGAGCAAAATAATTTTTGTGCCGAACACTCTAAAGCCCGATCCATGGCTGGTCGATAACGGGCTTCCCCGGCTACAGTCCTTGTTGCGCTCCGTGTTGCTGCACCCTGGTTCGGCTGTGCTTCTGCTTGATGACAAAGACCAGGTGTTGGAAGGCACTGCGCTAGCCGCGAAATTGTTGAGCAAGGAAGCCAAGGAACTCCCGGGACTGGAAGTGGAGGATCTCACAGCCGCTCTTGATCCAGCATCACTCGATAGCGCGTTCCGGCTGAACGTTTTGCCCGGCGTCAGTATCTTCCAGATTCGGGTTCAAAGTGCGGAAGAACCATTGGAGTTTCCGGATTATGCACTCTACCTGATTGACACCGCCGGCGTGGTTGCGGGTTGGTTTGGTGGGGCGGCGCGCCTCTATGGCTACACGGAAGAGCAGATTCTGGGGAGGCCGGAATCGGATCTGCTGAAAGCAGATCATTCGAGTGCGTTTCCGACAGAGCTGGGGCGTGCCTCCCGGGACGGATACGCGCTCTCGGAGCGATTGGATATGGATTCGCGCGGTCGCACGTTTGCGGCGAGCATCAGCACCATGGCCATGCGGGACGAACGGGGCGTGTTGCACGGATTTGGCAGGCTGGTGCGGGAATTTCGGGGCAAGCGGCCGCAACAACCAAACCCTGCGATTTTCCCGGTCCTACCTTTTGACCCTCGTGTCTTCGGCGTAGTGAGTGGGGAATACGACCAATTGGTGGAAGCCAACGACGCCTTTTTGGATTTTGT
>CAZECF010000044.1:0-23953 GCA_964510335.1 uncultured Bryobacter sp. | reverse complement strand
GGACGACTTTGAGGCGGGCCTCGTTTCCTGGGCCGCGCTGACAATGCCTGAATCAGCGCCGCGTATCGAAGCGGCTCATGAAGAGGTGCTCGCCTATGGCTCAAGCGCGCCACTGGAGCAAGTGTTTCGCCACCAGAGCGGGGAGACCCGGCGGGCCATTGTGATGACCGCCATCGTGAATTTTTCGCCCTTTCGCTGGATCAGCCTGGTGCAGGACCTCAACGGGATTCCGGAAATGAGCCTGCCCGCCGTGGACGAAGTCGTTCTCAATGGCTTCAGTGAAATGGTTGGGGCCAGTTCCGCGCTGCGCCGCGTGCAGAGCCAGATTTCGGTGGTGGCTCCCACCAATGCCAATGTGCTGATTCTGGGGGAGACCGGGACGGGGAAAGAATTGGTGGCCCGGGCGATTCATAAGTTGAGCTCCCGGCGCGACCTGCCCTTTGTGACCCTGAATTGCGCGGCAATCCCGACGGGCTTGCTGGAGAGTGAACTTTTTGGTTACGAGCGGGGAGCGTTTACGGGAGCACACGGCCAGAAGATCGGGCGTTTTGAGATGGCGAACCACGGCACGCTTTTTCTCGACGAAGTGGGCGATATTCCCATCGAGTTGCAGCCGAAACTGCTGCGGGCCTTGCAGGAGAAGTCACTCGAACGGCTGGGCGGCACAAAAACGATTCCAATTGATGTGCGACTGGTGGCGGCGACGAACCGGAATCTGGGGGAAATGATGGAAGCAAAGCTCTTCCGGAGTGACCTCTATTACCGGCTGAATGTCTTTCCCATCAGCCTTGCACCGCTGCGGGATCGGCCGGAGGACATCCCGGCCCTGGTAAATCATTTTGTGCGAAAGTACTGCGAGGAATTGCACCGCTCGGTTGAATCCGTGCCGGTACCGGTCATGAGGGCGTTGTGCGCCTGGACCTGGCCTGGAAACGTCCGGGAACTGGAAAATTTTATTGAGCGATCGGTAATTCTTTCACCCGGTACGGTGCTGCGGGCTCCGCTGGCGGAAATCCGCGCCTCCGATACCCCCCATTACGGCAGCGGCACGCTGGAAGAAGTAGAGCGTGCGCATGTGTTGCGGGTGCTAAGAGATTCGAATGCCGTCGTGACAACGGCGGCTACCCGGCTGGGGCTTCATCGCACGACGCTGAACGCGCTGATGCGTCGGCTTGGTATCACGCGAAAAGACTGTTTATAGTGCTCGCCAGCGGCCTCCAGCAGCAGGAGCGCGACAATTGCCACGGCCAACGTCACCAGCAGCGGCCGCCGCATGCCGGTTGGCTGGGCGGTGTTTTGCGAAGTGCGCCAAGCTTCAAAAAGACCAAATACAAAAGCCAGGAAGAGCACCTGCGCCAGAGTCAGCTCAGTTCCCTCAAGATTGCCCCAATGCCGCACGATCCCGTAGAGGAGCCCTCCGGCGAGGGCTCCTGAAAAGCCATTCAAGAAGGACTCAAACCGGACTAAGAGTCCTGTTTCCAGCGGCAGGTCTTTCACTTCACACCTGACGGGCGAGCCGGTCGGCCATATCACTGACCTCACGGCTGGCGTGTTCGGCTTTATCGGCGACCCAGTTCTCGCCTTCTTTCCATTTTTTCTTCATGAGCCTGCGAGTTGCGGTTCCGGAGGCCGGGGCCAGCAAGAGCGTGAGGGCCGCTCCGGTAGCCAGGCCGATAAGGAAGACCGGCACCATCATGGATGGGGTGGCGCAATTCTCCGACGAAGTTGAGTTTGTCATGCCAAATGTTGAGGCAATCCGAGTTCCATAGTGGGTAACCGGATGGATGGCCCTGGAATTGCTTCGTGGAGGGTGGCACTCGCAAACAGGGTCAAGCGGGGTACGGAGGAATCTCTGGCTTCAGCGGACTCGACTGGTGCCAATCGCCTGGCCCTGGGACCACACGGGGCAAGGTATTTACCTGGTGGAGGGGAAACGCCGCGGAGATCTGATAAGCGCAGACTTCCGCGGCGTTCTCTATTGCTGTTCTTCGGTCAATTGACCATATTCGGTCAGATTCCAACAGGGCTCGATAACTCTCGAAGCTGCCTTTGGGATTGGTGCTCTAATTGCTTACCCCATAAGTGCATCTAACTTATTAGTGCAGAAAAGAGTATCTTCCATGCGTTTGTCTATTCTGTTTGCGATTGGGCTGTTGCCACTGGTGGCCAAAGATCCGGAACCTGCCGACCGCCTGGACGCCGCGACTGCAGTTCTCAATGAAGTGATGTCGATTTCGGATAAAGCAATCCCCGAGGAATTGCTGGCCAACGCCCATTGCATCGTGATTGTCCCGGCGCTCAAAACGGCTGCTTTTGGAATTGGGGGCAAGTACGGCAAAGGGTATGTGTCTTGCCGGAACAGCGCGAGCCCGACCTGGTCAGCGCCCGCCACCGTGCGCATTGAAGGCGGGAGCGTCGGCTTTCAGATTGGCGGATCGGAAACCGATCTGGTGTTGCTGGTGATGAATAGCCGCGGCATGGAGAAGCTGCTGGAAAGCAAATTCACGCTGGGAGTAGAAGGCTCCATTGCCGCCGGACCGGTAGGCCGCACCTCCACGGCACAGACTGATGCGCAGATGGGGGCTGAAATTCTTTCGTGGTCGCGTTCGTCAGGCTTGTTTGCGGGTGTGTCCTTACAGGGCGCAACCTTGCGCGAGGATCTGGACGATAACAAGACCCTGTATGGCAAGCCGCTCAAGAACCGCCAGATCATTACCACGCGGGTCAAGACGCCCAAGGCTGGTATGCCACTGATCGCACTGCTCAACAAACTTTCTCCGCGCCTGGCGGCACCGTCAACCAAATCCAACTGAATCGAAGAAAACCATGACTCCCCTGATCCTTACCCTTGCGCTTCTGGCTCAAGTTCCCAATGCTGAAAATGCTGCCCGTATGGCGGCTGGACAAATTCCCGTATACCGCGTCTCGGTCACCTCACGCGATACCAAGGCCATCAATTACCGCCACCGGTCTGGCGCGACCAAGATCGATTTCCAGGGGACAGAACTGATGCCTCGTGCCAGTGGAGAGGCCAAGGTGGAGAGCAAGCAAGGCTATATCGAAATTGAAGTGGAATTTGATGAGCTGAGCGCTGCCACCACCCATGGTTCAGAGCATCTTACCTATGTTCTTTGGGCAATTACGCCCGAGGGCAGGGCATCCAACCTGGGCGAGATCCTGCTCAACGGCAATCGCGGCAAATTGAATGTCACCACCAAATTTCAGGTTTTTGGTTTGATTGTGACCGCCGAGCCGTACTTTGCCGTGAGCATGCCGAGCGACACGGTCGTGATGGAGAATATCGTTCGGTCCGGCACCAAGGGAGCCGTAGAAGTGATTGACGCCAAGTACGAGTTGCTGCAACGTGGACAGTACGCGCCGCTGGCGAATCCGCTGGCGCTGCAACTGGACAAAAAGTTGCCGCTGGAACTCTATGAGGCGAGAAATGCGGTCCAGATAGCGCGTGCTTCCGGAGCAGAGCAACATGCGTCAGACACCTTTCAGAAGGCTGTCGCGACACTGGGAAGCGCAGAGGCGGAACAGGCTCGCGATGCGAAATCCAAGGCTGTCGCCCGCTTTTCCCGGGAAGCCGTGCAGACGGCGGAAGACTCACGGTTGATATCGGTGAAGCGCCAGGAAGAAAACGCGCTCGAGGCGGAGCGGCTTGCTTCGATTTCGAGAGAAGCCAGCGCGAATGCGGCAGCCGTTTCGGCTGAGGCGGAAACGGACCGGGTTCGTCGAGCGGCAGAGGCGGCAAGCGCCAATGCCGCCAATGAAGCAGAACGTCAGGCGCGGGATGCTGCATCCCGCAACGAGTTAGCTCGTATGGAGGCCGCAAAGCTGCGTTTGAAGAATGAGGCTTTACGAGAGGAAGGACAAGCCGAAGCGGAGCGTATACGTCGTGAAAGCGAGGCCAAGCTGGCGGCCGCCAATGCCGAAGCAGCCCGTTTGCAAGCCGACAATCTGGCTCAGAAGGCGGCCTATGATCTGGAGGCGGCCAGACAATTGAGTGCTCAGACGGCGCTGCGAGCTAAACTGCTGGATCAATTTAATGCAGTCTTGCAGACCAGGGAGACCGCGCGAGGGCTGATCGTGAATCTGTCAGACGTACTGTTTGACACGGGGCGATCCACCTTGCGACCCGCAGCCCGCGAGAAACTCGCACGGCTGACCGGGATCCTGGCTTCCAACCCTGGCCTGACTATGGCGATCGAAGGTCATACCGACAATGTTGGGACCAATGAGAGCAATATGAAGCTGTCCAATGACCGGGCGAGTTCAGTCAGAGATTTCCTGAGCAACGGGGGGATTCCCTCCGCTGCATTGAGCACGCATGGATTCGGCGAAGAGCAGCCGGTGTCGAGCAATAATTCTGCTGCGGGCCGCCAGGAAAACCGCCGCGTCGAAATGGTGGTTGCTGGAGAAGTAATCGGAATCGGAAAGATCCAAAAATGACACAGCCTATGCTTCCCCGTTTTGCTGCCGGCGATCCGGTTCGCCTCCGTGAGGGAACCTATCCCGGAACCACGGGAACCTTTATCGGTTTCCGGCCAGACCCGAACTGGGCAGACGTCGAGGAAAGTTCCGGCCGGTTGCGGGCGCATCCGGTGGCCTGGCTCGAGAACGTTGCCCCGGTGAAGGCAAAAATTGAGGTTTGGGAAAACGAAGGCGGCGCGGAGAAAGGGATCCCCACATGTCCTTGAGCATCGCCAGTTTGTTTCGCGTTGGCCGTCCACCGCAATGTCCGCGCTGTGCTTCGATCGAGTTCCGGGCCGTGGGAACTCGCAATGGCTGGGAGCGGCTCATGCGCTCCGTACTGCTGCCCTTCCGCTGTGATTTTTGCGGGCACCACTTCTATCTGGCCAACTGGCAGCTTACGGCGCAGAACCGGATCGACCAGGAGCTGCTGGCCGCCGAGCACAGCTAGCGAATGAACTGATTGACGAAGTCGGAACCCAGGCCGCAGGCAGTGTAATGCTTGCGGCACATTTCAATTTTGGAGAAGACGTCTTCATAGGCCACTACTTGGCCTTGCTCATCGACATAGATCATGGCGCCGGTAATGTGGAATAGCGTGATCATCTGAGGGACGTCGGCGGGCACGGTGAGGGTGTGGGTTTCGCCGGGCGGCTCAAAGACATAGCTGCCGGCAGTGGCGGTCCAGTCGTGCTCAAGGTATTTCCATTTGCCCTCGATGACATAGCCATGAACCGGGGCGGGGTGGCGGTGGCGGCTGAGGATGCCAGACTTGCGCACACGCAGGAGATTGACCCAATAGCCCTGACGGGTGGCGAGACAGAGCGGCCGGAACCAGACGTTTTCCGCCTGGGGAACCCAGACCCGTTCGTCGTCGGGGAGAACGCCGGGAACAACAATGTCCTGCGCCATTTCCAGGGGATTCAGCATGACCATTAAGCTATCAGATAGCCACCATCGACTGGAAGAATGGTGCCGGTCATGAAGGCGGCGGCAGGGGAGGCGAGAAAGAGGGTGGGTCCGGTGACGTCGGCGGGCAGGCCCCAACGGCCCAGCGGGGTGCGGGCAAGAATGGCATCGCGGCGGGCGGGGTCTTCCCGCAGGGGAGCCGTGAGGGGTGTTTCGATCCAGCCGGGGGCAATGGCGTTAACGCGGATGTGGTCCGGGGCCCAGCGGATGGCCAGGCTCTTGGTGAGCTGGGCGATGCCGCCTTTGCTGGCACTGTAGGCGGGAGCCGGGCCGCTCCCAAAGAAGCTGAGCATCGAGGCGACATTGATGATGCAACCACGGGATTCGCGCAGGCGTTCCTGGCAGGCGACGCAGAGGCGCATGGCGCCGTTGAGGTTGATATCGATGACCTGGGCGAAGACTTCGGGTTCGTGTTCCTGCTGGCGGCGGATGACGCCTGCGGCGTTGACGAGAATGTCGATTTGGCGGATCGGTTGGAGAGCAGAATCGATGGTGGCGGGATTGGTAACGTCGAGGCCGGTTTCCAGACCCAAGGCAGCGACGGCAGCGCCAGCATCGACAAAGGCCTGGGCGATGGCGGCGCCAATGCCGCTGGTGCCGCCCGAGACCACGACACTCTTGCCCGTGAAGTCAAAAAGCATGCCTGAGTTTATCGTGAATATTCGCCGGTCAAGGCTTCCAGAAAGCGGAGGAGAGATTCTTTCTGTTGGGGGCTGAGGGAGGTGGCGGGAGGGTGTTCGTCGAGGACGGCCGGGAGATTCGGGAGGCGGCCATCGTGCATGTAGGGGGCAGTCCGGGCGACCTCGCGTAGGCCGGGGACCTTGATCCAGGGGCCATTGTTGAGCGAGGCCAGTTGGCCGTTGGTAAAGTTGGGGCCGGAATGACAACGGGAGCAGCCGGCTTGGCCAAAGAAAAGGATGCGGCCAGCCTCGTGAGCGGGTGTCCATTGTTCGCGGCGACCGAGTTGGTAGTCGCGATAGAGGGAGTGCGTAGAGAAGAGTTTGCGCTGGTAGGAGGCCAGTGCAGTGGTGATGCGGTCGAGGCTCACTTGGGAGTCGCCGAAGGCGGCGCGGAAGCGTTTGCGATAGGGGGGAATGGCGGCGATGCGTTGTTCCAGTTCGTGCCGGGTATTGCCCATTTCGATGGGGCTGAGGAGAGGGCCGAGGGCCTGCTGTTCGAGGCTGCGGGCGCGGCCGTCCCAGAAAAATCGGCGCGCCTTTTGGAGATTGAGCACGGTGGGGGTGTTGAGTTTTCCCTCCTGGCCGGAGACGCCAGTGGAGACGGGTTTGGGGTCGGCGAAGGCGAAATCCGGCCGGTGGCAGGAGGCGCAACTGACCGAGCCGTCGGCCGAAAGCCGCTTGTCAAAAAACAATTGACGGCCGAGGCGATCGAGGTCGCCGGCTGCCAGGTTGACAGCAGTAATAACCAAGAGAGAAGAACAAAACTTCATGATGCTGGAAAACAACGCGGAGAATGTGAAGCGAGTGGCTCATGGGTAGAACCAAAAGCCTACCCGCTTGATATAAACTCAAACCAGCTCATGCGCCTTTGTGTGTTTTTTTTAATCTTGGCTTTGGGGCCGCTCGTATTGTCTGCTCAGACCGATGCGAAGCTGTCTCAACGCTTCGATTCCACCGTAAAGCCCTTCCTGGCATCACATTGCAATGGCTGCCATAGTGGTGCCAAACCGGCCGCGCAACTGAATCTGGCGGGCTACAAGGATCTGAGCGCTGTTGTTCAGGATCATCCGCACTGGGCCCTGGTTGCAGAACGGCTGAAGGCTGGCGATATGCCTCCGAAGCCGCTGCCGCAGCCGGATGCTGCCAAGTCCAAGTCCGTTATTGAATGGATTGAAACCGTTCGCCGGAACGAAGCCAAAAAGAATGCTGGCGACCCGGGTATCGTGCTGGCCCGGCGTTTGAACAACGCGGAATTCGATTACGCGATCCGGGATTTGACTGGCGTTGACATACGACCTTCCCGCGAATTTCCGGTAGACCCGGCCAATCCAGAGGGCTTTGACAATACCGGCGAATCGCTGGCCATGTCACCCACCTTGCTGAACAAGTATCTGCAGGCCGCCCGCATGGTGGCCAATCAGATGGTGTTGACGCCGGACAGTATTGCCTTTGCTCCGCACCCGATGCTGGTAGAGACGGATCGGGAAAAATACGCGATTCAGCGCATCGTCAATTTTTATCTGAGCCAGCCGACAGACTACGCCGATTATTTTCTGGCCGCCTGGCGTCAGAAGCACCGGGCGATTCTTGGCCCGACCGCCAGCAGCGTGAGTCCGAAGTATTTGCCGCTGATCGTAAAGGCGTTGGAAGGGCCAGCCGAAGCTGTGGGTCCGCTGGCGCATATCCAGAAGCTTTGGCGTGAACTCCCTACTCCCAAGAAGGGCGAGTTGGATCTCGCCAAGCCGCAAACCATTGCGATGCGAGATTATGTGGTCCGTGTGCGGGGACTCATCGCAAAGCATTATGCCAGCCCGGTTGTGAAAGGGCTGAGCACCACTTCGCAGCCGCTGATGAACTGGAAGCTCAATGAGTTTGCTAAGAACCGGCGCGATTTTGACCGGGAAGCGCTGCTTGTCGAAGGTGAGCCGCTGCCGGTTCCTCCGGCGGCACCCAAGCCGGGAGCCTTCTTTGTGCGCTTTGCCGGTGACGTGGTTGCCGCGCAAGCCAAGGTGAAAATGGTGGAAGCGCGTTTGGCTGATCCGGAACCGCTGCGGGTGCCGGCGGGCCAGCGGGAACGTTATGAGGCCGCTTTTGCCCGGTTTGCCGACCTCTTTCCGGATGCCTTTTTCATTAGCGAACGAGGCCGCTTCTATCCTGACCTCACGCAGGATCAAGGCCGCTTATTGAGCGCGGGCTTCCACAATGTGATGGGATACTTCCGCGATGATGAGCCGTTGAAGGAACTGATTCTCGACGAGAAGCAGCGCAAGGAACTGGATCGCCTCTGGCTCGAATTTGACTTTATTGCGGATCACACCATTCGCACCTACGTGCAGTACTTCTTCAACCAGTCCGGCGAAATCCTTGGCAATGGCCGTGAATCCGGGTCGGAACGTCCGCTCAACAATGAAGTGACTGACGAAGTGATCATCATGGGGCTCCGTGATTCCTACCTCAGGCTGGTCATGCAGGATTCGACGAACAACCCGGTAGCCCTGGACGCGATCAACGCGCACTTCAAGAAGGTGAACGCCAGCATTCGCAGCATTCTGAAGGTTCGCGCCGAGTCGGAACCCCTTCACTTGAAGGCCTTGACTGAATTTGCCGCGCGGGCCTGGCGGCGGCCGTTGACGAAAGCAGAAAGCGATGACCTGCTGGGCTACTACCGTCAGATGAGGGAGTCGAGCGGACTTACGCATGAAGAAGCTGTACGCGATTCCGTCGTGGGCATCCTCATGTCGCCAGACTTCAGCTACCGCATTGATCTTCTGACAAACAAGGCGCCGGTGCAGCCGCTGAATGACATTGCGCTTGCCAGCCGGCTGAGCTTTTTCCTTTGGGCGAGTCCGCCCGACCAGGCCTTGATGGATCTGGCCAAAGCGGGCCAACTCCGGCAGCCGAATGTGCTGTTGGCGCAAACCCGGCGCATGCTCAAAGATGAGCGGGCTCGCCGCTTTGCCACGGAATTCGCCGGCCACTGGCTCGGCTTCCGTCGCTTTGAAGAACACAATGCCGTCGACCGGGAACGCTTTCCTGCCTTCAATAACGATCTGCGCGAAGCCATGTTCCAGGAGCCAATCCGGCTGATTGATCACGTTGTGCGCTCTGGCGCGTCCGTGCTGGATCTGCTCTATGGGAACTATACCTTCCTGAATCCTGTGTTGGCCAAGCACTACGGGATACCGCTTGAAGGTAAGGGCTGGCAGAAAGTTGACAATGTCAACCAATACAATCGCGGTGGTCTGCTGCCCATGTCGGTCTTTCTGACGCAGAACTCGCCTGGCCTGCGAACCAGCCCCGTGAAGCGTGGCTATTGGGTGGTGAAGAACGTACTGGGCGAGAACATTCCTCCGCCTCCGGCCAGTGTGCCGGAGCTTCCGACGGATGAAGCCAAGGCGGACAAGCCCTTGCGCGAGATGTTGGCGGATCATCGCAACAACCCCGCCTGTGCCGGCTGCCACGCCCGCTTTGATTCCTTCGGCCTCGCCTTTGAGGCCTATGGCCCTGTAGGCGAGCACCGCAAGCTTGACCTCGCCGGCCGCCCTGTTGATTCACGTGCCAGCTTCCCTGGTGGCATGGAGGGCAGCGGCGTCAATTCCATCCAGCAGTACATTCGCGCCAATCGCGAACCCGATTTCGTCAACCAGCTTTGCCGCAAGCTGCTGGCTTATTCCCTTGGCCGCTCGCTTTTGCTGTCCGACGAAATTACCATTGAGAAGATGAGCAGCCGCCTCACCGGCAGCGGTTACCGCTTTGCGCCGCTGGTGGAAATGATTGTTAGCAGTCCCCAATTTTTGAACAAACGTGGAGCCCCCCATGAATCCGACTAACCGCATCCCCCGCCGCGCCGTACTGCGCGGAATCGGCGTAACCATGGCCTTGCCGTGGCTGGAATCACTTCAGGCGGCCTCGCCAATTCCCAAGCGCTTTGCCGTGCTCTTTATGGGCAATGGCATCAATGAGCAGAATTGGTCCGCATCGGGGGCCGGGGATAGCTTTCAGCTCAAGGGCAGTCTTGAGGTGTTGGAACCGATCAAGTCCAAGGTTAACGTCATCGATGGACTCTTTCTGAAGATGGCCATGGGGCAGGGCATTCACCCGGCGCAAACGGGCAGTCTGCTTTCTGGGGCCAACATCGCCAAGGGCCCGATTATTCAGGCTGGTATGACTGTCGATCAGGTGATTGCCAACCAGATTGGCCAGGATACGGCGCAGCAAAGCCTGGTGCTGGCTTGTGAGCAGCCGATGACCGGCTATCACGAGACGAATTTTTCGATGGCCTATAGTTCGCACATCTCCTGGCAGACTTCGGATTCGCCGGTGCCGAACGAGGTTTATCCGTCGCTGGCTTGGGACAGTCTTTTTGAAAACCGCGGCAGCCTGCGGAACTTGAGCATTCTGGACCGGGTGAAAGAGCGCGCCAGCGTTCTGTCGAAGCAGATTTCGGCGACCGACAAGTCCAAGCTGGACGAGTACCTGACGAGCGTCCGCGAAGTGGAACGCCGGATCGAGAAGACTCGCGAAACCAAAGAAGTTGCCGATGACAAGGCCAAGGGGCTGAACCGGCCCGCCTGGACCATGGAACGGCCCGCCAATGGCCTGCCGGAAGATCTGCGGGAGCATGCAAGGCTGATGTGCGACATCGTCGCTATCGCCTTCCAGACGGACAAGACGCGCGTCGCCTCGTTGCTATTGGCCCGTGATCTTTCGGCGCTCTACTACCCCTGGCTGGGCGTGAAGGCTGGCCACCATGCCGCTTCGCACGATAATCTCTCGAATGGCTATGACCTGATCACGCGCTTCCATCTGGGCCAGTTGACCTATCTTGCCCAGAAGCTGGATTCGATGCCGGAAGGCGAAGGCACGGTTCTGGACCATAGCTGCCTGATGTGGCTCAACAATCTCTGGTCCGGCAGCAAGCATGACAACAGCCGGCTCCCCGTGGTTTTGGCCGGCGGATTGGGCGGAACGCTCAAGACCGGCCGTGCGCTCAATTACCTCAAGGCGGGCGATGAGAACCGCAAGCTTTGCAGTCTCTATCTGTCCCTGATGGACCGGATGGGCGTGGAGCGCAAGACTTTTGGCGATGCCGAAACGCGCTTGACTGACCTTTAGGCCGGATTTCTCCGAAACGAAAAAGGGCAGCATCGGAAGATGCTGCCCTTTTCTATTGCTTGCTCGTAGCTTAGAGTTCGGTGAGGTGTTCGACGCGGCCGGTGGAGTCGCCGAACTTCGCTTCCTGCACGCCGATATTGTCGAGCATGTTGAGGAAGAGGTTGGTCATCGGCGTGCCCTTGGGGTAGCGGATGTGGCGGCCACCCTTGATGCGGCCCGCGGCGTGACCGGCAAGGAGCGTGGGGAGGTCGTTGTGCGTGTGGCGGTTGCTATCGGAGATGCTGCAGCCGTAGAGCAGCATCGAGTTGTCAAGCAGCGTGCCATCGCCGTCCTGCGTCTTGTTGAGGCGGGCGACAAACTTGCTGAAGAGCTCGACGTGATGCTGGTCGATCTGCTGGAGGCGGGCAATCTTGGCCGGCTCGTTGAAGTGGTGAGAAAGACCGTGGTGGGCATCCGGCACGCCGATGGAGCGGTAGGTGCGGTTGCCGCCTTCCCGGCCAATCATAAGCGTGATCACGCGAGTGATGTCGGCCTGGAAGGCAATGGTCATCAGGTCAAACATCAACTCAATGTGTTCTTCAAAAGTGGGAGGAATGCCGGCGGGTTGATCGATGGCCGGGATCGGGGCACCGGTGGCAGCGCGTTCTTCAGCCTTTTGAATGCGACGTTCGATCTCGCGAATCGACTCCATGTATTCATCCAGCTTGCGGCGGTCGCTGGTGCCGAGCGTCAGGTTGAGCTTGTTGGCATCTTCACGAACGAAATCGAGGATGCTGCGATTCTGCCGGGAGAGCAGGGCACGGGCAGCCGGGTCTGTCGAGTCGCCATCACCAAAGAGACGCTCAAATACAGCGCGGGGATTGGCTTCGAGCGGCAGCGGCGTGGTGGGGGAGCTCCAGCAAAGCGTGTTGCTGTAGGCGCAACTGTAGCCGGAGTCACAGCCACCAACCATGCGGTTTTCGTCGAGGCCCAGTTCCAGCGAGGGGACCATGGTGCGGGAACCCAGTTCCTTGGCGGCAATCTGGTCCAGCGAAGTTCCAGCGAGGATATCGCGCTCGGTCTTGCGCGGATGGACGCCAGTGAGCCAGGTCGCTCCAGCGCGAGCGTGATCGCCTGCGCCGTCGCCCAGGGCTTCACCGTTCTTGTGATCGAGACCGCTGAGGATGTTGAGGTGTTCGCGATAGGGCTCAAGTGACTTCAAAGTCTTGGAGAATTCAAAGCCGCGACCTTCAGCCGAGGGAGTCCAGTCCTTCATGATGATGCCATTGGGCACGTAACAGAAGGCCATGCGAACCGGCTTGTCAGCGGATCCGCGTGCGGGTGCAGCGAAAGCGGGCGTCATCGAGTCGAGCATGGGTAGCGCGAGTGCGGCCCCGAAGCCTCGGAGAAAGGTTCGGCGGTGTAAAGCTTTGCGGGTCAGGATCATGATTTGGGACTTCTCCTCATTTGAAAGGGTACGCTATTTACGATCGACAGGACGAGCGAAGAAAAGCGGTAATCGCCTTGAGCGGTTTGACGCCGTACTTCGCGGACAACAGGCTGGTCGGTAGCTTCAAGGCCACGTCCCAGCGCATAAATCAACATCTTTTCGGCCAGGCAATCGACGAATTCATCCTGGCGGCTCATGAGCACTTCCTTGAGGCCGTTGGGACCATCGAGGAAACGCCCGTTGGGGAGCGAGCCGGAAGCGTCAATTGCGGCGCCACCTTCTTCTTTTCGGTAGCCGCCGACCGCATCATAATAATCCAGCGAAAAGCCAAGCGGGTCGAGGCGAGAGTGGCAAGACGCACAAGCCGGGCTGGCGCGGTGTTTTTCGAGAGCCGCACGCAAGTCTTTCGGAGAAGTGGCGGAGTGGTCTTCCAGCTCCGGCACGTTCGGCGGCGGCGGGGGCGGGGGAGAACCGAGAACGTTTTCAAGGACCCACTTGCCCCTTAAGACAGGAGACGTACGAGTAGGGTAAGAGGTGACCGTCAGGATGCCGCCCTGGCTCAAAATGCCGCCACGTTCAGCGGGGTTTACGGCCACTTTGCGGAAGTAAGAACCGCGTACGC
Organism: uncultured Bryobacter sp.; assembly: GCA_964510335.1. GTDB lineage: Bacteria > Acidobacteriota > Terriglobia > Bryobacterales > Bryobacteraceae > Bryobacter. Next base: position 10,662 of record CAZECF010000044.1, on the reverse strand, counting down.
CCTTCATGCCGTAGTGGCGGGCCAGGCGGTCGTTGAGAAAGGTGTAGTCGGCGCTGATGAGGTCGAGCACGGGGCGATCCTGTTCAATTAGATTCGCAAAAAACATTTCGCTTTCTTTTTGGAAAGCGGCGCGCAGGGAATCATCGAATTGGGGATACTTGTCCGGGTCGGGCTTCCAGCCTGAAATATTGCGCAGTTGCAGCCATTGCCCGGCAAAGTTGGCTACGAGTGCAGAGGACTTGGGGTCGGCAAGCATCCTTTTCACTTGGGGGACAATTGCCGCGCGCAGCTTACCCTGTTCAGCAAGATTCAGAAGCTCGTCATCGGGGATGCTGGACCAAAGGAAGAAAGAGAGCCTGGCAGCCAGTTCCAATTCCGAGACCTGATGTGAAGTTCCCGGCGCGACGCTGGCCGGTGACTTTTCCATACGGAACAGGAAGTTGGGCGACATCAGCAGGGCGCGAAGGGCCATCTCAATCCCGGCATCAAAGCTGCCGCCGTCTTTGCGGCCTTGCGCGAAGAACTTCATCAACGGCTCTAGTTCTGCCTGGGAGACAGGGCGGCGGTAGGCGCGGCGAGCCAGCGGAGCGATGATCTTTTGGGCGCAAGCTGCTTCGTTCTGAACGCTGGTGGGTTTGCAGGTGAAGATGAGCTGGCGGCTGGGCGTTTCGCCAGCTCCTTTGGCATTGAAAGGTCCACCGATGGCGATGTACTCAACGCTGAGGCCAAAGCGTGGGGCGGGCTGTCCGGGGCGGCGGGCTTGTTGGAGCCCGGCTTCGGAGCGCGGAGATTCATTGAGGAGACCAGCGGCGATGCTTTGCATGCCGGCTGCGATGGGTACCCGGATTTCAAAATTGCGAGTGACCTGGCTTTCCTCTGCCGAGTCCACTGTGGCGGGTACGAGTTTCTGGCGAATTCCATTGACGCGGAAGTCGAGTTGGCGGGTGGGGAGCGTTGGATCGGGAGCGCCGCGCAGCCGCACGAGAATGGTGTACTCGGCATCAAGGGGGAAGTAACGACGGATGGCCATGCCTCCGGCGAGGCTCAGGGGAAGTTCATCGGTGCTCAAAGCTTCCGGCGAACGGGCGGTGTAGCGTTCGAGGGCAGCGGCCGGCTTGACCGTGCCGACAGCGAGGCGGGATACTCGGCGAGCAGTGCTCATGTACTTTTCAAGCAGCAGCGGAGAACTGGTGAGAACAGAGCCAATATTGTCAAAGCCGAAGCCGGAATCGTCGGTCGGGAGGGTGGCCGAGTGATCGAGATCGAGACTCAGCAGATCGCGGATGGCATTGGAGTATTCTGCGCGATTGAGCCGGTGAACGGTGGGAGTGCCTGGATTGGGAGACTTCTTGAAATTTTCGTCGAGGTGAGCCTCAAGAAAATTCGAGACGCTCTGGCGGGCCTCTTCTGTCATCTTGGGCCCGTTTGGCGGGGGCATTTCACCACCGCGAACCTTACGAAGCACCTTTTCCCATTGGGGAGTAGCAGCTTCAATGGAGTGAGTTTTCAAGCCCTGGAGGGAGAGATCACCCGATTTCAATTTGTCGTTATGGCAGCCGAAGCAGGTACGATTGAGCACCTTCTGAGTTGTGTCAGCGGGCGACTCCGGGGTCTGGGCGCTGGCGCAAATTACGACAATGAATAGAAGATAAGCAAGTGGCAAAGCTGGTGTCTCGTCGATTATTAACATATCATAACGTCTATGCGGATTTTTCTTTTGTTGACAGCAACTTGCGTGCTTTTTTCGGCCGTGCCGGACTTGCGCCTGATTGAGGCTGTACAGAAGGGAGATGCCAAGCGAGTGGCCGCTCTGATTGCTGCCGGGGCGAAGGTGACCGAAGCTCGGCCGGACGGGTCAACGGCATTGTCCTGGGCCGTAAGTCGGGAGCAGGATGAGATCGTGAAGCTGTTGTTGAAAGCGGGGGCGGACGCCAATCGGGCAGACGAGAATGGGGAGACGCCGCTGACGATAGCCTCTGAGCTGGGTCTGACGGTGATTGTGGACGAACTGTTGGCGGCCAAGGCGAACCCGAATGCCATGCGGTGGAATGGCGAGACGCCGTTAATGGTGGCGATTCAATCGAAGAACCCGAAAGTTGTGGAGAAGCTGCTGGCAGCAGGGGCGAAGCCCAATCCGGTGGAGGAGCGATCCGGGCAGAATGCCTTGATGTGGGCGGCGGCGGAGGGAAATGTGGAGATCTTGAAGCTATTGCTTGCGGCGGGCGTGGATCCGAACCAGCAGGCGAAAAGCGGGTATACGGCATTGTTGTTTGCGGCGCAGAGCGGCAATGTCGCGGCCGTAAAAACGTTGATTGATGCCAAGGCGGACACGAGCTATCGATCGCCGTCCGGAGCAACGCCCTTTTTGATTGCATTGAGCCGGGGACATGAGTCGGTCTCAACCCTGATGCTGGGTTATGGTGTGGATGTAAACGCGCGGGATGCCGGTGGTTCGACGCCACTCCATGAAGCGGCGCAGCAGGGCAAAGTGGAGCTAGCCAAAGAACTGGTCGCTCGCGGCGCTGACCTGAAAGCGCGGACGACCGGGGCTGGCGGAAGGGCTGGGTTTTTTCGGATCGGGAATTTGACTCCTTTCCTTACAGCGGCTCAGACCGGGAATATAGACATGATGAAGGCGTTACTGGCGTTGGGCGCGGACCCGAAGGAGACAAATCCGGAAGGGGTGAGCGCGCTGATGCTGGCCGTATTCGCACGGAAGCTGGAGCCGGTGAAGTTTCTGGTGGAGGCTGGCGTGGATGTAAACCAGACCCGGATCAACGATGGGGGGCCATTGCATGTGGCAATTCGCTTTGGGCTGGACGACATCGTTGAGTACCTGGTAGAGAAAGGCGCAAGCCTGACTGCCAAGGATCGCAATGGGCGGAATGCGATGGAAGCGGCGGACTATGAGGCACCGAAGTCGACAAGTGAATTGCTGCGCAAATTGACGGCAGCCGCCGCCAAATAGGCTATACTCAAAAGGTTGTATGTTCGGGCCGTAGCGCAGCCTGGTAGCGCGCTTGCTTGGGGTGCAAGAGGCCGCGAGTTCAAATCTCGCCGGCCCGACCATTAGACAACAATTCTTTCCCCTTATACTTCTAGATTGTTCGCTTTGACAGCAGTTGCAGTGGTAGGACTGTGTGCACTCATTGGTGGGTGGGCCTGGGCACTCATGATGGGTGCAGCGTTCGTTCTGGTCCGGCCGCAATCTGCGCGGGCAATGGTGCTGTGCGTTGCCGTGAGTTTGCTTTGGCTGGGAGCATTTCTCTACACCGGCGACCGGCGACTTTATTTCCCCTTCACCTTGCAGTTAGCCATGCAGTTAATTGCGTTGCGAGGGAATCGGCATGGAGTGGGGCTGGTGGCTTTGTTTAGTGCAATCCGATTGGTTCAGGGAGCGAGTCTGATTGTGCTGGCAGTAGAGCTGGTGGTGACGGGAGTGGCTTTGGGACTTCCCGCCTTGCTTTACCGGCGCTCCGCAGGCGGGGAAATGCAGCGTATGGGTTATGCGTTGCTGGCTAGCGTGCTGGCCTTTGCCGGGCTTGTTTTCTAGCGGAATCCTGCGCCATAAGTCAGCTTGCGCCACAGCCATTCGAGGGGGCCGTGAGGGTAGCGGGCCAGCCAGAATTGACTGAAGGCAATATTGATCGCCCAGACGGGGATCACGACATAGAGCAATTGAATGCGGGAGAGCTGGTTGAAAAGTCCCAGCCCGAATCCGGAGAAGGTGAGCAACGCCAGCACCGAGCAGAGGATGTAGTTGGTGAAGGCCATACGGCCGACATTGGCCAGTAGTGTCGTGACTTTCTTGAGTGCGCCGGCCTGGATCGCCAGCGACCAGAGGCTGATGTAGGCGAAGGCGACGGCGAAGCGACCGGCATCAATGGTGGTGCCGATGTAGCGAAAAAAGCCAATGACGGAATAGCCATCCGCTCTCCATGCCCAGGCGGACCAGGCGAGTAAGGGGATGCCAATCAGAAGTCCGAGGACGGCACCGCGAAGGTAGAAAGTGCGGCTGCGCAGGCCAGCAAGAACTCCGGCTTTGCCAAGGCCCATGCCAAGAAGCATCATGCCGAAAATATCGAGGAAGAAGACCTGAAGGAAGGTGAGCCCTTCAAATTCGCGGGCGAAGGCTGAGTTGGATTGAATGGCGGAGAAAGTGCCGCTACGAGCTGTGATTTCCTGGTTGATTTCAGCTTGAGTGGGCTGAAACATGCTGAGCTGCTTGCGGATATCGGTGAGCTTCTTTGTGTCTTCAGCAGAGAGGGTCGAGGCGGCGGAGAGCCTGGCATTGTCCTCAATCATTTGACGAAAGGCAAAGCTGGCACCGATGCCCATGCCGGCGTTGAGCAGGAGGACCAGTGCGCCACTGACTATGAGTGTGCGGGCACTGCGGCGGCGGAGGGGGTAGAGGAGGAGTCCGCAGATGCCGTAGCCGTAAAGGATGTCGCCATACCAGAGCAGATTGCCGTGGAGGATTCCGAAGAGGATGAGCCAGAGGGTGCGACGGTAGTAAATACTGCGAACATTCTCCTGTCTTGCTTCGAGACGTTCCATGAGGAGGACGGCTCCGGCTCCAAAGAGCAGCGAGAAGATCGCGCGCATCTTGCCATCCACCAGAACGTGGGCCAAGACCCAGAACCAGAGATCCGCGCCTTCTGACCCGCCGGCCAGAGTCGGGTTCAGGTAGGCTGCGCGAGGCAATCCCATGCCAGCGATATTCATCACCAGAATGCCAAGCAGAGCGAAACCGCGGAGGATGTCGAGGTTTTCAATGCGATTGGATGGAAAGTAGGATGACACCTCCGCCAGAATATCCGATTTTGCAAAGTATTGAAAGGGTGGCACTTGCGAGTTTGTACTGGGACCAATGAGTTCATCGGGGGCACTTGTGAGCCAGTACGAACGTGAGTTTGTTTCAGTACCGATGGACCTATAAATTTGAGCAAGTGGAAGTAACACTAAGAGAGTGGTAACGGCTCTATAAAGGCCCTCTTACTGAACAGGATTAGATTCGGAGGGAATCTTAAATATGAAGGCAGCAATTATTATTGCCGCTGTTGGGTTGGCGTTCAGCGCGAACGCAGCAACGATCGATTATGCAGACAGTGCATCAGTAGGAGCTGGTGCAGTGGGAAATGTGATCACAAGAACGAACGGTCTTTTCACCGTAATGGCCGCAGGCTGGGAAGCGGGAACCGGCAGCGGACCTTTCGCGCAGGCTCGTCTTCGCGACTACGGAACAGCAGGGCTGGGTGTGTGCACGGCATCAGAAATTGCTTCGGATGGCGTTTGTTCTTCCTCAGGCACTCTTAGTGAACACCAGGTTGACAACGTGGGGCAACGCGAGTTGATCATGTTCCAGTTCTCGGATGCGCTCGGTAAAGTAGCGGTCACCAACATCTCCATTCAGATGCACTTTCTGGCGAGTGATTGGGATATCAGCTACTGGCTCGGAAATACCAATAGCGCTTTTGGAACCTCTTCACTGGTCGGTTTGAACACCACAACCGACTTGACCACTGCTGGCTTCAATGCCAGGGTGGACGTGTTGAATAACAATAACAACCCCGCACTGGCCAATGTCGGCGGTGTGGTAACTTTTAATTTCAACAATGCCAACGGATTCAACACACTGATTTTTGGACCGACGCTTCTTTCGGGCTACACCGGCACCGATGGATTCAAAATCAAGTCCATTTCATTCACTGCCGATCCGAACATCCCGACCAACGAACAGATTCCGGAACCCGGCACCTATGTTCTGCTGGGCGGCGGATTGATCGGTATGGCTCTGCTTCGCCGCCGCAAGTAAAGCTGATCCAGTTTCACCAAAGGGCTCCTGGAAACCGGGGCCCTTTTGTGTTTTACCCTGAAGATTCTTGCCCAAGCTGACGCCCCGCAAACTCATTACGATCGGACTCATGGTGGGCTCCTTCATGGGGTCCATGGAAACGACAGTGATTGCGACGGCGATGCCTACGATCGTCGGGGAATTGGGCGGACTTTCCATCTACGGATGGACCTTCTCGATTTACGTGCTGGCGTCGAGCGCGGGCATTCCGGTGGCTGGCAAGCTCAGCGATATTCTAGGACGTAAGCTGGTTTATCTCTGGTGCATGGGGCTCTTTCTGATGGCCAGTGTGTTCTGCGCTTTTGCTCCCACGATGGTGTGGCTGATTGCGTTGCGGGGGCTGCAAGGGCTGGGTGCGGCCGGCTTGCTGCCGCTGGCGCTCGTGATGGTTGGGGATCTGTTCACGTTTGAAGAGCGGGCGAGGATACAGGGATTGTTTTCGGCCGTGTGGGGGATTTCGAGCGTCGCGGGGCCGTTGATTGGGGGAGCTTTGGTCGACCGCTTCGGCTGGCCGAGCGTGTTCTATGTCAATGTTCCATTTGGACTGCTATCGGCAGGCCTGGTGTGGCGCTGGTGGCAGGACCGGCCCCAGGTGCCCGGCGAGCGGCCACATATCGACTATGGGGGTGCTGCCTTGATCACCTTGGCGGCGATTGCGCTGATGTTGGGATTGTTGGATCTGAGTTCCTGGACAGGCTTGGGGCTGATTGGACTTTCGGTGCTATTGACTGGCTGGTTGTGGCAAGTCGAGAAGAAGAGTCCTGACCCGGTTCTGCCCTTGCGGTTGCTCGACTGGAGCTTGTTCCGGATGGCGGTTCTGCATTCGCTGGTGATTGGCTGGATTCTGAGTGGCATCACGGCCTATGTGCCGCTCTTTGTGCAGCAAGTACAGGGCAAATCGGCGACCGTGGCGGGAGCTTCCCTGACGCCGCTGCTACTGGCCTGGGTGGTGGCAAATGTCTTCTGTGCGCGGCTGATGCTGCGCTTTGGCTATCGCACCCCGGCCTTGTTCGGGATGCTGAGTGCCATTTCCGGGGCGGGTTTGTTGGCGCTGATCCAACAGGATTCTTCGCCAGTGTTGCTAATGGGCAGCATGGTGATGTTGGGGATTGGTTTTGGGATGGCGGTGCCGGCTTTTCTGATTGCTGTACAGATGACGGTGGAGCGCAAGTCGATGGGCATGGCTACGTCTTCCTTGCAATTTGCCAGAAATCTGGGAGGAGCGATTGGTGTTGGGGTGATGGGTGCATTCCTGAACTGGCGGGTGCCGGCGGCAGGGCTGGCGGAAGGGCTACGGGTGACGTTTTGGGTAGCGGGAGTAGTGACTGTGTTGGGGCTGCTGTTTACGTTCCTTGCGCCCAAGGTAAGTGCGGAAGAAATGGGGCGGCGGCGCTGATAGAATTGCGCGCATGAATCGAAGAACGGCGTTGGGGCTGATGGCCTCTGGATTTGCGGCGCTGGCGCAGCAGAGCCGGCTGCGAATTGAAGCCGTAGAGATTTGGGAACTGACGGGGACTCGGGAAGCGCAAAGGGGAATCAATGCGCAGTACCAAGTGCAGCCGTTGCACATTTATGATTCGCTCCGGCCGGCTGAGTACCGCGATGCGGCAATGCCGACGAGCGGTCCGGTAAAGGTGACGGCGCTCTATTTGAAGTTGCGGGCCACGGGCGGAGTGGAGGGCTTGTACGGGCCAATCGACCGGGAGACGGTGGCTGTCATTGACCAGCAGATTCGGGGCTTTTTGGTCGGAAAGGATCCCTTGGCGGGGGATACGCTATGGGACCAGATGTGGCGGCTGAACCGGCATGCGCGGTCCGGGCATTTCATGATGGCGATCAGCGCCGTGGATAACTGCTTGTGGGATCTGCGGGGGCGTTACTGGAACGTGCCGGTCTACCGGCTCCTGGGAGGGCCTTCGCGGGCGGAGGTGGAAGTTTATGGGAGTGCGCTGGGTTCAACGCTCGAACCAACCCGGCTGGCAGCGAGGGCGAAGGAACTTATGGGAATGGGCTTCCGCAACCAGAAGTGGTTTCTGGCGGATGGTCCGGGGCGGGGACCGGCCGGAATGGCGCGGAATATCAAGGTGGTGGAAATTTTGCGGGAGAGCCTGGGACCTGAGGCAGGGCTGATGTTTGACGTATTTAGCGGTTGGGATTTGTCCTATGCGATCGAGTGGTGCAAGGAGGTGGAGGGGATGCGGGTAAGGTGGCTGGAGGAGCCGTTTTCAAGCGACAAGCTTGAGGCGTTTCAACGGCTGAGTGCTTCGACGCGGATTCCCATTGCGACGGGCGAGCACTTCTATGGGCGGTGGGAGGTGCACCGGTTTTTGAAGGCGGATGCGATCCGGGTGGTGCAGGCAGACCCGGAATGGTGCGGGGGAGTGAGTGAGTTGAAGAAGATCTGTACGCTGGCTTCGCTTTACGATGTGCCGGTGATTCCGCATGGCCACAACCTGCATGCGGCGCTGCATGTGGTGGCCAGTGAGTCTCCATCGACTTGTCCGTTGTCGGAGTATCTGGTCTTGAAGATGGGATCTTACTATTACTTCGACCGCAACCCTTTGATTCCAAAGGACGGGAAAGTACAATTGGCGGACGGGCCGGGCTTCGGAATGGAGATCGCAGACGACAAAGTAGAGTCTCGAAAAAATTTATTGGCCAAGGCCTAAAGTATTTCTGTAGTTCTGCCGTTACTGCTGACATGCCCGAATTGGGTATAGCTATGGCAGAAAGAACCGTAAAAAGAACACGCCGGGGCTGGCGAAACCGGTTGGGCGGCCAGCGAGGCAATACCTTTGTTGAATTTGCGCTCTGTGCATTGCCGCTCTTTGCGCTCTTCTTCGGAGTAGCGGATGTGTCGCTAGCTGTATTCCTGAAAAGCATGTTGCAGAGTGGCGTCCGAGACGGCGTGCGCTTTGGGATTACCTACCAAACCTCGATCAACGGAACTGCTTGTGGGGGCATGGGGGCCTGCATCAAGCAAGTGGTCAAGAACAACTCACTAGGGTTTCTGAATAACACCAATGAGAATTTGATTCAGGTCAATTATTACCAGCCGACCGACTTGAACGTGCCGATTACGAGCGGAGACTGCGATCCCAACGGAACGAAGTTGATGAAGAATGACACGCAGAGTCCGGCGCGGCAACTGCGTTATGTGAACCAACCGGGGAACCTGATTGAAGTTCGAGTAGTGGATTTTCCATGGAACTGGATGGTGCCATTGCCCAGCTTCATGCCGGGTACGGGGCTGAAAATGAGCGCCTCCGCGACGGATGTGCTCCAAGGATTGCCTGTTGGGACGGTGGTCCCTCCGGCGCCCTAAAGAGGTGAAATATGACTCAGATCCAAGCCAATCGCCGAAATCGCCGTAGTGAACGGGGCAACGTCATGTTGGAGTTTGCGCTCGTCACTCCCTTCATTATGATGATGCTGGCTGGCGCCTTTACTTTGGGGATGAGCTTGAATCGCTCGATTCAAGCCAGTAACGTCGTGCGAAATGCGAACGTGCTGCTAGCGCGGCGGGTAGACCTATCAAAGACCGAAAACCAGCAAATGCTGATCCGGTCAGCTTCCGGACTGAGCTTTAACGTGCCAGGAACGCACCTTCCGAATCCGAATGGCAAGGGAGTAATCATCCTGACAAAGGTAGTGAAAGTAGGGCCGGTGCAGTGTGCCATGGGAATTTCCGGATGGAACGGGAATCAGGCGACTTGTCCCAATTTCGGCCAGTACGTTATCGCCCAGCGGATCTCAATTGGAAATTACTCCCGCTGGAGTAGTTCATTTGGAAGCCCGTCCAGCGCTCTTGCTTCTGACGGCACTGTGAGCGATGCGGACATTGCCAATGTGTCTACGAACCGGGCAACAAATTTCCGAGACACCGATTCCGGAAGTGGATTGATCTTCCTCGACAACGATATGCACGCCTATGTTGGCGAACTGTTTGCGGATGTATCGGATTTGAATATGCTGCCTTGGCTGAGTGCGCCAAACATCAGCATTCGTAATGTGAGCTAAGGATTAGAGGAGCCAGAAGATGGAACCCACGGAAAAACTTCCGATTCGAAATCCACGTGAGCGGGGCATGGCTGTTTTGATTTCCGCTGTGCTGATGTTCTTTACTATTGGCACGGTGGGGTTGGCGGTAGATGGCGGCCTGGCTTACCTTGTTAAGGGGCGTCTCATGGCTGCCGTGGACGCAGCTTCCCTTGGCGCGGCGCGGGGCTTGAATCTGGGCGAGGATGTCACTGCCGCCAACGCGGCCGCGACCACCGCCGCGACCCGTTTCTTCAACGCAAATTTCCCTCAGGCCTACATGGGGACAGACCCCAGTGAAACTTCGGTTACACCTACCTTCACGGTTGTTCAGTCTAATGGAAATCCTACGGGAATCCTGCAGGTGGATGTGACAGGCAGCGTTATGGCACCCACCTATTTCATGAATCTGTTCAATGTGGCGAAGATGCGGGTATCGGCAACGGGCACGGCCACGCGTAGGACGCTTGTGATGGTAATGGTGCTGGATGTGTCCGGATCCATGCAAAGTCGTCAGTTCCCCGGCACAATCCCTGCTACCGTCAGTTCTTCAACTCGATCCTGCGATGCCATGGTTTATGCAGCTTCGAAGTTTCTGGACTACTTCAGCTCTTATGACTATATCGGTGCCGTAACATTTGCAAGCAGTGCTCAGGTTGTGTATGCCCCCAGCACCAATTACAAACGTTCTGATGGTGCCGGTTTAAATACAGTGTTAAGAAACATCAATTGCAGTGGCGGAACGAATACAGCCCCATCAATCAATCTTG
>CAZECF010000043.1:26687-38300 GCA_964510335.1 uncultured Bryobacter sp. | reverse complement strand
TTTTGTTCGACGCGTTTGTAGAGGCGGGCGTTTTCGACGGCGGAGGCGACGCGGGAGGCGATGAGGCTGAGGAGCGCTTCGTCGCGCTTGGCGTAGGCCTCCGGGCGCGTACTTTGAAGGTCGATGACGCCGACGAGGCGGCCGCGGGAAATCATGGGAACGGCGATTTCGCTTCGGACGGCGTCGAGGGCGTTGAGGTATCGGGAGTCCGCGCGGACGTCCCCGACGTTGATGGGTTCGCGGGATTCCGCGGCGGCACCAACGATGCCTTCACCGAGCTTGATGGTGAGAGTGCGGACGAGTTCGTCGCGATGGCCGATGGAGTAGCGGACCGTGAGGTGCTTGTTGCGGTCGCTGTAGAGCAGGATGGCGAAGACATCAAAGCCAATGACACGGTGGATGACGTCGGCGACGTGGTCGAGGACCTGGTCGAGGTCGAGGGTAGAAGTGATCGATTCGGCGACTTCGAGGAGGAAGTCGAGCAGGTCGGCGCGCTCTTCAAAGCGGACCTGTCGGCCGGGCTTTTCTGGCATCAATAGCCTCCGTCCATGGCGGGGGCAGCCGTGACGATGGCAATGCTGGCGGAAGCGCCGATGCGGGAAGCGCCGGCGTCGAGCATGGCTTTGGCGGTGGCGAAATCGCGGATGCCGCCGCTGGCCTTGACGCCGAGGGCAGGGCCGACAATGCTGCGCATGAGCTGGATGTCGGCAAGGGTAGCGCCACCGGTGGAGAAGCCGGTGGAAGTCTTGACGAAGTCAGCGCCGGCATTGACCGCGAGGCGGCAGGCAAGTTCTTTTTGAACGTCGTTGAGAAGGCAGGTTTCGAGGATGACCTTGAGGCGTGCGCCGGAAGCGTGGGCGGCGGTGGCACAGCCGCGGATGTCGACTTCGACGTCACTGAGCAGGCCGCTCTTGAGGGCCCCGACGTTGAGGACCATATCAATTTCTGCTGCGCCTTCGGCGGCGGCGCGTTGGGTTTCGTACTGTTTGGTGGCGGGGCTGCTGGAGCCGAGGGGGAAGCCAGCGACGGTGCAGACGAGGACACCCGAGCCGGCCAGAGCGTTCGAGCAGTAGGCGACCCAATAGGGATTGACGCAGACGCTGAAGAAGCCATATTCGCGGGCTTCTTCGCAGAGCTGAACAATCCCGGCTTCTGTCGCGTCGGAGCGGAGAAGCGTGTGGTCGATACGCTGGGCGAGGTCCATCCCTAATAGAATCGCTGATTTTAGACGGCGCGGCGTTTGCGAAGTTCATCGACACTGACGGCGAGGATGATGATTGCGCCGATGATCGCCTGTTGCCAGTAGGGGGAGATGCCGAGCAGATCGCTGCCGTTGGCCAGCAGACCCATGATGAAAGCGCCGACGAGAGTGCCGATGACGCTGCCTTCACCGCCGCGGAGGCTGCCACCGCCGATGACGACGGCGGCGATGGCCTGGAGTTCATAGCCCTGTCCGGCGGTGGGCTGGCCGGTCATCAGGCGCGAGGCTTCAATCATGCCACCGAGGCCTGTGAGAGCGCCGGAGATGGCGTAGACGCAAGTGACATGGAAGGCGACGGGGATGCCGGCGTAAAAGGCGGCGTCGGGGTTGCTGCCGATGGCAAAGCTGTAGCGGCCGAGCTTGGTGTGTTCGAGGAGGAAATGGACAAGCAGGGCGCAGGTGAGCAGGAGCCAGAGAACAAAGGGGATGCCGAGAATTGTGCCTTCTCCGAGGAAGCTGAAGCCGGCGGGGATCTGGTGAACCGGGAGGCCATTGGAGATGACGAGAGTCAGGCCACGGAAGATCCCGAGAGTGCCAAGGGTGACGATGAAGGAATTGATGCGGAGGCGGGTGGTAAGAAAGCCGTTGAGGAAGCCGCAGAATGCGCCCATGGAGATACCGGCGAGGATGCCGACGGGGATGGGTGCGCCTTTTTCGAGGGCCATGGTGCCAATGAGGCCGCCCATGGCAAGGATGGAGCCGACGCTCAAGTCGATCCCGCCGGCGATGATGACCATGGTCATGCCGAGAGCCATGGTGTTGATGACGGCCGTCTGGCGGATGACGCTGGAGAGATTGGTTTCGCTAAGGAAATTGGGTACGAAACAGAGCGCGACGAATAAGATGATGAGGGTCGCGAAGGGCAATAACCGTTGAATCACTGAGGAGCCTCTTGTTCTGCAAAGGCGGCAAGCGCCATAATTTCTTCCTGGGTGGCCCGGCCGGGGAGTTCGCCGGTGAGCTTGCCTTGCCGCATGACGAGAATGCGGTCGGCGACCTGGATGAGTTCGGGAAGTTCGCTGGAGACCATGAGGATGGCCGCGCCCTCGCGGGCGAGCTGATCCATGACCTCGAAGACTTCTGTCTTGGCCCCGACGTCGATGCCACGGGTGGGTTCGTCAAAGAGGAAGATGCGGGCACCCTGGGCGACCCATTTGGCGATGACGATTTTCTGCTGGTTGCCGCCGCTGAGGCGGACGCTTTTCTGGCCGGGGCCGTCAGTCTTGATGCGGAGCCGGTTGATGAATTTCTTTTCGGTGTCGGCGAGCCGGGCGGAATCGAGGTAGCCGAAGCGGGAGTGGGCGCTCAAGCTGGAGAGAGTGAGATTCCAGCCTACGGGAAGTTGAGTGGCCAGGCCGGTGCGCTGGCGGTCTTCGGGGATGAGGGCGATGCCGGCGGCGACGGCGTCGCGGGGGCTCGTGAGGCGGAGGGGTTGGCCCTCGACGAGGATCTCACCGCTTTCAAAGGCATCGATGCCAAAGATGGCGCGGCAGAGTTCGGTGCGGCCAGCGCCCATGAGACCAGCGAGGCCGACGATTTCGCCGGCGCGAAGGGTAAGGTTGATGTCCTTGAGGATTTCGCCACGCTGGAGGTTGCGGATGGTGAGGAGTTCTTTGCCGGGGGGGAGAGCGTCGCGGTAGTAGATCGAGCCGAGATCGCGGCCGACCATGTGCTGGATGAGCTGGGCGCGGCTGAGGTCGGCAAGTGGGCAGGTGTGGACGGTTGCGCCATCGCGGAGGATGGTGACCTGGTCGCCGACGGAGCGCAGTTCTTCAAGGCGGTGGGTGATGTAGATGACGCCGGCGCCGCGTTCCTTGAGGGTTTGGACGATCGTGAAGACTTCGCGGGTTTCGGATTCGCTGAGGCTGGAGGTGGGCTCATCAAAGATCACGAGGGAAGCGTTGCTGGCGATGGCGCGGCAGATTTCGACCAGTTGTCGACCGGCGGGGCTAAGGCGTTCGACGCGCCAATCCGCCCGGAGAGGGAAGCCGTGAGATTCAATGAGGCGGGCGGCGCGCTCCATCATGGCGGAACGCTTGACCGTACCAAAGGGCCCGACATCTTCCCGGCCGAGGAAGATGTTCTCGCCAACGCTTAAGTGGGGAGCGAGGAGGCTTTCCTGGTGGACCATGGCAATCCCGGCCAGGGCAGCTTCTTTGGGGTTGGCGAAGCGGACGGGCTGGCCACGCAGACGCATTTCGCCACCATCGGAGCCTTGCATGCCAGCGACGATCTTCATCATCGTGCTCTTGCCCGCGCCGTTTTCTCCCATCAGGAGGTGGACTTCGCCGGGGCGCACGCTGAGGCTGCCATCGCGGAGGGCGGTAACGCCACCGAAGCGTTTCTGCAACGAATTGAGCTCAAGCAACATCGAAACTAAATAGTCTATCGAAGCTCTTGAGAAACAGTGCCAGAATTTACCGTATCTTCCTATATTGCAGCGCCCATTGAAAAAGTATGGGCCTTTCACGAAGCGCCGGATGCGCTGGAGAGATTGACGCCGCCAGGCAACGGCATCCGGGTGATCTCACGGAGTGGCGGGATTGGAGTGGGCGCCAGATTGAAGATCGAAGTGAGTTTGCTGGGGCCGTTAAAGACGGAATGGCATGCGCTGCATACGGAATGCCGTGCGCCGGAAATTTTCGTGGATGAACAGGAAAAAGGCCCGTTTTCTTATTGGCGTCATGAACACCGTTTTGCACGGGAAGGGGAAGGGACACGGCTGACGGACGCGATTGAGTACCGGCTGCCGGGAGGGAAATTGATCAATTATTTGGGTGCGCCATTTGTACGCTGGCAATTGCGAACAATGTTTAATTATCGTCACGCGATAACAAAAAAATCATGCGAATAGTTAGAGTAAGTCCTGATAGGATGCGCTAAGCTAGAACGCTTTCCGAAATGCGCCAGTCGATCCGAATTGCGGGACAGATCCGCCGCTCTGTTTTTTATGAGGGGTGGCATGGTCCTGCCGTATTGGAGGTGTTGCAGGGGCTGGATGCAGCGCGGGCGGCGGCGCGCACGCCGGTGGCCAAGCACAGCATCTGGCAACTGGTGCAGCACATGCGGCGGTGGCAGGAACTTGGACTCGAAGCCCTGCACGGAAAGCCGTTGCCGGTCACGGACGCGGCGGATGAAGTGGGATGGGAAAGCATCGGGGACACGTCCGAGAAGTCCTGGCAGCAGGAGCTGGCGCGGTTCCGGGATTCTGCGGAACGGCTTTCGCAGAAGGCGGCGACCCTCGATGACAAGCGTCTGGAAGAGCAAGTGCCGGGGAGGGCATACGACATTGCGCATATGCTGTTGGGAATTGCGAGCCACAATACGTATCACTGCGGGCAAGTGGTGTTGCTGCACCGTTATGTGCATTTGAAGAAGTAAGAAAGCTCGTGCCATACTGGGGGCCAATGCGGTTTGCGCTCCATGGTGGACTCATCCTGGCGTTGCTGATTTCCTTCAGCCAAGCGCCTCAGGATCATTTCCACCCCGGCGATGCGGATCACGACCACGATCACCACGCGGAAGAGCATTCGGATCACGGTCATGTGGACCGCGACCATGAGCCGAGCCTAGACGCACTCGACCACGACTCCACCGCCCGCTTGAAGGATTGGCTGGCTGGAGACGGGAGTAGTTCCACGAAGCAGGATGCAGAACTGGTTTCGCTGGGGAGTACGGAAGTGCTGGCGGTGGTGGAGCGCGCAGTTCCGCTTGTCTCGTTGAAGAACCATGACCCCCCTCCGGTTCCACAACGACCTGCCCGTGGCCCCCCTACATTTACCTGCCTCTAATCTGCGCTCGTTCTGAGCGCTAAAGCTGTTTGTCCCCAATTTTTTGTTGAAGTCGAGGTAGTGCGATGCGTGTTTTGGAAGGCATCGGTGTGTTGCTGGGTGCTGCGTGTTTTGCCGCGGTTGCCCAGGAGCAAGAGTGGACCGAGCAGGCGGTTTTGCAGCGTTTTCTGGAGCAGAATCCTATTTCCCGCGAGACGAGGGCGAGGCTGGCCGTGGCGGAAGGCGAGACCAGGGGGCGCACGCTGTGGGCCAATCCAGCGGTAGGGGTAACGCGTGAAGGTGCGGGGCGGACCGAGTTTTATCAGGCGTTTCAAACGCTGCCGGTGAGTGGGCGATTTCCCCTGATCCGGCAGGCCGGAGCGATTCAGGCGGAAGTGTTGAATGCCGAGGGGGGCTTTTCTTTGTGGCTGGCTCGGTGTGCGTTGCGGTCAGCATTTTACCGGACGCTGGCCAGCCAGCAGCGGCAGCGCATCTGGGCGAGTGGGGACGAGGAGCTGGCGGGGGTGATCGCCATATTGCTGGAGCGAGAACGCGAAGGGGAAGGATCGAAACTGGATCGCTTGCGGGCGGAACGGGAAAGGACAGAAGTTGCGGCGTCTTCCCGTCTGGAGGCGGCCGAACTCGCAAGGAGCCGGGGGGAGATGCTCGGGTTTCTGCCTGCTCAGGATGCGCCCGGCAAGCTGAGTGGCGAATTGTCGAGCGCTGAGCCGAAGGCGCCCTTGGTGGAATGGGTCCAACGATCCCTGGCGAATCGTCTGGATATTCACGCCGAGCGCCGGCGGGTGGAACAGTACCGCAAAGAAGAGCAGGTGGCTGACCGCCTCCGCATCCCGGAGCCGGTGGTGAACGCTGGCATCAAGCGCGCTGACCTGGGGCAGATGCGCATCGAAAGCGGACCTGTCGTGGGCGTCACACTGGCGATCCCGCTTTTTAATGCCGGCAAAACGGAAGTGGCTCGATGGTCTGCCGAGCAGGCACGAAGTGCCGCCCGGTTGGAACAAATGACCCGCAGGGTGCAGGCCGCGGTTGAGGGTGCGTGGTCGGCCTTTGCGATCCATCGCGAAACTTTCCAGGGCTACCGGAGGGTGCAGAACCCATCTACGGAGGACATGGTGGAGATCGCAAAGCTTGCGTACCAGGAAGGCGAGATCGGGATTCTTCAGTTGCTTGATGCATACCGGATGCGCCGGGATAGCCGCCTGCGGGAAATTGACTTGGCCTCGATGGCCAAGCAGGCGCAGATTGCCCTTGAGGCGCAGATTGGCGAGGAGTTTCCCCAATGAGAATCGTTGTCGTGTTTGCTGGTCTACTTTGTCTGGTGAATTGCCAGAACCCAAGCGTTCCGGTGGAGAAGGCAGCAGCGGAGCCACATCCGGAAGTAGCTACCAACTGGACGATGCGCACGGAGCTGTTTGTTGAGTATCCGCCGCTGGTGGCGGGCAAGGTCAGCCGTTTCGCTATCCACTTCACCCGGCTGGATCGCTTCGAGGCGGTGAGAAAGGGCAAGGCCGAGGTGCGGCTCCAATCCGGGGATGGGGCGCCCTTAAGCTTTGAGGCGGACGCACCTTCGCGGCCCGGGATCTTTGGCGTGGACGTGACACCCGCCCAAGCGGGGGAAGTGCGGCTGACGATATCTTTTGCCGGCGAAGGCATTGCGGACACGCACGACCTTGGCGTTGTGCCCGTGGCGGCGACCCCTGCGGAGGCGCTGCATGAGCATGAAGATGAGGGCGGCGATGCCGTGGCCTTCCTGAAGGAACAGCAATGGACCTTGGACTTTGCGACCGCCATTGTGGAAGACAAAGCAATCCAGGCCGGCCTGCGTGTGCCGGCTGAGGTGGAAGCGCGGTCTGGCGGACGAGCTGAAGTGGACGCGCCCTTTGACGGCCGGCTGGTGCTGGATGCGACGCCAGTAATTGGCAGTCGCGTGCAGGCGGGGCAGATTCTGGCGCGGGTGCTGTTGCCGGTGAGCAATCCGGGTGATTTGCCCGGGCTGGAGCTGGCCCGTCAGGAAGCACTCGCGACCTTGCAACTGGCGCGTAAGGATCGCGATCGCGCTGAGCGCCTGGCGAAGAGCGGGGCGGTACCGGCCAAGCGAGTGGAGGAAGCGGCCACGGTAGTGGCGACAACCGAGGCGAGATTGCAGGCGGCTGAGGCGCGCCTGGCGCAGTTTGAGGTGTCGCGGCAAGCAGAAGGCGGGATGCCGGGGGCGAAGGCTTTTGCGATTCGGTCGCCCGTTTCCGGAATCGTGGAATCGGTCAAGGCAGCACCCGGTTCCAACGTGAAGGCGGGCGATGCACTGTTTCAGATTGTCGATCTGGACACGGTGTTTGTTTCGGCTATCGTGCCCGAGTCGGAATTCCCGCGGATGCGTGCGCTCAAGGGAGCGGAGCTTGAGATTCCGGGAATCGAGGCACCGCGCCGGTTAGCGAAGCTGGTGACGATTGGCCGCGTGGTGGATGCGCCTTCGCGGACGTTTCCGGTTATCTACCAGGTTGACAACCGCGAACGGCTGGTGGCGATCAATCAAACGGTTTACGTCCGGTTGCTTTTCGAAGCGGGGCCGCTTTCTCCGGTGGTTCCCGAGTCGGCAATTGTGGATGACGGTGGCCGGCCCATCGTCTTTCTGCAGCAATCGGGAGAGACTTTTGTACGCCGTCCCGTCCAGCTCGGGCAACGTTCGGGAGGAGTGGTTCAGGTGCTGGAAGGGGTGAATCCTGGAGAGCGGGTGGTGGTGAAGGGTGCGCATCTGATCCGGCTGGCTTCGCTGTCAAACCAGGTTCCCGCTCATGGACACGTGCACTAGGAGACCGGCTTATGTTTGATTCTCTGATTTACTGGTCTCTTCACAATCGCGCCATCGTGCTGTTTGCCGCCGCTGTTCTGTTGGTTTGGGGTGGCGTCACTGCGCGTCAGATTCCACTGGACGTGCTACCGGATCTGACGGCGCCAACGGTTACGATTCTGGTGGAAGCGCCGGGGATGGTGCCGACGGAAATGGAGTCGCTGGTGACGTTTCCGATTGAGTCGGCGATCAACGGAGCGCCCGGAGTAAGGCGTGTCCGGTCGGCCACGGCTGTTGGGGTTGCCGTGATCTGGGTGGAATTTGATTGGGGGCAGGAAATTCACCGCGCCCGGCAGACTGTCAACGAAAAGCTGGCATTGGCAGCCGCTTCGCTGCCACCAAATGTAAGTGCTCCTTACCTTGCGCCGATCTCGTCGATCATGGGCGAGATTTTGTTTCTTACGCTCGAAAGCGACCGGCACTCGGCGATGGAAACGCGCACGGTGGCGGACACAGTTTTGCGGCGGAGAATTTTGGCAGTGCCGGGAGTCGCGCAAGTGATTCCGACCGGCGGCGAACAGAAGCAATATCAGGTGCTGGTTTCGCCGCAACTGATGCGGGAGTATGCCGTTTCGATCGAAGACGTGCAGCGCGCACTCACGCAGGGCAGCCAGAATGCTTCGGCGGGCTTTCGTGTGGCGGGAGGACAGGAATATCTGATTCAGGGCATCGGGCGCATGGGGACGGTAGAATCCATTGGGCAGATCGTGATCGTATCGCGGGCGTCGCGGCCCATTTTCATTCGCGATGTTGCCGAGGTGCGCATTGGTCCGGCGCTGAAGCGAGGAGAAGGATCGCACAACGGGAAACCGGCCGTTGTGCTGGGCGTGCAGAAGCAACCGGGGGCCAACACGCTTGAGCTGATGAAGCGGCTGGACGCGACGTTGGACGAGATTCAGGCGGGATTGCCGGCGGGGATGAAGATCGACAAGTATGTCTTCCGGCAATCGGACTTTATTGAGCGCGCGCTGGCCAATCTGACCAAGGCGCTGCGTGATGGAGCTTTGCTGGTGGTGGCGTTGGTGGTGTTGTTTCTGATGAATGGACGCGCCGCCGTGATTACGTTGCTGGCGATTCCCTTGTCGGTGGTAACCGCCGTGATTACGATGAGCTGGTTTGGCTTGACGATCAACTCGATGAGTCTCGGGGGCCTGGCAATTGCGATCGGAGAACTGGTTGACGACGCCATCATCGACGTTGAAAACGTGATGCGACGGTTGCGGGAGAACGCGGCGAAGCTGGAAGCGGCCCGGCTGCCGGTGCTGGAGGTAGTGTATGAAGCCAGCCGGGAGATACGAGGGTCAGTCGTCTTCGCTACCGCGATTGTGATTCTGGTCTTCCTGCCTTTGTTCGCCTTGACGAGCGTGGAGGGCCGGCTGCTGGCACCGCTGGGCTTCGCCTATATCGTTAGCCTGGCTGCATCGTTGCTGGTTGCGCTGACGGTGACACCGGCCTTGTGTTCGCTCTTTCTCACGGGCTCAAGAAGCATTACCGAAGGGCATGAGCCCTGGCTGGTGGGATTCCTCAAGCGGAGCTATCGTCCGTTGCTCGAATGGACGCTGCGGCATCCGGCGGTGGTGAGCGTCGTGTCGTTGGCGATGGTTCTAGTTGCTGCGTACGAGTTGGCGGGAATGGGACGGGCATTTTTGCCGGAGTTTAACGAGGGCACGCTGACGGTGAGCGCGGTCAGTATGCCGGGAACGAGCCTTGAGGATTCTGACAGGCTTGGGCGGGGCCTGGAGCGGATTTTGCTCAGTGTTCCGGAAGTGGTTTCCACGGCCCGCCGGACGGGACGTGCGGAATTGGACGAGCATGTGCAAGGCGTGGAATCGGCGGAAATCGATGTTTCGCTTCAGATGAAAGATCGGCCGAAGGATGTGGTGCTGGCAGAGATTCGCGAAAAGGTGACTCTGTTGCCGGGGACGAACGTGACCATTGGCCAGCCGATATCGCACCGCATTGACCACATGCTTTCCGGCACGCGAGCCAATGTTGCCGTGAAGATTTTTGGTGACGATCTGGCGATGCTTCGCGCACTGGCGCGTCAGGTTGAGGCGGCGATGGAACCGGTGAGTGGCGTGGTGGATTTGGCCACCGAGCAGCAAACGGATATCCCGCTGATCCGGGTTGTTGTGCGTCCGGAGGATGCCGCACGGTTTGGGCTGCAACCTGGTGATGTCGCGGCCAAGGTGGGACTGGCGTTTGTGGGGGTTGAAGTGAACCGTGTACTGGAAGGCCAACTGACTTTTCCCATGGTGCTGCGCTATCCGCCGGAGGACTTGCGGGATTTGGCGGTGATTGGGCGTACGCTCATCGACAGCCCGAGCGGAGCCAAGGTGCCGCTTGAAAGCGTTGCTACGGTGGTGGAGGATCGGGGCGCAAATTTTATCAGCCGCGAGGGTGTGCAGCGCAAGATCGTAGTGCAATGTAACGTCGCGGGCCGGGATTTGCGGGGAGTTGTGGATGATATCCAGGCTGCCGTGGCCCGGGAGGTGAAGTTTCCGCCGGGATACCGCGTCGAGTACGGTGGGCAGTTTGAAAGCGAAGCGGAAGCAACCGAGCGGCTGGGTTATCTCGGCGCGGGAGTGGTTCTGGGAATTCTTTTGATTTTGACCACAGCTTTTGGGTCCGTTCGTGATGCGGCGATCATCATGCTTAACCTTCCGCTGGCGCTGGTGGGAGGGGTGGTGGGAGTCGCCCTTGGAGGAGGGATTTTATCGGTTGCTTCCTTGATCGGTTTTATCACGCTGTTTGGTATTGCGACCCGTAACGGCATCATGCTGATCGCGCACGTCCGTCACCTGCTTGACCGGGAAGGCGTTGGAGACTTGCGAGAAGCTGTGGTTCGCGGAGCGAGCGAAAGGCTGGCTCCAATTCTGATGACGGCGCTGGCTGCCGGTCTTGCGCTGATTCCGATCGCTTTGGGTGCCGGAGAGCCTGGTAGTGAGATTCAGGCGCCGATGGCGATGGTGATTCTTTTTGGTTTGATTACATCCACTGCACTGAACATGCTGGTGGTCCCGGCGGTCTATCTGGCCGCTGGGCGGAACTCTGCAATTCGACTTTCCCAATAGGAGCTACAACTCATGAATCGACTTTTTGCATTGGCTGTTGTGAGGGTTGCCGCAGCCGGACTCGTATTTGCGCATGAAGCGCGTCTGCATGGCGCCAACGCCTTTATCGGCGAGGCCACGGCCGTCTCTGATAGCGGACTGCAACTCAAGACCAAGACCGGCACGGTCAAGGTGAATTACTCAAGCAAGACCAAATTTGAAAGGAACGAAAAGCCGGCGGCCAAGGCTGAGATCAAAGTGGGAGACAAGGTGGGTGTGGCTGGCTCAAAGCTGCCGAACGGCGAGGTGATGGCCAATGAAGTGTTGATCGGATATGTGGAAGCGCCCGATGCCGCCAAGAAGCCAAGCGCCAAGCACAAACACTAGTCAAGAAGAAGGGCGGACCCGAAGGCCCGCCCTGATTGAGTTGAAGATGTGACCGCTGCGATTAGAAATCGTAGCGGAGACCGAACTGCATGACACGCGGCCCGCCGAGGGTGCCCGCATAGCGACCGAAGGCCGAGGGGTTGGCGAGGGTGAGGTTGATGTTGAGGGGGTCGAAACGCACGGAGTTGGTGACGTTGAAGACTTCCCAACGGAGCTGAATGGTGTGGCCTTCGGTGACGCGGAAGTTCTTGTTGAGGTTCATGTCAATGTTGAACA
>CAZECF010000043.1:0-26587 GCA_964510335.1 uncultured Bryobacter sp. | reverse complement strand
GTGTGGCCTTCGGTGACGCGGAAGTTCTTGTTGAGGTTCATGTCAATGTTGAACAAACCGTCGCCGCGGAGGCGGTTCCGGTCGCCGATTTGACCGGGGTTGGTGAAGCCGAAGGCGGCCAGACCAGCGACAGGGTCCACGAAGATGTTGGGGCCGGAGCGGCCGCCGGGAGGTGCCGGAGCATTCTTGTTGGTGCCGTCGGCGATGTTATTGACCTGAGTGGCCCAGCCGGTGATGTTGTAGTTGGTGGGCCAGGTGCGGCCGTGGCCAACGGAAGTGGGCAGGCCGGAAGTGTGGCGGTAGATGCCGCCGATCTGCCAGCCGCCGAAGACGGTATCCATAAAGCCGTTCCAGTTGCTGGCAAACTTCTTGCCTTTGCCGAAGGGGAGACCGTAGACATAATTCGCATTGAAGTTATGGCGCTGGTCAAAGTCGGAAGAGGCACGCATCTGGTAGCGGTTGTAGGGGTTGATGATGATGCCACGGGTGGCGGTGGCGCTGTCTTCGGAAGCGGAACCGAGGTCGATCGAGTGCGACCAGGTCCAGTTGAAGCCAAGGCTGTCGCCGCTGGAGAAGCGCTTCTGGACACCGAACTGGAAGGAGTTGTAGGTGGAGAAGCCGACGGAGCGGAGAGCGCGCAGGTAGGAGAACTGCGGGCTGTAGTAGGCGTTGCGGCCGAGCACGGAAGATGCGCGGGAGGTCGTGTCGAGCAATTCCAGGAAGAAGGTGGAATCCGGGAAGTTGTTCCGCATGAGGTTGTAGGCGACTTGAGTGGAGCTCAGTGCGCTGGTGGCGAGATTGGGGAAGAGGTTTTCCCAATAGGGGATGGGGTTGACATCGGCGGTGGGGACCGAACGCCGCACCTGGTTGGCCAGGCCGCTAGCGGCCGTGAAATAGTCGGTATTCGAGCGGGGGTCAACAATGTTCAAGGGAGTAGCCAAATCCTCAGAGGTGATCGTACGCTTGCCCTGGCTGGCAACGTAGCCGGCGGTGAAGTTCCAGCCATTGCCGGCTTCGCGGGAAACGCTGAGATTGTAGCGAAGGGTGTAGGGCGCACGGAGGCGATCATCAAGCGAGTTGGTGATGGCGAAGTTGTTGGGCTGCTGGACCGGGAACTGGGCCGGCGGGGGCGGTGAGACCAACTGCGACGGAATGTTTTCAAAACCCGTGAAGCGGGGAGCACCGGCGATCGTCTGGACACCGTTCTGGTTGTTCAGCGAGGTGGACAAGCCGAGGGCGGAGGCATCGAAGTCGCGAATCAGGCCTGAGCCGAAGACGTCGTAGTAGATGCCGAAGCCGGCGCGAATGACGCTCTTGCCGGGTCCGCCGAAGAGGAACTTGCTGAAGCCGTCGCGGGCTTCGGGCGCGTAAGCCATGCCGAAGCGCGGACTCCAGTTGGTGAGGTTGTCATAGAGAGGCCGACCACCTTTGTTGGCCAACTGGAAGGAGATGGGCGGGAGACCGGTGAGGCCATTCAAGCCCTGGCCGGCATTGGCTATGCGGGTGTCGAACCATTCGCTGAGGCGGATGTTGGGGCTGGTCTGGACGCCATTCTTTTCGTAGATGGCGGGCCAGTACATGAAGCGGAGACCTGCGGTGATGGTGAGGTTGCGGGTGGCCTTCCAGGTGTCGGAGATGTACATTTCGGCTTCTTCGCCCTGGAAGTTGCGGAGTACAGCGGAGCCGGGGGCCTGAGCTGTTACGCTGCCATCGGCGTTGGGCAGGTAGTTGTAGCGGCTGGTGACCTGGCTGACAAGACCGAGAACGGCCATGGCCGCATCGTTGAAGGAGGTGCGGGAGCCGGCATTGATGCGGTTATTGCCAAGCGAGGCGTCCGTCCAGGGGGCACTGAGAGGCTGGCCTGAGGCGACCAGCCAGGAGGAGTTCGTGGAACCGGTAAAGAAGGAGTTGGCAAAGTTTGACCGGTCATTCTGGTAGACGCGGATGCTGCCACCGAATTGGATGGTGTGCTTTCCCTTCATCCAGGTGAAGTCCTGCGTCATGTTGTAAGTGGGCGAGAAGCGGCGGAAGGAGCGAGTGGTGCCCTGAATGGGATCGATGCCCCGGAAGGTCACAAAGGGAGTGGTGGCGATGCCGGAGGTTTCGGTACCCTGGCGGGTAAAGCCAAGGCGAGTGGAGGATAGGAAGGACGTGGAAATCGTCGAATCCCAACCGATGGCGAGGCCCTTTGAATTGTTCAGATCTGTTCTATTGGGAGCTGCACCCGGGAACTGCGGGGCGAAGGCTTCATTGTCGTTTTGCATTTGGCCGCGGATAAAAAACCGATTTTTGTCGTTGGCGTTGTAGTCGATCTTGGCGACATAGGTTTTGTAGCGCCGGCCGAGGGGAGAGTTAAAGCGGAAGCCGGCGGTGTTGATGCCATCACCGGTGGTGAAGTCATTCGGCATGGGGTAAGCGCGGAGGACATTGAGCGAGGCTTGATTGAGGGAGCCCGCACCTTCGAGGCGGTTGAGCAACTCCTGCGGCGAGACTGAAACGCGCTGGCCATTGACGTTGAGGTAATCAATCTGGCCATTGCGAAGGTTTTCGCGAGGGACGGTGCGGACCACGGATTGCTCCAAACGATCTTCCTGGCCTTCATAGTTGGCGAAGTAGAAAAGCTTGTTCTTGATTACCGGTCCACCGATGCGGCCACCGAAAATGTTGCGGTTCAGCTTGGGGGTGGGCAGGCCCTGGCCCTGCGCGTTGGTGGTGAGGTTGTTGAAAAAGGTATTCGAGTTAAAAGCCTTGTTGCGAACGAACCAATAGCCTGCGCCGTGAAGCTCGTTGGTGCCGGAGCGGGTGACGAGGGTGATCTGTGCGCCGGAGCCGCGGGAAGAATCAGCGTTGGCGTTGGAGGTGGTAACGCGGAATTCCTGTACGGAATCGAGCGTTACGCGCAGGGCGCCATTGAAGGGCTCACGGGTTTGCTGGTTGTTGATGTCTACGCCGTCGAGGGTGATGTTGGATTGGTCGCTACGACCGCCGTTGACAACGCCACCACGGTCGGTTGCTTCGCTGGAGCCGCCATTCACGGTGTCGTTGTCACCGATATAGGAGATGCCGGGCTGCAAAGAGAGGATGCGGTCCGCGCGACGGCCTTCAAAGGGAAGCTGGGTAATGGGCTTGGTGCCGAAGGAGTTTCCTACAGTTGCGTCTACCGTGTTGAGCTGGACGCCTTCGGCGGAGATTTCAATGGTTTGGGCGACGGAGCCGACTGTTTCAAAAGTCAGATTGATGGTGGAGGGAGTGTTGACCAAAAGCCGGATCTGTTGAACTGAAATTTCAGAGAAACCAGTTTTCTTGGCCGATAAGCGATAGGTGCCGGGAGAGACACCTGGAAAGGCGTACTTGCCTGCGGCATCGGAAGTGGTATCGCGCTTCTGGTTATTGTCGATGTTGGTGATGGTGATTTCTGCGCCGGGAACGGCCGCGCCCGTAGGGTCAACGACAGAACCGTTCAGTGAGCTGAGTGATTGAGTATAGGCAGGGATGCCTATACAGACAACTAGCAAGAGAGTGGTTAGTACTTTATTCACGATATTGAAATTTCCTTTTCCCTGGAGTCAGGGCGCGGGTAAGCGCCAAGTATCCTCAGGAGTAGCAAAAATCTAATTTATTCGCAACCGTACTGTAATTACAAAACCTATAGAAAAAATGAATGGATTGTAAGAATTAAGGATTGTCAATTTCTAGCAGGATCTGCTGGGCTGCACTGCGAGGGTCGGCGGCGCGGGTAATCTGGCGGCCGATGACGAGGTAAGAGGCGCCGTTCTTGATGGCCTCGGCGGGTGTGGCAACGCGCTTCTGGTCGCCGGAATCCTTGCCAGGAGAGCGGACGCCGGGAGTAACCAGGACTTTATTGGGACCGGCAAGAGAACGCACAGCCTGGGCTTCGAGCGGGGAGCAGACAAAGCCATCAATCCCGGCGGCAAGGCCTTGCTTGACACGGCGGCCGACCAGGTTGCCGATGGAGGTGCCTTCCGGGTAGCCGATATCAACAAGGTCTGATTCGGCGAGGCTGGTGAGAACCGTGACGCCGAGGAGTCGCAAGGGAGAATCGCCCCGGCCGGCGGCAGCGGCGGCCATGACTTGTGGGTAGGCGTGGACGGTGAGCAGGTGAACGCCTAGCTGCGCTGCGCGACTGACGGCGCGCTTGACGGTTTCCGGAATGTCGTGGAACTTGAGGTCCAGGAAAACCTGTTTGCCTTGGTCGAGCACGGCCTTGACGACGGCGTTGCCTTCGGCGGTGTAGAGTTCGAGACCGATTTTGTAGAAGTCGATGCTATCGCCGAGTTGGTGGATGAGGTCGAGAGCCTGGGGGGCGGATTCCACGTCGAGGGCGACGATGAGCGGGTTGTAGCTTAGAGTACCCAAAGGGGTTTTTCCTTTCTATCCGTCACCTCGCCGATGATTGTGGCGGGAAGTGTTTCGAGCAGGCGGTTAGCGTCTGTGGCGGGCAGGGAGATGAGCAGACCGCCAGAGGTCTGTGGATCATAGAGTAGCGTGAGGCGGGCCGGGTCGAGGGTGGGGGAGGCCTGGACGCAGGATTCCACGAAGCTGCGATTGTTGTTGAGGCCGCCGGGGATGGCTCCGGCAGCGATGGCTTCGAGGGCACCGGGCAGGATGGGGAGCTTCGCGGAGTGGATTTCAAGAGTGACTTGCGAGGCGAGGGCGAGTTCGCGAGCGTGGCCGAGAAAACCGAAGCCGGTGATGTCCGTACAGCCGTGAACGTCGAAGGGATCCATGGCTTCGGCGGCGGCGCGGTTGAGAGTGAGCATGGAAGCGGTGGCGGCGGCGACGTGGGCGGGAGAAGCGAGGCCACGTTTGAGGGCGGTGGAAATGACGCCGGTGCCGAGGGCTTTGGTGAGAACGAGGAGATCTCCGGGGCGGGCATGGGCGTTGGCGCGGAAGCGGGCGGGGTGGACGAGGCCGGTGATGGAGTAGCCGAACTTGACGGTCTCGTCGTTGACGGAGTGGCCGCCGAGGAGCGCGCAGTTGGCTTCATTGATCTTGGAGGCGCCGCCGGCGAGGATGGCGCTGAGAACATCAAGATCGTCCTGGGCGGGGTAGCAGAGGACGGAGAGGGCAGTAATGGGGCGGCCGCCCATGGCGTAGACATCGCTGAGGGAATTGGCGGCGGCGATGGCGCCGAATTCAAAGGGGTCGTCGACGATGGGAGTAAAGAAGTCAATGGTCTGGACGAGGGCGCAATCCTCTGTGAGCTTGTAGACTCCGGCGTCGTCGGAGGTTTCAAACCCCAGGAGTACTTGCGGATTGTGCACACGCGGCAGCGTGGCGAGCGCCTGCGCCAGGACCCCCGGCGCGAGTTTGGACGCTCAACCAGCGGCTTTGGCGTGGGCGGTCAGCCGTTTGTCCATGACTTCTCATGGTAGCGTCAGTCGTCAGAGGGGTCCACGGAATCGGCGAGTGAGGAATAGCGGCGGAGGACTTTGAGGGAATTTGCAGTGGAATAGCCGGCGGTGCGGAGGCGGCGGAAGGCGGAGGCGAAATTCTTCTGGTCCTGGAGGAATTCGCCGAGGGATTTGCCGCGGAACTTGCGGGCGAGGAAATCTTCGATCAGGGTGCACTCATCGGTGTTGGCATAGGTATCGGCCACGGCTTCTTTGGCGAGGGCGGAGGGAATGCGTTTGGTTGCGAGATCGCGGAGGACGCGTTCTTTGCCAAGGAGGCGGTTTTGTTTGCGGGATTGGGAGAAGGCTTCCGCGTAACGGGCGTCGTTGAGAGCGCCGTATTCCGTGAGCTTGGTGAGGATGGGGTCAACATCGGAGGGATCCTCAGCGCGTTGGACAAGCTTGCGTCGCAGGTCATTGGTGGAGAGGGGCCGCTGGGCGAGTTGAGCGGAGGCGTAATGCTCGAGCGCGTTGCGATCGAGGCGTTTGGGAGCTTTGCCGAACGGCACGATTGGAGCTTAGCATGTACACTGAAGGGAGTAGTACCAATATCAAAAGGAGATCGTAAAATGGACGAACGCAACAACTTGCCTTATTTTTTTCTGGGACTGGGAGTGGGTTTGGCGGTAGGTCTCCTGGTTGCCCCGAAGTCGGGTGAAGAGACTCGGGCGCTACTCAGAGATCGCGCTGATGAAGGCCGCGACTATGTGAAGCGCAAGACCGGTGAACTGCGTGAGACGGCGACGGACTTCGTGGAACGTGGTAAAGAAGCCGTAACGCGGCAGCGGGAACAGGTGTTAGCGGCAGTGGATGCAGGACGACAGGCTTATCGTTCCTCGCACGAAGAAGATGCCGTAAACGAAGGCGCGTAACAAATCGGCCAACTGAGCCGGGAGAAAAACAGAGATGGCGGATTCGACGTTACTGATTGTATTGACCGTGTTTGTGGCGCTCTGCGCGTTGTCGCAGTTGGGCCAGTTTGTCACCTTGTTTGGTTTGTACCGCAAGGTGAAGTCAATACACGAAGAAGCGCGGCCCTTATTGGGTAAAGCAGAAGCTACGCTCGAATCCGCCAAACTGACGATTGACGATACGCGCAAACAGGTGAACGAAATTTCCAAGCGCACGAATCAGATTCTGGATTCGGCGCAGGCGCAGTTGACCAAGATTGACTCAGTGGTGACGGATGCAAGCCAGCGGGCGCTGGTGCAGCTGGAGCGGGTGGACTTGGTGGTGGGCGATACGGTGGAGCGAGTGCAGGGATTGGTGAATACGACGCAGGAAGGTTTGATGAAGCCGATCCGGGAGGTGAGTGCGTTGGTGGCTGGGGTAAAAGGGGGATTCGGTTTCTTGTTCAAGAGCCGCAAGCCCAGTGTCGCGGCGGCGACGCAAGACGAAGAAATGTTTATCTGACGCGGCGGTGATTGACGTCCACAGTCACGTGCTGTTTGGGTTGGATGATGGGGCGCCGGATATTGAAGTGAGTCTGGCAATGCTGCGCATGGCCGGGGAACATGGGACGACCGACATTGTGGCGAGTCCGCATGCGAATCTGGAGTACCGGTTTGATAGGGAGCGGATTGCAGCGCACAAGGCGGAGTTGGATGCGCGCAACGACAGCGGGGTATGTGTGCACTTGGGGTGTGATTTTCATTTGCAGTACGAAAATATTGAGGACGCTCTGAAGCAACCGAGGAAGTATACGATTGCGGGGGGACCCTATCTGCTGGTGGAGTTTTCGGATCTGTTGATTTTGAAAACGACAACGCAGATTTTTGAAGGCTTGATGGCGGCCGGGATGCGTCCGTTGATTACGCACCCGGAGCGGAATCCACTGCTGCAGCAAAGGCTGGGGGAGTTGCGGAAGTGGGTGGAATTGGGCTGTGCGTTGCAGGTGACGGGGCAGAGCCTGGAGGGGCAATTCGGGGGGCGGGCGTTGAAGTTTGCCGAGACCTTGATGGATGAAGGATTGGTGCATTGCGTGGCGAGCGATGGGCACGATTTGAAGCGGCGGCCGCCGCGGCTGGATACGGCGTTTGCGCAGGTGGAAAAGCGCTGGGGCGGGGAAACGGCGGAGCTGCTGTTTCGGGTGAATCCGGGGGCGATTCTGCAGGGTGGCGAGTTGGCGGGGGCTTCGATGCCGCGTCGCAAGGGGATCTTCTCCTTTTTTCGTTAGGAAAAACTCAAGCCGGTGGATTCTACGGCGATATGGCCTATGTGGTCGAAGCCAATGTAGCATTCGTAGAACTGGAAAGGATTTTTGGAGCGAACCCACAAGAAGGTCACGCGCGGCTGCGCGAGTTCCGTCGGGAGCATCATGCCGCCTTTTTGCGGCAAGCGATCGCGGTGCTTGAATCGGGTCGTAGCGATAGCTTCTCGCAGATATTGTGGCGGTTGTGCCAGGAAGATTCCGCCGGGCTGCAGCAGATGCTCTTTACGGCGGATCTGCTGAGTCTGGATGAAGCCGCGAAATTGTTGCGGCTCTCGGGAAGCAAGGATCCGGGGTATCAGACCAGTCTGGTCGAGACGGTGCGGACCGAGATTGACCGGATGGGGCCGGGGGTGGGACAGCACGAACTCATTCGAGCGCTGGAGTTGGTGGCCAAGGCGGTGGACAGCGAGCGGTTGGGGGCAATGCTTTCCAAGCTGTGTGAGCACCCGGATGAGCGGTTGCGGGCAAAAGTGGCAGTGCTAATGGGCCTGGTGTCGCGGTCTTTTCCGAAGCGCGTGCAACTGTTGAAGGATGTCGACCCGCGAGTCCGGGCCAACGCAGTCGAGACGTTGTGGGGTTGTAAGGATGATGAATCGAAGCAGTTGCTGAAAGAAGCAAGTCGGGATGATCATCATCGGGTTGCCTCCAATGGATTGGTGGGTTTACACCGGGCGGGTGATCTGGCTGCAGTTGTCGGGATATTGCAGTTGTCGCGAGAGGCGGAATTGCAGCGCCAACTGGCAGGGATCTGGGCGATAGGGGCGACCGGGGACCCGCGGTTTCTGACCTTTGTGCAAGAGGCGATGAGTGTGAAGACGGGACGGGTAAGGTTTGCGTTGATGAATGCGGCGCGCAAGATCAAGAAGCGCTTGGAGGAGCTGGAAGGCAAGGGGAGGTTGGAGATTGAGATCCTGCATTCCGAGCAGACTGCGAAGGGGCGTGTACGGATTCATTTTTCCGCGGAGCGGGAGGGCGTTGGGGCTTTGCAGCAGGGGCAACTCAAGCCGACGGAGATTGTCGTTCACGACGGGCAGCTCAGAATTGACCAGTTTTATTTTGAGGAAAGAGGCAGTGAATCCGCACAGGCCGTAGCCTTCCTTCTGCCGCACCGGGTTGGGGTGACGGATGCGCTGGCAACGCAACTGGTGTCGGCGATGGAAGAGGCAATTGGAGGGAAGGCGGACGGAGATCGTTGGGCGATTGCAAAATACCGGCTGGAGTCAGGGGGAGAAGCAGACAAAGGCTTAGACATAGCGTTTAGCTCCGAAGTGGAGACATTGAAGTCGCATCAGTTGAGAAGTGCCAAGGCGGCGGCGAGTTTGGAGGCGGCGGTAGACCGGGTGCTGGCGGGTTTCCCGCAGGATACAGAGCGCAGGCATCTGGTGTTGGTACTGGACCCGGAGAGTGGTGCTGATTGGCGACCGACCGCAAAGTGGCTGGACGCGCTGGAGCGATCCGGGGTGTACTTTCACGTGAACTTCTGCCGGCTGATGAGTGAAGAGGCCAAAGAAAATTGGAGGGATTTGATCTTAAAGCGGAAGGGGATGATGCGTGAGTCCGCCAGTGTTGACGGACTGGCAGATTCGCTCAAGCGGATCGTGCGCTCCTTCCGGCCGCATCATTATTTGACATACCTGCTTGGCCGGATGATCCCGCCGGAAGACTCGTCAACGAGCACGCGGCTCAGGCTGTACACAGAGCTTGGATGTGGAGAGGCTGAAGTGAGCTGGCAGAACAAGGCAGGGGCAGGGGGCTAAACTGAAGGCGTGAAATGGATTTTTGCGCTGCTCGGTTTGCTTTGGTGGCAGGAAACGCCTGGCCCGCTGCAAAGTTTGAACCTTGAGCTGCGAGATGCCGGGTTGGATCCGGAATCTTGTTTCCGCGTGCGGGACTTTGCGTATCGCAGGAATGAGGTGCGGCTCTTTTTGAATGAAGGGGTGTTGATTTTCCGCAAGCCGGTGAATGGCGTCCGGACTGGGGCGGTCTTTGTCGCGAGTGAGGAGTTGGAGGACGCCGAAGTATTGCTGATTCCGCCAAACCGGATGGAGCGGCGATCCCTGGCAAGCTTTACGGGGTCACCGAATCTGGATGAGCATATCCAGGCGGCGGTCTTTCTGTTCACCGACGGGACAGGGGATCGCTGGCTGGAGGAGTTGCATCGCAGCGAGACGGCGAAGCGAAGCCCGGAACGGGGCGTGCTGGTGGCGGAAAAGTGGAATGAAGTGCTGCGGAATTTGAGTGGCAGCCTGGTCACGCGGATGCTGGAAGACCTGAGCAACGGGGGTGGGCCGAAAAAGGGGTTCTTCTTTGCGGCATTGCAGGGGAAGAAGCTGGGGAACTTTGACGTATTTGTGGATCCGCGGGCGCGGGAAGAGTTGCTGGTGGGGCAACTGGAGAATGTAGAGGGGCGAAGCCGTTATCACTACTGGGCGCATTTTGAACCGAAGCGGGCGGAACCCCGAGAGGTGCTGCCACCGCCGGCAGAGATTGAGCGCTTTTCCGTGGAGGCCAAGATTGGTGACGATTTGAAATTCCGGGCGCTGGTGCGGCTGCATTTGAAGTCGAACCAGGAAGATTTGAAAGTGCTACCGCTCGATTTGTCGCCACGATTGCGAGTTCAGGCTGTGCGCTGGAAGGGTGAAGAGGCGGGGCTTTTTCAGAGGGAAGCACTGCGGGCAAACTTGTTGAGCAATGGCGATTCCGAGCGATTGCTGGTTGAGCCCCGGATGCCGCTTCGAAAGGGTGAGACGGGTGTGCTGGAGGTGGAGCAGGAAGGGGATGTGTTGTTCCGGGCGGGCAATGGGGTGTTGTATCTGGCAACGCGGGCGAACTGGTTTCCGCAAATTCAATTTCAGGCGGCACCGTTTGAGGCGGTTTTTGAGCACCCGAAAGCAACAACGCTGGTTTGCCCGGGCGTGAGGACAGAAAGTCTGGAAGGTGAGGTGAAGCGGACGCGGTGCCGGGTGGACCAGCCTGTGCGGCTCTTTGGCTTCAATCTGGGCGTCTTCGAATCGGTGTCAGTCAAGAGAGGAGTTTTTGAGGTTGAAGTCTATGCCAACAAGAGTGTCGAATCGTCACTCGAAGGCCGGCCGGTAGCCGTATTCCTTCCTTCCCCTGCTCAGACCCCGGCACAAAGGCGCAGGATGGAGGCGACGCAGGTGATGGTGAGTCCGCCGATGCCGCCGCCGAGTCCGCTATCGCGCATGCCTTCGATGGCGGAGGAAATTGCCGGGGCGATGGAGTTCTTTAGCGGGATTTTCGGGCCGCCGCCGCTCAAGCGAATCGTGGCAGCGCCGATACCCGGGTCATTTGGTCAGGGTTTCCCTGGATTTCTGTATTTGTCGACACTGGCCTATCTCGAAGACCGGCACTTGCCGGCAAGCGAGAAGGCGGAGTGGCAGGGGCGGCATTTCCGCGAGATTCTGCAGGCGCATGAGTTGGCTCATCAGTGGTGGGGGAACTATGTGGGCTTCGACAATTACCGGGATGAATGGCTGAGCGAGGCGCTGGCCAACTATTCGGCCCTGATGTATGTCGAGAAGCGGCGGGGAGCGAAGGCAGTGGAGACGGTGCTCGAAGAATACCGGAAGCGTTTGATTGCTGAGAACAAAGAGGGCCGGGAAGCCGAGGCGGCGGGGCCGATTGTTTTTGGCATGCGATTGCGGCAATCAGACCCCGTGGCCTGGCACGCGGTGACTTACGGGAAGAGCACCTGGGTACTGCATATGCTGAGGGCGCGCTTGGGCGATGTGGGCTTTCAGAAAATGCTGGGGCAGCTTGCGCGGGACTATGCAGGAAAATCGTTGACTACCGATGACTTGCGCCGCGCGGCCGTAGCGCAGATGCCGAAGGATGGCCCGGACCGGGACCTGGTGAACTTTTTTGAGACGTGGGTTTATGGGACGGGAATTCCGCAACTGGATTTCACTTCAACCCTGAGAGGCACGGCGGCGCGGCGGGTAGTGGAGGTCCGGTTGAAGCAGTCGAAGGTGGCGGAGGATTTTGAAATCGACATTCCCGTTGAGATCCAGTTGTCTCGCGGGCGCAAGATTGTGAAGTGGTTGCGCACCAGCGATGAGGAAGAAGTGTTAGAGGTGGCGACGGGCGAGACCCCCTTGAAGGTGCTGCTGGACCCAAGGCAGACAGTGCTGAAGCGCTAGCCCGCGCTATGCTTGATTCTGGATGGAAAGCCAAGAACAGGCGCAACCGGAAGTCCGGGTTGCGCGAGTATCGATTCTCGTAGTTTCACAACACCAGGTTGGATTGTTGCGCCAGAGCTTGACAGCGCTCGCTGGCCGGCAGGACCCGGAATTGAGTGAAGTGATTGTCGTTGATTGTGGGAGCCAGGATGGCAGTTCGCGATTGGACGATGACTTTGAGGGGATTACGCTGCTGCGACTGCCGCGGAATTTTGGCTGGACCAAGGCGATCAACATCGGGACGCGCACGGCCAAGGGCGAGTACCTGCTTTTGCTGCCGAATGGGACGTTGATTGAGCCGGATACGGTGCAGCGTTTGCTGGCGGCCATTGAAGAGGATCGCACCGCAGGGGCGGTGTGTCCGGCGGGTGAATTCTATGCCCTGCCGAAGCCGGGTGATGCGGAGTTAAAGGTGGTGGGGCCGGAAGAAGCCGAGTATCCCTTTGGACAGACCGTATTGCTGCCGAAGGTGACGCTGGCGAGTATGAATTATTTGCCCGATGTGTACGGGCAGAATTTTGGAGACCTGGAGTTGTTCCACAAGATCCGGGCGGCGGGCAAGCGCGTGAAAGTGCTGGGTGATGTGAAGCTGCGGCGTGAGACGGCACCGCTTGAGATGATTGAACCGGAAATGGATGCGGCTGACCGGTTGACTGGCTTGGCTGCGTATTATTCCAAGAACTACGGATTCGCCAAGGGCGTTGGCTTCACCTTAGGACAGGGCCTTAAGGCTCTCTTCAGTTTCCGGTTCGGGCTTGCGGGGAAAGTCTTAGGCAATGCTAAGGTAGACGGACTATAAAGTCTGGCTCGCCGCGTCCGATCTTATTCAGGGAGGACGCATATCCAACATGGACGCAATGTTCTGGCTTTTCTTGCCTTTGTTTGTTGCCGCAGGTTCGGCGCTGCTGGCTTATTTTGTGATGCAGTCGAAACTGGAAGTGGTGCTGGCCAAGGAACGGGAGACGACGGCGGAGGCACGGGCGGCCATTGCGAATCATGCCCGGAACCTCGAAGATACGATTCGAGCCACCGAAGAGCGCGTGCGGCGTCAAGCCTTCGATGACTTTCTGGCGGACTTCCGGGTGGAGGAGCGACACTATACCCGCGAGAGCAAGAGCCTGTTTTTGAACCGGAAGTCGATGGTCCTGCAGGAACGGCTCTTTTTCCGGAATATCCCGCTAAGCAATTGGGTAGAGCATGAGATGGTGGTGGAAGACG
This sequence comes from uncultured Bryobacter sp., assembly GCA_964510335.1. Classification (GTDB taxonomy): domain Bacteria; phylum Acidobacteriota; class Terriglobia; order Bryobacterales; family Bryobacteraceae; genus Bryobacter. The sequence continues at coordinate 13,544 of CAZECF010000043.1, read as the reverse complement.
GTGGCGATATCCAGAAGTTGGCTAAGGCGTGCAGCGTGTTTGGGGGCCGTACGGTGAGTGGGGATGTAGCTCCGGGAATGGCGCAATTGGGCGGCAATAAAGCCGTGCCGGTGAGCAGCGGAAATTCGTCGTCAAAATTGATTGAAATGGATGCTCCGCAGCCGCGGCGCAAAGGCATTGCCGGCTAGGCGGATTCCATACGATAAACTGAAGGTGCGGAGCCGCTCTAAGGCTAATCGCAACTTCCATGCCTGCTCTCTCCCTACACACATCGATCGCTGACGAAATCCTGGCTCTGAAAAAGGAGCGCAAGGCGATTATCCTTGCGCATCATTATCAGGAATCTGAGATTCAGGAACTGGCTGACGTCATTGGCGACAGTCTGGAGTTGGCGCGCAAGGCAAAGCAGTTTGAAGGGGAAGTGATCGCATTTTGCGGGGTCTGGTTTATGGCCGAAACCGCAAAGCTGCTGAATCCGGAGCGGATTGTGGTGGTGCCGGACGCCAAGGCGGGCTGCAGTTTGGTGGATAGTTGTCCGGCCGAAGCGGTCAGGGCCTTCAAGTCACTGCACCCGGATCATGTCGTGGTGAGCTATATCAACACGTCTGCGGCGGTGAAGGCGGAGAGCGACATTATTTGTACGTCGCGCAATGCAGTGCAGGTGGTGAATTCAATTCCAGCCGAGAAGCCGATTCTTTTCTGTCCGGACATCAATCTTGGCAACTATGTAAAGCAACAGACCGGTCGTCAGAATATGCGGATCTGGCAGGGAGCCTGTATCGTCCACGCGACTTTTGCAGCACGCCGGTTGACTTCGAGGAAGCTTGAGTATCCCAATGCAATGATCGCGGCGCATCCGGAATGTCCGGCCGAGGTGCTGGCGATGGCGGATTACATCGGTTCCACTTCGGCCATTATTGATCACTGCGTGAATAGCGATGTCGATGAATGGATCATCATGACTGAAAGCGGAGTGCGGCATTCGCTGGAGAAGGGCGCACCCGGCAAGACCTTTCATTTTGTTCCAAACGAAAACTGCAATTGCAGCGAGTGTCCCTTCATGAAGATGAACACGCTTGAGAAGTTACGCACCTGCCTCGAAACGCTGCAACCCCAAGTGGAGTTGCCGGCCGAAATCATGGAGCGCGCACGCTTGCCCATCGAGCGGATGCTGGCGCTTTAGGCCATGAGCAGGATGCAGGCACCGCTGGTAGATCGCTTTGGCCGCTTGCACGACAACCTGCGTATCAGCGTCACGGATCGCTGCAACATACGCTGCTTTTATTGCATGCCGGAAGAGGGTGGGCAGTACGCGCCCAAACAGGAAATCCTGAGCTTTGAAGAGATGGCCCGTTTTGTGGGGGTTGCGGCAGGATTGGGGATTCGGAAGTTGCGGATCACCGGAGGAGAGCCGCTGGCACGCAAGGACCTGCACCGGTTGATCGAGCAGTTAGTGGATATCGAAGGCATTGAAGATATCGCCCTGACGACGAATGCGGTGCTGCTGGGGGCGCAGGCCAAAGATCTCTATGCGGCAGGACTGCGGCGTTTGAATGTCCATCTGGACACATTGGACCGGGAGCGCTTTCGCCAGATTACACGGCGGGATGAACTGCCCCGGGTACTGGAAAGCATCGATATCGCCCAGCAAATGGGATTTGGGCCGATCAAGCTGAATGCAGTGGCGGTGAAGGGCTTGAACGAAGCTGACATCGTACCTATGGCGCGGTTTGGACGGGAGCGGGGGATTGAGGTGCGGTTCATTGAATTCATGCCGCTTGATCACCAGGGGATTTGGGACAAGCAGCAAGTGTTGACGATGGATCAGATGCTGGAGCGGCTGGCGGGTGAGTTTGGTGAACTGGTGGCCGTGCCGGACCAGGATCCGCGGGCCCCGGCGACGGAATTCCGGTATGCGGATGGCCAGGGCCGGGTGGGCTTCATTGCCAGCGTGAGCAAGCCGTTCTGCTTGAACTGCAACCGGGTGCGGCTGACTTCTGATGGCAAGCTGCGGTATTGCCTCTTTGCGGTGGAAGAAATGGATGTACGGGCACTGCTGCGAGCCGGGGATGATGCGGGCGTGGCAGCAGCGATCCGGGAGAATCTCATGCGCAAATGGATCGGACATGAGATTGGCTCAACGCAGTTTGTCGCTCCGCCGCGGCCCATGTACGCAATCGGCGGATAGCCGTCAGGCATGCTTGTCGGAGTGGACCAACCAGACGCCGCCGCAGGCGATTCCTGCACCGGCCAGGCTGGCCAGGGCGGGAACTTCGTTGTAGAAAAGCCAGGCGACGAGGAAAGTCATCGGACCGATGAGCAAGAGGGAAGCGGAGGCTTTGGCGACCGGCATTCTACTCAAGGCGTGACCCCAGAGACCATAGGCGAGCGCACCGGGACCGGCGGCGAGAAAGCCGATCGTCAGCAAATGCTTGAAGGCGATTTGTTGGGTGGTGGCGATGAGGTTCGGAGTAAAGGGAAGCATGGCGGCCGCTCCGGCGGCAAAGCTGACAGCCGTAATGCCTAAAGGATCATAGCGGGAGAGCAGGGGTTTCTGGGCGATGGTGCCGAAGCTGAAAATCAGAGCTGCGGCAAGGAGGAAAGCCACGCCCAGGTTCCATTCGAGCCGTCCGCCCGATTCGCCCAAAGCGATCAGCACGGCACCGCTGAGCGCGATCATGAGTCCGGCCCAGGTGCGCCATTTGGGGCGCTGTCGGAGCAGGACCACCGAGAGGATCGTGGCAAAGATGGGCATGGTGTCGACCAGGACGCTAGCCGGACCGGAGGCAACCGTCCGGAGGCCATGCGTAGACAGAAGCTGATAGCCGGTGACGCAGCAGAAGCCGCTGAAGGCAGCCAGCCAGAAATCGCGGCCGCGCGGAAGCTCTTTGCGGCGCCAAAGCCAGCAGGCAAGCAGGATGAGTGCGGCGAGACTGAAGCGGAGAGTCAGGATCACTTCGAGGGGAACTTCACCGAGGAGTACGCGGACCAGGGGGAAGGTCAGGGACCAGAGAATGAGGGCAGCAGAGAGCGCAACGAGGGCTCCGGGATGAGACATGCTTCAGCGTATCAGATTGTATACATGTATACAATATCCGGCGAGTATGATGAAAGGGATGCGAGAACGAATTGCCCCGTCGCAATTAAAGTACCGGACCGCGCCTGAAGTGGTGGCCGATTACATACGAGATGCGATTTACCGGAATGAACTGCTCCCCGGGCAGCAGTTGCAACAGGAAGAACTGGCGGTGAAGTTCGGGATCAGCCGGATCCCGGTGCGGGACGCGCTCCGGCAATTGCAGGGTGAGGGGCTGGTGGAGTTATTCCCGAACCGGGGGGCCTTTGTGTCGAATCCGGGAGTCGAGGAGTTGAAAGAGGTCTTCGAGTTGCGGATTCTGCTGGAGACGCACGCGCTGCGGCTGGCTGTGCCGAATTTCACGAAGGCAGACTTGGAATTGTGCGCGAGCTTGCTCGGGCGGCTGGAGAGTATCGTGAACCGGGCGGATTGGTCGCGGACGGACCAGGAGTTTCACGCAGCGCTCTATGCTCCCGCGAAACAGCCGAAGACGCTGGCGCTGATTGACCAGTTGCGGGGAACGGTGAACCGGTTTTATTACCTGTATCTGTCGCCGGAGAGCTATGGGGAAGATTCTCTGAAAGAGCACCGGCAGATCTTGCGGGCGTGTCAGAAGCGGGATGCTGACGGCGCGGTGAAGGCGCTGGAGAAGCATTTGAAGGGGGCGTTGACGGAAGTGCAGGAAGTAACGGCCGCGCCTTTGGCGGCGCGGCCGAAAACAGTTTAGCGGCGGCGCAGGAAGGCGAGGCCGGCTAGCGCGAGTCCGGACAGGGCAATGGTTGAGGGTTCGGGTACTGGGGAAATGTAGCCACGGATTTCTCCGGGCCCGAAGGTGGTGGAGTGAATGTTGAGGTAGGCTTTGCCGGAGTCCATACCGGCGAGGAGCGCTGCGGTTGCGCCTGCCAGGGTGCCACCGCTACCGGTTACGAAGGCAGGATTGAATGATGTAGGGTCAAGGAGGTTGAGCACGATGCTGAAAGTGCCGCTGGAGACGCCTTCCGGGAAACCGATGAAGCGTGGCACGGTTGTTGCCGCGCTCGCGTTTCCGGATCCGGAATTTGCGGTGCAGCAGTGGATGTGCGCAACCGTGGTGAGGCCGGACAGGCCGGTCCAGGTGGTGTTCAGGGTTAGGGTATTGAGAGTGGTGTCTACCCGAAAAGTGGCGGAGCCGGAGCCAGTTCCGCCGCTAACTTCCGGAGTCAAACTGGTGTAATAGTCGAGAATTGCGGCTGGAGACACCGCCAGAGTAATTGCAGAAAGAAGGATTGAACGCAAAGCGTTGCGCATCATGAAGTTGTACCTCAAGGGCAGGCTAACAGGGCGGGGGAAGAATAGACAGGGCTAGTCGGACGAAAAAGTACTAGTAAAAGCAAAAGCCCGCCAGCCGGAGCTGACGGGCTTTCGAGAGAAAAACGGGACTGGTTTAGTAGTCCATCTCGGGGCCGTGGCCGCCGCCAGCGGGAGCTGCGGCTTTCTTCTCGGGGATCTCGCAGATCATGGCTTCGGTGGTCAGCATGAGGCCGCTGATCGAAGAGGAGTTCTGCAGGGCCGAGCGGGTGACCTTGGCCGGGTCGATGACACCAGCGGCGATCAGGTCTTCAAAGACACCGGTCTGGGCGTTGAAGCCGTAGCTGGCATCGTTGTTGGCCTTGATCTTCTCGACGATGGTGGCGCCTTCAAAGCCGGCGTTACCGGAGATCTGGCGGACGGGCTCTTCACAAGCACGCTTGATGATGTTGACGCCAATGGCTTCATCACCGGCGAGCGTGAGGTTGTCGAGGGCAGCCGAGGCACGGAGCAGCGCGACGCCGCCACCAGCCACGATGCCTTCTTCAACGGCCGCACGGGTGGCGTGCAGCGCGTCTTCGACACGAGCCTTCTTTTCCTTCATTTCGGTTTCGGTAGCGGCACCGACCTTGATGACGGCAACGCCGCCAGCAAGCTTGGCGAGGCGCTCCTGCAGCTTTTCGCGATCGTAATCAGAGGTGGTTTCCTCGATCTGAGCGCGGAGCTGCTTGATGCGGCCTTCGATACCCTTGGCTTCACCAGCACCGTCGATAACGGTGGTGTTGTCCTTGTCGATCACAACGCGCTTGGCGCGGCCGAGATCTTCGAGGCGAACGCCTTCGAGCTTGATGCCGGTTTCTTCCATGAGAGCCTTGCCACCGGTGAGGATCGCAATGTCCTCAAGCATGGCCTTGCGGCGGTCACCGAAGCCGGGCGCCTTGACGGCGGCGACGTTCAGCGTGCCACGGAGCTTGTTGACGACGAGGGTAGCGAGCGCTTCGCCTTCCACTTCTTCCGCGATGATCACGAGCGGGCTGCCGGAGCGGGCAATCTGCTCGAGCAACGGAAGGAGGTCCTTCATGTTGCTGATCTTCTTCTCGTGGATGAGGATGTAAGGGTTCTCCATCACGGCTTCCATGCGGTCCGGATCGGAGATGAAGTAGGGGCTCAGGTAGCCACGGTCAAACTGCATGCCTTCGACGGTCTGCAGTTCGGTGTGCATCGTCTTGGACTCTTCCACCGTGATGACGCCGTCCTTGCCGACCTTCTTCATCGCTTCGGCAATCGTGTTGCCGATTTCGGCGTCGCCGTTGGCGGAAATGGTGCCGACCTGGGCGATCTTGTCGTCCGAGGTGACCTTCACTGCCTGCTTTTCGACTTCCTTCACCACGACTTCGACAGCCTTGTCGATGCCGCGCTTCAGCGCCATCGGGTTGGCGCCGGCGGCGACGTGCTTCACACCTTCGCGGAAGATGCTCTGGGCGAGGATCGTGGCGGTGGTGGTGCCGTCACCAGCGATGTCGCTGGTCTTGGAGGCGACTTCGCGAACCATCTGGGCGCCCATGTTCTCGAGCGGATCCTTCAGTTCGACTTCCTTGGCTACCGTCACACCGTCTTTGGTGATGGTGGGGCCGCCAAACTTCTTCTCGAGGACGACGTTGCGTCCCTTGGGGCCGAGGGTTACCTTAACGGCGTCGGCCAGTTGATTGACGCCGCGCAGGATCGCCTGCCGGCTATTTTCTGCATAAACAATGTGCTTTGCGGGCATGGTTCAATATCTCCTGATATCTTTACTTTTCGAGGATGCCGAGGACTTCGTCTTCGCGCATGATCAGGTATTCGTTGCTGTCGAGCTTAATGTCCGAGCCAGAATACTTGCCGAAGAGGATCCGGTCACCGGGCTTGACGTCGAGGGCGACAACTTTGCCATCCTCAAGACGCTTCCCCTTACCAACTGCAACGACTTCCCCTTCTTGGGGCTTTTCTTTGGCCGAATCGGGAATGTACAAACCATTCACCATGTCGACATCGTTTTCCAGGCGCTTGACCACAATGCGGTCATATAGCGGGCGGATGTTCATCGTGGACAACCTCCATCGATACTTTCTTGAATTCTATGCAGACGCACAAGGCGTCTTCACAACAATAGATTTAGCACAGTCTGGCGGAGACTGCTAAAAAAATGATTTAAGTAATTGAAAATAAAAGAAATAAAATTTTGACAAGTGACGTGAAGAAGCTTTGAAATTGAAAGTTTGAGAAGAAAATCTTAGTGAAGAATGCTAAGATTTGCCTATGCGAATGCTGCTTTTGACACTGCTGGTGACGCTATTTGGTCAAGCTCAGACCGTGACCGGACTTCTGACAGAGAAGCTCCAACGGCAAGTTGCCGACTACGGAGAGAAGATGGAAGGCGTTTTGGGAGTGGCGGTGCTGGACCTCAAGACCGGTGAACGCTGGAGCTACCACGGCGATGTGCTGTTTCCGCAGGCAAGCGCGATCAAGATTCCCATTCTGATTGAGATGTTCCGGTTGCGGGAAGCCGGGGAATTGCGTTTTGAGGACAAGGTGACGCTGCAACCAGTGGAACTGGTGGGCGGTAGCGGCGTATTGCAGAAGCGCCTGAAGGATGGACCGCTGACGGTGGGCATTGAAGAGATCGTGCGGGAAATGATTGCTTCGTCCGACAACACCGCCACAAACTGGTGCATCCGGCGGGCAGGGATGGAAAACATCAACCGGACGATTGCGAAGCTCGGCTTTCCGCGCACGCGTCTGCAGCGGATCATGATTGATCAGGCAGCAGCCAGCCGGAATGAAGAAAACATCTCGACGCCAAATGAAATGGTGGAGATGGTGCGGCTCATCGAGGAAGGGAAGACCGTGAGTCCGGCGGCGAGCAAAGAGATGCTGGCCATGATGAAGCTGGTGAAGGCGGAGATGCGCAAGGCGGTGCCGGCAGAGGTGGAGATTGCCACCAAGGTGGGCGAGCTGACGGGGGTGCGGACGGAGGCGGGCATTGTGTATCTGCCCGGCCGGCCCTTTGTGGTTGCCGTGATGGGGACCTATCTCAAAGAGCCCTTCAATCCCGTGGGCGACATTACGCGGATGGTTTACGAGCATTTTGCCAAGCTGGCGGTTGGCAACGTTTACGGCAATCTTGGCGTACGCTAGGGGTGATGTCACTCAAAGGAAAACGCATTGCCGTGCTGGTAGACCAGCTTTATCAGGAGATGGAAGTCTGGTACCCGTATTACCGCCTGAAGGAAGCCGGTGCGGAGGTTTATCTGGTGGGCGCTGAAGCCGGAAAGAGCTACCCGAGCAAGGTGGGTTATCCGGCGGTGGCCGAGAAAAGCTACAGCGAAGTGAAGCCGGAAGATTATGACGGCGTAGTGGCCCCCGGAGGGTTTGCACCGGACCACATTCGGCGGCATCCGGCCGCTATGACTTTCGTGCATGAGATCGACAAGGCGGGCAAGATGGTATCGGCCATTTGCCATGGGCCCTGGATTCTCTGTTCGGCACGCATGCTCAAGGGGCGCAAGGTAACGAGCTTCTATGCCATCAAGGACGACGTGATTCACGCGGGGGCGGACTGGGTGGATGCCGAAGTGGTGGTGGACCGGAACCTGGTGACCTCACGCAAGCCGGAAGATCTGCCCGCCTTTTGCCAGGCGATGATCACGGTGCTGGAAGCGCAGTAACGCCATGGCGGGTAATGTTTGGGAGGCGGGCGATTTTGGCCGGATTGCACCGGGGGCGCTCAGCGTAGGGGAATTCCTTTGCGATGAAGTGCCGGTTTATGCCGGGCAGGCCGTGCTCGATATCGGTTGCGGGACGGGCAATACGGCGCTGGCTGCGGCGCGTCGGCGGGCCGTGGCAGCGGGAGCGGACCCGGTAGAGATGCTGCTGGAACGGGCGCGCGAGCGGTCCCGCTTTGAGGGCCTGGAAGTGGAGTGGCGCTTGGGCGGCGCTGAGTCGTTGCCCTGGGACGATGCGAGCTTTGATGTGGCGCTGAGCAGCTTTGGGCTGATCTTCTGCGAGGAGCCGCGGAAGGCGGTGGCGGAAGCGTCGCGGGTATTGCGGCCGGGAGGAAGCCTGGCGATGACCAGTTGGCCGTTGGGATGCATGAACGATGAGCTCTTCCGGATTTGTTCGGAAGTAAAGCCGGAATTGAAGGCGATCCGGGTGGCGCGGGACTGGGGCCGGGAAAACTTTGCGGTGGAAAGTCTGGCGGCCGGATTTGCGGCGATCCGGATTTTGCGGCGCAGTTTTCTTCCGCGGGCGAACAGCGTCGACCAATGGCTGGCGGGGATGAAGCAGTTTCTGGCGCCCGTGGTGCTGGCCTACCAGGGGCTGGACGCAGCGGCATCGCTTGAACTCGATGACCGGCTGAAGCGATTGGGCTCAGCCCACAATGCCGCGCCGGAGCATGGCTATTTCGCCCGCATTCCGTACCTGGAAATCCACTGCCGGAAGGCTTAGGTGGACAGGATGCGCAAGGCAGAGAGCAACTGGATGATGAAGCTCAGCACGACGATCCCCGCAACGCCCAGGCCCGCGATGTTCCAGTAGCGTTCCTGCCGGGGCAGGGAAAGGTTGGGGTGCGCGGCGACATAGGCCGCGGCAAAGCCTCCCGCCAAGCCACCGATGTGAGCCCAGTTGTCGGTAAAGGGAATCAGAAAGCTGATCAGAATCGCCCAGATGGCCACCTTGGTATACGCCGACTTGACGTAACTGCCGAGGGTGGATTTCTGCTGGATGCCGAAGGCGATCATGGCTCCGATGAGGGCGAAAATGCCGGCCGAGGCGCCTACGCTGAGCGATGGGGCGAAGATGCTGGAAGCCAGAAAGCCCGTGATCGAGCCAAAGACGTAAATCACCAGCAAGCGGCCGGGCCCGAAGGCTTCCTCCGCTTGGCCACCAAGGCTATAGAGGGCCCAGGAGTTCATGCCGATGTGCATGACGCCGGCATGGAGAAAGCCGGCGGTGATGAGCCGCCACCATTCGCCGTGAAAGATGTAATTGGGTTCTTTGGCCCCGAAGAGGAAGAGCGTGCCGCCACTCAGGTTGAAGATCTCGCCGCCGGTCACGTTCATTTGGTTGAAGAGGGCCATAGCGAGGTAGAGGAAAACATTGACGCTGAGGATGTAGGTGATCAACTGGCCGTTCTGGGGCATGAGGCTGCCGAGGGTGCGGGCTGCGTCGATATTTGTCTTGGGGGCAGGGGCGAGTTCGAACTCGCAGTAGGGGCAGACGCGATCGGCCCGGCTGATGAAGGCCCGGCAGTTCGGGCAGATTGGTCTGGAGTCCACCCTTTGATTGTAAAGTGAGGATAAAGCAATGAGCTGGAATCGGACCGAAATCGCCGAAATGGTGGTCAAAAGATTGGGGAAGGCGGCCCCGAAGGCGTCTGCCGAGTTCCATTTGCCCCGAACCGTGAAAAGTTTCGTGGTGGATGACTTGCTGCCGGCCGAAGTGGCGGCGGCGATCGCGGCGAGCTTTCCTCCGGTCGAGAAAATGGTGCTCAAGAGTCATCTGGGGGAGCTGAAGTATGTCGGCGTCCAGATGGATCAGTATGAGCGGCTGCTGGAAGAATGCATTTATGCCTTTCAGGATGCGCGAGTGGTGGAGGTGGTCAGTGAGATCTGCGGCCTTGAAGGCCTGCTGCCGGACGAGCATCTCTATGCGGGCGGAATCAGCGCCATGGTGAAGGGGCACTACTTGAACCCGCATCTCGATAATTCACACGACTTTGAGCGCAAACGCTACCGGGCCTTGAACTTGCTGTACTACACCTCGCCCGGCTGGCAATTGGACAATGGCGGCAACCTGGAGCTGTGGGATGAAGGGCCGAAGGCTAAGGCCCGGACGATTGAAAGCCGCTTCAACCGCCTGGCCGTGATGCAGACGGACAAGACCTCCTGGCACAGCGTGAGTCCGGTGCGGGAGGATGGCTGCCGGAAGTGTGTTTCGAATTATTTTTTTACGCTGTCGCCGGTGGATGGGCAGGGGGATTATCACGTCACGAGTTTCCGGGGACGGCCGGAAGAAAAGTTGAAGGATCTGCTGATGCAGGGCGACAATGCGGTGCGGCAGGCGGTGAAGGAAACCCTGGGGGAGAAGTTTTTCCGCAACAAGCACGTCTACAAAAAGGAATGAGGCGAGGCAAAGCGCAGCGGAATTGTGTACAGTGGGTAGATTCAAGATGTTGCCTTTAGAAATCGCAGCCTCGATTGTCGAGGTCGGAAAGCTGATGTACCAGAAGGGCTGGGTTGCGGCCAACGACGGGAACATTAGCGTCCGGCTGGATAGCGAGCGTCTGCTTTGCACGCCAACTGGCGTAAGCAAAGGGATGATGCGGGCCGAAGACATGTTGATTGTGGACATGGAAGGCCGCAAGCTTGAAGGGACGCGGGCCTGCACGACCGAGATCCAGATGCACTGCACGATCTACCGGATGCGGAAAGATGTCAATGCGGTAGTTCATGCCCATCCGCCCATGTCAACGGGCTTTGCTGTGGCAGGGCGGGCTTTGAACCGGGCAATTTTGCCGGAAGCTGTGGTGACCCTGGGGACGGTGCCGCTCGCAGATTACGGGCTGCCGGGGACGCCGGAACTCAGCCAGCAATTGGAGCCCTACATTCCGAATCATGATGCCCTGTTGATGGCCAATCATGGAGCGGTTTGTTATGGGGAGACGCTGGAGAAGGCCTTTTTCCGCTTGGAGACCGTAGAGCATTTGTCGCGCATTTCACTGGTTGCGGAGATGCTGGGCGGTCCGCGATTGTTGCCGCGCCGGGAAGTGAACCGGTTGATGGAAGCGCGTTCGCGCTACGGCATCCAGTTTCCCGACGGTAGCGAGCCGGAAGCTCCGATTGCCGCCGAAGACATGATCGCGATGAAGAACGAAGAGCGTTTTGAGCTGACCCGGCAGGAGCTGGTTTCGCTTCTTGAAGAAGTGCTGCGGGTGCGCGGCGTATTGAGCGACTAGGCCGCCTCAAAGTTATCTTCACGACTGCCGCGACGGGGCACCTCGCGGAAAAAAATAATCAGCAGGCCGACACCGGCGAGCAGCTTTACAACTTCCAGCGTGGAATAGGCGTTGTGCAGGGCACGGACGCGCTTGCGGGTGGATTCTTCTTTATCGATGGAGACAAAGTCGAGGCCGCGGCCATAGCCAATAATGGATGGCGTGATGAAGAGGTGCATGCCCGTGGCAAGCAGCACCATGAGCAGGGAAAGCCCCAGAATCACTTTTCCTTCTTTGGTGCCAAAGAGCAGCATGCCGAAGACGAGCAGACCGAGAACGATTTGGGCGATGCCCCAGTTTTCAAACAGGGTGCGATTGAATTCCGAAGCCTGGTGGCGCGCCAGGAGCCGCACTTTTTCCGCGCCCAGGATCTTGAAGTACGGTGCGGTCTCGGGAGCCGGGTTTACGATCAGCTCGTTGACCTGGATGAAGCTCGAAGCGGCAACCACCGCCATAAAGAGGCTGGCCCCAATCCACATGCCGAGCAGGGTGCAGATGATGCGGCGTGTATTCATGAAACCTCCCAGTTTAACGCGTGATAGATAATGAAGCGAGATGAGACAGACGGATCAGAGTTGGAGCCGCCGGCAATGGTTTGCCTCGACCTTGGGCGCGGGGATGCTTGCAGCGGCAACCCCGCTGAAATTGCCGGGCAAAGTGCGGGTCGCCGTAATCGGACAGGATGGCCATTTGGCCGAAATTCTTCGGCCACTGCCGCAGCTGCCGGATGTGGAAGTGGTCGCTTTCTGTGATTACTCCGATGAGGCCTTGCGGAGCTTGAGCACGAAGCGCGGTCTTGAGAAGGCCAAGCCTTACCTCGATCAGGAGAAGATGCTCGATGAGATGAAGCCGGATGTGGTGGCCGTGGTGAACGACGACGGCGCGCGGGCGAAAGCCGTGATTGCGACGTTGCAGCGTGGCATCCACTGCATCGCCGAGAAGCCGCTGGCTATCCGGAGGCTGGATCTGAACAAGGTGAAGCGTCTGGCGCGGGATTCGAGCGCGAGCCTGGGGATACTGGTGCCGCTGCGGTACGCGCCGCAATTCAAGGCGCTGCGGCAGGTGGTGGATTCCGGAGAGATTGGTGAGGTGCTGCTCTTGGGGGGGCAGAAGTCCTATAAGCGTGGGGCGTCGAGCGCGTGGAAGAACCGGCGCGCCAGCTACGGCAGTACGATGTTGTGGATTGGGCCGCACCTGGTTGATCTTTTCCACTTCACGAGCAAGCTCAAGATGACGGAAGCCTTCTGCTGGCAGGCGAATGTGAGTGATCCGGAGTTGGGGGATCGCGAGAATGTGGTGGGTGCGGTGTTTCGTCTTGAGAACGGCGGCGTGGCGGAAATGCGGATGGATTACTTGCGGCCCGATACGGCACCAACGCATGAGGATGACCGCTTGCGTGTGGCCGGGACGAAGGGCGTTGTCGAGTACAGCGCGGCGACGGGCGTGACGGTGATTTCAAGTTCTGGCAAGCCGAGGAAGATCGAAGCGCTGCCACAGGCGGGCGAGATCTTTGTCGATTACCTGGATGCGATTTACAACAAGAAGGCTCCGACGCTGACGCTTGATGAGGTTTTGCACGTGAGCGACGCGATTCAGGCGGCAGAAGACAGCTCGCGGCGCGGACGCCCGGTCAAAGTCTGATAATTTGGGTAGTGGAGGGATGGCCGAGCGGTTTAAGGCACCGGTCTTGAAAACCGTCGTAGGGGAAACTCTACCGTGAGTTCGAATCTCACTCCCTCCGCCACCATTAGAACTAACAAGATAGAGGCGCTAGAAGCCCCAAGAGTCTAAAGTGAGTGCTAAAGCCACTCACTGCATGGTTTCCGCCTCTCTAAACTGCCCTCCTCAACATTGGACCAATTTCGGAAAAAGAGCTGTTGCTTATTGCACATCCTATGATTACGACGAGCAGCAGTAGTGCGAATGCTGCGGGAAGGTATTTTGTTGAAGTCATCCTCCGAACTTTGGTTTCGTGAGTATTTATGCTTTTCGAATGCTCGCCACCAAGCTCGACTGATCGAAGGTTTTAAATACCTGTAGATCTGTTGTTCGCCTTTTAGTGCAGTTCTTGTACGGTAGTGGTGATGAGATGCTCTGGAGTTGTCCCCAAAATTGAGACACGAGACTAGACTCAAAAAATTCCTGATA
>CAZECF010000042.1:0-39061 GCA_964510335.1 uncultured Bryobacter sp. | reverse complement strand
TAGATCTCAGCATCCGCCGTAACTTCCGCATCCGCGAATCTCTCAACCTTCAGTTTTGCGGCGCTGCCTTCAATCTCCTCAACACGCCCAACTTTGCCGGCCCCATTGGCGTGCTCACCAACGTGAACTTCGGCCGCTCTACCCGTATGCTCAACACGGCGCTCGGCGGCCTCAATTCCCAGTTCCAGATTGGCGGGCCCCGCTCACTCCAATTCGCGTTGAAGCTCTTCTTCTGAGGAACCTAGTTGCGCGTCCGGGTCCGGGTCTTCTCCGTTGTAACTTGCTTGCCGCCGGGCCCGGTCCGCACCGTAGTAGCGCTTCTACTGCCATTGCCGTAGGTCCCGTTCGTTTCTTTGCTGGCCGTCTTGCCATTCGGCCCGGTCCAAACTGTGGTGGCATTGCCATTGCCGTAAGTCGCCGTCTTCTCTTTGGTCGCCGTCTTGCCATTCGGCCCGGTTACCGATTTCATCTTGGAAACACGCCCCGCACCGGATGCGAAGGCCAGGGCTGTGCCCAGCAGGAGAGGAAGAATAATGTGTTGCATGTCTTGCTAAACACACATGGCCGGCAATAGTTTCGCAACAATTGCCGGCCATGCTGTTTTCAGTCGATACCTTCAGATGCTAAAAGCTATAGCGCATCGCAATCTGAATCTGCCGTGAATCAATACGAGTCGAACTCAACACACCATAGTTCGGTGTACGCAACGTCGTGCCCGGCTGCGAGAAGTTCGCCCGGTTTGGAGCATTGAAGAACTCTCCGCGCAATTCGACCGCATGCTTGCCTTCAAAGAAGCGGAAGAACTTGTTGATGCTCGCGTCGATTCCGATCAGCCCGGGGCCAATGATTGTGCCACGGCCAGCCGTTCCATACCGGAAGACCGGTTGCTGCGCTCCAGGTGCAACACCCAGCCGGTCCACGAAAGCGCCGGTATTGAAATACCGCTGCACGCTGCGCTGATCGTCCGGCAAGCCCGTTGTTTCCGAAGAAATCGCATCCGGCTTGCAGTATCCGCCACCGTTCTGAACATTACCCGGGCCGCAGAATGCCGTCGCCGGGAAGCCATCCTGGAAGGTGGTAATTCCGCCAAACTGCCAACCACCAAACAGCGTCTCGACAAAGGAATTCGCCAGCCCGATCTTTCGGCCACGGCCAAACGGCAATTCATAAAGGAAAGATGCGGTGAATCTTTGCCGGAAGTCAAAGGCAGAAAGCCCGCGCTCTGCTGCCAGATTGTAATTGTCAGAAGGCGTCAACGGATCACCATCCGTAGTCCGGACACCCGAGCCATTGTCGATGGATTTGCTATAAGCATACGAACCCAGCAAAGTGAATCCATTTGAGAAACGCTGCTGCAAACGCATTTGCAAGGAGTGATAGCTCGAATGGCTCGGCGCATTCATGTTCTGGAAGTTGCCGTTAAACTTCGGAAACGGCCGGTTCAGATTCGGATTGCCCGGTGCGGGCTCAGGATTGTTGTAGCTTGTCAGCCGGCGCAGCTTGATTCCAGCAGAACCCATATAAGTCACCTCAAGTGACATGTCCTGTGTCAATTGCCGCTGAATTGAAGTCTGCCATTGCGCTACATACGTTGTCCTCTCACCGAATTCGTTAATCAGCAGGAAGCTTGGTGCCCCCGGTCGCGTGAATAACTGGTTCCAACTCAGATTGGGTCGTGTAGTATCCGCAACTTCCGCCTGCCGGATGGTGAAAGGAATATTACGCACAATGTCGAATACAGCATTGCCAATATCTCTTACGAAATAGATGCCGCCACTGGTGCGCAGCACGGTCTTCTGATTCAACTGATAGGCCAGGCCCACCCGAGGTCCAAAATCATTCTTGTCTGGCCTCGCCGCTCCACGTCCAAAGCGGCCATCCCTGACCAACTGCCACGTGGGCGGCGCGGGAAACGCCGGGTTGCCTTCGTTCAGGTCGCCTGTGCCAGCCCGCACGAACACTGGTTCTCGTGAGTTATCCCAGGCAAAGTCGACGTTTACAATTGCATCGTTCTTGTCCACAAACGGAGATTCATACTCCCAGCGCAAGCCCCAGTTCATAGTCAACTTGTTGGTAATCTTCCAGGTGTCATTGATGTACAAGGCCATGTAATTCTGCCGGAAGCTGGCTACCGGCGCGCCCACTTGGCCTTCTGTTCCGGACATATGCCCCAGCAGCATGTCGCCCATCGGCTCGCCTGTGTATTGCCCGTTCCAGGTAAAGCGGCCCCGCGGAACCACTGCCCCGATCTGGTTGTAGCGCAACCGGCGATACTCTCCCCCGAACTTGAACGTGTGCTTGCCAGCAGTCCAGGAAAAATTATCCGTGAACTGAAACGTCGTATTCCAGTTCACAAAGGGGCAGTCGTTGCATTCCCCAACGGCTCCAAAACCAGTGATCTGGAACACCGGCAGCCCCCAGAAGAGCGGATCCTGCGAGATTCCCGGCAACCCAAGGTTCCCGACAATGTTCTCCGTAAAAGCACGCTGCTGGATGTTCGCCGAATTGAAGTAGTTCATCCCGAACTTGAAGTCATTCACTTTATTGGCGCCAATGACCGCGGTGTGCCCCAGCACTCCCTGCTGCCCCAGAATGTCCACGTTGTTTCCCGTATTGCGAATCGCGAAGGGAATGTATTGCGGCTCCTTGGTTTGCGAGAACCGGAAAAAGAAGGTCTGGTTCTGGAATGCTGTCATATCAGCCCGCGTCGTGAACTGATCGCCATCCGTTCGCCGCGATTCATCGTTCAGATAGTTGTTCGCGATTCCCAGTGCGCCGCCACCCGGCTGGTTCGGTATCGGGTAAAACTCATTCAAAACTCTTCTCGACGTAGGATGGACGCGGCTTTCCGGAATCACTCCACCCGGAAACACTTGTCCCGGATTGAGTGGGTCGCGAATCGCCTTGTTCAGGAAGCCAAGATTCCCGCTCCGGTACCGGGCATCCGGCAACGTGCTCTGTTGGGTCAGCGCACGCCGCTCACGCAGCCCCTCGTAATTAAACATGAAGAACAATTTGTTCCGGCCATCAAACACCTTGGGAATCCGTACCGGCCCTGAAATCGTCCCCCCAAACTGGTTCCGTTTGAAAGGCGGGTTCACCGGCGCAAAAAAGTTTCTCGCATCAAAGATGTTGTTCCGTACAAAAGAAAAACCAACCCCGTGAAAGTCGTTCGCGCCTGACTTGGTCGAGACATTCACCTGCGCAATGCCTCGCCCATACTCGGCCGAAAACAATCCGGACTCCACCTTGAATTCTTGCAGCGCATCGATGGAAGGCAGAAACAGATAGGTATTGAAGTTCGGGTCCGTATTTTCCATGCCATCGAGCGTGTAGTGGTTAAAGTGCACCCGCTGTCCGGCTACGTTCAAAGCAAAAGAATTTCTCGACCCGCCCATCCGCTGCTGCCCCTGGCTGGATGCCGGCCCGTTAGTAGTCGCCCCTGGAATCAACGAAGCCAACTGGAGATAGTTGCGGCCATTCAGCGGCAACTCCACAATGCGCTTGTTCTCGATGACCGTACCAACTGAAGTTGTTTCCGTTTCGAGCACGGGCGCACCACCCGTCACCTCGATCACCTCGGCCACATTGCCGACACTCAACGCAAAGTTCAGCGTCGGTGACTGGCCAACCTGCAATTCCACGCCTGCCCGGGATTGCGCCTGAAATCCCTCTTTCTCAACTTTGATCGTGTAGGCACCAGGCGTGAGAGCCGGCGCGGAATAAATGCCTCCCTCATTGGTCCGCAACACGCGGCTAAAGCCGGTTGCGGGATTGGAAATAGTTACGGTGGCCCCGCCAACGGCGGCCCCTGTGGAATCGGTTACGGTGCCATTCAAGTCACCCGTTCCGGACTGCGCGAACGAAATCGCTGCAGTAAACGTGAGTACAGCAAGACATTTAAGAATGAAGCGCATGGCTGCGAGTTTTATCAACTCCCTCTACCTAAGTCAAGGACTTCTATCAGTTAAACTTCAACAATGCTCAATCGTCGTTTGTTTTCGCTCGCTCTGGCAACTTCAGCCTGCAAGTTATCCGCCCAGGTAACAGCCGACCCCACCCGCCTTTCCCTCGCCCAAGCGGCTCAACAGATTCGCAACCGCAACCTCACTTCCACCGCGCTGGTTGAAGCCTGCCTCGCTCGCATCACTACCTATCAGCCAAAGCTCAACGCATTCATTACCGTGCTGCGGGAACAGGCCCTGAAGGCGGCCCGCCAGGCCGATGCAGAGATCGCCGCCGGTCGCCTCCGCGGCCCCTTGCACGGCATCCCCATCGCCCTCAAGGACAACATCGACACTGCCGGCATTCGCACCACAGCCGCCAGCGCCGTCTTCGACGATCGTGTTCCGTCTGAAGATGCCGAAGTGACTCGCCGCCTGCTCGCTGCCGGAGCCATCCTCATCGGCAAACTCAACTTACATGAGTTCGCCTTCGGCGGTACCTCCGTCACCAGCTACTTCGGTCCCGTACGCAACCCCTGGGACCTTAGCCGCAATCCCGGCGGCTCCTCTGGAGGAAGCGCCGCCGCCGTCGCCGCCGAACTTTGTTTTGGCTCTCTCGGCACCGATACCGGCGGCAGCATCCGCACTCCCGCCAGCTATTGTTCCATCGTTGGCCTCAAGCCCACCTATGGCCTGGTCTCCATTCGCGGCATCGCCCCCCTCGTTCTCAGCTTCGACCACTGCGGACCCATGACCCGCACTGTCGAAGACGCCGCCCTCCTGCTCAATGTCCTCGCCGGCTACGACAAGCTCGACATCGCCAGCGTCGAGCACCCAACCGAGAACTATCTCACCCAACTCCGGCAGCCCGTCAAACCCTTTCGCATCGGCGTTCCTCGCGCACCATACTTCGATCATGTCGATCCCGATATCGCCGCCGCCGTGGAGCAGGCCATCGGCGTCCTCGCCAAAATGACAGCCTCCGTTCGAGACACCAATCTGCCCAGCGCCAAGGGAGCTAGCGGTGGCGGCGAGGCCTATGCCTGGCACGAAGACTATTTCCGCCGCGCACCCGGCCTTTACCAGTTGCCGATTCGACGCTCCCTGCAAAGTGGAAAGGATGCCCGGGCCGCGGAATACATTCAGGCCCAATGGCGTTTACAACTTTTGCGCCGCACCATCGATGACGCCTTCACCTCACAGCAAGTCGACTTCATGGTCCTGCCCACCCGCCGCCGTACTCCCCGCACCATCGATGCATCACTCAAGCGCGAAATCTCCGATAAGCCCCGCAACCCCGAGCTCGAAAATCCCGGCGCCTTCAATGCCTTCGGCATCCCTGCGATTTCGCTTCCTTGTGGCTTCACTCGCAACAACCTCCCCATCGGCCTCATGCTCGTCGGCCCCCGCTTCTCGGAAGCAAAGCTGCTTGCTCTCGCCCATGCCTACGAACAGGTAACCGACTGGCACCAACGCCGACCTCCCTTAACTGCGGAGACCCCTATCCCAGCCCTCGCCACCACGGATGACGTCGACTAACAGACTCAAAGTTTAGCTGCAAAAGGACTCGCCCGCCCTCAGTGCACCGTCCGCGTCTTCCGGTTCATGTAGTCCATCAGCAGATACTCACCCAAGGTCATCGGCGTCGTGAAGTACGCCTTCCCCTTGCACAATTGCGTCACCTGCTGCACAAAATTCACCAGCGCCGGGTCCGTCGCCAGCATGAACGTATTGATCAGAATCCCCTGCCGCTTGCACCGGCTTACTTCTTCCATCGTCCGGCTGATCACCAGCGGGTCCAGCCCGAACGCATTCTTATACACCCGCCCGTCATCCAGCGTGAGCGCACTCGGCTTCCCATCCGTAATCATGATGATCTGCTTCATGTCTTTCTTTTCCTGCGTCAAGATCCGCTGCGCCAGAATCAACCCGTCCCGCGTATTGGTGTAATACGGCCCCACCTGCAACCTTGCCAATTCCCCCAACCGCACTTCTTCAGCCGTATCGTGAAACAGCACGCAACGCAACGAATCGCCCGGATACTGGGTCCGAATCAATTGCGCCAGTGCCAGCGCCACCTTCTTGGCCGGGGTAAAGCGATCCTCCCCATAGAGAATCATGCTGTGGCTGCAATCCAGCATCAGCACCGTCGCGCACGAACTCTGGTATTCGCTCTGGTGAATCTGCAAATCGGAATACTCCAATTCCAGATTCCCTGTCAGGCCCTGCCGCCGCAGCGCATGCGACAAAGTCTCGGTGATATCCAGATTCATCGTGTCGCCAAACTCATACGGCTTGGTCGAACCGCTTGCTTCAATACCCGTCGACAGATCCCTCGTATCATGCGCCCCAAAGCTCGACCGGCCCAGGCTCCCCAACAAATCCTTCAACGTTTTGAAGCCTAGAAAATCGACGCTCTTATCCGTCGTCTGCACCTGCATCTCTGCCCCTTCGCCCTCTCCCCCTCCCTGCCCCGGCGGCTTGAGATAGCCCTCCTCCACTAACTTCTGTGCCAGCTTTTCCAGCAGCTTCTCGAGTTCCTCCGGCTCCATCTTCTCGAGCATTTCCCGGATCTGCTGCGCCTTGTCGGGATCATCAAAGGGACGACCTTCAAGCAGCGCCTGCAGGATCGCGTTCTTCAACCCTTCCCAGGTCTGCTGCGCGTTCGGATTCGGATTCCACCAGTCCTGAAAGCCGCTATCCAGGAAGAAATCCCCCAGTGCGCGCATCAGGTCTTCCGCACTCAGGCCCAAATCCTCGCCCGTAAATTTCGAATACCGGACTCTGCGCATCACTACTCCTTACTGAAACTGCTGCCGTCGCCGCTGCCGCCGGGACATCTCCGGATCTTCCCCGCCTTCCTCATTGCTTTCCCGCCGCCGCTCGCCTGCCACAAAGGCCTGCTCCTCATCCCGGTTGATCCGCCGGTGCGCGTAAAGCCCTTCCAGAATAAACTCGGCCGCCGCCGCCCGCCGCGCGTCCGTATCCCGCACGCCCACGCCCAGCTTCGCCGTCTTCTCCATCAAACCCTGAATCTGGTCCATCTCCTTCACCAGTTCGCTCGCCGTCGCCAGTTCCGGCAACTGCAGGCTCCCGCCCAGATCAAACCACTGCACGATCTGCTTCATGTTCTCGCCATCCATCAACCGCGAATAGACGAGCGCCACAGACTGCCGAATGAGATCCCGCGCAATATTGTCCGCCCCCTTCAGCTCGCCCTCATATTCCAACTCCAGCTTGCCCGTGATCGACGGCAGCGCCGCATAAACATCCAAGACCCGCGTCACTACTTCGTCGTCGCCAGCCATCGCCGCCCGCCGCTCGGCATTCGACACCACGTTCTCCAGCACCGAAATGGGCAACCGCTGCGAAACGCCGCTCCGCTGGTCAATCCGCTTGTCATCGCGCGCCAGAAAGGCGACCTGCTCCACCACTTCGCGCAAGAAAGCCGGCACTTCCGTCTTCGCTGCCCCGTCGCGTTCCACCCAGGCTTCCTGCGCCGTAATCTCGACACCCCGTTCGAGCGACAACGGGTAATGCGTCCGGATCTCGCTGCCAATCCGGTCCTTCAGCGGCGTAATGATCTTGCCCCGCGCCGTATAGTCTTCCGGGTTGGCCGTAAACACCAGCATCACGTCGAGTTCCAGCCGCACCGGATAACCCTTGATCTGCACATCGCCTTCCTGCAGAATGTTGAACAATCCCACCTGGATCTTGCCCGCCAGATCCGGCAGCTCATTCACAGCAAAAATCCCGCGATTCGCCCGCGGCAACAAGCCATAGTGGATGTTCTCTTCATCGGCAATGTCCACGCCCCGCTTGGCTGCCTTGATCGGATCAATATCCCCGATCATGTCCGCAATCGTCACATCCGGCGTCGCCAGCTTTTCTACATACCGGTGCCTGCGATCGAGCCACGCAATCGGAGTCGCATCGCCCTGCTCCTCCATCACCCGCCGCCCGAACTTCGTTAGCGGCCGGAAGGGATTGTCACGGATCTCACTGCCCGCAATATAAGGCGTATATTCATCCAGCAACTCCGTCAGCATCCGGATCAGCCGCGTCTTGGCCTGCCCCCGCAATCCCAACAGGATGAAGTTGTGGCGGCTCAGCAGTGCATTCACCACCTGCGGCACCACGCTGTCCTCATAGCCCATCACGCCCGGAAAGAGTTCCCCTCCCTTGCCCAGCTTCTCAATCAGATTCGTCCGGATCTCATCCTTCACACTCCGCCCCTGCCGCCCCGGTGCGGCCCACTCGCTCTGCCTCAACTCGCCAAATGTCTCAGGAAGATGAATTTTATTGGTGCTCATGATGTCGCAACTTCAGCTTAGCGTGCTGCCTTTCAATACATAGATGACGCGCAAAGGCTCCCGGACGGATTATCCGCACTTTGGGCGCCGCCCTCTTCAAATCGGCCCCCAACCCTCCAGAGGAGTGACCCTCAATAACGCCTCCCAACACTCTTGAACGACAGCATTTGAAACTAGGAGAAATTTATGAGAACAAGCTTTTGGAGAACCTTTTCTGCATGCACAGCCCGGGGGCATGGATCCTCCCCTTGGCCGCGTTACTGAGTGGATCAATGGTGATGACCGCACCCATACGCGGTTCCGCAGCGGACTTTGCCGTTCTCGGCGCATCGACGGTGACCAATACCGGCATCACCAATATCAACGGAGATCTCGGGCGGCCTCATCCTGACACCGGGGGTCTATTGTTTTGAGTCTTCGGCTCAGCTTACCGGCGTTCTTACCCTCGATGCCCAGAACGACCCCGGCTCACTGTTTGTCTTTCAGATTGGGAGCACCCTCACCACCGCAAGTGCTGCCGGCTTATACTTCGACGTTGGAAGTTCCGCCATCCTCGGTACCAATACCATCCTTGCCGGCAATATTCTTGCGCAACAGAGCATCACTCTGAATACAGACGCCATGATCATCTGCGGTCGAGCCATCGCACAGGTAGGCGCAGTCACGATGGACTCAAACACCATCTCCAGCAACTGCAGCGCCATCGACGGTGATTACACCACGGGGCGCGTTGACTTCGGCAGCAACGGCTTCAGCGGTGGAGATACAGCAGCTATACCCGAACCGGGCAGCCTTTTTCTGATCGGCACGGGTATTGCGGTTCTCCTGGTGAACCGCAAGCGCATGATCAGTTGATCCGAAGCCGTGAACGGCATCCCGGCCCGATGGTAACCTCGCGGGCGACTTCCAGCCCGCCGTGTTACCTTTCATTCAATTGATGACCCGCGAACTCTCCGGCACGGATTATCAGCGCTTCTGGCGCAGACTCCAGCAAATTGGCCTCAACGCTTACGAATCCCGCTCCTACCTTGTCCTCCTCGGCCACCCCCGCTTCAAGGCCCTTGAAGTGGCGGCCCGCGCCCAGGTTCCCCGCCAGAAAGTCTACGAAGTCCTCGACTCCCTCGTCGAAAAAGGCTTCGCTCACGTCGTTCAGGAACGCACCAAGCTCTTCAGCGCCGTCGAACCGGCCATCGCCCTGCGCGCTTACGCCACCCGCCGGGAAGAATCGGTCCGCCACGAAATCGAAGAACAATCCCGCAATGCCTTCTCTCTGGCCGAAGCCCTTACTGCTTCCTATGCACCCCCGCAAGGCGGCCGCGGCACCCTCGATTACCTCCGCATCGTTTCCGACCCCAACCAGACCGCCCTCCAGTACCGCAAAATGCTCAAGGAAGTCCAAAGCGAGTACATCGAATTTTCAAAGCCACCCTACGCCGTCGACCCTCTCGACGAACGCCTTGTCCGTCAGGCCGTCAGCCGTGGTGTCCGCATTCGCCTGCTGATTGAAGCCTCTGCCAATGATTCCGCCAAGCATCCTGGCTTGGCTGCATATCTCGATGCCGGCATCGAAATCCGCGAGGCCGACAACCTGCCCATGAAGCTTGCAGTCTTTGATTCCCGCTCCGGCCTCGTCGCCCTCCTCGACCCGGTTCTCACGCGCCCTGCCTGGACTGCCATCGTTTTCGATCACCCCGGCTTCGCCGAAGCCATGCACGCTTTGTTCGACAATCATTGGAAGGACGCCCGCTCCCTGTCATGACCCCACTCTTTCTCCTTCTCCTTGCCCAAGCCCCCGACCTGATCGTTCACAACGCCAAAATCGTCACCGTCGATGCCAAATTCAGCATCCGTGCCGCCATGGCCATTCGCGGTGACCGCATCGTCCAAACCGGCCCCAACGCTGCGATCCTCAAACTCCGCGGCCCCAACACGCGCGTCCTCGATCTCAAGGGCAAGACGGTCCTCCCCGGCCTCATCGACAGCCACACGCACTCGCTGGACGCCTCGCTCCATGAGTTCGACCATGAGATCCCCTCCATGGCCACCGTCGCCGATGTCCTCACCCACATCCGCAACCGCGCCAAGGTCGTCCCCGAGGGCGAATGGATTGTCCTCCGCCAGGTCTTCATTACCCGCCTTGAAGAGCAACGCTACCCCACGCGAGCCGAACTGGACGCAGCCGCCCCCAAACATCCCGTCATCTTCAGCACCGGCCCTGACGCCTCTCTCAACACGCTCGGCCTCGCCCGCAACGGCATCACCAAAGATACGAAATCCCCGGCCGGCCAGCCCGGCAAAGTGGAACTCGATGCCACCACCGGCGAGCCCACCGGCATCCTCCGCACCTATGCTGCTTTCGTCAAGGCAATTCCCGCCACGCGCCCGCCCACGCTAGCCGAAAAGCAGGACCGCTTGAAACTCTTGATGGCCGATTACAACTCGCTTGGCATCACCGGCTTCACCGAACGCGCCGCCACCGCCACCCACCTTGAGGTCTATCGCAGCCTTCGCGCCGCCAACCAACTCACCTGCCGCATCTTCGTCGACTATCACATCACCCAGCCCAATGCCCCCTGGCCGCAGGTCGAAGCGGAATTCGACCGGGCCGCTGCCGACCCCCTCCACAAATACGACAACATGCTCTGGCTCCGTGGCATCAAGGTCTTCCTCGACGGCGGCATGCTCACCGGTTCCGCCTTCATGCGCGAACCCTGGGGCATCAGCACCACCTACTCCATCACCGACCCCAACTACCGTGGCATGCGCTACATCGACGACGAGCGCCTCTTTGAACTCGCCCGCGCCAGCCTCAAACGCGACCTCCAGTTCACTGCACACTCAGTCGGCGACGGCTCAGTCCATGCGCTCATCAATGCTTACGAACGCGTCAACCAGGAATTCCCCGTCCGCCCCGGCCGCCCGAACCTCACCCACGCCAACTTCCTCTCCCCCGAAGCCGTCGAAAAAATGGCCCGCCTTGGCATCACCGCCGACATGCAACCCGCCTGGCTCGAACTCGACGGCGCAACCCTCGCCAAACACTTTGGCCGTCCGCGCCTGCGTTACTTCCAGCCCTACGCAACCCTGTTCAAAAACAAGATCATCATCGGCGGCGGCAGCGATCACATGCAAAAAATCGGTGGCATGCGCGCCATCAATCCCTATCACCCCTTCTGGGGCATGTGGGTCGCCATCGAACGCAAACCCCGCTGGACCACCGAGGTCCTCTTCCCGGAAGAACGCCTCACCCGCGCCCAGGCCATCCAGCTTTACACCACCAACAACGCTTTCCTGAGCTTCGAAGAAAAGGAAAAGGGCTCCCTCGAATCGGGCAAGCTCGCCGACTTCATCGTCCTCGACCGCGACATTCTCACCATTCCTGTTGACCAGATCAAGGACATTCAGGTTCTCTCCACCTGGCTCGGCGGCCGCACCATCTACGAGCGTCCCTAGCCCCATGCTCGCCTGCCCCGTCCGCGGCTGTGCCTTGCCGCTCCTCGACCAAGGCCGCACTCTGTCCTGCGCCAGCGGCCATAGCTTTGACCGCGCCCGCAGTGGCTATATCAATCTGCTCCAGCCACAAGACCGCCGTTCGGCCCAGCCCGGGGACTCGCGCCAGGCCGTCACTGCCCGCCAGCGCCTCCACGACAAAGGCCTCACATCATTGATGTTCAATGACTTGGAGGCTTTTTTAAGCCCTCAACCAAACGAAGCCATTCTGGATGTGGGGTGCGGCGTTGGCTTCTACCTGGGCTCGCTGGCGTCCCGCCACCCCCTCACCGCCCACGGCGTCGACATCTCGATTCCCGCGATTGAAGCCGCTGCCAAACGCTACCCGGCCAACACGTGGGTCGTCGCCAATGCCGACCGTGCCCTCCCCTGGCTCGACTCAAGCTTCGACACCGTGATGTCCATTACCGCCCGCCGCAATCCGTCCGAGTTCCGCCGCGTCCTCAAACCGGAGGGCCGCCTCTTGCTCGCCCTGCCCGCTCCCGAAGACCTGATCGAGTTGCGCGGCACCGGCCGCGATCGCCGCGAGCAGGCCATTGCCGAGTTCGCTCCCACCTTCACCATTCGAAGCCAATCCCGCATCACCCACCGCGTCCCCCTCGACGCCAGCGACATCGAAGACGTTCGCCTGGCCATCTACCGCCCCCGCGGAACGAACGAAGCCGCTGCCCTCACCTTCAGCCTCGATCTCCTCTTATTCGAGCTAAGCTGAAAGCATGACCCGCGCAATCCTCTCCCTCCTTGCCATATCCCTACTCGAAGCTGCTCCCGCTCCGGTCATGACCGTTTACAAAACGCCTACCTGTGGCTGCTGCGCCAAATGGATTGAGCACGTCCGCCAGGCAGGTTTCCGCGTCATCGTCAAGGAAGTTCCCACTACCGCCCCGGCCCGTAAAGACGCTGGTGTCAAAGAGAAGTATGGCTCTTGCCACACCGGCATCATCAACGGCTATGCCATTGAAGGCCACGTCCCTGTCGCCGACATCCAGCGCCTGCTCAAAGAAAAGCCGAAGGCTCGCGGTCTCGCCGTGCCCGGTATGCCCATGGGTTCACCCGGTATGGAAGGCCCCTACAAGGATGCCTACTCCGTACTCCTGCTCACCGAAGACGGCTCAACGACTTTCCAGCGCTACCCCGGCAGCCGCTAGCCCTTCAAGGCTCGCCCGCCGCTTGGGCTGACGCTCCAGCGCCCGCTCAAAGCGCTTCCGCGCCTCGTCCTTCTTTCCCATCGCCAGCAGCATTTCGCCCGCCAGCTCGTGCGACGGCTTGATGATGTCCGGTGGCCCGCTGATCATCGCGTCCTTCTCTTCGAGCGGATGCGCCTTGTCAAGCAGTGCGATCGCCTCTTCCATCTTGCCGACCCGCCGCGCCACCACGGCTCGCAACATCAATTGCTGCGCCTCGTGCCGCGCCGCACCTACGGCATTCTGATTCTGCTCGGCCATCAGCCGCGCCTGTTCAATCAGGTCGAGCCAGGGCGCAATGTCTTCGCCCTTCTCCGCCGCCGCCCAGCCCCGCGCAAATCCTTCCAGCGCTCGTGCCGGCTTTGATGGTGTATGGGCATGACCTTCCCCTCCCGCACGCCGGATCGTCACCGGGTCCGTAAAGGTTTCCGCCGCCCGGTCCCAGGCCTTCGTTTCAATCACGAGCAGCGCTCCCAAATCCGCCCAGTACCGGTACACTTCGCCATCCCCTTTCGATTCGAGAATGTCCTGCCGCTTGGTCTCCCAAACCTTCCACGCATCCTCATTGCGCCCCATCTGCAGGTAGGCATAGGCCAGCCAGTATTGGCTGTGATAATCCCGCAAAGCCAGGCTGTAGTTCTTCCGCTTCTGCCAGGCAACCGAAGCCGCCCAACTGCGCTCATTCGACTTCACCGTCTCCGGCCACATCCCAAGCTGCAGGAAGATATGAGACGGCATGTGCATGGCGTGATGCGCTTCCGGTGCGATGTCGGCGTAACGGCGAGCCGCCGGCAGCGCCAGAATCGCGTGCACCGGATCGTCAAAGGCATGAATGATATAGTGCGCCGCGCCCGGATGCTCTGGCTGCTTCGCGTAGATGTCAAGCGCGATCGAACCGGCCAGAATGTTCTTCTTGGTCGCAATCAGCGATAACGAGTAGAAGGCCGCCGCCTCCAGATCATCGGGATACTGTTTGTGCAGTTTCCCCATTTCGGCCGCGTAAGCCCGCTCCCTCTCCGGCTTGGCCCCGGAGCCAAAGAGCACCTTCACCGCCTTCAGATAGCCCTGCTCCCTTGCCGAGAGCTTTTCCGGATTCCCGATCCTGGCCAGCGCCGCACGCGCCTCCTCCGGCCACACCCGGTTCCACAGGGAATGGTTGTATGTCATCGCCACTCCCCACTGCGCCATCTGAAATCCCGGCTCCGCTGCCGCGCAAGCTTCGAACTGTTCCCGCGCCTCTTCAAACCAGAAGCTGTGCAGCATCGCCACCGCCCGGTTGAAGCACGCCTGCGTCTCCTGCTTTTGGGCCGTAACGGGAAAGTCGACAATCCCAACCGTCGCCCCGCCAAGGAGGCTCATGCTGCTCAAGAATCCAATCCAAATAACACGCATGCGCTTATTTTACGCATTTCGTCAAAAAGTACCACCTGAACTGGTACTCGTACAATCAATTTACAGTACCAACTTCTCTTTTCAATCCATACAAGCCAAGGGTCCTGGGCTTAACCTGAAAAAGATTCGGTTAGAGATGTAACAAATTTTCAGACTCACCAATCACTGACTATCCACAATTTCCGTTTCCCCGCTGGTGGCTCCGGCGTGGTTGGACGGCATAGTCTGAGGCAGGCATCCTGCCCGCCTCAGACTATGCTTATTCTTCGCTTCTCCCCAACAACGAAGATGAACGTAACCAAATCTTTGGCTGGCGCGCCTTCATTATTGGTGATAAAATCAGGGCAAAATTTCGCCCAGATCGGTTATCTGACAATATTATGCGAAGCCCCTGCCGTCTTCTATTTTCGATCTACTTTGCCCTGAGCAGCGCTGCCTTCGCAGCCACCCCCACCCCTGCACCTACCCCCAATCCGGTCCTCCAAAAATACTGCTTCGGCTGCCACGGCAAGGCAGCCATGGGCGGCATCAACCTCCAGGAAATCTCGTCGAAAGCTTCGCTCGCCGACACCTTCCAACACTGGGAAAAAGTCGCCTCCGCCATCGAAGACCGGCACATGCCGCCCGCCAAAATGCCGCAGCCAACCGATGCCCAACGCAAGGAAACCGTCGATTGGATTCGCACCCGCCTCAACGCGGAAGCCCTCAAATTCAGTGGCGACCCCGGCCGCGTCACCATGCGCCGCCTCACTAGCGCTGAATACGCATACACCATCAAGGACTTGACCGGCATTGAATACGATGCCGCCAGAAACTTCGCTGATGACGCCGTGGGCGGCGAAGGCTTCACCAATTTTGGCGACGTGCAATTCGTCCAGGACGCCAACCTGGAACGCTACCTCGATGCCGCCAAACGCATTGCCCGCCATGCCGTAATCGGCTCCGGGCCCATGCACTTCTTTATCGATCCCGGCAAGAGCGGCTTTGAATTGTCAGCCATCGACCGCATCCAATCCATCTACAAGGCCAACGGGTTCCGTTCCGCTTCCGGCGAAGGGGGCAAACCCTTCGGACTCGACCGTTACAGCAAGGCCATTATGGTTTTGTGGCGCTATCAGAATCGCGCCGCCTTGGGTGAAGCCAAAATGACGCTCGCCCAAATGGCCCAGCGCGAAGGCGTCAGCCCCCGCTTCGCCCAGCATCTCTGGACTACCTTTCACGAAACTTCCTCCACCTATCCAACGAGCGAAGCCGTCGCCATCTGGCGCAAAATGCCGAAACAGGAAGCAGCCGCCCGCCTGGCAGCCAAAGGCTTGCAGGACTTCATCGTCGACTGGCCCAGGATGCTTTTTGGAGCGGGTGAACCCGCTGCAGGTGGTGCTGGGGACGAACGCAATTTCGTCCTGAGTGAAGACAGCCTCAAGGCCAAAACCGAACACAAGTTCCGCTTCCCCGTGCGCGATGCCAAGCGCGGTTCAGCCCGCGTCTTCCTCTCTGTCAAGAGCATGAACCCGAGCGCCAAAGACCGTCCCTACGTGATCTGGCGGAATGCCACGGCCCGCTTCCGCACCAAAGATCGCGGTGTGGGCGAAGCAATTCCCTTTCGCGACGTGCTCACAACCGCCAGCCGCGAAAAACTCAACTTCGGCAAACTGCCCGACGGCACCGCAATCGATCCGCTCGATTTTGCCCTCGTCGACGGCCAGCTCTTGGCAGCCGAAATCGACATGCCCGAAGAGGCAGGTGGCGTGCAAGTATCCATCGACGCAGCCATCGGGCCTAGTCCGCAAGGCGATGCCGTGCTGCGCGCTATGGTCTCCAACCGCGACAAGCCCTTTACCGGTGTTCCCTTCTCTGCCCTGCTTGGCCAACCCAAGGGCGAGGGCTTCGCCAAGTGGAAGAACAACGTTCTGGCCTTCAGCAACAAACTGCCTGCCAGTTCACACGGCGAACCGACTCCGGCCGACAAGGACCCGATCCCGGCTCCTTATGACAACACTTACAACCAGCCGGAGCGCGATTCTTATCACATCAATGTCAAGTACTACCGCGATGACCACTTCCTCTACCACAACGTCCTGAGCGACGCCGATCGCGCCACCCTCGACTACGCCTGGAACGATCTGCTCGCCAGCTTTGGATATCACGAAGCCTACTTCCGCTTCGTAAATGAGAAGTTCAAACTCGGCCTCACCAAAAAGCTCAACCAGTTGAGCCCGGCCGAAATCGCTGCCATCCCGGCCGAACCCCGGCAATACGTTGAAGCGCTTCGCAAGGAATATGATGCCGTGCAAGCGGCGCAATTGTCTGCCCAGCCGCGCCACTTGGACGATGCTCTCGGCTTTGCCGCCAAGGCCTGGAGGCGCGATTTGAGCGCCGCCGAAAAGGACAGCCTGCGCAGCTTCTATGTAAACTTGCGAGAGACGCAGAAGCTGGACCATGAATCCGCAATTGAATCCACTCTGGCGCGCGTCCTGGTTTCCCCCGCCTTCCTCTACCGGCTGGAACAGCAGCCGCAAGTTTCGACAGTCAAGGCACTCTCGGGCATGGAACTTGCCAGCCGTCTGAGCTACTTCCTCTGGTCTACCGCACCCGATGCCGAATTGACCCGCGCTGCCCGCGCCGGCCAGCTTGCCACGCCAGCGCAGTTAGACAAGCAGGTCCGCCGTATGCTGGCCGATCCCAAAGCCCGCCGCTTCGCCACCGAGTTCTTCGGCCAGTGGCTCGGCTTCTACAAGTTCGACCAGTACTCGGGCATCGACACCAGCCGCTTCCCCGAATTCAACGAAGATCTTCGGGCAGCCATGTACAACGAAGCAATCTCCTTCTTTGAACACATCGTGCGCAATGATCGTCCGATCAGCGAGATGTTCAACGCCAACTACACCTTCCTGAACAAGCAATTGGCCGAACACTATGGCGTCAAGGGCAAGGTAGATTCCCCCCGGGATATGGTCAGGGTCGATGGCGCAAATGACTTCTCCCGTGGCGGCATGCTGCGCCTCGGAGCTGTCCTGGCAGCCACCTCGGCGCCGCTGCGCACCAGCCCCGTCAAGCGCGGCGACTGGGTTCTGCGCCGCGTACTCGGCACGCCCACCCCGCCACCACCGGCCGACGCCGGCATGATTCCGGCTGACGAGAAAAACTTCGGCGGGCTCTCCCTCAAAGAACGCCTGCAGCAGCACCAACGCAACGCAACCTGCGCCGGATGCCACTCCCGCATCGACCCGCTGGGCTTTCCACTCGAAAAGTTTGATGCCGTGGGCCGCCTCCGCGAGACCTACCAGGATGGCAAACCCATCGAGGACTCGAGCCTGACCCACGACAAGACGCCGATTTCCGGTCCCGAAGGCCTGAGCGAATACCTCAAGAAAAACGAAACACTAGTGGTGCGCAACTTCTCCAGAAAGCTGCTCGGCTACGCCCTCGGGCGCACCATGGCCATCGGCGACCAGCCGCTTATTGAGCACCTTTCCGCCGGTGGCAGTGAAACTCCGATCTCCAAACTGATTTCTCAAATCGTCGCCAGCAAGCAGTTCCGCAACCGGCGCAACGCCGAAGAAACCATCACATCCCAAGCTCCTGCATCTAGTAAAAAAGAAGGTGGCCTATGAACCGCATCTCCCGTAATCTCTCACTCCAGCCTGCGTCCCGGCGTCACTTCCTGCGAGGTGCCGGAGTAGCTCTGGCGCTGCCGTGGATGGAGTCTTTGCCGCTGCTGGGAGCCCAGGCTGCCGCCGCGACCAAATTGAACAAGCCGCCGGTCCGCACCGCCGTCATCTTCTTCTCAAACGGCGTTGAGCCGGCTCACTGGTGGGCTAAGGGCGAGGGCACCAACATGGAACTCGGCCCTTGCCTCGAAGCAATGAATCCGCTGCGCGGCGATTTCAACTTCATCAAGGGTCTCTTTCACGCACAGGCACAAAAGTCCTCCAGCCCCCACCTGGGCCGCATGCCAAATGTTCTTTCGGGCGGCTGGGTCAGTCTCGACCCTAGCGACATCCGCGTCGCCACCACCTTTGACCAGGTACTCTCCCGGGAAATCGGTAGCCAGGCCGCCGTGCCCAGCCTCGTACTCGGCATTGAGCCGAACGAACTCCGGCTCGAAGACGGCCTCTCCATGATCTATGGTTCCTCGATGTCATGGGCCACTCCAACCAAGCCGGCGACAAAAGAAATCTACCCCGCGCGCGCCTTCGACCTCCTCGTCGGCGACGGCACCGGACGCCGCCTCGACCGCAGCATTCTCGACGCCGTACGCAATGACACACAGGGCATCCAGCCGAAGATCAGCCGTGCGGACCGCACCAAGCTCGACGAATACCTGGAATCCATCCGCGACATCGAAAAGCGCATTGAACGCGCCAACAAGGAAGAGCGCCTCGAGGGCTGGCGGCCCAGCATTGCCAAACCCAATATGCCGCGCCCGGCCGACGAAATCCCGCAGAACGTGCCCGACCACATGAAGCTCATGCTCGACCTGATCGTGCTCGGCTTCCAGATGGACAAGACGCGCATCTCCACGTTGATGCTCAACAACGACCTCTCCCAGATGAACTTCAAGTTTGTCGAAGGCGTCAAGGGTGCACTGCACCTCGATCTCACGCACAACGGCAAGGCGGCGGCAGCCGAGGCCATGTACCTCAAGACGAACCAGTTCCACATCGCCCAGTTTGCCTACCTCGTGGACCGGCTCAAGAATATCGACGAAGGCGGCAGTTCGATTCTCGACAACTCCATGCTATTGCTCACCTCGAATCTCTTTGATGGCGATACGCATAGCGCCGAGCAATTGCCCATCCTTCTGGCCGGTAAAGCAGGCGGCAGCCTCAAGCAGGGCCGCAACCTCAACTTCATGGAGAAAGGCGACGACAACCGCCGCGCCTGCAGCCTCTTCCTGTCGATGATGGACCGCATGGGCGTCACCCTCGAGAAGTTCGGCGACACCAACCAGCGCCTGACCGACCTCTAATTCAACAATTTACGGCCGCTCTGATCCGTTTCAGCCCCTGAACTCGCGTTTTGGTTAGTGACCGCTAAGTTAACCTGCAACTTTTGCTGCGGTCGCGAATCCAACTTGAACAGGGGTTGATTATGGAAATCGTAAAGCGCGCACAAAGCTCAGGGGACACGCCTGGCTCTGCGGCGCCAAAACTTCCAGCCGCAGTACTTGAAAAGGCTGCGGACCGCCTCTGCTGGATCACCATCATCTGCGCGGTCTCAACAGTCGTCATGTTCGGCTTGAGCCAGTTTCTGCAACCGGAATTCAAGCAGGTCACCGACCAGGTTGCCACCCGCCTCACCCTGCTGGGAGTGCTGGTTTTTTCCGCGCTCTTTTCAGTAGTCATGCGGAACGGCTGGCTTCGCAAAGAATCCATGCTCGACCTGGGAATCGTATTTCAGGTCTACGTGGCTTTCTCCCTTTCGATGATGGAGACGGCGCTTCCTTGGGACAATCACGTCGTCCTCGGCGCATCAAAAGTCGCGATATGGCTCTCATTATGCGGACTGCTGCTCCCGAACCTTCCCTGGAAGGCAGGTATCGCTGCTGCTGTCTCCGCCGCCATGTGGCCAGCGGCCTATTACCTCAATCTGAACCTCTATGGCTATGAGCCGCTTGAGCCGAACCGCCTTGCCACCTGGATTGCGCCCAACTTCATCATGGCCGTCTGGATGTTTGTGCTGAACAAGCGGATGTTCGTCATGCAGATCCGCGAAGCCAAGGCCGAAGAGCTCGGCAGCTACCAGCTTGACTACCTGATCGGTAAAGGCGGGATGGGCGAAGTCTGGCGCGCCCGTCACAAAATGCTGGCCCGTGACGCTGCCATCAAGCTGATTCGCCCGGATGTTCTGGCAGGAGTGAATGCCCGGCAGGAGAACATCATGCGGCGCCGCTTTGAGCGCGAAGCCCGCGCCACAGCCAGCCTTCGCTCGCCTCATACCGTGGCCCTCTATGACTTCGGCCACACGGCGGACCATACCTTCTACTACGTGATGGAACTGCTGGATGGCATTGACTTGCAAACCATGGTCGAGCGCTACGGGCCCTTGCCGGCCGGACGGGTCGTCAACATTTTGATGCAGGTGGCGGAAAGCCTCGAAGAGGCTCATAGGGCCGGGCTGGTGCATCGCGACATCAAACCTCGCAACCTGATCCTGGCCAAACTGGGCCTGCAATATGACTTTGTCAAGGTCCTCGACTTTGGTCTGGTGAAAACCAACCTGGTGCAGGACGCCTCCATGATGACCCTCGACGGGGTGGCCACGGGTACGCCGGCCTATCTGCCGCCCGAGATCGCCCTAGGAGAATCCGTGGTGGACGGCCGAGCGGACCTCTACAGCCTGGGTTGTGTCGCCTACTACCTGCTCACAGGCCAGTTGGTCTTTAACGAAACCAACCCGACGGCGCTTGCCCTGGCTCACGTGCAAAAAGAAGTTGTTCCGCTCAGTGACCGCACCGAGTTGCCCATTCCTCCAGGGCTCGAACAGATTGTGCTCGAATTGCTCGCCAAAAAGCCTGCCGACCGGCTGCGCAGCGCTCAGGAACTGCAGCGCCGTTTGCGGGCCATCCAGAGCCAGATCCCCAAGTTCTGCCACGAGGATGCGGCCAATTGGTGGCAAACCAATCTGCCTGAAACCGCCGCTCGCGTGCAACCGCGTATTGAGGAACTCACGCCGACCAATGCCGGCTTCACCTCGCCGGTAAAGATTTCAGGCAGAATCTAAAGGAGTGGCACCTTCGGCTCCGCACCAGGCTTCTCTCCGCTATCTGACCTGGCTCTCGATGTTGTGTGCCAGTCTGATGATCGGCCATCAGGTAGCCGCCAAGGCTGCACGCGACGGACTCTTTCTCTCTCGCTTCCCGGTCACGGATCTGCCCAAAATCATCGGCCTGGCGGCAATCGTGGCTATTCTCCTCGGCCTGGGCTTTTCCCGGATGCTTTCACGCTTCGGCCCGGCTCGTACGGTTCCCTTCGCAGTCCTCTTATCCGGGCTGCTGCATGGTGCGGAGTACCTGCTGATTGATGCTTACCGGGATTTTATCGTCTCTTTTGTCTATCTCCACATCGTAGGTTTTGGCGCGATCCTGCTAAGCGGCTTCTGGTCACTTTCCAGTGAGGCCTTTGATCCGCGCGAGGCCAAACTCCGTTTCGGCCGCATCGCAGGAGCAGGTACGGCCGGTGGAATCGCCGGGGGCCTGCTCGCGGAACGTACCGTTGTTTGGGCCTCAACAGAGTCACTCCTGCTGCTCCTGGCAGCGGCTCACTTTCTCGCCTTCCTCGTCCTGCTTCGCATCCGCAGTTATGCACCACCTTCACATTCCGACTCCGAGTCCGGCTTCAGTGCGGCGCGGGAAGCCTTCCGCCGAGCTCCCTTTCTGCTCTCGCTCGCTGCGCTGGTTTTGCTGGGCACCACGAGTGCCGCTCTGCTGGACTATCTGTTCAAGAGCGGCGCGGCGGAAAACTTCGCTCGCGGCCCGGAACTGACGCGCTACTTTGCCATTTTTTACACCGGCGCGCAGGTGCTCACGTTTCTGGTGCAAAGCGTCCTGACTCCCATCGCCCTCGAACGGCTTGGGCTGGGGCGAACCGTTATGACGCTCGGCTTGTCGATCATGGGTGGCGCCAGCGCCGCGCTCGCCATTCCGGCCTTTGGCATGACGGCGAGTGTCCGCGCCCTGGAGCTCATTCTGCGTGGCTCCTTCTTTCGTTCCGGCTATGAGCTCTTCTTTACGCCCATCCCCCCTCGGGACAAGCGCGCCGTCAAGACGGTAATCGACGTGGGCTGCGACCGCTTCGGCGACGCTCTCGGAGCGGCCGTATTGCAATTGCTCCTTCTGCTTGGGCCCGTCTATGCTCGTGTGGAGATCCTGCTGCTGGCCATCGGACTTTCCGCAGTCAGCGTCTGGATTACGCTGCGCATGGACCGGGCCTATGTCAGCGTTCTCGAAACCGGATTGCGGAACCGGGCGATTGAACTCGACCTCGACGCGGTTCACGACTCCACCACGCTGGCTGTAGTTCTCAATTCCGCCCAAGCCAATTTGCTTCCTCGTGCGGAACGTACGCCGGTCTTCACTCCGGT
Organism: uncultured Bryobacter sp.; assembly: GCA_964510335.1. Classification (GTDB taxonomy): domain Bacteria; phylum Acidobacteriota; class Terriglobia; order Bryobacterales; family Bryobacteraceae; genus Bryobacter. The sequence goes on along the minus strand of CAZECF010000042.1, from coordinate 16,633 downwards.
TGCAGCCTCAGCCGATCCTGCCCTCGATGATCTCGCCCGCCTGCGCAGCGGCGATCTGGAAACCGTTCGCAACTGCCTGAAACAGGGCGACCTGACCAACCCGCTGCTCGTCCCCCAACTCATCCGCCTGCTTGCCTGGGATGATGTTTCCGGGCCGGCCCGCGAAGCGCTCTTCCAATTTGGGGCCGCCATCACTGGCCAGCTATCTGACGCTCTGCTCAATGAAAAGCAGGACTTCGCCGTACGCCGCCGTATCCCGCGCATTCTGGCCCGCTGCGACTCCCAACGAGCCTTTGACGCCCTCGTGCTTTCTCAAGCCGACCCGCGCTTTGAAATCCGCTTCCAATCTGCCCGGGCTCTCGACTTTCTACGCCAAAATAACCCGGACCTCAGCATTGCCGGAAAAACAGTATTTGGCTTGGTCAGCAAGGAACTCTCGGTCTCAAAACCGATCTGGGAAGGCCGCAAGCTGCTCGATTCCCGCGACACCTCCGACAGTGGCTTTACCTTTCTCGACGACGTGTTGCGGGAGCGTTCCAACCAAAGCCTGGAGCATGTCTTCAGCCTGCTTTCGCTGATCCTGCCCCGCGAACCGCTGAAGATTTCCTTCCGGGCTTTGCACTCTGAAGACCGCCATTTGCGAGGTCTTGGACTCGAATACCTGGCCAGCAGCCTGCCAGAGTCGATCTTTCATCAACTGAGCCAACTCGTGGCGGCAGCACCCGTACAAACTCAGCGGACCGCCGAAGAAGTCCTGGAGCAGCTCCGGCTGGAATCCGGCCACAGTCTCCTGTTGGAACTCAAAAAGAAAGCCGGCGGTGCTCCCGGTCCAGACGTGCGGCAATCCACAACCAACCCAAAGTAAACGCCACATTCAGCCAGGCAAAGCCCGCCGTAGCCATTTGCAGCTCGGTGCCAACGCGGACAATCCCAGCCTGAATTACATCCCCTGTTCGCATGAAGAAGGTATCGATTGCGGCCTTGGCCTTGTATTTGGCTTCGCGTGAAGTCGGCAGAAAGAGGGCTTGCCGCAGTGTGTTCTGAATCGAGTAATCGGTTGCGTTTTCGAGCGTCTTGGCGATTCGCACAATCGCCAGCACCGGCACAAAGGCCAGTACGGTGTAGCTGAAGAGGGCAATAGACGGCAAAATGTACAGGGCCCGCCGCACACCGGCAAACTGAAGAATTCGGGATACAGCAAAGCTTTGCAGCAGGAAGCCTAGAAGATTCACACCGGCAAAGAAGGAACCGTAAAAGCCACCGATGTATTGCTTCTGGGCCGTCTCATCGCCGGGAAAGAGGTTGCGCGCTTCCTCGCTCACCACAGAGCCCAGCAGAAACTCGCCGCTCGAGTTGACGATATTCAACAGCACCGTCAGTATGGCAATCCATCTTAGATAGGGGCTGCGCCAGATCAGGACGAAGCCATCTTCGCTTCCCAGTTTTTGATCAGCCAGCGCGGCCATCTCCGGGATGCTCTGCCGGGCCTGCATACGATTGACCGCAAACATGATACCGGCGCACACCACCAGCAACCCTGCCGCAATCAATTGCAATTCGTAAGGGCTCAGCCCCAGACGCCGCACCATCTCGGATGCGGCTTGCGCCCCCAGCCAGGCACCGAGCGAAGACCCGATGCCGATCATGGCAAAAAGCCGTTTGCCTTGCGACTCCGTATAAATGTCGTTAGCAAAGGCCCAGAACTGGGAGATCACGAAGACATTGAAAATGCCAACCCAGATGTAGAAGACCACCCCCTCGCGAGCTCCCGCTGTTCCCAGAATTGAGAACACCACAAGGTTCATGGCAAAGAAGAGGCCGAGTCCGCTTACCAGCACGATGCGCTTCACCCGGGAAGCCACCAGCCCGTATAGCGGCACCAGTATCATCAGCAACGCCGCCTGCCCAGCCGAAGAATAAGCCTTGACAGCGGCTCCGCCCTCGGAGAGTATCAGCGCTTCTCGCACCGTCTTGAGCAGGTAATAGGCAAAGAGCAAAAGAAACACGTTGAGCGTCATCAGCAGCACGCCCGGCCCTTCGCCGGCCCGCACATCGGCAAAGTAGGAGAGAAACTTTTCCAGGGGTCCGCGCGGCGTGGCTTCAATCGCCTGAAAGCTCGGAAAGCTTTGCAGACTCTGAATTTCGGGCCGTGATTGGTATTCCGGTCTTTCCACAATCTTGGCCTTTCTTACCAGTGGCGTTCGATCCCAACAACTTCATCACCGCGCAGATAAACATCGATCTTCTGGGTGGGCTTCGTCCGGTGTGTCAAAGTCACACCGCGATAGGGCCCGCCAGCACTGGAAGCATCAGCCGCCGGAGTGCGAGTCTGTTTCGTGTTGTCGAAGGCAAACCAGGCCAGATCGACCTGCGATTCTTCAATGTAGCCATACTTTGCGCCAAGATCCTCCCAGCGCAACTTCCCCGCTTCCATGCGGAACTTGTCCAAGGGCAACACCTTTGAGAAATAAACGCGGCCAATCTTGTCCCGGCGCTCCCGAAGGCAGTCAAATAGCCACTCCGACGCCTTGGGGTCGCTGATTTCTCCCACCTCGATCAGGGCCCGCAGATCATCGTCCCGCATCGCCGCCACCTGCTTGGCACCCCAGAATTCATCATCCGGCAATCGGTTTAAAAATGCCGGGTTCGGATATTCCGGCACCCACCTTTCCGGATCAAATATCTTCCATTCAAAACGACCGATACTCGGCAGCTTGGGATACTTTGCGAAGGCCCAATAGGGCGGAATCATTCCCAGCGTAAAGAGCTGCTTCGCGGATTCCTTCCAGCTAAAGAAATAGCTGCCGCTGCGGGGACTGTTCGCCTTTTGGGTTCCACTCCCCAAGGTCGATCCAAAGTCGAGCTGGTAATGACGGATATACTGTAGCTCGCCCTCTTTGTACAGAATGTCGAGGTTGTTGATCGCCCGGGAATCATCATGGTCGAGCCAGGCATCAAATACGTGCAAGCCGCGCAGATCACGACGGTGTTCATGCGGCACGATGTCGTTTGGATCATCAGCGCGTGTGCCGAAGTAGCGCGGCGGCCCGATGGGCTTGCCCGGCAGGGCGCGGGATGCCGTTGCACGGTAGCTGCCATCGGTGAGTCGTGGCACTTTGCTAAAGATCAGGTCGAGATCCTCTCGCGTCATCGGCCGGGGATTCCCCTTGCGATCCGGTACGCTAACCTTTTCGCTGATCACCAGATTCTCGGGCCGAATGCGGACAAGATTATTCTCCGGCACATGATAGCCAAGCGCATAAAAAATGCGGGAAACCACGACATCACAAATGGTTGCCATTTCAGGATTGCTGAGCGGATCAAACTTGATGAAGTAAAGCTGGTTCCGACTGTCGCGGATCGAAAAGCCGGGCGTTACACCCTCTGTCTTGGCGGCTACAATTGTCCACTTGCCTTCCGCCGAAGGCTGGTTGGTATTGCCCGGCCCGCGCTGCAATTCTTCCCGGCTCATGGGCCGGTAGTAATGTCGTCGCTCCCACCAGGCGCCTTCCATCGGCTCGCCGAGTGTGTTGACGCCCCCGGCGGGAATCGGCGGGCCGTTTGTGGGGTGCCGCTCGCCAAGCTTGCCAAACTGATGGGAAAAAAGATCGTAGTAATCACTGAGCTTCCGGTTTTTTGCCTCAGCAACATGGCGCGGCTTGGGTTCAGCATGCAGCGGATCATCGGGATAAAATTTCGGGCCTGCACCCAGCAGGGGAATCAACGAAAAGATCAGGATCAGGTTTTTCATCTTGACGGTCCTAGTAAGCCGGTTGCAGCGTGTTTGTTCCAAACTTACGATTGTTGAGTAAGTCATTAAACTTGAACCAGATCTGAAAGCCTTCCTGGCTGAAGCCGACATCAATCCTTATGGCCGTGGTATTTCTGGCATTGAAGCGCAATCCAAAGCCAGCGCTTGTCTCCAGTTCGGAAAATGCCAGCATGCCACGCCGCGGCATCACCTTGCCGGCATCAAAAAAGAGAGCACCATCCAGGCCGGAAAAAACCTCCCAGCGGTACTCGGCATTGTAAACCACAGCATTGCGATCGGTAAATCGAAAGAAGCGATAGCCCCGCAAGTCATCCGAGCCGCCGACAATCGGCTGCAGATAGAAAGGAATCTCCTTGTTGCCATCGGTTTCCATGAAGGTGCCCTTTGCCCGCACGACAATCCGGCGCGTAGCGTTGAGAAAAGGAATGTGCTGCTCCAGATCAACGTCCATGCGTCGGAAGTCAAAGCGGCGGAGGTGCCTGTCCTGATACCAGGAATGTTGAAACACATAGTTGCCTCCCCGCTTCGGCCCGAACGGGTTGTCCCGGAGATCTACCTGGGTGAAGACGCTAAAGCGACCAAAATCGGTTTGGTCTCTCAACCCGGGAGGGTTAAATTGTTGTTCTGCTGAAATGAGTCTAGGGTTGTTGCCGGGTCCTACGTTTGTGAAGAGCAGGCCGCTCCCTGCGCCAACCTTCCAGAATCTGGTGGGGCTGAAGCCGGCAATAGCATCAAAGCTGGTATCTTCCATCCGGTAATTGGACCGCCCAGTCCGGCGCGAATCCGGGCCCTGACCGTAAAAATTCAAACCCGCAAAATTGCGGTAGCTGGAGATGAGATCAATCGCTAAGCGTTCCTTGACCAGGCGCGGCAGGGTCGCCTGCATCTCATACTTCTGAAAAGCCTGGGTGGAAAGTTGAGCGGAGGCCCTGGCTGTCAATTGTCCCTGGAGCAGGTCATCGCGCAAATATTCGACGCCACCGGCAAAACCCCCGCCCGTCACCATGTTGCCGATCTTCGGGCGGAAGCCATTCATGCCTCCAAAGACGCGCTCCATCAAACGGTCGTCCTTGAAACGGCGGGCGAACTCTTCCGCTTTGGTGGCTTGTTCGGGCTTCAGCGCAGCCGCCTTGGCATCGCGAGCCGCCTCAATTTGTCCGGTTCGGGAATCCTGCGCCGATAAAGTCAATGAGGCAAATGTCAGAAAAACCATTAACCAGAGCATTCTCCGGTAGTGTAGTCGATTTCCCGGGCCATGACATTTAGCAATTTGGGGAGGTATAAAAGCGGATCGATCCAGGGAAAAAAGGTTGCATTGCGTTAACGTGAAATTAGGATGAGGCAATTGTTGTTCTTCGCCCCGCTGGTCCTGCTGGTAACGGCAGGTCTTCCATTGTGGAGCCAAACGCGGGCTTACGTAGCCAATCTCGGCCCGGATTTTGCCACGATTGCCTGGGGACGGGCCGATGCAAAATCGGGCAACAGCATCGGCTATGCTTCTGCTGGCATTGGCGAGGTCAGCTTGAAAGTGGGCAACCAGACTCATTCCACCTCCCGCCCCTGGTTTCGTGCCGAAGGACTGAGCCCGGATACGACTTACCGCTGGTCCTTGCTCCAGGCAGGGGCAACACTGGCCAGTGGGGAGATTCGCACCTGGCCCCGCACCGCGAAATCGCTGACGTTTTTTGTCATCGGCGATTGGGGCAACGGCTCCTATTCGCAATACGAAATTGGCGCCCGGATGGAAAAGGAGCGAGCCCGTTTGGAGAGCGAAGGGCACCCCGTCCGGTTTGTGATGTCGACCGGGGACAACATTTACCTGGGAGGATCTGCCGACCGGCACTGGGAAAAGAAGTTTTTTGCTCCGTATGCGGAGTTGCTCCGGTATCTCCCTTTTTATGCCGTCCTCGGAAACCACGACGGCAATGAGAGCGAGCGGTCGGCTGACCTGCCCGTCTACCTCGACAACTTCTTCTCTCCTGCCGGCAAGATCGACCGATGGTACAAATTCGAGTTTGCGGATCTGGCTCAGTTCTACGCACTCGATTCCACTACCAACCAATATCCAGGACCGAAGTCTCCCGCCTACCTTCCAGACGGTGAGCAGTCCCAATGGCTGACCAAAAGCCTTGCCGAAGCCGCGCTGCCCTGGCGCATCGCCTACTTTCATCACCCACCTTTCACGGCCGGACCCAATCACCGCCCGGCGCGAAGCAAACTCTCGCACTGGTTGCGGGACTTTCAGCAGCGCGGCGTTTCCGCTGCCTTCACCGGCCATGAACACAACCTGCAATTTTCAGAACGGAACGCAGCCACCGGGGAAATCCAGTTCATCGTTTCCGGTGCTGGTGGCGAGTTGCGCAAGTCGAGCGTCCGCTCCCGGATGCAGGAGCGCAATATCGCCTCTTGGGCGCCGCAAGTCCATTTCCTCATCGTGCAGATTGAAGGGGACGAAATGCGCCTCACCCCTGTCACTGCCCAGCCCCTTCGCCTGGTCAACCCAGGTGGAGACGCGGTGCCGGTGCCGATCGTGGTTCCCCGCCGCCGCTAGCTTGCTTGCGAGGTTCCCGCCGGCCAGCCCGGAATCAGGCTTCCTTTGCTAACCAGATCCACAGCATTCGTCGAGGCCGCCAGGTCAAACTTCTCAGATTCCAGCCGGTAAATTTCGAGCACATTTTGCGTTGCGGAAAATGGGTCTTGCGCATTACGGGCCGCATTGAGTTGGTGGGCCAGCACGGATGCTTCAATCATCTGGCCGTTCGGCATCCGTATGTATTGATCCCGTTGGCTATTGCCGAAGGTTCCAAAGGGCGACTGGACGAGTGTCCCCCCCATCAGACTAGCCAGTGCCTGCCCGTCCGCCGCGGAAACGTTCCCGATCGCACGCTGGCTGAACTCCGGTTTGCCTGTCGAGCCATTGGCCCAAAGAATGTCAACTCCACCAATCTCAAAGGGCGCTTCACGACTCAGATTGTGCCGCATCAACTCGGAGTATCTTCCCGTGTTGGCGTCGAGCCAGTTCTGCTGCATAGCAGACCATTGGCGGGGTGCCGGCGGCTCTGGACTGGCACCCGGGGCAGGAGACGGCTCATCAGATCCGGACGCCGGGTTCCGCGGAGGAGTTGCCGGCTTTCGGCCCGCACCTTCCACATTCGCCTCAAAACTCGGTGCCACGCGATTGCCACTCAGCGCCAGAAGAATGCCGCTTGGCGCGGCCGTTCCAATTCGGGACGACTGCGGAACAGTCCGTTGCACCGAATCCTTGTCGAGCATGGAATCAAAAACCGGCGCAGGCGCCGGCAAATCCCCAGCATTGCGTCGTCGCGAGGGCCCTTGGGCGGCCTGTTGCTGCAGCGGCCTCATGACCATGTTGTAGGAGGAGATTTCCTTCATGGCAGAGTTATAAGCAAATCAGATGCCAAACCCGCGATACTCTACGAATATGTTTCGCCGTAGTTTCCTTGCACTCGCAGGCGCCAGCTTTGCCCCGCTCAATGCGCAGAGTCCGAAGCGCCTGATCGTTCACGCGGATGATGCCGGAATGTGCCACTCAGCCAACATTGCCACCCGGGAGGCGATGGAAACTGGACTCGTCAGCTCAGCCAGCGTCATGATGCCCTGCCCCTGGGTCCAGGAATTCTGTGAATGGGCCAAAGCCAACCCCAAGTATGATCTCGGCGTTCACCTGACGCTCACCTCCGAATGGAAGCACTTCCGCTGGCGTCCGCTCGCCTCGATGGACTCAGTAAAGGGGTTGATCGACAAGGAAGGCTATATGTGGCGCGATGTGCGTTCCTCGGCCACCAATGCCAACCTCACCGAAGTGGAAATCGAGTTGCGAGCTCAAATTGAGCGAGCCAAACTATACGGTCTGCAATTCACGCACCTCGACACCCATATGGGCACACTCTACGCGCGGCCGGACTACTTTGAGCTCTACACAAAGCTGGCCAGGGAATACGCAGTCCCCTGCATGCTGCCGAAGCCGGATGGGATCGACGCCACCGAACTCAAGAGCTACCCGATCACGCTCGATATGCTTCGCGCCAAGCAAAAGCAGGGCTTTGCCATGCTGGACCGGCTGGTTACCGGCGTGCCCGGAAAGAACTACGCGGAGCGACGGGAAAGCTACCGCAACTTCATTGCCGGTCTCAAGCCGGGTGTGACAAAACTCATCATCCACTTGGCCAAAGATGATGCCGAAATTCGCTCGATTACCGGCAATTGGGAGTACCGCTGGGCCGATTACCAGTTCTGGACCAGCAATGAAGCGCGTGACTTATTGGCCGAACACAAGGTGGAACTCTATACATACCGCCAACTGAAAGCTTAGTGCGGCAGGGAGTTTACGGCCCCCACCAGAAACCCGATCGTGACGAGTACGCCACCCAGCACCTGCTTCAGCCTCACTTCGCTCGTCGCACGGCCCAGACGCAGTCCAACATAGGTCCCGATGAGGGTCGCGCCAAGGAAAGTGAAAGCCAGCCAAAGGTCCGGGAACCAGTGATCCGTGTGTTGCGCCGCACCGCTGAGGCTGTTTAAAGCGATCACCGGCAAGGAAGTGGCTGTCGCCTGGCGGGCATTGAGTCCACCAAAGGCGATCATGGCGGGCACTAACATGAAGCCACCACCCACTCCCAGCATGCCCGTCAACAATCCCACCATAAAGCCCAGAAATAGCGACATGCCACGGCGGGAGCGGCCGACCTTCGTATCTCCGGCGGTCAGGAAGACCCGCAATCCGGTAACCGTAACCACGGCGGCAAAACAAAGCATCAGCACTTGAGGATTCAACTGGGCGGCCAACAAGGCACCCAGCGTAGTTGCCGGTACGCCAGCAACGCCAAACAAAAGCACTTCCCGCCAATTTACGTTCCCCCGCTTTGCCTGCAAAGCGGTGCCCACGGCGGCAGCGGAACCCACGACAAACTGGGCCACCGCGATCGCTTGCAATACAGGCAGATGGGCGGCATAAACCAGTACGGGAAAGGCAAGAATGGCACCGCCGCCCCCGAGTGCCCCCAGCAATACGCCGATCAACACAGCCAGGGGCAGAACGGCCAGTTCCTCAAGCACCGCTTCCTGCTAAATCATCCAGTGGTTGCAATATTTGCTTCTCTCCATGCTTCTTCCAGCCGCCGGCGCTCGCTCGAACACATAAGCTCGCAAAGGCGCTCCACCATCGGGTCCGAGACGAAGTATATGACTTCCAACCCGGCCTTGCGGCGGCCCACCAGCGATGCCTCAAAGAGGGCCTGCAAGTGGCGGCTCGTGTTGGACTGCGTCAAGCCAAGGGCTTCCACCAATCCACTCACACTTCGCTCGCTACTCATCAATTCTTGCAGGATTCGCAGCCGCGACGGCTCCCCCATGACCCGGAACCTTTGTGCAATCGAACTCAGGAAGGCCTCCGGAATCGCACTACTCCTCACCATTTGATTATCCCCTGACGCCCAGCTTGCGCAGAATCGTCATCATGGGACACCAGTTTGTAAAGGCGGATTGCAGCAGGTTGAGCCCGATAAAGGCCGTAAACCAGAACCAGCGGACATCCACCGTCTGCGCCAAACCTACACTCACCAGGATCAATGCCCCGGCAATCATTCGTAACATTCTGTCAACGTTCATTACTCAGTCCTCATCTTTCTTTTCATCAAAAAGTAAACAACCGGAACCGTGACGCGAGAGAGCAAAAGCGAAGCAACTTCGCCAGCCATCAGTGCAATTGCCAGTCCCTGAAAAATCGGGTCGAACAGAATCACTGCCGTCCCCACAACTACCGCCGCCGCCGTCAACATCATGGGACGAAAACGCACTGCACCGGCATCGATAACAGCCTCATCAAGTGGCATTCCTTCCTTCAGCCTCAACTCGATAAAGTCCACCAGAATAATCGAGTTCCGTACGACGATTCCGGCCCCGGCAATGAAGCCGATCATCGATGTCGCCGTAAAGAAGGCCCCTAGAATTGCATGTCCCGGCAAAATTCCTACCAGCGAGAACGGAATCGCCACCATGATGACGAGCGGAGTGAGGAAGCTTTCAAACCAGCCCACCACCAGCACGTAAATCAAAACCAGCACCGCAGCAAAAGCAATGCCGAGGTCACGGAAAACTTCGTAAGTAATGTGCCACTCGCCGTCCCACTTCATTGCGTAGCGAGAGTCGTCAAAGGGCTGCCGCGCCACGTATTGCTCAATCTCATAGCCGAAGGGTTTGAGCTTCTCAATTTCAGGCCCGACGGCCAGCACGGCATAGACCGGGCTTTCAATTTCACCTGCCAGGTCAGCCGTCACATAAGTAACCGGCATCAGGTTCTTGTGATAGATATTGCGGGCAGACTTTGTTTCCACAACGCTGGTAACTTCGCTGAGCGAAATCATACGGCCATCCTGCCCGCGCACCGGCAAGCGGCGGATGCGGTCCAGATCCATACGATCGGCTTTGTCCAGGCGCAGGTTGATGGGTACGGCTTCCTGCTCCTTCGCCTGGTGCGCCAAGCCCGCCACTGCCCCCTGGGTGCCAAGCCGGATTGCCTCAGCAATCGCTCCCGGCGCGATGCCATGCAGCCCCGCCTTTTCCGAATCGATTTGCAAACGGTACTTGGGCTGCTCCGCTTCGACATACCAGTCGATATCTACGACGCCGCTGGTTCGAGCAAAGATCTTCTTGATCTCGGCGGCCACCTGGCGTTGCCCCTCCTGGGTGGGTCCGTAAACTTCCGCCACCATTGTCGCGAGCACCGGTGGACCTGGTGGCACTTCCGCCACCTCAATCACGGCACCGAAGGTTTGCCCCACGGGCAGCAGACGGTTTCTGACCTGCTTGGCGATCTCATGGCTTTGCTGCTTGCGGTCTCCCTTGCCCACTAAGTTCACCTGGATGTCACCAACATTCGCGCCGGAACGAAGATAGTAGTGGCGTACCAGGCCGTTGAAGTTATGCGGGGCGGCCGTGCCGGCATAGCTTTGCGCGTGCACCACCTCCGGCTGCGCCATCGCCGCGCGCGCCAATTCCGCCACCACTCGTTGCGTTTGCTCGAGTGCGGTCCCCTCGGGCATATTGACGATTACCTGAAATTCGCTTTTGTTATCGAAGGGCAGCATCTTGACCTTCACCCAACCCAAAGGAAAGAAGAGCACTGCGCCAACCAGTAAGACCACCACGCCCACCAGGAAGCTGCCAGTCCAGACAGGCCGGTGCAGGAGACGATCCATGTAGCGGCGGTAAAGCCGCGTGACAAAGTCCTCTCGTCCGTCTTCATGACCATGCGAGGCATGCCCGTCGAGCAGCCTCACCGCAGCCCATGGCGTCACCACGAAGGCCACGATCATCGAAAAGAGCATCGCCGCAGTGGCGCCAATCGGGATCGGGCGCATGTACGGCCCCATCAGCCCTCCAACAAAGGCCATGGGCAGAATGGCTGCCACCACCGCAAAAGTTGCCAGGATGGTTGGATTGCCCACCTCGTTGACAGCTTCAACCGCTACCGTGGCAAAGGACCGGGTTTTGTTGGCGGGCAGCCGCGCATGGCGAACAATGTTCTCCACCACAACAATGGCGTCGTCAACAAGTATGCCGATCGAGAAGATCAGCGCAAAAAGCGTAATCCGGTTGAGCGTGTAGCCATACAGATAGAAGACCGTCAGGGTCAAGGCCAGCGTAACCGGTACGGCGGCAAAGACCACCAGGGATTCCCGCCAGCCCAGCACGAAGGCGATCAGCAGCACAACAGAAATCACGGCGATTCCCATGTGCTCCAACAATTCATTGCTCTTCTCGGCTGCCGTTTCCCCATACTGCCGGCTGATGCTCAGGGTGACATCGGAAGGGATCATCCGGCCCCGCTCCAGTTCTACTTTGTGCAGCACTTCCTCAGCAACCGTAATTGCGTTGGCACCCTTGCGCTTGGCCACGGCGATGGTGACCGCGGTCTCAGCGCCGTCACGATCAACGTGAAACACATACTCGGCCGGTTCGGCGCCCGTGTCCTCAACGTGAGCCAGGTCCCGGACAAAGATCGGCTTACCCGCAATCGCACCCACCACAACGTTCCGCACGTCTTCGGCTGAGCGCAGAAATTCACCGGCCTCGACGATCTGTTCCTGATTGCCACGGCTGATGCGGCCCGCGCCAAAGCGCTGGTTTGCCCCGGCAATCGCCCCGAGCACGGCCTCGGCCGGCATCCGGTAAGCCGCCAGTTTTTCGAGATCAAGCGTCACGCGCATCTCGCGCCGTTGCCCGCCAATCAAAGTTACGGAAGATACCTCGGCGGCTTCCTTGATCTTGTCTTCCAACTGGCTGGCCACGCGGCGCAGTTCATACGGACCATAGCGCCGGCTGTGCAACGTCAGGGCAAGAATCGGCACATCGTCAATCGAGCGCAACTTTACGAGCGGCGGCATTGCGCCAGCGGGCATGCGGTCCACATTGCCGGCCAGCTTCTGGTTGAGCTTGACGATGCTCGCGCCCTCGTCTTCACCAACCTTGAAGCGCACAATCACCAGCGTCTGACCTGGCATCGAAGTGGAGTAGACATACTCCACGCCCGGAATCTCCCAAAGCAGCTTTTCGAGCGGCTTGGTCAGCCGTTGTTCGATTTCAGCCGGCTCCAGACCCGGCATGGCCACCATGACATCGACCATCGGAACCTGGATTTGCGGCTCTTCTTCACGCGGCAACATGAGCACCGCGAAGACGCCCAACATGAGTGAGGCGATGATAATGAGCGGCGTTAGCTTGGAATGAACAAATGCAGCCGCGAGTTTTCCGGCCGGCCCCAATTTTTCCGTCATTGCTTTACCTCAACCGTCGCGCCATCTTTGGTGTCATCGGTGATGTCGAGCAGGATCTTCTCACCCGCTTTCAGGCCGCTGAGGATTTCGCGCCGTCCACCGGTCACCGCTCCGGCTGAGATCATTCGCGAGCGAGCCTTGCCGTCTTCGAGCACGTAGACCATCTGCAATTGGCCGGTCTCGCGGATCGCAGTGGTGGGGAGGCTTAAAGTTTCCCGCTCGCCCGTCGTCCACTCGCCTCGCACAAAGGCTCCGCTGCGCAATTCCGCCATGGCAGGCAGGTCGGCTTTGACAATCAGGCTCCGCGTAGCGGCATCGAGTGCCGGAACGATTTCACTCACCCTGGCGCTAATTGCTTCCCTGCCCTCAACGGTTAGCTTCAGTGGCGTCCCCACCCGGAGTCCGGCTGCCTGGGATTCATCGACGCTCAAGACCGCCCGCAGCCCGCCCTGCCGTTCCAGCACCAGCAGTGGTGCGCCCGGTACGGCCATCGTGCCGACCTGGGCAATTTTTTCGGTAACGACTCCAGCATAAGGAGCCACCAGCGTCGCATAGCCTTTCTGGGTTTCGGCGGTCTTGACCACCTGATCGCTTTGCGCAATCCTAGCTTCTACCTGCGTCTGGCGGGCTTCGGCCATCCGCAGGCCAGCCTCGGCCTGCTTTACGCGCGACGCCGCTTCATCCATCTCCTGTTCGGAAAGGCTCTTGCGGTCATACAGCTTCCTGAGCCGCGCCTCGGTGCTGCGGGCGAGTTCCAGTTGGCTCCGAGCGTTCTCAATCATGGCGGCTACTTCGCCCAGTGCATTCTTTGCTTCCTGCCGGGCGGCAGAGGCCTGCGCCGCGCCAGACTCCAGTTGCTGCGAATCAATTACGACCAACACATCGCCTGCCCGAACCGTCTGGCCGGTCTCCACGCGCACCTGACGTACCGTGCCCATCACCTGGGCCGCAATCACGCTGCGAACCTTGGCTTCCACCGTACCGCTGGCCTGGGCAGTCATCGCCACCTTGGCCTGGCCAATCTCTTCAACGCGGCTTTCGATGCGCCGTTCACTGGCGGTTTTCGCCGGTTCCGTCTTGCTAGCTCCGCCGCATCCAGCTAGCAGAAGCCCTACTGTCGATACGATCGTCCACTTCAACATTCGTTTGATCCTTGTCCTTTCGTTCTTCACCGCAGCACCTCCGCATCGGGATTCAATTGCCCGAGAGCAGCCGCCTGATTCAACTGCGCCGTTCGTACTCCATGCCGCGCCATCAGCAGCCGCAGCCTTGCTTCCGTCAATGCGGTTTCTACCCGCAGCAACTCGGTTACGGTGGATAGCCCCGCATCATAGCGGTCCCGGGTAATCCGCAAACTTTCTTCTGCCGAAGCAATCGCGGATGCGGCCGTTTCGACGCGCGCCCGGCTGGCTTCCAGCATCGTTTCCGCCTCCATCACTTCCACCTTTACGCGGCGCTCTGTGGCAAGTACTCCCGCCTCAGCCGAACGCTGCATCTCTACGGCCATGCGAGTCCGCGCTCGCTCGGCACCGCCCTGGTAGGGAGTCCATTTCAAACTCACTCCGGCCATCCAGTTCGAACCCGCCCGCGTAACAAAGCGCTGGCGGTCGGCCTCAAAGCCAACTCTCGCGCCCACTTGTGGCATCCAGGCCAGCCGCGCCATTTCGGTTTGCTTGCGGGCAGATTCGGCTTCGAGCTTTCTTTGCTCCACTTCGGGCCGGTCCGCAGCACCCGTCATGACGACCCCATTGGCTTCGCCCAAAGCAGTTTGGAATTCAAAAGTCTCCGTGTCGCCCGCGCCAATCAATTCATTCAACACTCTTTCCGCCACCCGCGCCTCGGCTTTCCGCATCACCAGTTGCTCGCGCATGGCGGCCAGGTGCACCTTCACGCTGAGCGAATCGGCCGCGGTGGCCCGGCCTGCATCGAGCGCATCCAGCGCCTTCTTCAGGTCTGCTTCCGCCGCCGCAACGGCCTGCTCGGCTACCGGCACGGCAGCACGGGTGAGTTGCGCATCGAGGTAAGCTCGCGCGGTCCGGCTGGCCATGGCGAGTTCCATTTGCCGGACTCCTACCGCTGCCGACTGGCGCCCCACTTCCGCCAACTCCACCGCCTTTTTGGTGCGGCCACCATCCCACAACATCTGTTCAGCCATCACCAGAGACTGGAAGTTGTTCAAAGCATCCGGGCGGTTCAATGCGTCAATCGCAAAATTTCCCGGCCCGAACTGACGCTGCGTCAGCAGAGACCCGAAGACAAAAACCGGGTTGTTGGAACGAACCCAGCTTTCCTGAAAGTCCACCCTCGGCCGGTAGCCCGCTTTTGCCTCCTGGCCTTTTTCGGCAGCAGCACGCAGACTTGCGCGCGCCATCTCCACGTTCGGGTGCCGCTCCACTGCCCGCCGCACCGCTTCGGCTAAAGACAGAGTTTCGGCTGCACCCGCTAGCGTTGCACTGGTCAGCCACAACAGGATTAAGCTCTTCATCAATTTCACTATATGCGCATTCGCTCATATATTCAAGAAGAATTTTTCCCCTAAATGAAAACGCCGGGCAGCATAAGCTACCCGGCGCAAGAAAGCCAATTTGGATATGAGTTTAGTTTTCAGGCATATAGCCGCCCACGGCGTCCAACTCGGTGGAAATCGCAGGAACGAAGCTAGGGGGGTTGGAAGCGAAGTATTGAGACTCGTTCAGCTTGCGGTAGACCTGCCCCGCTACGCCGCTGGCCACCGGGCCATTGACCAGCTTGCCGCCGGTGAGAACCACCGTTACCACCAGTTTGCGATCGCCTACCTCGTTAAAACTGCCAAACCATCCCATGTGGGTCCGGTGATCGCTGTGCGTACAGGTGCCGGTTTTGCCAAATATCGGTTCGTGGTCTTCGTAGCCGGCGCGCCGGGCACTGCCAAATTCAATCGCACCCTGCATGCCAGGGCGGATCTCAGCAAAGGCGGGTTCGAGGTTGTCCAACCGACGCCGAACTTGCGGTATGAAGGTTTCCACCTCCGCCTGGCTGCGTGGATATTGCAAGTAGTACATGGTGCCCCCGTTGGCAACCATGGTCAGAATGGAGCTCAATTGGAGTGGCGTCAAATTGATGCCATCCCCAAAACTGGTCATCATCCCGATACCGCTGGCGACTTCTTTGTCCGGCCAGATACCGGGCTGCTCGCCGGGGATGTTGAGACCCGCTGTCTCGCCAAAACCGAGGAGCTTGGCGTAATAGCTAATCTTGGCGTAGCCCAGCTTTCGGCCAATGTTGGCAAAGTAAGGATTATTACTCCGGGCAAGGGCGGCCGTCATGTTCATGTATTCACCGCTGACGCGCTGTACCTTGTTGCGATCGTACTGGCCTTCCATGACTCCAGCAACACTGGTCAGAATCTTGACGGTTGAGCAGGGTTGGAAACCATTCTGGAGGGCCACCTTCTGGTTGACCATAGTGAGGATCCGGCCCGTATTGGCATCGGAAACAACCACGGTACCGTTCAGCCCGTTGAGAGCTTCTACAGCCGCTCGCCGCACTGCCAGATCTTCCCCATCGATCACGTCGCCTTCGGTCGAGTCAGCGAAGTTGGGCACTGTCCAGAAGCCGACATAGGGATTCTGGCGAACCCGGTAGCGGGAAGCAGGGGCTTTGCGTCCCCTTGTGTAGCTCGCCTTGCGAACCGTGGGGGCTTTTCTTGAAGCTGCGGACGCAGTCTTCTTTACCCCGACGGACCGTCTCACGGCCGCGCGCTTCTTTGCAGAGGCTGCCTTTGTCGGAGCAGCCTTCTTGGCTACCACCTTCTTGGGTGCCGTCTTTTTTGTCGCTTGGGCCCGCATTACAACGGGGGATCCAATTGCGACTGCCGCAAGCAGTGCGGCCATTAGAATTCTTTGAAAGACCATGCCGTCCTTATCAGGTGTATCGGCGACTATGACCGGAATCATAATCCCCGCAACCTGCTGCTTTGGGATTTGCCACCGACGGGGGTGACGCGAACATTTCCAACCTTAACAAAGGATTGGCCTTATGGCAATCTATGATTTTCCATAAGGCCAAATAAATTTCAGGCCAGCCC
>CAZECF010000041.1:8449-40869 GCA_964510335.1 uncultured Bryobacter sp. | reverse complement strand
GGTTGATTGAAAAGTCGGAAACCTTCAAGTCCAAGCCAACGGAAGCGCCATATGTCTGAATCTGCCAGGCAGCACCCGTCCCAAAGAGCCCGGCGCTCCCATCAAAGGCAAGACGTTGCTCAGAACTCGGCAACGTTCTCGTGTAGAGCGTGGCGCCAGCCATTCTCAATTCAATCTCAAAATCAGAACTGGATCCAGTATGCGTCGCGCTGAATTGAACCACAATACGATCTCCTGAATCCGCGAAAGATGCAGGGAAGGTGCAGGAACCCAGATTCGTGAGTGATGTGGATGAAGTTGAGCCACCGCTGGAGGAACAGATTACCTGGGGCAGTGGGTGAGTCTGGCCGGCCTCCATGCTCTTTCGCGCCTGCTGTGTGGTATTAAACCAAAAATCCCCATTCAGCCGGTTACTGGGATCAACATTGGCACCCGAGTCGCGTAAACCCGCCCGGGTTGCATTCGTGGTCGAATTGAGCCTCTGCACCACCAGGATTCCCTCTGGCTCCATTCGGCCCACTTCCGCGCCATTGTTCGCCAGCCACCGGGTGATGGCGTTAGTGCCTTGGCCTGCGCCCGCCTGAATGGATAATCCCGTTAAGCCAGTGGCTATCCGGGAATCGAAGACATGGAGTGTGGCTGATGGTGATGCAGTTCCTACACCCAATCGCCTGGCTGACGAATCGAAATTGAGCCCAACATTGTCCTCCGACAACAGGCCTGACGAATTCGAGAATGGAATTGAGCGATTGGAGAAGTTTGCGAAAAGACACTCTCCCCAATTTGCGTCCGTTCCATCAGAAACAAGACAGCGCCCAGCTGGGCCGATAGCTAGTTTGGACCAACGGGCGGGTGAAGATCCTTGGCCTGTAACGATACTTCCCCTCGAGACGGTTGCCCCTTGAGTATCTGAATGAAATTCTCCGAGTAAGGAATGAGAAGGCGCACCAATACATCCGGTGCGATACCGTGCTCGCAGGACAGCCCCCAACTCGGGTTGCGCATCATTGACGAAAGTGATTGTCGTTCCGCTTAAAGTAAAATCTGTGCCCGGAGTCAATACGAGCCCATTGCGGGTAACGATGAGGCTACTGGCCGGGTCCGGAATCGAACTAAGCGTGAAGGAAGAATTAGATCCATTGATAGCACCAATGGGCACTTCAGAATCAACGAACTGGCCTGTACAAGGTTGGCATATACCGAGAACGGCAACGCTGAAAAATGAAATGGCATATTTGGCGATAACGATTCGACTCGATCCCCTGTTGAAAATAAACATTGCTGAGAACACCTTGCCTGCTTAAAACTTTTGGCATGCTGCAAGCAGCCAATGAGCTGCTGCAGACGCTGCACAGCATTGCGCATGTTTTTGCTCGACAAGACGAGAGAATTCGTTTCGCGGAACTACAAAAAAGAAATAAGTATTTCACTCTGAGCAACTTACCCATCATTGTCAGGGCTGAAAAATTTCAACACTTCTTGTGAACGATGCAAGCGACCAAATGGCACAACCCTTCGCCGCCGCCTGTTCAGACCGGGGTATTAATCCTGCTCGATTCCCGCATTGCCCTGTCCGGCTATTCTTTTACTACGGACTTCGCCGATGTCGAAAACTTCCTGGCTTCCTGCTAGCCCGCTGCACTGGCTCTGCGAACTGCTCTCGCTAGCCGCTGTCCTGTTCTCGATTGCCTATCCGCTCTGGCTCTGGCCAGACCTCCCCGCTCGCATCCCCACGCACTTCAACCTGCAAGGCCAGCCAGACGGCTGGGGCTCCCGCGATTCGGTCTGGATGCTGTCAGGAGCCGCCCTCCTCTGTTACGTCCTGCTGACCCTGGCCACCCGCCACCCGCAATTCATCAATGTCCCCTTCTCGCTCGACCGAGAGAACCCTGCAATCCGCGCCACCCTCCACCGGATGATCATCACGCTCAAACCGCTAGTCCTCGCAATGTTCCCCTTCATGCTCTGGCAATCCCTGTCCCTGGCGCTCAATTCCTCATCCCCCAACGCCTCCCCCTTCTTAGCCCTCTGGCTCACAGCCATTACCACCCACCTCGCCGGCTTCCTCCTCCGCCTCCACCGGCTGCGTTAGCCCCAGTTTCTGCCACGCCACCAACCCATCCTCCGGGATCAGAATCGGTACTGGATGCCCGCCTGAACCAAGCGCGGGTGTGTCGGCAAAATACCGCGCGCCCGGTCCACAATTGCCACCCGATCCCCGACATTCTTGACCGTTACAAACAGCGTAGATCGAGCCGCTTCCAGCGGCATGTTGAGCGTCGCATTAAAGAGGGTGTAACTCGGCAGTGCGCCGCGTTGGCCATTTGCACTCGCAGCCACCGTGTTCAGATCATCCCCGAACTGCCGCCCCGTTTCGACTGCTTCTACAAAGGCATGAAGCCCGCTCGTGTGATACCAGCCAGTAATGATATTGGCAAGTGAGCGCGGCGCGTAAGGCAGACGATTGCCGGTGATACTCACATTCCCAAAACCACCAACACTCGAAAAGCGAACGCCCTCAAAACGAGAGGTCGGGATCAGCGTCAGCGCGCCGCTGAGGTAAAGCGAATGGCGAGAAGCATTGATGTTGCGGAAGTCATGCCGACCGGACATCTCAATTCCCTGATGCAGCGTTTGGCCACCATTCGTTAGCAGCGCCCCAATGCCGCCCGCCAGCGTCGCGGGCACAACCTGGTTCTGATAGTCCATTCGGAAAAAGGTCGCCGAGAAGTTGGAACTCCGCGCCAGCCGGTAGCGGAAGCCTGCCTCATAGTTCCAGCTCAGTTCCGCATCCAGATCCAGGAATCCCCCGGAATTGGAGATGATGTCCTCGTTCCGCGGCGGGGCGAAGCCGCGATGAACACCCGCAAAGAGAGTAAACGCCGATGCGGCGTTGTAAGCCACACCGATACCGGGAATGAACTGCGTCAGCGTGGTCTCCCCAAAAACTCCCCGGCCATTATCGAAGAGGCGATTGTTGCGTTGGTAGCGAACGTGTTCCAGCCTCAGACCCGGAATGATGCTCAACTTGCCAAAAGCAAAGCGGGGCTGGAAGAAGGCAGAGTATGCCTGGTTCTTGCGCAGGTTGTCTTCCACCACGCTGCCAGTACGCGCCATGGGAGCATTACCATTCATTTGCACGCGATCCTGCACTTCATAGTGAGCCCGGAAGCCAAAATCGCTTTCCACCAATGCCCCCAAGCGACGGGTGGACTTGAACTTCGGCTCAACGCCCCAGGTGGTGTAGTTGCGAAGCCGTCCTTCGTTGCCGCAAGTCGTGAAGAGATTCGCCATCCCGCCGCAGTTTGTATTGGGCCGTTGGCCGGAGTTGGAAGATTGACGCCACCAGTCGCGATCAAAGTTTGACAGATAGGTCGCGCCGGTAAAGACAAGGTCCGGCGAAAGAACGTGGGTGTACATTCCGGAAAGCCCGTAACGCGCTATGTCAAAAGAATCATTGCGGAATGGATTCTGGCGCGGGTTGGCAAGAAACTCCGCTTCTGTGAGGCCGGAATAGGTGACTCGCGAGTCTTCGGTGTACACATTCCCCTTCAGCGAAAGCGTGGCCCGATTGGAAAGCGTGGAAATTGTCTTGAAAGTGTAATCGTTCAGGCCACTGCGAATGTTGTCGCGAGAGCCCTCCCCCTGCTTCCTCAAACCATCCACCAGGATGCCGGTATTGCGGAAGGTGCCCCCATAGCGCAAATGGGCGTTCATATAGTCCCGATTGCCGCCACTGAGGCTCAGCGTCCCGGAGGGAGTCGCGGGGATTGCGGGGGTGACATAGTTCACCACTCCCCCCACTGTCATCGGACCATAGAGAATCTGACCCGACCCCTTCACCACTTCTACCCCTTCAAAGCGATCCACGGGTGGGTGGTAATAAGAAGCATTGTCTCCATAAGGGGCGTAAGAAAGTGGCAGTCCATCTTCCAGCAACAGGACTCGGGCGGAACGCGTCGGATTGATACCGCGGATGCCAATATTGGGCCGGAGACCAAAACCTTCCTCGGGGCGAACATTGATGCCCGCAACCTTGCGAAGCGCCTCATCAACTGTGAATAGACGGCTCTCATTCAGAGTGGATTTATCCAGCACATCTACCGAACCGGGAATATTGGCAATCTGCTCGGTGGCGCCCGCGATCAGGTTCGCCGAAATCGTCACCTGTTGGGCCAGAGTGAGAACCTCCAATTGCGCCGTGTAGGGCTTGGCGGCTTCGGCAGCGGAAATGTTGCGGGAATACTCCTGAAAGCCACTTGCAGTGATGATGAGTTTATGCTGACGCCGCTCTGGCACCGGGAGAACCACCTGACCAAGCGGATTAGTCGTGGCTGAAACAAGGAGCGACGAACCGGGGTGACTCAAGGAAACCCGCGCTGATTCAACAGGATTCCCCGCAGGATCAACAACCGTCAGTTGAAACGAAGGCGACTGGGCAAGCAGCGCCAGAGCAGAAAAAACAGGCAACAAGGACCGCATCGGTCCGAGATTAGCAAATTCTCCAGATGCAAGTCAATTGCCTGAATTAAATTTATTTCTGCTGGGTGAACTTTCCATTAGCTCCCTTCGAATCGAGGCTGTCCTCAATTGAGTCCCTGGAGCGGCCTTTTTGTCCTGTGCCCGCCATGACATTCATTGCCCTTGAAGACCTTGTCAAGACGTCCAAACTTCGTCCCTCACATGCATGCCATCTCAAGCATCACTTAAGCCCTTCATCTCGATATAAGCTTGGTTTGCCCACGGCGCGCAGCAGTCTGAGCCAACCGCTTGGAGAAATCCTGAAAGCTCAGTCGCGCTCAACCCACCTCACCCACTATCCTGAAAGAGAATGTACGAAGTCGTCGTCGAACAGCCCTTTTCCTCCGCCCACTTCCTCAAGGACTACCCCGGCAAGTGTTCCCAGATCCATGGACACAACTATCGTGTCCAGATCACCGTCGAAGGCGAAACCCTGGACCACCTCGGGCTCCTCGTCGAATTTGAAGTCATCAAACAGGCATTGAAGCCGTGGATCGATCTCTTCGACCACGGCTTCCTGAATGAAATCCCGCCTTTTGACCAAATCAATCCGAGTGCAGAGAATCTCGCCAAATTCTTTCACGACGAAGTCGCCAAAGCCATTGCGAATTCCACTGCCCGCGTCTCTTGCGTCCGCGTCCTCGAAACCGATAAATGCTCCGCCGCCTACCGGCCGAAGTAAGTCGCGTTCTCCTGCGTAAATTCCGCCCACTTCTCCGGCAGATCGTCCAGTGCAAAAATCGCCGACACCGGGCACACCGGTACACAAGCGCCACAATCAATGCACTCTACCGGATCGATGTACAACATCTTCTCGCCTTCAAACTTCTCGGAGTCCTTCTTCGGATGAATGCAGTCTACCGGGCAGGCGTCCACACAAGCCGTGTCTTTTGTCCCAATGCAGGGCTCAGCAATTACGTATGCCATTTCCTACACAGATTAGCATGAATCCCCCTACAGCCACTTCTTCAAAAACGCCCAAACCGCTGCCCCCGAAAATTCATGCCCACCCTCGAATTCACTGAAAACAAAGCGATCTTCTGACTGCACTTTTTTATACACAAAGGCCGTCCGCGCCGCTGCCTTCCGGCTCACTTCAATCGGCATCAATTTGTCCTGTTTCCCGCTCTGCACCATCAACGGCCGTGGCGCAATCAACGCCGCCACTTCCGCCGGCGCCAATTCCACCAGCCGGCCCTCCGTCTTTCCATGCCGCTCCTCCGGCTCATCCAGAAAGCTGCACGACGCCACCACCACCCCAATCCTCGGCTCCAGCGCCCCCGCATAGAGCGAATAGAATCCCCCATAAGACAGCCCGATCATCGCCACTCGCTTGGCATCCACGTCCGGCCGCTTCAACAACTCATCCAGCGCCAGGGAAACCTTGTACACCTCCACCGCCGCCAGACTCGTACCCGCTTCCCGAAACCGCTCATCCAGCACTCGCCGCACATCCGCCGGTATCGTCGTCCCCGCGTCCCGGTCCCGGAACGGATACATCACACTGTGCGGCGCATACACCGCATAACCTTCCGCCACCGCCCCCCTCACCTGATCCTTGTAATTCGCCCCGCCGGCAAAGGTCGCCATCTCCGGCGACCCACCCCCGCCATGCATCGATATCACCAGCGGCATCCGTTTCGCTACCGGCTTCTTCGGCAGAATCAGCAATCCGTAAGCCTCCAGATTCTCGCCCACCGGCAGATAGCTCCGGTAATATACCGCCACGGCATCCTCGCCTGACTTCTCCAGCCTCATCCCCCCGCTCGCCTTCATCTGCGGCGGCGGATAGCCCACTCGTTTCCGCAGCACCAGCCGGTCGGCATGCGTGCTCATCTGCTGGTACAACTTCTCCCGCAACGCCAGCGTATCCAATATCTTTTCTTCGTACAGTTCCTGCCCGAAAAGGAGCATGCCCGCCAGGGCCCGCGCTAACATCATGAAGTCCACTTTATATGAACACCGTCGTATTTTTCTTCACGGGCGGCACCATTTCCATGCAGCACGACGCGGCGCGTGGCGGCGCAGTCCCTGCCCTGTCCGGCGAAGAAATCCTCTCGCACGATCCCGCCCTCTCCTCCCTCGCCACCATTGAAGTCGTCAACTTCGCCCGCCTCGCCGGCCCCCAAATGACGCCCCGTCACATGTGGGACCTCTCTGAGAAAATCCACACCCAACTCGCCCGCCCCGAAGTCGCCGGCATCGTCGTCACCCACGGCACCGACACTCTTGAAGAAACCGCTTTCTTCCTCGACCTCCGTCACCATTCCCCCAAACCCGTCATCGTCATCGGTGCCATGCGTAACGCCTCGGAGCTTTCCTATGACGGCCCCGCCAACGTCCGCGCCGCCCTCCGCGTTGCCATCGATCCCGCCGCCCGCGATCAAGGCGTCTTCGTCCTCCTCAATGAAACCATCCACGCCGCCGCTTACGCCACCAAGGCCGACACCCAGGCCATTGAAACCTTCCAGTCCCCCGTCTTCGGCCCCCTCGGCATCGTCGACAAAGACCGCGTCTTTTTTGCCCGCTCCCTCCGCTTCCGCCAGACCATCAACACCCGCCGCCTCGAAGATCGCGTGGACCTGCTCCAGATGTACGCCGGCGCCGATGGCCGCTTCATCGATGCCTCCCGCGAACTCGGCGCTCGCGGCCTCGTCATTGAAGGCACCGGACGCGGCAACGTCCCCCCGCAAACCCTGCCTGCCATCCAGCGCGCCCTCGACGCCGGCCTTCCCGTTCTGATCTCTTCCCGTTGCGCCCAGGGCCGCGTTCTCGACACCTACGCCTACGAAGGCTCCGGCCGCGACCTCCGCCAGCGTGGCGTCATCTTCGCCGGCAATCTCCCCGGCCCCAAGGCCCGCATCCTCCTCATGCTCGCCCTCGGCGTCACCACGGATCCTCTCCGCCTTCGCCACCTGATTGAGCAGCACCAGTACTTTTAACCGGCTCAAAGCCCGCACACCGCAATACCGGCAACCGGGGATACTTCGGAAAGCGCGCGTCCTCCTTCGCCCGTCCGCACATCCAGAACACGCTCCCACGGTCGTTGCCCATCCGCCTCACCCACTCACACTGTCCACACAATCCAGGATTCATTGCCTTCTGTTATCATCCCCCCAGCGATGAAGACCCTTCTGCCCCTCGCCCTTTTCTTTCTCCTCGCCGGCTGCTCCAGCCAGCCCGCTCCGGAAACCCCAAAGGCTCCGTCCCTGCCGGATCTTCCGCGCCCCATCGCCGAAGACGTCCGCTTCCCCTCCCAACACCAGAAGTCCATCACCGTCGTCGACCAGCAACTCCTCGGCCTCCCCTACTTCGGCGGCGGCAATCTCGCCACCTACGACACCGGCAAGCTCCAATACCAGCTCTTCACCATCCGCTGCCGCAACGCCGCTCAAGCCGGCATCTACATCATCGACATCAAGAACCAGATGAACGATCCCAAATTCGTCGCCAGCTACGGCGGCTATTACGCCCCCGCCACTCCCGCCGGTCCTCTCTTCCTCTTCGCCAAGGGCAGCTACATCGCCGGCATCGCCGGTCTCAGCGAAGCCGACGCGATCGAAACCGGCAAGCAATTCGCCGCCCGCATCCCCTACTGACTGCTCGTGTGATCGTGGATGAATTTCCACCCCTGCTTCGTCCGCCTCGCCACCAGCGTATAGCGCCCCGCCGCCGCTCCGCCCGCCGCCGCACTCCGCTCCAGCGCAAAGCGCCCCAGCACCAGCGCATGATCCTTGCCCAGCATCCTCACTTCCACCTCGCTGAACTTCAGCTTCCCCATCCGCGCCTGATCCGGATAACTCTTCCGGTACCGCTCCAGCACTCCCGCATAACCGCGCGCCACATCCTTGCCCACAAACGTGATCTCCGGCGTTTGCTCATACGAACTCACAAACTCCACCAGGTCCCCCCGGTTCCATGCCGCCTCCTGTACCTCCAGCACCTTGCGAATCTCCTCCGGTGCCGCACCCCAAACCAATAGGCTTGCCAACAGTCCAATTGCCAGTCTCATGCCGCACACTATAGCTTGTGACTGACCTCGCGCGCAAAATCGCCGCCCGCATCGACCTCGAAGGTCCCATCCTCTTTTCCACCTTCATGGAGATGGCCCTCTATGATCCCGAGCTCGGTTACTATCGCGGCGATCCCTTCGGCCGCCAGGGTGACTTCTTCACTGCCTCGCAACTGCAGCCCGTCTTTGGCGCCTACGTCAGCACGCTCGCCGCCCAACTCCTCCCCGGCTATGAAACCTTCCTCGACATCGGCGGCGGCCGCGGGGAGCTTTCCTCCAGCTTTCCACCCGGTGTTTACCGCAACGTCGATCACGGCAATTTCTGGCCTGAAACAAATCGTGCGATTTTGTTTTCGAATGAACTCATCGATGCCTTGCCCGTTGATCTCGACCAGCAAGGCAACCTCTTGCGTGTCCGCCATGAAGGCGATCACTTCGCCTGGCACCCTGCTCCGCCCCGCGAAGGGGTAACGGAAATCCGCCCTTCTCTGGACCAGCTCCTCACCACCGCTTACGCCTCCCTCAAGGAAGGTTCTTACATCCTCATCGACTACGGCTATCGCCACCGCGAACGAGCCCGCTTCCCCAATGGTTCCCTCATGAGCTACCGCCGCCATCTCGCTACCGAGGATGTTCTCCTCGACCCGGGTTCCCGCGACATCACCGCCCATGTCGATTGGGATGCCCTCATCGATTCCGCCCGACGCATCGGCTGGCTCCCCCGCGGGCTCCAGTCCCTCCGCGCGTCCATCATGGACCTCGGCCCGGATGTTCTCGAAGGCCTGAATTTGCTGGGTGAATTACAACTCCGCACCCTGCTCTTCGGGATGGGCGAAAGCTTTGAAGTCCTCATCCTCGACAAAAAGTAAAAGCCCCGCCAAAGCGGGGCCGGTTGATTGTTATAGGTTTTTGCCAGGGCTCAAAGAACCCCTCAGCGGGTCTACTTCTTCTTTGCGGGCGCGGCCTTCTTGGCCGGCGCTGCCTTTTTGGCGGGCGCGGCTTTCTTGGCCGGAGCTGCCTTCTTGGCGGGCGCGGCTTTCACCGGCGCTGCCTTCTTGGCCGGAGCTGCCTTCTTGGCGGGCGCGGCCTTCTTGGCCGGTGCAGCCTTCTTGGCCGGTGCTGCTGCCTTCTTGGCTGCCTTCTTCGCCGGTGCGGTTGCGTTCTTCATTCGAATCAATCTCCCTAACATCAATTTGAGTCCCCGCGTGGAGGACTCAGTGCTTCAGATATAAAGTCTTTCGCAATTAATGTCAAGAGAAAAATGCGTTTGAGCCCACAACAACAGGCGTCTCGCATGATTAAAACATTTAGGCTTACTATTGTTTTTAAGGAGGTACATGCTTCGCACCCTTGTATTCATTGGCTGCGCGTTATTCTTCGCCTCATCGTGTTCGCGCCGCCCTGCTCGCATCAACACTCCTCCCGCTCCTCTCGCAACCGTGAAGCCGGGCTATACCGAACGCGGTATCGCCAGTTGGTATGGTGAGCCTTATCACGGTCGCCGTGCTGCCAATGGTGAGGTCTACAACATGCGCGATCTCACCGCCGCTCACTTGCGCTTCCCCTTCGGCACCTGGGTCGAGGTCCTCAATGAGTCCAACGGTAAACACGTTCAAGTCCGCATCACCGATCGCGGCCCCTACATCAAAGGCCGTATCATCGACCTCTCCCAGCGCGCCGCGGAAGATATCGCTTTGATTGGTCCCGGCGTCGCCCCGGTTCGCCTAACTGTCATCAAGCCTCCCCGCAACGCCACCGTCGAAAGCTATGGGGTCCAGCTCGCTTCTTTCACCGATCGCGCTCGCGCCACCTCCCTCCGCCAGGATCTCCTCGCCATTCACCCCCATGTCCGCATCGTTGAAGTCAACTCGAGCCCCCGCCTCTTTCGCGTCATCGCCGGTGAAGGCACCAAACAGGAGGCCGAAGCGCTCGCCCGCCATCTCCGCACTCAGGGCCATACCGGTTTTGTGACCCGTCATGTACCCTAGGTACACTGATCTTTCGCCTATGCTGCCCGTCCGAAAAATTTCTGTAGATTTTTTCTTCCCCGGGGCCACTACCCCAGAGGTCTAATCTCATGCGTTCCTCTCTCGAAGAAAATCTCAAAGTCCTCATCGGACAGTCGCCCCGCATGCTCCAACTGCAGCGCCTCATCGACAAGCTCGGTCGCTGCCGCTGGCCCGTTCTCATCCTCGGCGATACCGGCACCGGCAAGGAAGTCGTCGCCCGCTCCATCCACCACGTCCTCAACGATGGCCCTTTCGTCACCATCGACTGTTCCTCCATGGTCGGCCCCCTCATGGAAAGCGAACTCTTCGGCTATGTCAAAGGCGCCTTCACCGGTGCCAACAACTCTAAGGCCGGCCTCATTGAGCTCGCCAATGGCGGCACTGCTTTCCTCGACGAAATCGGCGAACTCCCCCTGGACCTGCAAGCCAAACTCCTCCGCGTTCTCCAGGAAAAGGAATTCCGCCCCGTCGGCGGACTCGCCCAAAAACGCGCCGACTTCCGCGTCGTCGCCGCCACCAATCGCGACCTCGCCAAAGAAGTAGAAAAGGGCAACTTCCGCCGCGATCTCTACTACCGCCTCAACGTCGTCACGCTTCGCCTCACTCCTCTCAAGGACCGCCGTGAAGATGTTCCCCATCTCGTCGCCCACTTCCTCCGCCGCTACGGTCGCCTCCAGACCATGGAGCCGGAAGTGATGGAAGCCCTCCTGACCTATGACTGGCCCGGCAATGTCCGCGAGCTGGAAAACTGCATCCAGCACATGCTCGCCGTCAACTCCGGCCCCGCTTTCCACCGGCAGGACCTTCCTTCCACGGTTCTCAATTCCCTCCAGCGCCGCCCCCTGCCACCGCAGCCCACCTACCTCGCCCCGCCGCCGCTCTACGCCGAAACACTCCCCGCACCTCCCCCCGCTTACGTCAACACAAACGGCACCGCCACCGCACCAGCCCGCGCCCAGGTCGTCCCCCTCGCCGAACTCGAACGCCAGGCCATCCTCCGCGCCCTCGAATACACCGGCGGCGACCGCCTCACCGCTGCCACCCTGCTCGGCATCGGCCGCACCACCCTCTACCGCAAGCTCAAAGAATACGAACTCGGCGAACAAGCCTGAGAATTCATCCCCCTTCCGCGCACTACCTCTCTGATAATGCGCAAGAAGCAAACCCGAATCCTGCTGCTTGAAGACAACCTGGCCGATGCAGGCTTCCTTCGTGAAGCCCTCGACGAACTCGAAGAACTCCACCAGGGCAACGCCTGGCTCAGCCCCTACGAGCTCTGCGATGCTGAAACGCTCGAAGAAGCACTCCTGCTCCTTCGCGACATCAGCTTTGATGTCATCCTCGCTGACCTCTGGGTCCCCGACAGCTCCGGCCTCGCCACCTTCCACCGCCTCAAGGCCGCCGCGCCCCACGCCCCCCTCATCATCCTGCTCAATGCCAATGACCCGGCCTTCACCGTCCGCCTCCTCCAACAAGGGGCCCAGGACATCCTCATCAAGCACGAAGTCGATTGCGCCCCCCTCGGCCGCGCCATCCGCTGCGCGATGGAACGCAACCGCATCGCCACCGGCCTCCGCCGCATGAGTGTCCGCGATGAGCTCACCGGCCTTATGAACTTCACCGGCTTCGTCCAGCTCGGCGAACCCTTCTGCCGCCTCCTCCACAAACGTGGCGGCGCTTCCGTCCCCGCCTCCTGCGCCTTCTTCCAGATCTCGAACCTCGACGCCGTCTCGGAACTTGCCGGCCGCCATGAAGAAGAATGGCTTCTCGTCGAACTCGGTGAACTCCTCCGCGACTTCGCCACCGAAGTCGATCTCGTCGCCTACCTCGGCGGCGGCCGCTTTGCCATCCTCAGCCCTACCCGCTCCGGCGCAGCTCTCCACGCAGCCCTCAGTGCCCTCGCTAGCCAGATCTCCTCGAAGGCCCTCAACCGCGGCACGCCCATTGAACTCCAGATCCAGATCTCCACCGCCGAGCCCGGCCCCTCCAACAATTGGCAGCTCGCCCCTCTGCTCGATGAAGTCGAACAAGCCCTGTGGGACAATAAGCCCTTCGAGCAATCGTGCGAGGCCGACTCTCCAGTCATGATCCAGTAATTGGTCTGGACGCTACCTACTCCCTCGGCCCCGAACTGAGCGGCGTCGGCAAATACTCTCTCCACCTCATGGAATGCCTCTTGCGGGGCCACAAAGGCCTCAGGCTGCGTCGATACTATCGTCCGCACCGCTGGGTAGCTGCGCCGTGGCCCAAGCGCCTGCTGCTCAATACCGCGCCCCGCACCGTTGATCTCTTCCACGGCCTCAACCAGCGCCTCCCCCAACGCCGCCGCGCGCCCATGGTCTCCACCTTCCACGACCTCTTCGTCCTATCCGGTGAATACTCCACCCCGGACTTCCGCCAGCGCTTTGCCGCCCAGGCCCGTGAAGCCGCCGACCGCAGCGACCTCATCATCGCCGTCTCCAGCTTCACCGCCAGCCAGATCACCGAATACCTCGGCTACCCCGCCAGCCGCATCCGTGTCGTTCCCCACGGCGTCGTCTTCCCCACCCACATCACGCCCGTCGAAGCCCGCGAAAAGATCATCCTCAGCGTCGGGGCCGTCCAGCTTCGCAAAAACACCCAACGCCTCATCGCCGCCTCGAAAACCCTCCCCCCGGACTGGCAACTCTGGGTCGCCGGCAGCATGGGCTTTGAATCACAAACCATGCTCAAGGATGCCCCCGCCAATCTGAAGGTCCTCGGCTACGTCTCAGATGCCCAACTCGCCACCCTCTACCAGCGCGCCGCCATCCTCGCCTTCCCTTCGCTCGATGAAGGCTTCGGCATCCCCGTTCTTGAAGCCATGGCCAATGGCCTCCCCGTACTGACCTCCAACCGTTCGGCTCTCCCGGAAGTCGCCGGCAATGCTGCCTTACTGGTTGACCCCTTCTCGACGGAAGCCATCGCTGCCGCACTCCACCAACTCCTCGACCCAGATCTCCGAACCCACTACGCCACCCTCGGCATCTCCCATGCCGCAGCCTTCTCTTGGGAAAACGCGGCCAACCTAACCGCCGCAGTCTACGCTGAACTTCTCTAGTGCTGAACTTCTCTAGCGCGGATCTTCGTCCAGCGAGATCTTCAAGGCCTTTAAAAACTTGGTGTCCTGCGAGTTCCACGACATCCGCCCCGTCGCCTCAAAATTCTCCGGCATCTCGGTATGTTCCGTCGCGTCGTCTTCCCGCTTGTTGAAGCCGATCGTCGCCTCCAGCACCAGAAACACGTCGTAGCCCGCCTTCTTGATCTCACCGATCGCAGCCGCAATGCGCTCGGAATCCGACAGAGATTCGTTGATCGCATTTCCTAGCTCTTGCATCAAGTCTTTAAGGTTCTCGTCCATGCCTGGTTCCGTTCACAGAATACCACTCACTCTTATCGGACACGCCCCGCTTTGTTAGCATGAAACTGCAAGTGTATGAAGAAGTTTATTAAGGCCTTTATGCCCGGAGTCATCAAACCACTCCACGTTCTCTGGAACGAACTCATCGGCTTCTTCTTCGCCGTCTTCGCCATCGTCATCCTCGGCAGCCTCATTCGCGGCATTATGCAGTACTCCGATGACACCGAAAGCATCGGCCGCCTCATCCTCATGGGCTTCGCTTTCCTGGTCATGGCCTTCTTCGGCCTCCAGTCCTTTTTCAAGGCCCGCAAGATCGGCCGATCCTAGATGCAGCTCAAGCCCGGCGAATTCCCTTTCACCCGCGGCATTTACTCTCAGATGTACCGCTCCCGCCTCTGGACCATGCGCCAGTACGCCGGCTTCGGCTCTGCTGAAGAATCCAACCAACGCTACCGCTACCTCCTCAGCCAGGGCACCACCGGCCTCTCTGTCGCCTTTGACCTTCCCACCCAGATGGGCATGGACCCCGACCATCCCCTCGCCACTGGCGAAGTCGGCCGCGTCGGCGTTTCCATTGCTTCTCTCCCTGACATGGAGCGCCTCTTTGCCGGCATCGAGCTCGAAAAGATCACCACCTCGATGACGATCAATTCCACTGCTGCCACCCTGCTCGCCTACTACGTCCTCGTTGCAGAAAAGCAGGGCAGCGATCTTCGCAAGCTCGGCGGCACCATCCAGAACGACATCCTCAAGGAATACATCGCCCGCGGCACCTACATCTACCCCGTACGCCCCGCCATGCGCCTCATCACCGACATCTTCGCCTGGGCCGCCCGCGAACTCCCCGAGTGGAATACCATCTCCATCAGCGGCTATCACATCCGCGAAGCCGGCTCCACCGCCGCTCAGGAAATCGCCTTCACCCTCGCCGATGCCATCGCTTACGTCGAAGCCGCCATCGACGCCGGACTCGCCGTCGACAGCTTCGCCCCCCGCTTGAGCTTCTTCTTTAACTCCCACAACAACTTCTTTGAAGAAATCGCCAAGTTCCGCGCCGCCCGCCGCCTGTACGCCCGCCTCATGCGCGACCGTTTCCGCGCCCGCGATTCCCGCTCACAGATGCTCCGCTTCCACACCCAGACCGCCGGTTCCACCCTCACCGCCCAACAACCGGATGTCAACGTCGTCCGTGTCACCCTGCAGGCCCTCGCCGCCGTCCTCGGCGGCACGCAGAGCCTTCACACCAACGGTATGGATGAAGCCCTCGGCCTGCCCACCGCCGACGCCGCCCGCATCGCCCTCCGCACGCAGCAGGTCATTGCTCACGAAAGCGGCGTCACCGCCGAACCCGACCCCCTCGGCGGCTCAGACTATATCGAAACTCTCACCACCAAACTCGAAGCCGAAGCCGAAGCCTACCTCGCGAAAATCGACGCGATGGGGGGCACCATCGCCGCCATCGAATCCGGTTACATCCAAGGTGAAATTCAGAACGCCGCCTACGCCGACCAGCGCGCCGTCGAAAACGCAGACCGCATCGTCGTCGGCGTCAACCGCTTTGAAACCTCTGATACTCCCGCCGCCCCCGTCTTCCAGATCCACCCCGAAGTAGAAGCAACCCAAATCGAACGCTTGCGCGAAGTCCGCGCCTCCCGCAGCCAGGACACCTGGAAAGCCTCGCTCGACGCCTTGCGGGAAGCCGCGCTTTCCGGCTCCAACCTCATGCCGCCCATCCTTGCCGCCGCCCGTGCTCACTCAACCGTAGGCGAAATCGCCGATACACTGCGCACCGTCTTCGGAGAATATGCAGAGAGCGCTACCGGATCCTAGTTCAAGGGAAAAGGTTGAATCCAGTAGCGCCCTCCGTCTCTCTTTAGTTACTAATACGAACGAAGCCGCCCTTCGTTATGTTCCCCCAAAAGAAAACATTTCCTGTTCAGCCTGACATCCTCTCCACTCGTCCCAGCTCCCTGCAACTCATTTCTCACGTTCTTCACAGCCGCCTTCAGAATGCTCGCGCGACAGCGCATTACGCCGCCGGGCGCGGCTCCGCCATTGCGCTGCGTTTGGGGATGCGCTGAATTTCTTTGCCCTTCTCCTTGCGAGCCAGATCAAGCTCGTAAGTGCTTTGGAGGTTCATCCAGAAATCAGCCGACATGCCGAAATACTGACTGAGGCGCAGCGCCGTATCGGCGGTCAAATTCCGCTTGCCCGCGAGGATCTCGCCGGGATGGATGGGTATACGTGCCATATTGAACTCCTTTCGGGTTAGTGGTAGTCAACAATCTCAACAGGAATCGAGCCAGGCGTATCCTTCGGCCACTCAAAACATACGCGCCACTGGTCATTGATCCGAATGGAAAACTGGCCTTTGCGCTCGCCCTGCAGACCTTACAGACGGTTGGAGTTGAGCGCGGCCAAGTCGCCCAGGGACGTTGCCGCTCCCACCAGCCGTAAGACGCTCCGTATCCGATTCTAAATGGATCTTCTATGTCAAACGAAGCCCGCGTCATGCAAAAGGCTGGCGGCATTGAGCGCACGACCGATGCTCTCGCTTAGCTCTTGAAGTTCGCCACCGCCGCCCGCCAATACGGTGACATCTCCCGCGCCGCAAAATCCCCAAAACCCATCCGCCGCATCTCCTCCAGCGTCTGGCTGTAATGATCGAGCAACGGGTCCGCCAGCATCTGCTTCCCACACCGCAACGTATTCAACGCCACCACTGTCGACACCTGCATCAGCGGCTTGCGCTGCTCCGCCGCCGTGGCCTTCAGCTTCTCCCAGTCTGCTTCCACCTGCTCCCGGCTAGTCACTGCCGCCTTCAGCGTTTCCCACTCCTTCAACATCGCTTCCCGGTTCAACGGCGGCGTATTGATCGTGTCTGCCAACTGCCCGCTCCCGCGCTCCAGCCCATCCAGCAAATCGGTCACCGAGCGCACCCCCGCCGCCCCCGTCAAATAACCTTCCGCCTCCAGTGTTCTCGCAATCTCCCCCAGCACCCGGTTCCCGGCCCCCGTCGCATCGGCCAGCGCCGCCAGCACCCAAACCGGCGAGGCATGAAACACGGCCAGCGAAACAAACTCAATTCCGTTGCCCGCCCCGCGCCGCACCAGAAAGTTTTCCGGCAATTCCCCACCGCTACCGTAAGCGCCCTCCACCTTGCCCACTTTCTCAATCAGAAAGCGCAAAGTCTGCTCCACCATGGCCTGATAAACACGACTCCGCCGGAAGGCCGGCGGTAGCGTGATTTCACTCGATTCGCGGATCAAACCCGCTGCCAGTGCCGTCACGGCCCGCAGCGTTCTCTCCGGCAGACTCAGCAAATACCGGCTATTTGATCTTTTCATCCTTCTCGACTTTGCCGTCGCGGATGTGAATGATCCGGTGCGCGTTCATGGCCACATCCAGTTCGTGCGTCACCAGAATGATCGTGTTGCCCGCCGCGTGCAGCCGCTCAAAAAGCGCCATGATTTCCACACTCGTGGTCGAATCCAGGTTCCCCGTCGGTTCGTCCGCAAGCAGGATCGACGGATTGTTCACCAGCGCTCGCGCAATCGCCACACGCTGCCGCTGTCCGCCCGAAAGCTCGTTCGGCTTGTGATACATACGCTTGGCCAGATCCACTTGTTCCAGACACTGCTTGGCCCGCTCCAGCCGCTGTGCCTGCGTGAATCCCGCATAGATGAGCGGCAATTCCACGTTGTGCAACGCCGTCGCGCGCGGCAACAGATTGAAGCTCTGGAAAACGAAGCCGATTTCCTTGTTCCGGATCCGCGCCAGCTCATCGTCCGACATCGCACTCACCAGGCTGCCGTTGATGAAATACTCTCCCGCCGACGGCGTATCCAGACACCCGATCAGATTCATCAACGTCGACTTGCCCGACCCCGACGGCCCCATGATCGCCACATACTCGCCGCGGTTGATCTCAATATCGGTTCCATTCACCGCATTGATCACCTGATCGCCCATGACATAGGTCTTCTTCAGGTCATAGGTCCGGATGACAATGCCTTCGCGCTTCAGTTGTTCGCCGCGAATCTTCGGGTCCGTGGCAACGGCTGTGGACATGGGTTAACGTTCCGCCTTCTGTGTGGTCTTGTTATCTACTGTAACCTTTGCGTCATTGCGGAGGGTACGGATCGCCTTGTAGGAGCCAGTGATAATCTCCTCGCCCTCATTCAATCCAGCCGTCACTTCAATCTCGACGGCCCCGGTAATCCCCGTGTCCACCTTCTTGAACCGCGCCTGTCCGTCCTTCACCACAAACACGCCCTGGATCTCTTCCTTCGCTGCCCGCGCTTCCGCCGCACTCGGCTCCTTCGCTTTATCCTCCGGCTTCGCCACAGTCAAATCTCCCTGCTGCCGCACCGTCAGCGCCTGAATCGGAATCGATAACGCCTGCTTCCGCGTCGCCGTCGTCACCCGCGCCGTGCAACTCAAACCGGGCCGGATCTCGTCCGGCGGATTCTCCAGCGCCACCACCACCTTGAAGTCCTTCGCTTCCTGCGAAGCAATCGCGCTTTGGCTCGCCGCCTGCCCGGTCGAGCGCAAAATCGCCGTATTGCCGATCTCGATCACCTTGCCCGTGAAGGTCTTGTTCGGAATCGCGTCGATCGTGATCTCTGCCGTCTGGCCCAACATCACATTCACAATATCGGTCTCGTCTACTTTCACCTCTGCCGTGATGATCGACATGTCTGCGATCGTCATGATCAGGCTCGCCGCCGAATTCTGAATACCCGGCACCACCGTTTCACCCACTCGCACCGGCAGGTTCGTCACCACCCCGTCAATTGGGCTGGTCGCAAAGGTCCGCTGCAAAACGTCAGCCGCCACGCGCAAGTTCGCCTGGCTCGATGCCACCCGCCGCTGTGCCGCATTCAACTGCGCCGCCTGTTGCGCCCGGGCCGCCTTCAACTGACTCACGCGGGCTTCCGCTTCCTTCACCGCAGACAGGTTCGCTTCATACGCGTACTTCCGTGTCTCATACTCTTGCCGCGCGATTAACTTTTCTTCAAATAGCTGCTTGGCCCGGTCAAAATCCAGCTTGGCCCGCTCAGAATCGGCCTTGGCCCGATTGATCGCCGCAGCGGCGGAGTTGATATTCTCGTCAGCGGCCACCAGACCAGCCTCCGACGCCGTCGATTCTGCTTCCGTCGTCGCCAGTGCCGCCCGCTGTGCTGCCACTTGCGCTTCCGGCTGCACGCTCTCCAGCTTGGCCAACTGCTGGCCCTTCCGCACGCGCTGCCCTTCTGTCACATTAATTTCCGTTATTCTTGCCGGAGCATTGGCATTCGAGCCGATGTTGATGTAATTCCGGGGCTTGATTTCTCCGCTCGCCGTCACCAGCGAAACCAGATCCTGGCGCTCCACGCGCGACGTTGTCACTTTGACAATGCCGCTCTGCTTCATCTTGTAGTTGGCGAATGCGCCACCAGCCACTGCGATTACGACTACAACGCCGATGGCGACTTTCCATTTGGTCTTCAACTGTTCACTCCCTTGTGATGAGACGAATACGACGCGTGAGAAGTTCGAACTTATTTGCCCTTCAGCCACTTCACGGACTGTGGGCGACTCGAACTACAGGCCATGGAATCGGTCATCCCCGACGAAATCATCGCGCAAGCATTGTCCACAGCGGTCCGCAACGCGGCTTCCTCGCTCGATCCTTGCGCCGTCCGGCAGTTTGTCTGACCCTGAAATTCCATGCAAACTTCCACGCGGTACTGGTTATAGGACACCGTGTTGTAGTACAGCAGGGCAAAAAAGCCCGCTGCACCCAGCAACGAAACAATGACCCATTGCGTTTTCCGGTTCATATCTTCGCGCTGAAATAGGGCGCCATGCGCCGGAACTTCTGATACCGGTGCTCCACCAGTTCATCCGCCGACAGGGGCGCAAGTTCGGCCAGGGCTTTACGAATCGAGGTGCCCAGCAAAGATGCTGCCTCGTCCGGGTCTTCCTGTGCCCCACCCTCCGGCTCAGCTACAATCTCGTCAATGATTCCGCGCTCCAGCAAATCCGGGGCCGTCAGCTTCAACGCCGCCGCCGCCAGTTCCGCCTTGGCCGAATCCCGCCAGATGATCGCCGCGCAACTTTCCGGCGAAATCACGCTGTAGTACGCATTCTCCATCATCAGAATCCGGTTGCCCACACCCATCCCCAGCGCCCCGCCCGAGCCACCCTCTCCAATCACAACGACAACCACCGGCACCCGCAACCGCGCCATTTCCCGCAAGTTATACGCAATCGCCTCCGCCTGGCCGCGCTCCTCGGCGTCCATCCCCGGATACGCCCCCGGAGTATCGATCAACGTAATCACCGGCCGCGCAAACTTGTCAGCCAGCGCCATCAGCCGCATCGCCTTGCGGTAGCCCTCCGGCTTCGGCATTCCGAAATTCCGCGCCAGCTTCTGCTTCGTGTCCCGGCCCTTCTGCTGGCCAATCACCATCACCGGCTTGCCGTCAAGAAACGCATAGCCACCCACAATCGCCTGGTCATCCCCAAAAGCCCTGTCCCCGTGCAACTCCGTAAAGCCCGTGCAGATGCGGTCAATGTAGTCGAGCGCGTGCGGACGCTTCGGGTGCCGCGCCATCTGCACGCTTTGGTAGGCCGGGTTCGGACCCGCCGGTACCGGTGCCGGTGCCGTATCGGGGTGTAGCGCATGGATGCGCGCGGTAATGTCAGGATTGGACATGCGGTTAGGCTTCGCCGGAGGCTTCAAAGGACGTCGATCCGAATAACCGGGCCAGTTCGCCCTGAAATTCTTTGTCCGCCCGGACTTTACTGCTCAAATCTAATGTTAGCGAAAAGTCACGCGGCATTTCGAGAACCACCCTCACGCTCGCCGGTCCTGGCTTTCGCGCCACCAGTTCCCGCAGCGCCACGGCCCGCTGATCTTCCTCCCCGTTCAGCCGCACGCGCAGGTTCACCATCGCCGGCAATTTCACCCGCGCATTGTCCAGCGCCACCAGGTCCTGTATCGACAATCGCGGCAGCGAACCCTCATCCACCAGCACTTTTGCCGTGATCATCACGGCCTTGTCCTCTTCCAGATATTTGCCCAACTCGGTGAACTTCGACGCAAACACCATGCAGTCCACCGTGCCGTGCAGGTCTTCCAGTTGCATCGCCCCCCACAACTCCTGCTTCTGGTTCCGCTTCCGTTGAATGCCCGTCAAAATGCCGCACACCTTTACTTCCACTCCCCGCTCCAGTCCCTCCAGCGTCGCCGTCGTGTGCGTGCCCAGGTCGCTCACCTTGTCCTTGTATTGGTCAAGCGGGTGCCCCGTCACATAAAAGCCCAGCAACTCCTTTTCTCCCATCAGCTTCTGCGGCGCATCCCAATCCGGCACATCCGGCAGCTCAGCCTCTTCCTGCTTATCCGTCGGCGCGCCAAACATCTCACCAAAGAGCCCCGCCTGCCCCGAGTTCCGGTCCCGCGAAGCCCGCAGCCCCGTCTCGATCGCGGCATCCAGAATCGCCATCTTCTGCGACCGCGTTCCCTTCATCTCATCCATCGCCCCGCAGCGGATCAGCGATTCAATCACGCGCCGGTTCACCGCCTGCATGTCCACTCGCTCACAAAAGTCATAGAGCGAACTGAAACGTCCTTCCGCATCGCGAGTCTTCACGATCGCTTCCACCGCCCCCGCCCCCACATTCTTGATCGCCCCCAGCCCAAAGCGAATCCCGTCCCCCGACGGCGTAAAGTTCAAATCCGAAATGTTCACACTCGGCGGCAGCACCGGAATCTGCCGTTCCCGGCACTCGTTGATGTAACGCACTACCTTCGCCGTGTTCCCCGTTTCCGAGGTCAGCAGCGCGCTCATGAATTCCAGCTTGTAATTCGCCTTCAGATAGGCAGTTACATAGGCCAGATAGGCGTAAGCCGCCGAGTGGCTTTTGTTAAAGCCATAGCCGGCAAACTTCTCCATGTGATCGAAAACCTTCTCGGCCTTCTTCGCCGGAAAGCCCTGCCGGGCTGCCCCTTCGAGAAAGCGCGCCCGCTGCGCCGCCATCTCTTCCAGCTTTTTCTTACCCATCGCCCGCCGCAACAAATCGGCGTCTCCCAGCGAGTAGCCGGCCAGCAGATTCGCCATCTGCATCACCTGCTCCTGATAGACCATCACGCCGTAGGTCTCCTCGAGAATCTGCTTCATCTCGGGGATCTCGTAAGTCACTTCCTTGCGCCCGTGTTTGCGGTCGATGAAGTCATCGATCATGTCCATAGGGCCAGGCCGGTAAAGCGCATTCAACGCAATCAGATCTTCCAGCCGGTCTGGCGCATAGCGCACCAGAATGTCCCGCATCCCGTCTGATTCAAACTGGAAGATGCCCGAAGTCTGCCCGTCGCAAAAGATCTTGTAAGCCGTCGGGTCGGTCAGCGGAATGTCTTCCACCGCCAGCTTCACGCCCTGATGCCGCTCAATCAGCTTCAGCGTATCGGCGATGATCGTCAGCGTCGTCAGCCCCAGAAAGTCCATTTTCAGCAGGCCCAGCTTTTCGAGGCCCACCATGTCGTACTGCGTTACGATTTCGTCCTTGTTCGTCCGGTACAGCGGCACCAGATCCTTGAGCGGCCGCGGGGAAATCACCACCCCCGCCGCGTGAATCGAAGCGTTGCGCGCCATCCCTTCGAGCCGCGTCGCGATCTCGAGCAACTCCTTTACCTTCGGGTCCTTCTTGGACAGTTCACCAAAGGTCGGCTCCATCTCCAGCGCCTGCTTCAGCTTGATGTTCAAAGGCTGCGACGGAACCAGCTTGGTCAACTTGTCCACATCGGCAAAGCTCATGTCCATCACCCGGCCGACGTCTTTAATCGCCGCCCTCGCACCCAGGGTTCCAAACGTGATGATCTGCGCAACCTGCTCCCGGCCATACTTCTCGGTGACGTACTTGATCACCTCACCCCGTCCCCGCGTACAGAAGTCGATATCGATATCAGGCATCGAAACGCGTTCCGGGTTCAGAAAGCGCTCAAAAAGCAGGTTGTAAGGCAGCGGGTCAATATCGGTAATGCCCATCGCGTAAGCCACCAGCGAACCGGCCGCCGAACCGCGCCCCGGTCCCACCGGAATACCGCTGTCCTTGGCATGCCGGATGAAGTCCCA
Source organism: uncultured Bryobacter sp. (assembly GCA_964510335.1). Classification (GTDB taxonomy): domain Bacteria; phylum Acidobacteriota; class Terriglobia; order Bryobacterales; family Bryobacteraceae; genus Bryobacter. The sequence continues at coordinate 17,829 of CAZECF010000041.1, read as the reverse complement.
AACAATCAGAAAGTAGCCGGGAAACTTCATCTGCTGGATGATGCGGATCTCGCGCGTGAGCCGCTCTTCATACACATCCAGCGGATAGCGCAATTGCCCCTTCTCCGCCAGGATCTCGAGCTTCGACCGCCGCTTCTCAAAGCCCGCCCGCGCTACCCACTCAAAGTAGCTGTCGATCGTGTGCTTTTCCGGGATCTGGAAGACCGGAAAAGGGTCTTTGACCGATTCAAGCTTCAGCTTGCAGCGCTGCGCAATGTCCCAGGTCGCATCGAGCGCCTGCGGCACATGCCCAAAGAGCTTCTCCATCTCAGCTCGCGTCTTCAAATAGAACTCGGGCGTATCAAAGCGCATGTGGCTCGGGTCGGAAAGCGTCCTCCCCGTCTGGATGCACAGCATCGCCTCGTGCGCGTGGGGGTCATCCGCCCGCAGATAGTGTGCATCATTCGTCACCACCATCGGCATCCCCGTATCGAGAGCCAGCCGCTGCACTTCCGGAATCACTTTCCGGTCCGGCTCCAGGCCATGGTCCTGCAATTCGAGATAAAAATTGCCCTTCCCGAACATGTCCTGATACTCATGCGCCAGCCGCCGCGCATCGTCGTACTTGTTGTTGAGCAGCGCCTCCTGTACATCCCCCCGCAAGCAGGCCGAAAGACAAATCAGCCCCTTCGAGTGCCGCGCCAGCAGGTCCTTGTCAATGCGTGGCTTTTGATAAAAGCCGTCGATGTAGCCGGTCGAAACCAGCTCAATCAGGTTCCGGTAGCCCTCCTGGTTCTCACAAAGCAACACCAGGTGGTTATAACGGTTGGCCGCCGTCTTCACCGACGCCGGCTGCTGCGTTACGTAAACCTCGCAACCGATGATCCCATTCACCCCATTCGCCTTCGCCGCGTTATAGAACTCAGAGCCCCCAAAGAGGTTGCCGTGGTCCGTCATCGCAATCGCCGGGGCCTTCTGCTCGGCCACCACCTCCATCATCTGGTCGATCTCGCAAGCGCCGTCGAGCAGCGAATAATCCGTATGACAGTGGAGGTGAATAAAAGGTGCTTTGTCGCCCATCGTGGAAGACCCTAGTTTAGCGGGACAATAGGAACTATGCAGTCCCTTGCGCTCCTGGCGGCGCTGGTTCTGGGCCAGGAATGTGCCCCCAAAGCCGCGCCAACCCAGATCACCGTTGAAGTCCGCGACCGCACGGTCAAAGAGCCGGTCACTGGCCTTACGCCCACCGACCTCACTCTCAGCGGCCGTGGCGTCTCCCCCACCCCGCTCGGCCTTGTCAGTGGCCTGCCCGCCGATATCGTCATCCTGATTGAAGACCGCGGTCGCGGCGGCCTGCTCGCCGGGGCCGCTAGCCTCTTCGTCAAGTCCCTGCTGCCGCAAGACCGCGTCGCCATCGTCACCTACGGCGTCAGCACCAAAACCCAGCTCAACTGGTCGCAAGACCCGGAAGCCATCCGTCTGGCCATCGAGAAAGGTGCCGACGGCATGCACCTGCAAGTCGCCCGGCCCCTCTATGGCGTCGTTGACTCCCTCAAGGTCTTCGACAAGCCCGTACCGGGGCGCCAGCGCGCCATCTTCCTATTCGGTGACGACGAAGACAATGGCTCAAATATCCGCGTCGAACAGCTTGCCGCCAACCTCATCAAGCAGCGCGTCACCCTCGACCTTGCCATCGACCCTGCCCCCAGCCGTCGCATCCCCCGCGTCAACGTCCCACCTCCTACGGTCGGCAACGAAACGCCCGCCATGCGCTACCCGCGCGTCGGCCAGCAGTCCGTCTCCCTCCTCGCAGAAGCAACCGGCGGCCAAGCCGACAAGTACCTGCAGGCGGAATTCTTTGCCGCCATGCGGGAGCGCCTCGCCCGGCGTTTTACCCTCACCTATTGCGTTGAGAACAAGCACGCCTCCAGGGCCCCCCGTATTGAATTGAGCGATTCCGGGCAGCGCAACTTCCCCAACGCCGAAGTCCTCGCTCCCAACCAGTAGCCCCATCCCGCTCATCGAATATGATGATGCCATGCGCTTTTGTGTCCTCCTTTTGCTCGTAAGCTTCGTCTCCGCCCAGGCCCAGCGCGGGCCCCGCCCGCCCGAACCCATCCAGATCGAAGACCGCACCGGCTTTGTCTCCATCTTCGACGGCACCCTCAAGAATTGGGACGGCGACCCTGCCTTCTGGCGCGCCGCCGACAACACGATCATTGGCGAAACCACGCCCGACAAGCCCCTCAAGCTCAACACCTTCCTCGTCTACCGGGGCGGCACTCCCAAGGACTTTGAGCTCAAGCTCGAGTTCCGCATGAACAACACCAATAGCGGTGTGCAGTACCGCAGCGTCGAACTGCCCGAAGTCGGCAAATGGGTCCTCAAGGGCTATCAGGCCGACATGGACTTCGCCAACACCTACACCGGCATGCTCTATGAAGAGCGCGGCCGTGGCATCCTCGCGCTGCGCGGTCAGGCCGCTCAAATGGAACCAGGCGAACGCCCCCGCGTGATCGGAAATCTCGAAGACGGCACATCCCTCAAGGGCCACATCAACATCAATGGCTGGAACCACTTTCACATCATTGCCCGCGCCAACCAGTTGACCCACATTTTGAACGGCCGCGTAACCGCGGTCTTCATCGACAACGACGTGCCCAACCGCAGCTTTGAAGGCCTGCTCGGCTTGCAGATCCATACCGGACCGCCCATGAAGGTCGAGTTCCGCAACCTTTATCTCAAGAAATACTAAGGCTACACGATGCTACGCAGAAACTTCCTCCTCGCCTCAACGGCAGCTTCCTACTCGCGCATCCTCGGCGCAAATGACAAGGTCAACCTCGGCCTCATCGGTGCCGGCGGCCGCGGCCAGGGCGTCATGGGCACCTTCCAGAAAACCAGTCAGGTGCAGGTAACGGCCATCTGCGACGTCTACGCCAACCGCATCGATCAGGGCATCCAGAAGGCTCCGACCGCGAAGGGCTTCAACGACCATCGCAAGCTACTGGAATTCAAAGATCTCGACGCCGTCCTGATTGCCACCCCCGACCACTGGCACAGCGGTACCGCCATTGACGCGCTCAACGCTGGCAAGGATGTCTATGTCGAGAAGCCGCTCACACTCACCATTGAAGAAGGCCCGCGCATCGTCAAGGCCGCGCGCGTCAACAACCGCATCTGCCAGGTGGGAATGCAGCAGCGCTCGGGCTCGCACTATCTGCAGGCCAAGGCGGAGATCGTCAAGGCGGGCAAGCTCGGCAAGGTAACGCTGGCACGGACATGGTGGCACGGCAATGGCGCACACCTCCGGCAGGCCCCGGCGGAATTGGGCACACAGCCCTCCAATCTCGATTGGGCCCGCTTTCTGGGTCCGGTGAAATGGCGGGACTGGAACCCGCAACAGTTCTGGAATTTCCGCGCCTACCTGGAGTTCGGTGGCGGCCAGGTGACCGACCTCTTCACGCACTGGATTGACGTCGTGCACATGATGCTCGACCAGGACAACCCCGTCTCGGCGGTAGCAGCCGGCGGCATCTATCACTACAAGGACGGGCGCACGGCACCGGACACCATCCATGTGCTGCTCGAATATCCGGCCGAGTTTACCGCCACTTTTGAGGCCACGCTCGCGCCCGGCATCAAGGGCGAAGGCGTCGAACTTTGCGGCACCGAGGGGCGGCTCTGGATCACCCGTCAGCGCTATGAGTTCTATCCGAAAGACAGCCCGAACAAGCCCACCATCGTCGTGCAATCGCCGCGCGAGCAGACGGCCGAGCACGTGGAGAACTTCCTCGACTGCGTGCGCAGCCGCAAGCTGCCAAACGGGGATGTCTACATCGGTCACCGCTCCGCGCAGGCTTCACATCTCGGCAACATCGCTTACCTGCAGAAGCGGCGCTTGCGCTTTGATCCGGACCGCGAAGAGATCCTGCCGCTATGACCCGCCGGGGCTTCCTGGCGACGCCCTCGCTCGCAGCCCTCGCGCAAGGCGGTGACTGGACAGACCGGCCGATGCGCTGGGCGCAAGTCGCCTTCACGGAAGATGACCCCGGTAACTTCGATCTCGCGATGTGGCTCGACTACTTTAAGCGCATCCATGCCGATGCCGCCTGCCTGAGCGCTGGTGGCTGTGTCGCTTTTTATCCGACGAAGATCCCCCTGCACTACCGCAGCAAGTACCTCGGCAACATGGATGCCTTCGGCGACTTCGTCAAAGGCTGCCGCAAGCTGGGCATGAACGTGATCGCCCGCACCGATCCGCACGCCTGCACGGAAGAAGCCTTTGCCGCGCACCCCGAGTGGGTCGCCCGCACGATTGACGGCAAAGCGCGCCGCCACTGGGCCGACCCCAAGCTCTACGTCACCTGCGCGCTGGGGCCCTACAACTTCGGGTTCATGACGGAAGTCACGCGGGAAATCGTGGCCATGTACGGCGTCGATGGAGTCTTCTCCAACCGCTGGCACGGCCACGGCACCTGCTATTGCGAGAGCTGCCAGAAGGAATTTCGAGCCTATTGCGGACTCGCTCTGCCGCGCACACTCTCGCCCTCTGAGCCCGCGCGGCGCAAGTGGATTGAGTGGAATCAGGTGCGCCTCTTCGAGTTGTGGGATGTCTGGGATGCGGCAATCAGGAAGGAGAATCCGGCGGCCATGTTCATCCCCAACAGCGGCGGCGGCGCACTCTCCGAACTCGACATGAAGACGATTGGCGCCAGAACCAGGATCCTCTTTGCCGACAAGCAGGCCCGCCGCGGGCTGATGCCGGCCTGGTCCAATGGCCGCAACGGCAAGGAGTACCGCGCGACGATGGGCATGAAGCCCATGGGCGGCATCTTCAGCGTGGGCGTAGAAGAACCTTACCGCTGGAAAGACAGCGTGCAGAGCGAAGCGGAGATCCGGCTCTGGGCGCACGATGGCATCGCCCAAGGCTTGCGACCGTGGTTCACCAAGTTCAATGCCAAGCCCATCGACAAGCGCTGGATGCCCGTGGTCGAGGACATCTACCGCTGGCACTGGCAGAACGAAAAGTATCTGCGCAACACGGCCAACCTGGCGCGGGTGGGCCTGGTTTATTCGCAACAGACCGCACACTATTACGGCGGCGAGCAGGCCCGCGCCAAAGTGGAAGACGCCCAGCTTGGCTGGTATCAGATGCTGGTCGAGGCGCGCGTCCCCTTTGAGATGGTGCACGACGGCCTGCTCGACGCAGCCTCAGTGGACCGCTACCGAGTGCTGATCCTCCCGAACATTGCGGCCCTCAGCGATGAGCAGTGCCGCCAACTGGAAGCCTATGCCTCGCGCGGCGGGGCAGTGGTGGCCACCAGCGAGACTTCGCTCTACAACGAATGGGGCGAGCGGCGGAAGGACTTCGGGCTCAGCGAACTCTTCGGTTGCACCTATGGCGGGAACCTCGATGAGCGGATGCAGAACTCCTACCTGACGCTGGAACACGGCGTCACCGGCAATCCGCTGGTGGCCGGGTTGAGCGGCGTACCGCGCGTAATCAATGGCGTTCGCAGAGTACACGCAACGGCGCTGACCGGTCTTGCCCCAGCCTGGCTGACGCTGGTCGAAAGCTACCCCGACCTGCCGATGGAAAGCGTCTACACGCTCAAACCGACGTCAAACATTCCCGCTGTCTTTGCCCGGCGGTATGGCAAAGGACGCTGCATCTACTTCCCGATGGACATCGACCGCACCTATTGGGAAGTCTTGAGCGAAGATCACTTCAAGCTGCTGCGCAACGCGGTGGAATGGGCAGCACCAGACTTGCGGCCCGTCCACATCGAGGGCCAGGGCGTCTTCGATATCGCCTACTGGCAGCAGCAGGACTCGCTGACTCTGCATCTCGTCAACCTGACGAATCCCATGATGATGAAGGGCCCGGTGCGGGAGGTCTTCCCGGTGGGCCCGTTGACCGTTGAGCTGGAGATTCCCGAGGGTTTTCCGGTGAAGCAGGCCAGACTGCTGACGGCCGGTACGCAGCTTCGCTTTACGCGTCAAGGCAAGGTCTTGCGGCTCACGGTACCGCGAGTGGCTTTGCACGAGGTGATCGCACTAGTGCGGTAGCAAGGCCCAGTTGCCGTCAGGCGCGGCCGGCCAGAGCTTCCAGCCGCGGACAAGCAGCTCGCGCAGATCGAAGCGCGAACGGCGCAGCACCTTCACCCCCCGTAGCATCGAATAACCAGCGGTTCCGTTGGCCAGGTAGTGGCTCATCGCCACCCGGTAGCGCGCATCCGGATCCAGCCCGAGAATGCGATCCCCTGCCGGGCGGGAGACGTCGAGCTGGTAGTTGACGCCGTGGGCCACGTAGTAGTTGTAGGCCGGGTAGTCAGTGTCAACCCATTCGGCGGGAGGGCGGCCCGTCAGTGGCGCACGGAAGTAACGAGCCGATTCTTCCAGCACGGCCTTGAGTTGAGGGCCCGTGAGTTCGACGGTGACTACCTTCTTTTCGACCCCATAGAAGCCAAAGAGATGTCGAACCCTGACCAGGCCGGCCGGGAGCCGGGCGCTGGGGCTGAGGCTTTCGGTAAGCGAAACCTGGGCGCGGCCCGCTTGCAATTGAACCCGGTGGACAAAGTCAAGAATGGCGGTGTCGGCAAAGCGCTCAGGACCTGCAGCCAAGGCACTCGCGGACTTACCAACGGGTTGGTCGAGCCAGCGCTGGGTGGCCAGGTGCAGCGGAGCGATCGCCGCAAGCACAGCCGGGTCGGCTTCAACGCCAGCAACGGGCAGAGTGCGGGCAGCTTTGGACTTCACCCTCCAGGCACCTGCGGCGGCTTCGAGTTGGAAATCAACCCGCGCGACACTGCGGCCCCAAGCGGCGGGCTGAACGATGAGGACGCCATTTACAAGGAGCGAGGGAACTTCACGGTGAGTATGGCCAAGCAGCATCAGGTCAATACCAGGGACGGAGCGGGCAATGGCAAGAGCGAGGTTTTCTCCATCCGCCTGGCCGGGCTGGCGCAGACCGGAAGCGGGGTTCTCTTCCAGGCCCATGTGGAGGGCGAGAATGACGAGGTCGGCTTGCTTACGGAGCTCCGGAACAAGGCGGGCCGCTTCGGCAACAGGGTCACGAATCTCGATGCGGCGGTAGATGGCATCAGGGTCTTCCCAGTTCGGATTGGCGCTCGTGGCGAGACCGAGAATAGCCACCCGAACTCCACCGATGACCTTGATGAGATGGGGTTCAAAGAAGGGCTTGCTGGTGCCGCGATGGTAGACGTTGGCCGCAAGCCAGGGGAACTTGCTGCGGCGGCGGGCTTGATCGAGATGGGCCCAACCGAAGTCATACTCATGGTTCCCAGCCACCAGAGCATCGTAGCCAAGCAGATTCAATCCGGTGATCACCGGAGGCTCGGCAGAGCGGGCGCGGGTGGCTTGATAATAAGCCAGTGCCGTGCCAGCCAGGGCGTCGCCAGTATCGAGAAGCAGGACGTTCGGCTCTTCGCGGCGGACCTGACGAATGAGGGTGGCCGCCTTGGCAAAACCGCGCTCGTCCGGCTGGCCAGTGGCGTAGTCGATAGGGTAGATATTGCCATGCAGGTCCGTGGTGGAAAGAACGGTGAGCGAGACGGTTTGCTGAGCGGACAGGCAGAGCAAAAGCAGCGTGCTAAGCACGGGAAAGAATCTCCACCATGTCCTGCGCCACCTGCTGGTTGATGTCGTGGGGAACGGGTTGCGGGCCAGCCGGGAGCACCGAGCCAAGAGCAATGCGGCGGAGGGAAAGCACCTGGAGTGCAAGGCCGAGGTCCATCGTCTCGATCGGGTTGCCACCACCAGCGGCAAGGTTGAGCATTTCCCCGCGCGCCAGCAGGTTCAGGCGGCGGCCATCCGGCAGAGTGAAGACTTCAATATCCGGCGTGACTTGAGCAGTGGCGATGGCTTGGCCACGGAGGGCGGTGAGGTCAATCTCCCAGGAGTAGTGTCCAGCGTTGGCAAGGAGCGCACCGTCGCGCAACAGAGGCAGATGAGCGGAACGGATGGCGTTAGCCCGGCCGGTGGCGGTGATGAGGACATCGCTCGTAGCAAGGGCGGCTTCCGTCGACGCAACAGCAAAGCCATGCAGCAGCGCCTCGAGGGCGCGGATGGGATCGGGCTCGACGACCGTAACGCGGCCGTGCTGGGCCTGCAAGTTGAGGGCAATGCCGCGGCCAACCGAGCCGTAGCCAAAGACGGCGAAGCGTTTGGCAGGCACCTGGAGGTTGGTGATTTTGAGGAAGGAGGCCACGACGGTGGGGCCAACGCCGTGCTCGTTTTCCATGATGAGTTTCATAGGGCTATCGTTGATCACGATGACCGGAAAGGGCACCCGACCAGGCCATTCTTCACGAAGGATGTTCGCACCGGTGGTAGTCTCCTCCGTCGCTCCAAGGACAGTGCGGGAAGCACTCAGCAGGGCCGTGACAAGGCTGGCTCCGTTGTCGAGGAGGATGTCTGGATTGGCGGCAAGGACTCCGTCAATATTGGCGGCATGGTCGGCGGGCGTGTCTGAGCGGCGGCCGAAAACCTCGTGGCCTGTCTCGCGCAGCAAGCCGGCAACATCGTCCTGCGTGGTGCCGGGGCTCCCGGTGATGGCAAGGGTTGCCCCGCCTGCGGCCAGGGCCTGGCACATCACGGCGGTCTTGGGCTCGATGTGGAGGCAGATGCCGATGGTCCTGCCGGCGAAGGGTCGCTCCGCCTTCAGGCGAGCTTCCAGCCGGCCCAGCAGGGGCATGCGTTGAGCGACCCAGTGGACGCGGCTAGCCGGCACAGCGTTCCCGCAAATGGGCGAGGCCAGCCTTGATGCCATGGAGGCCATCGAAGACGATGTTGGCGAAGTTGATAAAGCGGTAGCCCTGCTGCCAGGCCTTTTCGGCGGATTCAACCGAGCCAAGTGCGATGCCGGGGATCTTGCCCGCACTGGCGACGCGGGCCGGGAAGGAGGCGAGGAAGTCCTGCACCGCTGGGTGCTGGATCTGGCCAATGTGGCCCAGAGCGGCAGACAAATCCATCGGCCCGGCGAGGACAACATCGACGCCTTCAATCGCCGCAATGGCCTCGACCTGATCGAGGGCGGCAATCGACTCGACCTGCACCACGATAAGGGTGTCGTCATTGGCGATGGGCAGGTATTCCGACCAGGGGACATCGTTATAGAAGGTCCACATGGGGGAGATGCCGCGTGTGCCAAGCGGCGGGTACTTGGCGTATTCCACAGCGAGACGCGCCTGGGCGGGCGAATCAATCTGGGGAATCATGATGCCCTGCCCGCCGATGTCCAGGGCCTTCTTGATCAGGTTAGGATCAAGGCCCGCAACGCGGATAAGAGGCATGGCACCGGACTGCCGAATGAGCGGCGGCAGCATTTCAATCGACTCGGCACCAAAGCTTGCATGCTCGGTATCGATCCAGACAAA
>CAZECF010000041.1:0-8349 GCA_964510335.1 uncultured Bryobacter sp. | reverse complement strand
GCAGGGTCGCGCGAGAGGCGGTAAGTCCAGGCAGCACCCCAACCGATCTTGCCGGATTGGGGAGTCTGGTAGCGGTCCGGGCCAAGGTGGCTGGTAGCGTGCAGGAAACTGCGCGCAAGCTCAAGCCAGTGGGCGTCACCGGTCGCGGCCGCTAGCGAACTAAGCAGCGCAGCCGCGATGCCGTATTGGAAGTAATACTGACGGGGCTTGGTAGCGTCGACGAAGTGATCGGCGGCTTGCGCCTCGGGATATGCCGTGACGAGGCCATTGCGCCAGGTGGTGTAAAGTCCACGCGAGAGATCGGGCTGGGCCACCCAGAGGTTTTCAAGCCACTGGCCGGCAGCAGAAGCAAGCGAAAGGTGGCCAGACCAGAGGCAGGCAAGACCCGCCATGGAGGTCGTCATGACTTCTTCGGTGGTGCGGTCTTCGTCGGCGAAGAAGCCCCCGGAAGCCGGGTTGTGAAAGGTGGCAAGGAAGCCCGAGAGCTGGCGGGCGAGAGCGAAGCGGCCAGCGGAGATAGCAGCGCAGCAGATCCACGAGTGGGGGTACGTACGGTAAATCGAAAACCAGGGGACGCCGGTGCCGTCGAGGTCGCCATTTGGCATAAGGTAGCGGGACTCGATGTGATCAAGAAGACGGTGGGCTTCATTGGGGCAGCCGTTGGCAAGGAAGGCGGCGGGAGTCTTGTAGTAAGCCCGCAGATCAGAAGCGCCACGGAGTGTTCCTGAGGCTTCGAAATGGCTCAGGAGCCAGTGGCAGGCGCGGGAAGCAGGATCGTGAGGAAGCATAGAGGATGAAGTGTTATTGTACGAAGTCTCTCTATGAAGAATCCGATGGGGTGGCGCGTGGTTTGGCTGCTGGCTTTGGTGGCGGCGGTGAACTATGCAGACCGGACGGCCCTGAGCGCAGTCTTCCCCTTACTACGTAGCGATCTGGGCTTGACCGACCTTCAAATGGGGGCGGTGGGGACTTTGTTTCTGTGGAGCTACGCCTTGGGTTCGCTGGTTGCAGGGCTGGTAGCGGACCGCTGGCCAAGGAACCGGGTCATCACGGCGAGCCTCCTGGCTTGGAGCCTGGTGACGGTGCTCACTGGCTTTGCGCGGACAGGTACGGAGCTGCTGGCGACAAGGGTTTTGCTGGGTTTGACGGAGTGCTTCTATCTGCCGGCGGCTGTGGCCTTGATTGCGGATCACCATGCGGCAGCAAGCCGGGGACGGGCGATGGCCCTTCACTTGGCGGGCCTCAACCTGGGGTTGGTGGGCGGCGGCGCTCTAGCCGGGTATCTCGGAGAAACCTATGGCTGGAGAGTCGGAGTTTGGGTACTGGGCGCAGCGGGAGTGCTGTTGACGGGAGTGTGTTGGCTTCGTTTGCGCGAGGCACCTCGGACAGGAGTGGCGAGGGAACGAATGGCCTTGCTTGCCCAGGCTCGACGACTGGGCACAAACCGCGGCTACCTCTTGCTGACGGCGCAGGCGATGGTCATCTCAGTAGGGACGTGGATGTTTTTCAACTGGATGCCGCTCTACTTTCAGGAGCGCTTCGGGTTAAGCCTGGCCATGGCGGGATTCTCGGGAACGGCCGTCTTGCAGGTGGCCGCGGTGAGCGGAATACTCGCAGGAGGAGTGCTCTCCGACCGGGCTTCGCGAGAAGGCACGCAGGCGAGATTGCGCTGGATGGTGCTTTGCTATCTCGTAAGCGCTCCGTGTTTGCTCGTGTTTTTGAGTGACGGCGGAATGATGACCATAGCAAGCGGAGTAGTGGCGTTTTCCTTCATCCGGGCACTGGCGATGGCAAACGAAACACCAGCGCTCTGTGAAATGGTCGAGCAAGCAGACCGGGGCACGGCGCAAAGCCTCATGAATGTAATGAACACGCTCGCTGGAGGTGCCGGCGTGCTGGTGGCCGGGGTCCTCAAGGCGGACTTTGGTCTGAGCGGCGTATTCGCCGGAGTGGGAGTGCTGGTGCTGGTGGCAGCAGGGCTGGCGGCTAGCGCTGGGCGGACGTTAAAAGCTCCCGCAGTGTCACAAGCGGTATGAGGCCATATTGGGCTGAGTCGTAGAAGGCGACGGCGATGGCATTGGCCGTGGGGCTAAGGGCGCGGGGACCCTGCCCGGGAAAGGTGAGTTCCACGGGAGCAGCGAAGGCCTTGCTGAAATCCGTGAGGCCGGTGCCGCGCCAAAGGATCACTTTATGGGAAACATGGCCGGCGGCAAGCAGATCCAGCTTACCGTCCTGATCGATGTCGGTAAGAAGAACATCGCGGATCTCGTCAGCGGTGGTTTCGCCTTTGGCCTTGGTGAGAGTGGTGGCGTTGCCCGCGTAGCGGAAGCCCTGAGGTGTATTGCGGAAATAGGAGACGTTGTCGGAGGGTCCACGATTGCCGACAACCAGGTCGATGCGGCCATCGTTGTCGAGATCACCAGCCTTGAGATGGTAGGGAATCAAGCCTTGGGAGTGAAAACGCTGCCAGGGCGTGAAGCCACCCTTGCCATTGCCGCGGAGCACCTCGACGAGATTGCTCGAGTAGATGGTAATGGCGAGATCGAGCTTGCCGTCCTTGTCAAAGTCGGCAGCCACAAGATCACGGGGACCAGGCAACAGGGGAAAGCGTTGCTGGCGGAAACGGCGTTGGCCCTGATTCAGGAAGACGACAAGAAAATCGCTGGACCAGGCCACGGCAGCGATATCGGGCTTGCCGTCTCCATTGAAATCCGCAATCACCAGGGAGGTGAGTCCGGGAGCCGGATAAACAGGAGCGCCCTCCGCGTTGCGATTTTTGTCGTAGACATGCGGGCCCCCTTCAACGGCGATGTGTTGGGCGGGAGAGAGCGGGTCACCCGCGGAAGCAGGCAGCTTGGGGTCGCGGCCCCAGAGCAGGGAGAGGTCGCGACCGTGTGGCTCCTGAAAGTTCACAACGGCAACATCGACATGGCCATCTCCATCAAGGTCAGACGTCATGGCGGTGTAGGGGCCGAAGCCGATCTGGTAATCCCGCCTGAGGGGCGCTTGGCCCCCCGGGCGGGAATAGTAAACCGAGAGTTGATCGTTGCCGGGACGGGGATGATCCGGAAGACGGAGTTCCCCGCGGCAGGCAAGGATGGCATCCTCCACACCATCTCCATTCAGGTCGGCGAGGGTGACGTGATAAGGACCCTCGCTGACCGGCAGCGGAGTAGGCGCAGTCTGGCTGGCGCTAAGGCAGCCCAGCAGCGGAAGCAGGATGACAGTGAATTGGCGCATGGATTTCCTAAAAGTGGAGGCGAAGTCCGAACTGGATTTGCCGGGCAGCCCGGCTTCCGAAGATGCGGCCTGCATTGGGGTTGCCAATGAAGCTGGTCGGGGAGTTGAAGTTGACGGTATTGGTGAGATTGAAGAACTCACCCCTCAGTTGAATGTAACGCTTTTCATCGATCGCAAAGCGCTTGGCAAGGGTGGTATCAAGCTGGAAGACGCCCGGGGCGCGGAGCACGTTGCGACCGGAATTACCGAGCAGGAAATCCGCCGGAGTCGCAAACGCGGAAGGGTCAAACCAGCGGTCAGTGCTACGGCTCCCGCTGGCCAGGTTGCCATCAGCGATGCGGTCGGGACGGTTCTGGTTGTTGAAGCTGAAGGTCCGCGTCGCCTGCATTTTGGGATCAATGGGAATGCCACTGGTGAAGTTGGTGATGCCGGAAAGATCCCAGCCGCCAAGCACCCAGGCAGCAGGCCCGGATTGATTGAGCCACTTGCGGCCTCGACCGAAGGGGAGCTCGTATACGTGAGAGACGACGAGGCGATGGTTGGTGTCGAAGCCGGAGGGGCCGTACTCGCGGGAGAGGTTGTAGCTGTCAATGGGGGCGACAGAGATGCCGAGATTGCCGACGGCAAAATCACCCGGAGCATTGTCAAAGGAGCGACCGAAGGTGTAGCTGCCGAGGATGGAAAAGCCGGCGGCAAAGCGCTGTTCGAGTTTCACGAAGGCCGCATGGTAGCGGGAATTGCCGCCGCTGCCCCACCCCCAGATGTTGCCGAAAACCGGGACGGGGCGGGCATTCTGGCCCCTGCCGTAGTCAGCGGGATTGCGGATTTGGTTTTCGAGCAGGAAGAGGGTAAGATTGCGGCCGTAGGAGCCGAGGTAACCCGCTTCCGCGACAAGGTTGGTGGTGAGCTGACGCTGGATATTGAAGTTCCACTGCGTGGTGAGCTGGGTGCGGTTGTCCTCAAAGAGATGGCGTGGGGAGAGGCCTTCGATGCGGCCGGCTCCCTGGGTAAAGGAGGGGATGCCCGTTTCGAGTTTGGCGATCGGGGTTACGGCATTGGGAGCGATGAAAAAGGTTTCGATGAAGTTGGGCGGGTTGAAGCCGAGGCGGACAAAGGTTCCGTCACCGGTCAGAGAGCGATAGACGCCGACGCCCCCACGCAGCACGGTGGACTTGTTGGCCTGGTAGGCAAAGCCGAAGCGGGGAGAAAAGTCCAGCTTGTTCAGCCGCGTAAGGTGCCGGGAATCACCGGGAACAAAGAGGCGTCGTTTTTCGGCATCAGGGATGGGAAGCAGGCCGATTTCAGCCTGCACCTGCGGAGGGATTTCGCCGTTGCGGACCGCCAGACGGAATTCTCCGAGCGGGTTGGCGATGTTGGGGTTGGACTGGCGGTCGTACTTGTCAGTGACCGGTGTAAACATTTCGTAGCGAAGACCAAGGTTGAGCGTGAGCTTGCGGGTAACGCGCCAGTCATCCTGAAAGAAGGCCCCCCAGAGGTTTTGGCGATTGTAGATGGGGCTGAACTGAACGTTGAGCTGAATGGACTGGGGCAGGCCCAGCAGCATGTCGGCAATGACGTCGCCGGTATTGGCCTGCGTGGGGTTGCTCGAAAAGATCGAGCCAAAGCGGATCTGGCCGAAGGGAACAAAGGAGCCAAAGACCGTGGCGAACAGACGCCGCATATCAACGCCCGTTTTGACCGTGTGGTTACCTTTGTGCCAGGTGAGATTGTTGGTGAACTGGTAAGTGCTTTCAGCGGAGAGCACCAGATTGCTGCCACTGCCAAAGTCGGAATAGCCGGTTTGGATCGAGGGGAAGGAGGAAACGACGGTGCTGGCGTTGGTCCCCCGGAGGCCGATTGCACCAGCAGGATCAGTGCCGAAGTTGAGCGGCTTCTGGTCAACAACAAAGCGGTTAAAGCCCACGCGGAGTTCATTGAGAAGATTGGGACGGAGCGTCCAGATGTGGCCGACGCTGGCATTGTGGCCAATGTTGACGGGGCTGGCGGCACCGGAGTATTGCCTGGGGAAAGCATCCACGGCATCAGTGAAGGTGCTGTAGGTGGAATAGCGGAAGCTGAGGTTGTGCGCGTCCGTGGGACGCCAATCGCCGCGCGTCATCCATTGGTCTTCGTCGAAGCCGCGGGGAACCTGAGCGCGGTACTGGGTGGGGCCAACGTTGCCGGTGGGCCAGGCTTCATTGACGATGCGGCGGCCAACCGGGTCCATGAGGTTGTCTGGAATGCGGTTGTTGGGGAAGGGATCGCGAATGAAGGTAGCAGGGTTGGCAGGATTGGGGCGGGTGGTGCCAGGGTTGAAGACAAGGCGCGTTTGGGGGAAGATGCCGGCGCGGAGATCGTTCGCGGGAACGTTGAGGTTGCTGACGCCGGATTCCCGCTGGCGGAGCTTTTCAAAGTTGCCGAAAAAGAAGAGCTTGTTGCGGCCATCAATCACTTTGGGGAGAACTACCGGACCACCAAGAGAGAGGCCGGCCTGGTTGCGGACAAAAAAGGGGCTATCCACGGAAGAGAAGGCATTGCGGGCGTTGAGCTGGTTGTTGCGATGGAACCAGAAGGCCGTGCCGCGGAGATCGTTGGTTCCGTTCTTGGTGATGACGGTGATGACGCCGCCCATGTTGCGGCCATACTCCGCGCTGGGTGAATTGGTGACGACGCGAAATTCCTCGATGCTATCGACGGAGGGCCGCACGGTATCGCGATTGAAGAAGACTGAATTGTTGTCGATGCCGTCCACCATCAGGTTATTGGAGTTGAAGCGGCTGCCGCCAAGAATGAAGCCCGTTCCCTGGCGGGTACCCGTGGCGAAGGGAAGGGTGTTGGGAGCGAGTACGGCAAGCTCCAGGTAGCTGCGGCCGTTTAAGGGCAGGCCGATAATGCGGCGGTTGTCAATGGTCTGACCAAGGGCCTGGGTGCCGGTTTCAAGCGGGCTGGCGTCGGCTTCGACCGTAACGGTTTCGGCAAGCGTTCCGACTTCAAGATTGAGATCGACACTTACGCGACGGGCGGAAATGGCGTTGATGCCGGTGCGCACGAGAGTGCGAAAGCCACTTGCTTCGACACTGATCCGGTAAGGGCCGGGGATGAGATTGGGGAGATTGTACTGGCCATTGTCATTGGTGAGCGTTGAATATTCAAAGCCGGTGCGATCCGCCCGGAGAGTGACTTTGGCCTGGGGGACGAAAGCACCGGAGCGATCTACGACGGTACCGAAGATTTCCGAAGAGGAAGTTTGTGCGTGAGCGGGGTGGGCAAACAAGGCCAGCACCAGCAGACACACGGATAGTATGCGATTTGGGATGAAGTACATAGGAGACCTTTCTTGTTTGTGGGCCGGTTCCGGCCGGATCAGGAAACGCTATTGAGAAGCGAGCGAAACTTCGTTCCCGAGAGGGAGTGAAGCTGAAATCTGAGAGGGATTGACACAAGCAACCGGCGTTAACAACTCGGCCGGAGTGCGGGGTAGGGCTTCCGCTTCGACAGGAAAGTCGAGGAGAGCCGTAGTGAGTTGTTGTGCGCTGGCGAGGAGCAGATTGAGGCTGTTGGCGACGTTGCTGGCTGAGGCGCGGGGCAGCGGAATGCTGATGCCCAGAGATCCGACGACGGAACCATGCTGGCCGGCAAAGAAGGGGACGCCAAGACACAGAGCGCCGAGAACGGTTTCTTCAATGTTGAGCGAATAGCCGCGGTCGCGGTCTTCGGCGATCCGCTGGAGGATGAGCCGGTTGTCGGTCAGAGTTTTTGGAGTCAGAGCAGGCAGGCCCTGCGTCCGGAGCAGGGCTCGCAAAGAGGCTTTGTCCAGATACGCGGCGACAGCGCGGCCTTGAGCAGAAGCATGGAGATAGCACTGCTCGCCGAGATCACAAACTACGCGCAAGGGATGCGAACCTTCGACCCCATCGAGGAGGACGACTTTGCGGTCACGGTAGACCCCCAGATAAACGCTTTCCCCGGTGCTGCGCTGCAGTTGGCGGAGGATTTCACGGCCAATTTCGGCCACGCGACTGCGGCGGACAAGCTTGCGTGCCAATTCAAGAACCGCAATGCCTGCTGCATAGCCGCCAGAACTGGTACGACTGACGTAACCGAGATCAGCCCAGGTCCCCAGCAAGCGATGGGCGGTACTTTTGGCAAGTCCGGTTTGTGTGGCAAGAGCCTGGAGAGAAAGTCCGTCCGGAGCATCGGCGAGAGCTTCCAGAATCCGGGTTGCCTTCTCAATGACTTCAACTGAAGCGGGAAGATTTTGCGATTGTTTCAAGCTAGACGATTCCACTGGATGAAATTGGTTCCGTCTTATGGAATAGCAATCGAATGTGAAGCCGACATGAATAGCCAGCCAAATTTTGATGAATCCCACTTCGCTAGCGACCGCTGGAGCGCCTTTGCCGGAGCAGCGACTCGCGCTTCATTCCACAACAATGAGTCCATGCTCGGCTTCGGGGGGGCAGTGCCCCCAGGCATTCTTACCAGCGATACTCCAGAATTAAGACACTTGCGGCCCGAAGCTTTGCAACGCACTCTTCACGCGTTGCCCCTTGGCCATTGGCTCCAAGCGCCTTAAGCGCAACCCTCATCCATCCCCAAGGTCACAGTCCACCAACCCAAATTCCGCCGTTCCCGCCGCCACCGGAAACACCGGAAATCCATTCCGGACTCCTATCGGCACTCGCACCTCGATACCCCGCCGCGCCAACTCCGATATTGCCGCCCCCACTGAAACCCCACGGGCAGCAGCCAAAGCCTCCGCCGCGTCCAGCACATCAGCATCCACATCAAGCGTTGTAAGCATCCTGATCCCATGCTAACCGCCCCCGCCGGTAGCAGGTTTTTGACAACTCAATCTCCCCCGCAATCAACAACTTAACCTCCCCATCCCCCAAACACCCCCACCCCGGCATGCTTTGCTGATCTCCGGGCGGCATCGCCCGCAACCAAAACCCAAAGGAACACTCTCATGTCCTCAACAGCGCAAATCCTCGCCAACCAGGCCAACGCCCAGCTCTCCACCGGTCCCCGCACCGCGGAAGGCAAACTGAACTCCAGCAAAAACTCCTTCCGACACGGCCTCGCCGCCACCTCCATCCACCAATTCGC
>CAZECF010000040.1:34516-41264 GCA_964510335.1 uncultured Bryobacter sp. | reverse complement strand
GGGCAGCCGAGTTGGGCGGCGTAGGCGGTGGTGAGGGATTCCGGGACGAAGACGAGCGGGCGGACGAGGCGGAAATCCTTGTTCTTTGAATAAGTGATGGCAGGCAAGGAGCTAAGAGCGCCGGTGAACATGGCGTTGCGGAGCAAGGTTTCGCAGAAGTCGTCGGCGGTGTGACCGAGGGCGATGACGTTGGCCCCGAGTTTTTTGGCGTGCTCATAGACGGCGCGGCGGCGGAAGCGGGAGCAGAGGTCGCAACCGTGGTCGGGTTCGTCGTCGATGAGGCGGAGGCTGGGGGCATCGGTGAAGCAGTGCCAATCGACACCGCGGGAGAGCAGCCACTGGCCGTAGGGGGCGATGGGGGCGAGGAATTTGCCCTGCTCGATGGTGAAGGCGCAGACAGTGAAGTGGATGGGGGCGCGGCGCTGGAGCAGCAGGAGGGCTTCGAGGAGCGTGACAGAATCTTTGCCGCCCGAGACACCGACAGCTACACGATCGCCTTCGCGGATCATGTTGTATTTGGTGACGGCTTCGCCAACCTTGCGCAGGAGTGCTTTTTCGAGGTCCAAGCTTCTATTATCGGTGAGATCACCAGGCGGCGGGCAAGCGGACGACTTCAAAGTGGGAGACTTCGAGGCCTTTGTCGCGGAGAGCGGCAAAGCATCCGGCGGGGGTGGGGGCGATAGCGACGATTTTACGGAGGGGCAGCCGGTGGGGATCGTAGAGTTCGAAGGCGACCCATTGGCCGGTGATTTGTTCGCGCAGCGGCAAGCTGAGTTCTTCCGGGGCGTGGCCGATGGCGGAGTCGAAGCTCATTGGCGGTTCAGTTCTTCAACCAGGGCATGGAGGCCACGGCGGCGGTAGATTTCCGAGAGGCGCTGCTCTTCAAGGCTACCGGGGACCAGGCGCGAAAGGCGGGCCTCGTCGCGGAAGGCGCTGGGAGGAACCCAGACGTCGCCATTGGAAAATTCTACCTGCTGGACAAAGCCGGTGAGGCTTTCGATTTTCAGGGGGATACCTTGCGGGCGGTTGAGCGTGATGCTGGCCGTGGGTTGGACGGTAGCGCCGGTGTTGGGCTTCATTTCGAGCGAGGCGGGGAGTGCGCCGGCGGAGAATTCGCGGCCTTCGGCGTCGCGAATCAACAAGCCGAGTTCGATCGAGCGGACTTCGCGACGGTCGCGATTCTGGAAGGCGAGCTCAAGAATTTGCAGCTGGTTGCCGGATGCCAGGGCGGTGGCCTTGATGCCTTCGACGGGAATCTCGGGTTGCGAGAGAAAGGCCGTTTCGAGCTTGCCCGAATTGGGCAGCGCAGCAGCGGAGCGGGCCAGGCGGACGTCAAGCTTGGGCCGGGAGTTGTCACGAGCGAGAATCTCGACCATGGTGCGGCGGAGAGCGTCTTCGCCCTGACGGGCGAGGATGCCGCGAAGGTGCTGGCGGTCACGACGGGCTTCGACTTCCCAGGCGGTAAGCTGGCGGCGGCTGCCGAGGCGGTTGGGGCCGTAGAAAGAGAGATCTTCGTAGAGGATGCCGTCGAGGTGGACGTTGACGACGGCAGGGCCGGCAGAGGCGTTGGGCTGGAGGAGCCGGAGGTCGATCTTGACGGGGAATTCCTGACCGGGGTAGACGTCGAGACTGGGAACGGAAACACTGGCCTTGCCGCCAGCGGCGACTTCCTGCGAGCTGACCTGGAGGCTGATGCCACGGAGGCGCAGACGGGAGGTGTTTTTGAGCTTGAGCGAGGTGCGGACATCGACGACCGTCGCGCCGCCGCGAGGGATGGAGCGGGACTCGCCCCAGCCGGAGCTGACGACCGTGAGAGGGGCATCAGCGGGGAAATTGATGCGGAGACCGTCCTGGGCCAGGAGGGCGGAGGCGCTGAGGAGTATGGCGCTAGTCCACATAGATTTGGCTCACTGTGATCTGGCCGGAATCGAGGTCGACGTTGGAGGAGCGGAGGCTGCCTTCGAGGCCCACTTCGAGGCGGCTGGCAGCGGCGCTGCGCAGGATGAGGCCCTGGCCTTTTGTTTCAAGCCCGACGCCGGTTTCGTCGGCACGAAGAAGCAAGGCACCACTACGAATCTGGGCGGCTTCCGGGGGAATGCTACGGAGATAGGGGCGCGAGCCGGGACCGGAGAGGAACCATCCGGTGATTACGATCGCGGTGAGGGCGGCGGCAGCAGCGAGTCCGCGCCACGGGAGACTGCGGGGGACGGGAGAGGGGGCGGGAGGGCCGAGGGAGTCGACCTCCACGCCGAGGCGGATGTTGGCAAAGATTTCTGTTTCCATCTCCGACCAATCCATGGTGCGAGGCAAAGAGAAAGCAGCGACGCCTTGGGCAACGCGGGACTTGTCGGCGCGGTATTCCGCCATGCGGGCGCGGCATTGGGGACAGCGGAAGCAATGGGCTTTTACGCGGAGAAGTGAAGAATAGTCCAGTTCATTGCGGGCGGCGAGGGCAAGGGTGGCTTCCGGGAGATGAGTCATCGGGCCTCCTTTCGCTTTTCGTAGATGGCCCGGAACTTGGTACGGGCGTTGGCGATGTGAGAACGGACCGTGGCGGGGGAGCAGCCGAGGATGGCGGCGACTTCGCTGGCGGGCATATCTTCGACATCGCGAAGGACGAGGGCCGTGCGTTCGCGGACGCTTAAGGCGTCGAGGCACTGGTCGAGATAAGCGGCTTCTTCTCCGCGGAGCATTTCGTGATCGACACGACGGTCGGAAGGGTCAGGCAGGGGTTCGGTGAGGGAGTCGATTTCGGTGAAGTTGACGCGGGCCTTGCGGCGGAGAAAGTCGATGGCGGTATTGCTGGCGACGCGGCCGAGCCATTGGGCCGCTTTTTCGGCATCCTTGAGCTGATCTTTACGCTGGAGGGCCTTGATGAAGGTGTCCTGGGTGAGGTCCTGGGCGTCGGCGACGTTGCCGACGATGCGGTAGATCAAGGCGAAGACACGCCGAAGATTATCGCGAACGAAGCGATCCTGAATTTCGCGCTCGGCGAGGGCGGGGCCCGGATTGGAAGCAGACTGAGCCGACATGGGTGGTGAAGCTACCGTTAGTATCGACGTAAAACCCATCTATCATTACGAGACGATTTGAACTGGCAAAACGTGCAGAGAAGAAAATCGGGTCTACGATTGAATTATATGAGACGCGTGACAGTGGCCGGGATTGGCAAGACCGCGTTTGGGGCGCTGGCGGATCGGGGACTCAAGGATCTGGCGGTGGAGGCGGTGGATGCCTGCGTCGGCGATGCAGGGCGGGAGCGGGGCGAAATTGAAGCAGTTTACGTAGGGAATTTTGATGCGCCGTCGTTTACGGGGCAGAATCACCTGGCGCCGTTTATTGCCGGGGCGGCGGGGATTGCCGGGGTCCCGGCCACGCGCTTTGAGGCGGCGTGCGCGTCGGGGGGCAGTGCGTTTTTTCACGCGTATCAGGCCGTGGCGGCGGGAATCTATCGCGATGTGCTGGTGGTGGGCGTGGAGAAGATGACGTCGCGGACGACGGCACGAGTGGCGGAGATATTGGCCGGGGCGGGAGATGTGGCGTTGGAAGCAAGCGTGGGAGCGACCTTCCCGGCGGTATTTGCGATGGTGGCGCGGCGGCACATGCATGAGTACGGGACGACGCGGGAGCAACTGGCGGCGGTGGCGGTGAAGAACCACCGGAATGGCAGCCTGAATCCGCAGGCGCATATGCGAAAAGTGATTACGGTGGAGCAGGCGCTGGCGGGCAAGATAGTGGCCGAGCCCTTGACGATCTACGACTGCTCGCTGGTGAGCGACGGGGCGGCGGCGGTGTGGCTAAGCGCGGAGGCGGGAAGCGTGACGGTGAAGGCTTGTGCGCAGGCGTCGGGAGAGGTGGCGCTGGCCGATAAGCATGAGATTACGAGTATTGCGGCGACGCGCACGGCGGCAGCGAAAGCGTATGAGGCGGCGGGGGTGAGCGCTAAGGATATTGAAGTGGTGGAGGTGCATGACTGCTTTACGATTGCGGAGCTGATCGCGATGGAGGACCTGGGCTTTGTGGAACGTGGGGGGAGTGGGCCGTGGGTGGCGAGCGGGGCAACGGCGATTGAAGGGCTCCTGCCGGTGAACACGTCGGGGGGGCTGAAGGCGAAGGGACATCCGGTTGGGGCCACGGGAGTAGCGCAAATTTGTGATCTGGTGATTCAGATGCGGGGCGAGGCGGGCGAGCGGCAGGTGAAAAGACGGGGCTGGGGGCTGGCACAGAATCTGGGTGGGAGCGGGGCGACGAGTGTGGTGACGATCCTCGAAGGGAGTGAGCAGTGAGAGAGGGAATTGTGTATACCGAGACCGTGGTGCATTCGGCGCCAGAGCAGTTTGCGGCGGAGGCACCGTATCAGATCGGGCTGGTGGAATTTGAAGGGGGCGGGCGGGAGTTGGTGAGGCTGGTGGGGGAACGGGCACGAATTGGCGATCGTGTACGGGAAGTTGAGAGCCAGAGTGGATATCCAAAATTTGAGGTGATTGCTTGAAAGCTGCAAGCCGCGTCGAGACCCTGCAACTGGAGGGTGCGTTTTCCGTATTACAGAAGGCCCGGGCGCTGGAGGCGCAGGGCAAGAACATTATCCATCTGGAGATTGGGGAGCCGGATTTTGATACGCCCGCGCACGTAGTGGAAGCGGGCAAGCGGGCGCTCGATGAGGGCTGGACGCATTATGGGCCGACGCTGGGGTATGAAGACTTCCGGCGGCAGATTGCGGCGCATGTGAGCGAGACGCGGGGCGTGCCGGTAGAGCCGGGAGAAGTGTGTGTGGTACCAGGCGGCAAGCCGATGATTTTCTTTCCGGTGCTGGCGCTGGTGGAGCCGGGCGATGAAGTGATTTTGCCGAATCCGAGTTTTCCGACTTATGCCAGTGCGGTGCGATTTGCGGGAGGGGTTGCTGTGTCGATTCCGCTGGTGGAAGCCAATGACTTCAGTTTTGACATGGAGAAACTGCGGGCAAGCATTACGCCGAAGACGAAATTGCTGGTGCTGAATTCGCCAGCGAATCCGACGGGCGGCGTGATTCCGGATGCGGATATTGCCGAGATCGCGCGCCTTGCGCAGGAGCATGACTTCTATGTGTTCAGCGATGAGATTTATTCGCGGATGTGGTTTGACTCGAAGCCGAGGTCGGTGCTGAGCGAGCCGGGAATGAGGGAGCGAACGATTCTGCTGGATGGGTTTTCGAAGACTTACGCGATGACGGGATGGCGGCTGGGCTATGGAGTGATGCCGCCGGTGCTGATTGAGGCGATGCAGAAGTTGCTGGTGAACGGGGTGAGTTGCACAGCGAGCATGGTGCAGCGGGCGGGGATGGCGGCGCTAGCGGGCGATCAGACGCCGGTGGAACGGATGATCGAAGAGTTCCGGGAGCGGCGGCAGTTGTTTGTAGGGATGTTGAACGAGATTCCGGGCGTGAAGTGCCGGATGCCGAATGGGGCGTTCTATGCGTTTCCGAATATCACGGGGACGGGGTATGGGAGTGAGGAGTTGGCCCAGCGGCTGCTTGAGGAGGCTGGAGTGGCGGCGCTGGCCGGGACGGCGTTTGGCGAGTATGGGGAAGGATACTTACGATTCAGCTATGCCAATAGCCGGGAGAATCTGGCGGAGGCGGCGCGGCGGATGCGAGTGTGGATTGAAGACCACCCGAAGAAGGGATTGGTTTAAGATAAAGCTTTCCTCCTAAGAACCATATGAAAATCGTCCACGTTTTGATGCGCTACTTCAGCTATGCATTTACCCTGTTTGTTTCGATCTTCCTGACCGGGATTGGGGTGGTGGCCTTTGCCTCTGACTTGCACAACTGGAAGCTGGATACCTTTCCCTTCGCGGGCAAGGATATGTCGATTGCAATGATCGCGGTGGGCTTGCTGGGGATTTTGGGAGTGCTGCTGGCGGTGACGCGGAAGTTCAAGTATCTGCACCCGTTTGTGGCGCTTTTTCTGTTCGGGATGACCGTGTATGGCTTCTTTTATGAAGGCTACCGGTTTGCCGACGCAGAGGCGTTTCAGGGTGCGCTGCTTTTTGCGATCGGAGCTTTCGGGAGCTTTGCTTCGAGCCTGATCGAATTCAAGCGCAGCGTTTAGCTAGCGGACAATCTTGCCGATGAAGGCGTTGGGGGCCGGTGCGGCATTGCCCCGCAGGGAACCGTCGGTGGTGGGGAGATTGGCCGAATTGGTGTAGCCGACGAAGATCAGCGAATTGGTATCGAGGGCGTCAAAGCCAACCGAATTCACGACGTCAGTGAAGGCACCGCCGAAGTAGGTGAGATATTCCAGACCTTCGACGCCCGTATTGGCCGTATCGATTACCGCCACCATGCCTTCGGCAAAGGGCGAAGAGGGTTCCCGTCTGATGGCATTGGAAGTGGTGGGGAGTTGTCCCTGCATGGAGTAGCCACCCACAACGGCGCGGGTGCCAGAGACCTTCATGTCGTAGATGAATTCAAAGCCGCTTCCGCCGAGGTAGGTGGAGTAAATCAGGGCATCGGGGCCGCTGAGACGCGGATCAATCTGCATGAGGAAGGCGTCGGTGCCGCCAGCGAATTCGCGCTGCGCGGCGCGGGCGGTAACGGGCAAGTCGCGGCTGAAGGTGATACCAGACACCCAGACCAGGCCGTTTTCACCGAGAGCCATGGCGCGGGCCTCATCGCTGCCGCTGCCGCCGAGCACGGTGCTGTAGACGAGGGGGGCGTGGCGCGGAGGGTAGGGGTGGATGGCTTCGAGTGTGGAGACGAGGTATACGG
>CAZECF010000040.1:0-34506 GCA_964510335.1 uncultured Bryobacter sp. | reverse complement strand
GCACCGACGAGCCAGACCCAATTGTTGTTGTCGATGACTACGCTAGCGGCGGTATCGTTCCCGTTGCCGCCGAGGAAGCTGACATAGGGCAGAGCGGTGGTGGTGGGATTGAAGTAAATGAGAAAGACGTCTGTATTGCCGCGGTTGAAGGGCTGAGCGCCGCTGGAGACATTGGGAATCTCTTCCGCGGTAGTGTTGCCGACAACAGCGATGTTGCCGTTGGGGCCGACGGCAAGAGACCTGGCGACTTCGCGTGATTCCCCACCGTAATGAGTGCTGTAAACGAGGGAGACATCGCCACCCTGATTGGGATCGACGATGGAGACGAAAACGTCGAAGTCACCGCCGATGATGTTCTGGAAAGGAGTGCCGGCCATGGGGAAGTTGAGCGAGTTGGTGATACCTGTGAGCACGATGCGGCCGAACTGGTCGAATTTCATGTCGGCGAGTTCTTCGATTTCGCTGCCACCGAGCCAGGTGAAGAAGATGGGGATGGCGGAGCCGTCGGGGAAGATACGGAGCTTGAGCAGAAAGATATCCGTGCGGCCGGCGTTGGTGAGCTGGTAGGGCTCGTTGGGGCCGTAGGCCTCGTAGGCACCAGCGGAATGACCGCCGATCCAGATGTCACCCGAGCCGGGCTCGACGAGAACCTTGACGGCAACGTCGGCACCACCGCCGGGCAAGTAGCTGGCGTAGCTCAAGGTGCTGGGCGTCTGGGCCGGTAAGGCCGAAAGACAAAGAATGGCTAATATGGCGAATCGAAGGGTAAAATTCATGATCAAACACAAATGGACGGAAGTACCATCTACTAGGTTGCCACAAACCACGCCATGACATCGATTGAGACATTTCTGGGGTTGCTGCTGGTGGCGTTGGTGATCGCGCTGGCAGCCAAAAGGCTGGACCAGCCCTATCCGATTGCGCTGGTGTTGGCGGGATTGGGTTTGGCGATGATTCCGGGATCGGCGCGGGTGGTACTGGACCCGGACATGGTCTTCTTTTTGTTGCTGCCGCCGATTTTGAGCGAGGCAGCATTTTTTACTTCGTGGCGGGATTTCTGGCGTTTGCGGCGGGCGATTCTGTTGCTGGCCTTTGGGTTGGTGGCGGCGACGAGTACGGTAGTGGCGGTGTTGTGCGTGACCTTTATCCCGGGAATGACCTGGGCAACGGGGTTTCTGCTGGGGGCAATTATTTCGCCGCCAGATGCGGCAGCGGCGACAAGCATCACGCGAGGTTTGGGCTTGCCGAAGCGGGTGGTGCAGATTCTCGAAGGAGAGAGCCTGGTGAACGACGCGTCGGCGTTGACGCTGTACCGGTTCTCTGTCATCGCGGTGAGTTCGGGGAGTTTTTCGCCGGGGGACGCACTGGTTTCGTTCTTGTGGATCGCGGTGGGTGGGGCGGTGATCGGCGTTGCGCTGGGGTGGGCCTATGTGAGGATCTTCCGGTGGTTGAGGGACCCGGACGTGGAAGTGCTTTCCACATTTCTGTTGAGCTATTTATCGTACTTTCTGGCTGAGCAGGTGCATGCTTCGGGCGTACTGGCGGCGGTGGGCAGTGGACTGATGCTGGGATGGCATGCGCCGGAGATCTTTAATGCGAATTCGCGGATCCGCAGTTTTGCGGTTTGGAAGACCTTCATCTTTTTCATCAACTCGGCGATCTTCCTGTTGATTGGTTTGCAGATTCCGGTAGTGATGGCAGGGCTGGAGGGCTATCCGCTGGAGGTCTTGCTGGGCTGGGCAGCGGTGATTGTGGTGGGTGTGATTCTGACACGGCTGGCGTGGGTCTTTCCGGCGGCATACCTGCCGCGGATGCTTTCGCGGCGGGTGCGGGAGTCAGAGCCAGCGCTGGACTGGCGGAATGTGGTGATTGTGGGTTGGACGGGGTTGCGCGGGGTGGTGAGCCTGGCGGCCGCGCTGGCGTTACCGCTCGAAACGGTGCGGGGACTTCCCTTCCCCTACCGGAACCTTCTGTTGTTTCTGAGCTTCGCGGCGATCCTGGGAACGCTGCTGCTGCAGGGGCTGACGCTGCGCGGAATCGTGAGGTGGTTGAAGATCCCCGAGGACAGATCGAGCCAGGAGGAAGAGCTGGAGGCGCGGATTCATACAACCGAAGTGGTTTTGGCGCAGGCGCTGGAGATGCAGGAGCGGGGCGAGTGTACCGGGGCGGCGCTCGACCGGATTCGAGCTTACTATGAAGACCGGCTGACGGAGTTGCGGGCGAGGCTGGAAAGGGAACGGGGCGTGGAAGAAGTGGAAGCCCCACAGGATTTCCAGAGCCTGGCCGAGCAAAAGATCTGGTGGCGGATGGCCAAAATTGAGCGGGCAGCCGTGGTAGATTTGCGGCGGCAGCGTAAGATCGGAGACGAAGCGCTGCACGAGATTGAACGGGATATTGATTTGCTCGAAGCGCGAATCACGCCGGGAGGACACGCATGACGAGGCGGAGCTTGTTGATGGCTTTGGCGGCGCGGCCGCGGGTACTGATTGTGGATGGGGTGAATAACCATGACTGGCGGGCGGGGACCGAGTTCTTGCGGGCGGTGCTGGGGGCGCACTACCAGGTGGAGGTTGCGACCAGCCCGGCGCGAGGTGCGAGCGCGGCGGAGTGGGCGCGGTGGCGGCCGAAATTCAGCGATTATGCTGCGGTGATCCAGAACTTTAACGGCGGGCATTTGGCAGATGGCTTGCGGTGGCCGGCTGAATTGGAGCAGGACTTTTTGCAGTATTTGCGCGGCGGCGGGGGCGTCGTGATTTTTCATGCGGCAAACAATGCGTTTCTGGAGTGGAAAGAGTACAACGAGATCGTTGGGTTGCTTTGGCGGGACAAGAGCTATGGGCCGGGGCTGGTGGTAGATGTGGGGAAGAAAGTGATGGTGGTGCCGGCGGGAGAGGGTCCGCAGCCGGGGCATGGGCCGAGGCATGATTTTGAAGTGTCCGTACTGAACCGGCGGCATCCTGTGACGCGAGGGATTCCGGCGAAGTGGCGGCACCGGGCGGAGCAATTGACGCATGGGCAGCATGGCCCGGCGGCGGTGATGAAGGACTTGGAAGTACTGACTTACGCGTGGAGCAAGGATTCCCAGCGGAATGAGCCGATGGATTGGGTGAGGCCCTATGGGAAGGGGCGGGTCTATGTGACGATGCTGGGTCATACGTGGGACGGCGAGGCGAACCCGAATCTGGAGACGCCCGAATTCCGGCAGATGTTGAAAAACGCAATAGGGTGGGTGGCGCGGCGCTAGGCCGAATTGGCATCACGCCAATTGAGCTCGGCGTCGGTACGGCGGACGTAGTTTGCGTCGAGCGAGGCGGGGTCGGGACGGTCGCCATTGTTGAAACGCAGTTCTGCGAGGCGGCCAATGACTCCGGCGATGGCACGGGGGGCGAGGGTGACCTGGAGGCCGGGCCAGGGGTCGAAGCTGACCCATTCGACTGGCGTGAGGATTTGCGAGAAGAGTTGAGGGGCTGGCAGGACTTGTTCCGAGCCGTCGAGGAGGCGGGCGTAGACATCCCCGCGGCGGGCGTCATAAAAGGGGATGACGTGGGGAGTGCTCCCAAAGGTCGACAGAGCGGTGAGATTGCTGATGCCGTAGGCGGGTTTGTTCAAAGCTTCAGCGAAGCCTTTGACGGCGGTGAGGCCGATCCGAACTCCGGTGAAGGTGCCAGGGCCGCAAGCGGCGGCGAAGGCGTCGATGCGCTGGACGGGGACGCTGAGACTTTCAATGGCGGCGAAGAGGAGGTGGCCGTAGCCGTCCTCACCGGAGAGAACTTGTTCTTCGAGAATGATTCCGTTTTCGACCAAGGCGAGGCTGCCGATTTCGTGAGTGGTATCGATGGCAAGGATCATTGGGTGAGGCGAACGACACGGTCGATGAAGTAGAGCTTGCCGTTGGAGTTGAGTCCGTTCACGCGCAGATAGAGGACGGCCGGAAATTTGGAGGCAAGAGCGGGCGGCAGGACCAGGGTGCCGTCTGGCCTGGTAGTGATGACGCGGGAGCCCTGCATTTCGGTGGGAACGTCGGCGGTGACCAGATACTGCATGAAGCGGGTGGCGCGGGTTTCGCGCGTGATGGCAATTGTGTAGGGGAGAGGTACGCCAGCCTTGAGGTCAGCATTTTCCTTGATGTCGATGGTGAAGGGAACACGCTTGGGATCGATCTCGGCTTCCTGCATGAGGTTGGGGCGGCTCTCGAACTTGTAGCTATTGAGCATGCCCGCCTTGCGGCCTTCGCGGGAGAGATGGAGGATCCATTCGCGGTCGCGGGTGGGGGGTTCGGCGATGAAGTGGTTGCCCTTGTATTCCTTGAGCAGAGTACGTTCGCCGGTTGTGGCATCCACCCAGGCGGCGTCGTAGCCATGCTTTTCGACCTCGACTTCGACGATGCCAGGACGTTCGACGTAGAGGAAGTATTCGACACCGGTGAGGGCGAGGGCGCGTCCATTGGAAACATCGAAGTAGGGTTCCAGTTCCCAGAAGCGGGTGGCAGCAAGGATTGCGGCGATGGCGGGCGTAGTGCCGTAGCCAGGATAGGCGCCGGCGGTGAAGGCATTCCAGAGAGTTTTGGTATCGGTCTTCTTGCCGACCGCGATCAAGGGCAGGGGGTAGAGTTGGTGCTCGATGGCGACGATCGAGGAGTCTTCGCCATTGACGAGAAGGTGAGTCATCCAGCCGTCCTTGACGAAGGCGGAGGTGCTGCCGATGGGGTAGGCGCTGCGGGGGTGGTTATAGGGGTCGAGCTTCTGGATGAGGGCGCCAAGGTCCTTGAGAAGGACGCGGGCATCGGGGTAGGTCTCCCAGTCGCGGACGAGTTCCCAGGTGACGTTGAAGGGGGCGAGGCGGCCGAGGGCGTAGCGGAAGTAGCGTTCCCGGGCAGTCCAATCGGGGAGGGTGCGGGTGAGGTCGCCAGCCGGGCCAGCCAGCACGAGATCCACGATGATGTTGTCGGCGTTGAGGCGCTGGATGCGCTTTTCAATTTCGGTGAAGTGAGCAGGGTTCGGGGGCCAGGCGGGTTCGAGGAGGGTGCGGACGTGTGTCGCACCGGAGGCCTTGGCGGTATCGAGGGTTTCGTCGGCGGCGTCGGCGAGATGCCAGATCTCGGTGCCGAGCCAGAGGTGGGCCTTCTGGTTGCCGGTGTAGCGCCAGTGGTGGACGTTGGCGCGCTGGATAAAGCCGGGGGCCTCGCTAGCGGTGCCTTGAAATTGCAGCAGTTGCTTGTCGAAGCGGGAGAGGTTACTGGTGAGGCGAAGCTCCCAATTGCCCTCATCGGTGGGGCTGACGCGAAGAACGAGTTTGCGGCCGCCGTCCCAGAAGGCGTAGGCGATAAAGGTGCGGAAGCGGGGGCTTTTGACTTCGGCGCTCAGTTGAACGGTGCGCCAGGGCTCGGGGTGCGCAGCGGCTTCGGCGTCATTCAGTTCGAAAACGAAGTCGCAGGGAGTGAAGAGGGGGGTGTCGGGACAAGGAGTTTGGGCGGTGGCCGAGAGGGCGGTCAAAGCCAGAATCCAAAAGTGCCGCATACTATCCAGTATGACGCGAGTATGGATATTGGGGTTTCTGATGGGGCTGGCGGCATGGGGCCAGGCAAGCGTAGCAGCACGGACAGAGGCCATGGAAAAGCAGGAGGGATTCTTTCCGCTTTTCCATGAGGGCAAAACGGGGAAGCTGTTCCTGTTGGTGGACAAGCTGAATCAGGATTTTCTTTACTACGAGAGTCTGCCAGCGGGCCTGG
The DNA here is from genome assembly GCA_964510335.1 of uncultured Bryobacter sp. Taxonomy (GTDB): domain Bacteria; phylum Acidobacteriota; class Terriglobia; order Bryobacterales; family Bryobacteraceae; genus Bryobacter. Next base: position 28,778 of record CAZECF010000040.1, on the reverse strand, counting down.
GGTCAAACGATACGGGGCTCGACAGGGGGTTGCTGGGGCAGGAGCGGGTGGTGCGGTTTGAGCGGGTGGGGCCGAAGGTAATGCTGGTGGAAGATAACTTGAGCTACCGGGCAAATTCAGAAGATGCAGCGGAGCGGCAAGCGGTGGCGGACAGTTTTGCGCGGAGTGTGATCTTTGGCTTTACGGTGGAGGCCGAAGAAGAGGGCAAGGTACTGATCGACATTACGAATTTTGTGGTGCGGGATGCGATGGATGTGGCGGGGCGATTGCGGCGGCAGAACCAGGGTACGTTCAAGCTGGACCTGACGCGGAGTGCGATTTATATGGCCCGGACGAAGGCCTTTCCCAAAAACACGGAAGCAGAGGCGACGATTACGTTTACGGGTGAGAACGTGGGCGGGAATGTACGGAGCGTGACGCCGACTGCGGACTCGGTTACGCTGCGGGTGCATCACAGCTTTCTGGAGTTGCCGCCGCCGGGTTTCAAGACGCGGGCCTTTGATCCGCGAGCCGGGTACAACCAGGTGCGTTACTTCGACTTTGCGACGCCGGTGGAACAGCCGATTGTGAAGCGGTTTATCACGCGCCACCGGCTGGAGAAAAAGGACCCGACGGCGAAGGTGAGTGAGGCAGTGCGGCCGCTGGTTTACTACGTGGACCGGGGCGCGCCAGAGCCAATCCGGACGGCGCTGGTTGAGGGGGCGCAGTGGTGGAACCAGGCTTTTGAGGCGATTGGGTATAAGGATGCGTTCCGGGTGGAAGTGATGCCGGAGGGGGCCGACTCAATGGATGCGCGGTACAACATCATCCAGTGGGTGCACCGTTCGACGCGGGGCTGGAGTTATGGGTCGAGCGTGACGGACCCGCGGACGGGGGAGATTCTGAAGGGGCATGTGACGTTGGGGAGCTTGCGCATCCGGCAGGACTTCATGATTGCGGAAGGAATGCTGGCGCCGTATGCGAGTGCGGATGCTTCGACCAAGCGGATGATGGACATGGCGCTGGCGCGGATCCGGCAATTGTCGATTCATGAGGTGGGGCACACGCTGGGGCTGGTGCACAATTTTGCGGCGAGCGCGTTTGGACGATTGAGCGTGATGGATTACCCGGCCCCACTGTTTACGCTGAAGGCGGACGGGTCAATTGATTTGAGCGATGCCTATGCGGTGGGCGCAGGGGACTGGGACAAGGTGGCGATTGAGTATGGATATCAGGATTTTCCCGCGGGGGCCAATGAGGCAGCGGAGTTGCGCAATGTGCTGGACCGGGCGCACCAGAAGGGGATGTATGTCATCGCCGACACGGATGCGCGGGCGGCGGGAGGAGCGCACCCGGCGGGGCATTTGTGGGACAACGGTGCCAACGCGGTAGATGAATTGAACCGGATGATGAAGGTGAGATCGAAGGCGCTGGAGACCTTTGGCGAGCGGGTGATCACGATGGGGTCGCCGATGTCGGAGATCGAGAACAAGCTGGTGCCGATTTATTTGAGCCACCGCTATCAGGTGGAGGCGGCCGTGAAGGTAGTGGGCGGGGTGGATTATCGTTATGCGCTGCGCGGAGATGGGCAGCCGGTGGCCAAGCTGGTGGCCGTGGAGGAGCAGCGGCGGGCACTGGCGGCGCTGCTGGATACCGTGAAGCCTGAAACGTTGGCCTTGCCGGAGCGGATCTTGAATTTGATGCCGCCGCCGGCGCTTGGGTATGCCCGCACGCGGGAGAGCTTTCGTGGCCGGACGGGCCTGACCTTTGACGCGTTGGCACCGGCCGAGGCGGCGATTCACCAGACGGTGGGGTTGTTGCTGCATCCGGAACGGGCAAGCCGGCTGGAGCAGCACGTGGCCCGGGACGGGCGGCAATTGGGGCTGAGTGAAGTCGTGAACCGGCTGACGGAGCTTGCTTTTGGACGGGCAGCGGGGACGGATATGCGGGGCGAGATTCAATACCTGTTGCGCGTGGCCGTGGCCTATCATCTGATGGCGTTGGCGGCAGAGGAACGGACGGCTCCGGCGGCGCGATCGCTCGCTTTTGCCGAGCTCAAGAAGATTGCGGGGATGCCGATTGACGCGTGGCTTAAGAATCAGATTGAACGATTTGAGCGGGACCCGAAGGTGATTCCGTTGCCGAAGCCGGTGGAAGCTCCGCCGGGGATGCCGATTGGAGACGAGCCAGTGTTTCGCTGGTAAAAGCTTGGACGTCGGGGAAGAATTCGGCGAGATCGGCGGCAAAGGCGGTGTGGTGAGTTTGGAGTTCGACTTCAGCGCCGGCAAGGCCCGTGATGCGCTGGCGGCGCTGCTGCATGCGAGATAGAACCTGTCCGATGCCTTCAATGGAAGAGTAAGCGCCGAACCAGCGGGAATGGATCATGCGGGGCGGGAGATCCTGGAGAGCAGGGGGCAAGAGAGGAAGGTAGGGCGAGAGGTTGGCGCGGAGATCGTCGAGGGGAGCCTGGGCGATGAGGAAGTGATCGTAAAAGACATCGACGAGGATGCCAGCGACACGGCGGCGGGCAGGATCGATGCGGGAGATACTGCGGCGGACGGCGGGGTGGGCGTCAGTAAAGCGGTCAATTTCACGGTGGAGGGCAACGCCCTGACGGAGGGGGAGTGGTTCGATGGTTTGGAGCCTGCCCTTGAAGAAATCCCCCAGCAGGTTGCCGAGCGAGATCAGGCCGGAATCGGGAAGCACGAGCAGATGCCCGAGATAATTCACTTTCTCTCAATCTAGCGCGGTGGGTAGTCGCATCACACTAGGTGAATATGATCATACGACCGGAAGAAGTAAGCGCCAAAGATTTGTACAAGCTGATGATTGGCACCGTGGTGCCGCGGCCGATTGCGTGGGTGAGCACGCGGAGCCGGGATGGCGTGGCGAATCTGGCACCCTACAGCTTCTTCAATGCTGTGTCGGCGGACCCGCCGGTGGTTTGTTTTGCTCCGTCGAGGAAGCCGGGCGGGGACAACCGCAAGGACACGCTGCGAAACATTGAAGAAACGGGTGTGTTTGTGGTGAATATCGTGAATGAGGCGCTGGCCGAGGCGATGAATCAGTCGGCGGCCGAGGTAGCGCCGGAGGTGGATGAGTTTGAATTGGCGGGGGTGACGGCGGAGGAGGGCAGCCTGGTGGCGGCACCGATGGTGAAGGAGGCACCGGCCAAGATGGAGTGCCGGGTGAAGCAGATCTTGCCGATGGGTGACAAGCCGACGAGCGGAATGCTGGTGCTGGGGGACGTGGTTTGCTTCCACTATGCCGAGGGCCTGGTGGAGGATTTCAAGGTGGACCCGGCAATGCTGGACGCGGTGGGGCGCATGGGGGGGATGGACTATTGCCGGACGCGAGAGCGGTTTGCGCTGGTGCGGCCGGGAGGAAATGCGAAGGGTTAGCCTGACTTATTTGTTGGAGGGCGGCGGGCCGTAGAGGGCGCAGGCAGCGCGGCTGTTACGCCAGAACTCGGATTCCGAGTTGATGACGCCGAGGTGATCCCAACTTTGGTCCATCGCGTTGCGGGCCCAGATTTGGCAGGCTTGGGCGCGTTCGCCTTCCGTGAAGAGATAGGTGGCGGCGGCGGTGGAGCGGGTGAGGAAGTCGCGGCCTCCTTCGTTGGCTCCAGCCAGGAGGTTGCCGATATCGTTGACGCCCTTGAAGAAGAGGAGGGATTCATAGAAGGGCTTGGAGGCGGTGACGTTCAGATTTTCCCTGACGTGGGTGGTGACGTAATCGCGGGCGGCCTGGGTATCACCGGCCCGGCGCAGGGCGAGGTAACGCCAATACTGGAGAGCAACGATGACGTTGGGGTCAGTGGCCATGGCATTGCAGGCGCGGCCGCCTCGGAGGTCAGCGAGCTCGGGGCTGGCTTTGGTGATCTGGCCTTCACAGCGGGCCAATTCGGCGGCAGCGGCGGAATGGTCGCCATTGAAGTAGAGAGCGAGGCCGAGGTAGTAGGCGGCGTCAAAGGAATTTGGGGCCAGTTTGGCGGCGAGCTTGAGGTCGGTGATGGCGTCAGAGAAACGACGAATCGAAATGTAGCGTTGGCCACGCATGCGAGGGAAGCGGAAATCCTTGGGGAATTTCTGCATGCCTTCGGCATAGACCGGGATCGATTCGTTGTAGCGCAGGAGGGAATCCTGAGTGCGGCCGAGGGCGAGGAGGAGGTCTGGGTTGTCAGGGTCTTTCTGCAATTCAGCGATGGCGGCGGCAATGCGACCCTCTTTGTCCTTTACGCCAAAGAGGGCATTGCCATTGAGACTGGCGGCCTGAGGCTGGTCGGCATCGGTGACGCCTTCTTCCGCCTTGGGGATGGAGAGCTTGTCCAGGGGAACAAGGGGCGGGGGCTGCTGCTGCGCCAGGGCGCAGACACAGACCAGCGGGAGAATCAGTCGCATGAACATTTCCTAGATCCGGTTGATGAGGGTGGCGACGTAGGCGGCGCCAAAGCCGTTATCGATATTCACCGTTGTGACATTGGACGCGCAAGAGTTCAACATGGATAGCAAAGAAGCGAGTCCGTTGAAATGAGCGCCATAGCCGACGCTGGTGGGGACACCGATGACGGGGCAGCCGACGAGGCCACCGACGGCGCTGGGGAGAGCGGCTTCCATGCCGGCGCAACAGATGATGACGCGGGCGTCCCAGAGCTTTTCGCGTTGTTCGAGCAGGCGGTGGATGCCTGCGACGCCGACATCAGAGACAGCGACCACCTCATTGCCCATCAGTTCCGCAGTGAGACGGGCTTCTTCGGCGACGGGCAAGTCGGCCGTGCCGGCGCACATGACGAGGATCTTGCCCTTGCCGGTGATTTTGACTTCGCGCTTGAGGATGACAAGGCGGCTTAAGGGATGGTAGACAGCTTCAGGCAATGCCTGCTGGATGGCATGGGCAGCGTCTTCCGAGACGCGGGTGGCGAGTACATTCTGGTCGCGGGCGGCCAGCCTCTCGGCGATGGCGACAATTTGCGAAGGAGTCTTGCCTTGGCCAAAGATCACTTCGGGCATGCCGTGACGGAGTGAACGGTGGTGGTCCACCTTGGCGAAATCAATGTCTTCAAAAGGGAGGTGCTTCAACTTCTCGGTTGCGGCGTCGGGGGAAAGATCACCAGCGCGGACTTTTTCAAAGAGATCAAGGATTTGCTGTTGGTTCATTTACTAGAAGTCTATCTTGGAGCCGACTTTGACGCCGTAAGCGGCAGCGCGGCCGGAGGCGAGTTCGAGAACAAATTGCGAATCGACGGTGCCACCATGTTGCGGACATTCGCTGGATTTGGTGGAGGGGCAAGGGGGCACATTGGCCAAAACTTCAACGACCGTTTTATTTTTGTCCATCCAGATGATGTCGAGAGGGATCTTTACCTGAAACATCCAGTAAGAGTAGCGGCCCATCTTGTTGTGAATGAAGAGCATGCCGCGATCCGGAGCGAGGCTGTCGCGGAACATAAGGCCGCGGAGGAGTTCGGCATACTCAATGGCCATTTCGGCATAGACGGTCTTGCCGTCGGGCATGGTGACGGGGCGCATCATAAAGCGTTCAGCCTCCTCTTTACTCGAAGAACAGGACATGGTTAGCGCTGCAATCATGCAGCAAAGGGCAAATGTGCGCATCCATTAAAATGGTAGTTGATTCAAGGGATGACGCCGACAGAAACAGTGACGCAGCCGTTGGGCTTTGGGGAGCGCCTGAAGCGAACGCTGGACATGATCAAGTTTGAGCATTCGGTATTTGCGATGCCGTTTGCGCTGACGGGAGCAATGCTGGCGTGGCGGGAAGGTGGGTTTGCGGTTGCGGGAGCGGGCTTGAAGCTGGTGTGGATTGTGATGGCGATGGTGGGAGCACGCAGCGCGGCGATGACGTTTAACCGGATTCTGGACGCACGGATTGATGCAAAGAATCCGCGCACGGCGATGCGGCATATCCCGAGCGGGCAATTGAGCGTGAAGTTTGCGTGGGGCTTTCTGGTGGCGTCGAGCGTGATGTTTTTTGCCGCCAGCGCGCTTTTGAATCCGCTGTGTCTGGTGTTGAGCCCGGTGGCGCTTGGGGTAGTGCTTTTTTACAGCTACACGAAGCGATTTACGAGCTTTGCGCATCTGGTGCTGGGATTGAGCCTGGGGATTGCGCCGGCGGCGGCGTGGATTGCAGTGACGGGGACGCTTGATTGGCGGATCGGGCTTTTGAGCCTGGCGGTGATGTTCTGGACGGCGGGCTTTGACATCATCTATGCCTGCCAGGATGTGGAATTTGACCAGCGGGAGGGCTTGTTCAGTATTCCCGCCAAGTTTGGCGTGGCCGGGGCGCTGTGGCTTAGCCGGGGCTTTCATGTCTTGACAGTGTTGTTGCTGGCGGGACTGGCGCAGCAGTTCGGGCTGGGTTATTGGCCGGTGGCACCGGTTGCGGCGCTGCTGGTGTATGAGCACAGCCTGGTGAAGGCAGATGATTTGAGCCGGGTGGACATGGCGTTTTTCACAGTGAACGGTTTTATTGGAATCTTATATTTTGCCGGGATGGCCATTGAGGTGTACAGAAATGTTTGACGATCAACGGCTTCGGCCGATTCATGACAAGGTGCTGGCGGGGGAGCGTTTGAGTTTTGAGGATGGCGTGGCGCTGTATCGCTCGCACGACATCCTGGGCATCGGTCACATGGCGAATCTGGTGCGGGAGCGGATCAACGGGAATGCGACCTACTTCAATGTGAACCGGCACATTAATCCGACTGATGTTTGTGTGGCGCAGTGCAAACTTTGTGCCTTTGGCAAGCAGGTGCGGGACCCGGACGGGTACACGATGTCGCATGAGCAGGCCTGGGAAGTGGCGGGCAAGGGTTGGAGCGAGGCGGTGACGGAATTCCACATTGTGGGCGGATTGCATCCGACGCTGACACTGGACTGGTATTGCGAATTATTGCGGGGCTTGAAGCAGCGCTTCCCGCAAGTGCATTTGAAAGCCTTCACGATGGTGGAGATCGGGTATTTTGCGACGCGGACAAAGCTGACGATCCGGCAGGTGCTTGAGAAGTTGAAGGAGGCGGGGATGGATTCCCTGCCCGGCGGGGGCGCTGAGATTTTTGCCGAACCCGTGCGGCGCATTATCTGCGACCACAAGATTGATGGCAATGCCTGGATTGAGACGGCGCGGGAGGCCCATCGGCTGGGATTGCATTCCAACTGCACGATGCTTTATGGGCATGTGGAATCGGATGCGGACCGGGTGGACCACCTGGTGCGGTTGCGGGAGTTGCAGGACGATACGAAGGGCTTTCAGACCTTTATCCCGCTTGCATTCCATCCGGCGAATACGCCGCTCGAGCACATTCCTTCAACGAGTGGTTTTGATGACATCAAGACCATCGCCATTGCGAGGCTGATGCTGGACAACATTCCACACATCAAGGCGTACTGGATCATGATGACGCCGAAGATTGCGCAGATCGCTTTGCGATTTGGGGCGGATGACCTGGACGGGACCGTGGTGGAAGAAAAAATTTACCACGATGCTGGAGCAACGACGAGCCAGAGTCTGCGCCGGGAAGAGCTGGAGCGGCTAATTCGGGAGGCCGGACGGGAACCCGTTGAGCGGGATACGCTCTACCGGCGGGTGGAGCGGACCGCGCAACCGGAAGCGGCGTTCACGATTCTGGTCTAGAAAGCGGCTGGCGCCGCTCGCGCCCATGTAACGTTCGAGCAGCTTCTGGTCGGTGCCGGCGAGGTCGACGGCGATGAGGCCGTCGAGGCAATGGTTGAATTTGGGGTCGACGTTGAAGGCAAGGAGTTGGCCGCCGAGCTTGAGGTATTGGCGCAAGAGGACGGGGATGGATTTTCCGTCGGCTTCGAGGTCAGCGATGAGGTCGCCGAGCTCTTCGAGGTCGCAGGCGACGGGGTGGACAGTATCCCAGCCGGGGCGCAGGGGACGGCGGGGGCGGACCAGCGGTGAGAGCTCCGGGTTGCCGTTCTGCTGGCTGAGGACACTGGCAATGAGTTCGCGGGAGACACGGGCGTAATCGGCACTGATGCTTACGGGACCAAAGAGTACGTGAGCTGGCGCGTGATTGAGGACGAAGGCACCGATGCCTTTCCACAGGAGAAGCAGGGGCTGGAAGCTGCGCTGGTAAGCGGGGATGATGAAGCTGCGGCCGAGTTCGATGGCGGGGCCCAGGCGGGTGAGGAAGTCTGGCTGGAAGTCGAAGAGTGAGTGAGTATAGAGGCCTTTGACTCCGAAGCGGGGCAGAATTTCTTCGACCAGGCCCAAGCGATAGGCCCCGGCGATTTCCTGCTTGTGGCGATTCCAGAGGTAGAGGTGGTGGTAGTGGGTATCGAAGCGGTCGAGGTCGATTTCACGACCGGTTCCCTCGCCAGCCTGGCGGAAAGTGAGTTCACGGAGACGGCCGATTTCGCGCAGGGTGGCTGGGATTTCATTTCCGGGTGCTGCAAAAAGCTGGAACTCGCCCTGTTCGACGAGCGGAGGCCGGCGCATTTCGAGCAAGAGGCCTGGCAGGGGTATAGCCGGTGTGAGGGGGGATCCGCTGGTGGCCTTGCGGGGACGAGGACGGTCCCGCTTGCCAAGCAGGTAGGTGCGCCAGCGGAGGTGCTCGACGAGCGCCTCATCGTTGTCAAAGGATTCGATGCGCTCCGCCGGGACAAGCGCACCGCAGCGGAGAGTGATGGGCCGGCGCTGCTTGTTGAGCAATTCATGGGGGAGCAGCGCAGTACGGAGCCGCGGGTGTACGAGGCCGGCAAGCTGGAAGAGTGCGCTGTTGCGGCCATCGATATAGAGGGGAAGAGCGGCGGCACCGGTGCGACGAAGCAGGCGGGCGATGGAATCGCTCCAGACGGGGTCGGCTACCTGGGGGCGTGGGAGTTGGAAGCGGAGCTGAGAGACTTCGCCAGCGGGAAAGACAAGGAGCATGCCGCCGGAGGAGAGCCATTCAATGGCTTCCCGGAGGCCGCGGGCGTTGGCGCGGCGGGCTTGGGGGCCGCCGAAGGGGTCTACGCAGATGATGCGGTCAGCAACCTCGGGAAAAGAGGCAAGGATGGAGTTGGCCATGATCTTGACGTCTGGCCGGATTTGGGGAAGCAGTTGCGCCAGAGCAACGCCTTCTACGATGCCGAAGGGGTGGTTGGCCACGGCCAGAACGGCACCCTGGCGGGGAATGCGTTTGAGGTCTTCTGGCGAAATCCGGGTCTCGACGTTGAGGGCAGCCAGGAGGCGCTCACAAAAAGTTTCAGCGGGGCCGAGCCGGAGAGATTCGTAGAGGTCATCGGTCTGCTCCACCTGGAGCAGCTTCATGAGAGCAGAAAAGAGCGGTTGGGGAAGCTGACCGGGCAGGACTTTGGCAAATGCGCCCCGGAAGGGACCAACAGACGAGGTTTGGGGGTAGGGCATGGCTCTTAGCACTGAGGATGAAGGGTAAAGATGAAGTCTTGACGACAGCCAGATAACAGTCTGGTCAAGCGCGAGGAATACGCTAGCTAAGGCTCAGGTGAAGGGCTACACTGATAAATAACTCTTCATCCAATGTCTCGCCACCTCATTACCGCCACTTTGGCACTCTGTGTGCTGCTGGGTTCCTGTAATAAGGAGGCCGCCGTGGCACCGGCTAAAAAAGAGGCGGGGCCGCTGAAGGTAAAGGCGACTATGTCGCGGTCAAGGACGGTGAAGCGCACGGTGGATAGTGTGGGAACACTGTTTCCGCTGGATGAGACGATCATCAGCGCTGAAATCGATGGCCGGGTGGACAAGGTGGAAGTGGATCTGGGGGATCTGGTAAAGCAGGGGCAGGTGCTGGTGCGGATCAGCGACGAGGAGCAGCGGTATTTGCTGGCGCAGAATGAAGCGCAGTTGCGATCCAGCATGGAGCGGCTGGGGTTGACCAAGGAATCCGAGCGCGTACAGGACGTCAAGACAACGCCGGACGTGCGGCGGGCGGAAGCGGAATTGTTGGAAGCCGAGCAGCGGTTCAAGCGGACCCGGGAATTGCGGGACCAGGGGATTGGGCCGCAGGCGGATCTGGACCAGGCGCAAGCGCGTTTTAATGCGGCGCGGGCAAATTACGACGCCACGATCAATATGGCGAGGAATCTGGCTCAGGAAGTGGAAAGATTCAAGGCGGTGGTGGAATTGCAGCGCAAGAAATTGCGGGACACGACCGTGTACGCGCCCTATGCCGCAAGTGTGAAGGAACGGCAGGTGACGGTGGGGCAGTTTGTGAGAGCGAACACACCGCTGCTGGTGCTGGTAAAGACAGACCCGTTAAGGTTGCGGCTGGATGTGCCGGAACGGATGGCGCCGTGGATCAAGGTGGGGCAGATTGCGCAAGTGGAAGTGGAGGCTTTTGAGGGCCAGAAGTTCAATGGCCGGATCTGGCGCGTTTCGCCGACAGTAGATCAGGCCAAGCGGACTTTTGTAGCTGAGGCGTTGATCGACAATCCGGGGATGCGCTTGAAGCCGGGGTCTTATGCGCGGGCGCGGATCCCTACGGATAAGGCCGAAAACATTGTGCTGCTGCCAACCCGGGCGATTCAGTACATCCTGGGGTCGAATAAGGTGTACGTGATTCAGGACGGGACCATCGATGCCCGGGAAGTAAAGATTGGCGAGCGCTTTGATGACGATGTAGAAATTCTGGAAGGGGTAGCGCTCGGGGAAATGGTGGCGACGACGAATTTACCCCGCCTGGACACGGGAAGCCAGGTGGTGGTGGACCAGTCGGTGGAAGTGTCGAAAGGTCAGTAGGTGGCCTAGGCGTCGCGTTCCAATCGACGGCCGTAGCGGTCGAGATAGACACTAGCGGACTGAATGGCGACCCCCAAGGCGAGCCAGACTTGCCAGTGGCTGAGGAGACCGGCTTCGATCACAAAATCTTCGGTTACGTTAACGTCCGCGAGCAGGCGCCAAAGTGCGACGACGATGCAAAGGACAGCGGCAGGGGTGAGCAGGCTGGCCAGGGCGAAGGCAAGCTTTGAATCCAGGTTGCGCTGGGAAGCAACCATCGGCCCGACCCGCAACTTGATCCTGACAATCATCTGCTCAACACCTTCATCTTATCAATTCAGATATCGACCAATGCGTCGCGAATACGATAGATTGAGAGAACGAAAACCATGCAAAAAATCAGAACTGCCATGCTGGGCACGGGCTTTATGGGCATCGTGCATACGGAAGCCATCCGGCGTTTGGGGAATGTAGAAGTGGCCGCGGTTGCGGCGTCGAGCGAAGCCAAAGCGAAGGCATTTGCTGAGCAAATGTATATCGAGCGGGCCACCGGAGACTGGGAGTCCCTGTTGAAGGACGACTCGATTGATGCAGTTCACATCTGCACGCCGAACGCGTTGCACCATCCGATGGCGAAAGCGGCAATTGCTCATGGCAAGCACGTGCTGTGCGAGAAGCCGTTGACGATGACGAGCGCGGAAGCAAAGGAATTGCTGGACCTGGCTGAGGCCAAACCGGTTGTCCACGCGACAAATCACAATCTGCGCTACTACCCGGTGGTGCAGCAAATCCGGCAGATGGTAGCGGCAGGGGAGCTCGGCGAGATTCTCGTCGTGCAGGGGACCTACTCGCAGGACTGGCTGCTTTACGACACCGATTACAACTGGCGGATTGAAGCCGAGCACAACGGCAAGCTGCGGGCGATGGGCGACATTGGGAGCCACTGGATGGACATGATTCAGCACCTGACGGCACTACCCATTACGAGCGTTTGCGGGGAACTGACGACCTTCCACAAGACGCGCAAGAAGCCGCAAGGCAGTGTGCAAACCTTTACGGGCAAGACGCTGAATCCGGATGAATATCAGAATATTCCGATCGATACCGATGACTTTGGGGCAGTGCTGGTGCATTTGGGAGACCGGGCCCGCGGAGCGTTTACGGTGAGCCAGGTATCGGCGGGGAACAAGAACAGCTTCCGGCTGGAGATTTACGGGACGAAGTGTGGGGTGTCCTGGAATCAGGAGCGGCCGGATGAATTGTGGATCGGCCAACGGAATGAGCCGAACCAGGTGATCGTCAAGGACGGGAGCCTCTTCCATCCGGCGGCGGCAGCATATGCAGAGTTACCCGGTGGGCATAGCGAAGGTTACGACGACAGCCACAAGAATCTGTTCAAGCGTTTCTACCGGCGGATAGCCGACCCGGCGGCGGAAATCGACTATCCGACTTTTGAAGCGGGCTTGCGCGGGATGCTGCTGCTCGAAGCGGTTGCGGCATCAAGTGAGCGGCGCGGGTGGGTTGACGTCGCGATCTAGGATTTCCATTGCAAAACCAGAGCCCGGCGTACTTACGAAAGCGTGAGGCGCCGGGCCTCCTTTTGCAGCGAAGCAGAGCCGCCAGCGGTTGGCGTTGAGTTCATAGATGCCGTGAATGACGTTGCCTTTTTCCGGGCCACGGGTGAACTTGATGGAGAAAGCTTTGGGCCTGCGGCGCGACTCCAGGCGCAGCAGGCCCTCAAAAGTTAAGCCCAGGCCGAGAGATCGAAAGCGGCCGCCTTCGATTTCGACCCGGGCATCACCGATCATCCTGGCGCTCCAGGCAGATCCCTCCAGAATGAGAGAAGTTACGCGCCAGCTACCTTGCAAACGATCGAGATCCGATTTCACCGGATCTGATTGTAGCGGGGATCAGAAGCGATAGCGGACGGCGAGCTGCATGATGCGGGGCTCGCGAGCCGAGGTGATCCAGCCGAAGTTGGTGTTGCCGACTCCGGTGGAAGGGTTGTTGAAGTTCACCGTGTTGAAGAGGTTGAAGGCTTCCCAACGGATGTCGAAGGCCTGGCGGTCAGAGATACGGAAGCCCTTGGAGAGGTTGAAATCCGTATTGAAGAAGCGGGGGCCATAGGCAGTGTTGCGGGCGGCGTTGCCGGGAGTGTCGACAGCCTGGACACGGTAAGCGGCCGGATCGAGGAAGCGGAAGCGGTCCTCTTTCGGGCTGATGCCGGTGTTGGCTTCACCAATGCGGTCCGGGCGAAGGCCGCCGCCGTTGCGATTGAGGAACCGGTAGGCACGACCGGTTTGCGGATCGATGCCGTTGCCATTGAGGCCGACGTTGATCGGCAGGCCGGTGCGCCAGTTGAGGATTGAGGCAGTGCGCCAGCCAGCGAAAGCATACTTGGCAAAGCCAGTCCAGGACTTGCCCCAGGGAAGCTCGTAGGTGATGGCGTTGGTGTAGTTGAGTTTGGCGGTTTGGGTCATGCGGCCGTTTTCCAGATCAAAACGATCGAGGAATTGCGGGGAAGCACCAGCGTCCCAAGTGCCGGCCTGATCGATTGCGCTAGCCCAGGTGAAGCTGGACAGAAGGTAGAGGCCCTTATCGAAGTTGTGCTCGAATTTGGTCTGCAAAGCGTTGTACCAGCTACGGGATGTGCTGGCACCGGTCTGAATGCCTTGCCATTGGGGGAAGGGGCGGTTGGCGGCGACCGAACCATCGACACCGAAAGCAGTCTGGTTGCGCTGGTAGAGGCCAAAGAGGTTGGCGCCCCGGTTGCCGGCATAAGCCACTTCAAAAGTGCTGGCTTTGTTGACACGGTATTGGACTGCGAGGTTGAACTGCTGGATGCGACCCGAGCGTTGGTCCCGCTCGCGGGTGCGGAGGCCGATGTTGCGGCTGTCAAAGTTGGTAAGAACACCGGATGGAATCGGATCACTCAGGCGGACAGGAGCCGGACCCGTGCCAACGCGGAGCAAGGTGGGCTGCACGAGTTGGGGAGGGTTGAGAGGAAGGTTGGCTTCCGAACCGTAGATGTCTTCGGTGTTGTAGAAGATACCGTAGCCGCCGCGCACGACGAGCTTTTCTTCGATTGCCTGCCAGGCGAAGCCCATGCGGGGACCGAAGTTGTTGCGATCGGGAGTGGTGAGGTATTTGTCTTTATCTGTAGCGAAAACGAGTCCGCCGGTGGCGGGATCAAAGTTGATGTTCTTGTTGACGCCATGGCCGTAGAAGGGCGTGGTGTATTCGTAGCGGAGGCCGAGATTCAGCGTCAGGGTGCGGCTGAGCTTGAAGTCGTCCTGGATGAAGCCGCTATAGGCTTCCTGACGCTGGTCCACTTCGGGCACGGTGTTGAGCTGAACGCTTTCCGGGAATCCGAGCAGGAGATCGCCCATGGCGTCGTTGGTGTAGCGGCCCTGGAAGTTGTAGGCCGGGGTGCGGCGCGTCACGTCGACAAAGCTGTTGGCCTTGAGGCGGAGCTCAAAACCGGCACGGATGAAGTGACGGCCGGAGGTGAACGAAAGCGTGTCGATGATCTGGTTGAGCTTGGGGGCCTGAAACTGAGGCCGGAAGTTGCGGGTGCCGAGCTGGTTGTAGTTCGTTGGGTTGATGAGCGGTAAGCCGCCAACCTGAAGCATTTCCGGGGGCAGTCCGCGGAAGCCGAAGGCATCGGCCTTTTCGGAGTTGGCAGTGGCGTGAGCGAACTCGGCAAAGGTGTAGTTGTTGCCGTAACGGAGAGTGTTGACCATGCGCGGGTTGATGGTGGAAGTCCAGGCGACGGCGAGGCTGCGGTTTTCATTGAACTGCGTGCCCTGGTTGCCGACACCGTCAGCGAGGCCCGGGAAGATGGCATCGCGGCTGAATTCCTGCCGGAGGAAGCTAAAGCGGGCCATCAACTGGTTGCGGTCGTTGATGTTGTAGTCGGTGCGGGTGTCGAACTTGTGAGTGTCTTCCTTGCCGTCGCGTTGGAGGCTGTAGTTATTAACGGGGCGGCCGTTCTGGAACTGACCGGGGGTATTCGGATCGGGATAGAGATCGATGACCTTTTTGGCCAGGGCGTCAAAACGGGATGCGGGAATGATGTTTTGGGGGAAGGCGGTACGGGTATCGGGATCGACGATGTTCAGGACACCGAAATTGCCGGTGCGCTGGCTGAGAGTGGGCACGGTGGTGATGCCGGTGTCAGCGAAACTTTGCCGGAAGCCTTCGTAGGCACCGAAGTAGAAGATCTTGTTCTTCTTAATGGCGCCACCGACGGTACCGCCGTACTGGTGCCAGGAGAGATTGTTTTTCGGCACATTCTGGAGATTGTTGGTCCAACCGCGGGCAGCGAGGGCGGCATCGCGATTGAAGTAGTAGCCGGTGCCGTGGGTCTCATTGCTACCGCTCTTGATGGAAACGTTGACGACAGCTCCGGCGCTGCGGCCAAATTCGGCAGAGAAGGAGTTGGTTTGCACTTTGAATTCGGCGATGGCGTCGGGGTTGGGTTGGACGACCTGGGCGCTGAGAGATTGAGCGTTCTGAGTGCCCTGGTTGTTGTCGACGCCATCAAGAAGGAAGTTGTTTTGGGTGTGGTAGTTGCCGTTGGCGACAAACCAGCCGGGGCCACGCGTGGTGGGGTTCAGGGTGCTTGCGGCAACTCCGGGGGACAACAAAGCCAATTCGGTATAGCGGCGACCGGCGAGAGGCAGCTCTACAGCGGTGCGGCCGTCGATCACCTGACCGAGTGAGCCTTGTTCGGTTTGGATGGAGGCAACGGCGGTGGTAACTTCAACCGTCTCGGTGATGCTGGATACTTCGAGGCGTACACGCAGGAGGCGGCGTTCGTCGATGTTGATTTGAACGTCAGAAAGTTTAACGGTCTTGAAGCCGCTGTTGGCCACTTCAATGTCGTAGGTGCCACGGAGGATGGGGCTGAAGAGAGCGTAACCATCAGAAGAAGAATCCAAGGTAGAGCGGAAACCAGTGTTTTTGTTGACAATCAGAACTTTTGCGCCGGGAACGGCAGCCTGAGATTGATCTTCAACGAGGACGCGCAGCGAAGCGGAATCGGTCTGCGCAAGCAAGCTGGCCGCCAAGGCGAGCCAAATCAGAAAGAACTTCATGGTCCTCAGGCTAGCCAGCGAAAGTTGCAGTTTCACGATATTTGGATTTCATTTTGGTAACTACACTGGTAAATATGCAATTTGCAATGCTGGCAGTCGCAGCTCTGTTTGCGCAGGAGCCCCAAGTGCAAGAGCTCCTGGGGGAGGTGAGCCAGACCAGGATTGCGAATTCCATGAAGAAGCTGGAGAGCTTTGGGTCACGGAATACTCACTATGAGAAGGGCAACAAGGCGGCGCGGGAGTGGATTGCGAGTGAGTTGAAATCCTATTCGCCGAGGCTTGCGGTAGGGTTCGACAGCCACAAGGTAGAAAAGCAAGGGCGAATCCTCCGCGATCTGGAAGTACACAATGTGGTGGCGACACTGGCCGGAACTGGGGAGGACGCCGAGGAAATCATTTTGTGCGCGCATTATGATTCGCTGAATATTGTCGAGCGCGATGGGCGGCCGAATTGGGGGGCGACGGCAGACAGCCCGTTGGCGCCAGGAGTTAGCGATAACGCCAGCGGCGTAGCCCTGATGTTGGAGGTGGCACGGCTGATGAGTCAAAAGCAATGGCCGCGGACGCTCGTGTTTGTTGCCTTCTCGGGGGAGGAGCAGGGCTTATTCGGAAGCAAGGCCTATGTAAAGGGCGCGCAGGCGGCAAGAAGGCGGATTCTGGGTGTCTTGAACAGCGACATTGTTGGCAACGACTTTGACGGCAACGGGAGGCGGGTGAGTGATGTGGTGGATGTTTATTCCAGTGATCCGGAAGAATCGCCTTCCCGGCAGTTGGCGGAGCTGGTGAAAGAAGTGGCGGGGCGCTATGGCCTGGCAATGGAGGCGAATCTGATACTTCGGGGGGACCGGCCGGGGAGAGCTGGCGACCAGATGCCTTTTCATGAGGCGGGGTACCCGGCGGTCCGCTTTACGACCCCGGTGGAGCACCACGGATTTCAACATACGGCGCAGGACACTTTTGAACATGCTTCCCCGGCCTATGCGACTGAAGTGACCCGACTCAATCTGGCTGTAGCGGGAAGTTTGGCGTTGGGCCCGGCAGGGCCTCGCTAACCTAGAGTGAGCATGGCCCGAGCCAAACGCATAATTATTCCCCCTACCCCTTCGCCGGCTGTCATTGGCCTCGAAGACAGCAGTCTGTTTATCAACCGCGAATTGAGCCTTTTGGAATTTCAGCGGCGCGTGCTCGAAGAAGCACAAGACCCTTCGAATCCATTGCTGGAGCGAGTGAAGTTTCTATCGATTCTCGGCTCTAACCTGGACGAATTCTTTATGGTGCGGGTAGCTGGACTGAAGCACCAGGTGGAAGCCGGGATTGATGAAGTGGGTGCGGATGGGCTTTCGGCGGCAGCGCAATTGGATGCGATTCGTCCGGTTGTTAACCAATTGATGGTGGATGCGCGCATTTGTCTGCATCAGGATCTATTGCCGGCGCTGCGCGAGGAGGGGATTGAGTTCGTAACGATTCCTGACCTGGATAGCGCGGCGGCGAACCGGATGGCGACTTACTTCCGGGAGAAAGTGTACCCGGTATTGACGCCGCTGGCCTTTGATCCCGGGCGGCCCTTCCCCCACATCTCCAACCTGAGTTTGAACCTTGCCATTCTGATTCGAGGTTCTGAGGGCGAGAATCATTTTGCCCGCTTGAAGGTGCCGGACACGCTGCCGCAATTGATTCCCGTCGATCTGAACGGCAAGTCGAGACGGGGCAAAGGTTATCGCTTTATTTGGCTGGAGCAACTGATTAGCGCGCACCTGGGTGAATTGTTCCCCGGCATGGAAGTACTGGAGTCGCATCCCTTTCACGTGACGCGGGATGCGGATCAGGCGATTCAGGAGCTCGAGGCAGACGATCTGCTGGAGACGATCGAAGAATCGGTACGGGCCCGGCGGTTTGGCGATGTGGTGCGCGTCAAAGTGAACGAAGATCTGCCGGATGCGATGCTGGAGATTCTGGTTTCGAACCTGGAAGCGAGCTTCAGCGACGTTTACCGGATGAAGGATCCCCTCTCCTTTGGCCGGCTGAAGCACTTGCTACAGGTGGACCGGCGCGACCTGAGAGAAAAATCTTTTGTGCCGAGGATTCCTCCGGCGCTGGACCCGAAACTCAACGATGGGGCGGATCTGTTCAGCGTGATCCGGCGGGGAGATATTCTTCTCCATCACCCGTTTGATTCCTTTGATCCCGTGGTGGACTTGCTGCGCAAGGCAGCAGTGGACCCGGCAGTACTAGCGATCAAGATGACACTTTACCGGGTGGGCCGGAATTCTCCCGTGGTGGATTGCCTGCTGGAAGCCAATGAGCGCGGCAAGCAGGTTGCGGTACTGGTGGAACTGAAGGCGCGTTTTGATGAAGAGTCCAACATTGAGTGGGCGCGCCGGCTGGAAGCCCAGGGAGTGCACGTGGTGTACGGCCTGGTAGGACTGAAAATTCATTCCAAAGTAGCGCTGATTGTCCGGAAAGAGGGCGACAAAATCCGTCGCTATACGCACTTTGGTACGGGAAACTACAACGTGGTGACGGCAGGGCTGTATACCGATCTCAGCCTGATGACTTGCGATGAAGATTTGGGAGCGGATGCAACGGACCTCTTCAACCACCTGACGGGCTATTCCGCCAAGAAGAGTTACCGGAAGTTACTGGTGGCCCCGGTGGATTTGTTTGAGAGAACCGAAGCATTGATAGAACGGGAAATCGAGCACCAGCAGTCTGGACGGGGCGGCCACATCATTTTCAAGATGAACGCACTGGCACACATGGAGATTGTCAAGCTGCTCTATCGAGCTTCGCAGGCGGGCGTAAAGGTGGATTTGCTCATTCGGGGAGCCTGTTCTTTGCGAGCGGGAGTGCCGGGGGTCAGCGAGAACATCACCGTAAAGTCGGTTGTCGGCAGGTTTCTGGAACATTCCCGGATTTACTACTTCCGCAATGGCGGGGAAGAAGAACTCTATCTTGGCAGCGCCGACATGATGCCGAGAAATTTGCACCGAAGAGTGGAAATCCTGTTTCCCATCGAAAACAGGAAGCTTCTGCGGCAGATTCGCGATGAGATTCTGGAGGTTTACCTCAAAGATGAGGTCAAGGTGAGAGTTCAGCAGAGCGATGGTACTTATGCTCGGAGTGCGCGCCGATTTGCAGAGGATGCAGGAGATGCGCAAGGGCGGTTCTTGCGGGGCAGCTGATCCGAACCAAAGTACTAAGTAAACTGTGCGCGGGGAAGTCCTAGGTCATAGTCCGGGTAGTCCTATTGGTTGGTTGGAAAAGCGATCTTAAAGCTTTACCTTCAGAGTGTCGGCAGTGAAAGCGGCCGGCGTGAATCCAAGAAAAGAGACCTTGAAGATGAACTCGCAAACGCTGAACTGTGTGATGATCGCGCCGGAAGGAGGCCAGGTACACCCCCTTCGTGAGGCGATTTCGGCATCCTTCACGTTTGAACTGATTGAATGGATGAAGCAGTATCCGGAGGAATCCGCGCTGGTACGGATGCTGCGGCTGAGTGCGCCGGAACTGTTGATTATTGACTTCACGGATCTGGCCAAGGCACTGCGTGCGGTGAGCGTGGTGCAGCGAGAGGCTCCGCAGACGGAAATTTTGGCGCTCTGCGAGGAAAATATCAGCGTGCTGTCGACGCTTCTGCGTGCGGGAGTGCGCGACTATGTCACACCCGCATCGACCTTTGAGGACATAAACCAGACCCTTCAGGCCCAAGCCGAGAAGCTGTCGAAGCGTCCGGCACCGCCCCGAACCGGAGGAGACGTGATCTCCTTCCTGCCAGCGAAACCAGGATCGGGAGCATCGACGATTGCCGCGAATACGGCCTATCTGGCTTCCAAAATGGCCAGCAAGCGGACCTTGCTGGCTGACTTTGACCGCAACTCTGGCGTCCTATCCTTTGTATTCAAGCTGCGTCCGGAACATACTTTGCGGGATGCATTGACGACGGTGCAGGAAATGGATGGCGACCTTTGGGCACGGCTACGGTCACAAGTTGGGGAGTTGGATATTCTGCCTGCCGATGTAGACAGCAGCAACGCAACGGACGCCAGCCGCGCTGGAAAACTCTTGCAATTCTTCCATCGGGCCTATGACTTGAGCTGTATTGATCTTTCCGGGCAGTTGGATGGAACGGCTATGGAAGCTTTGCTGGAATCGAAGCGAGTTTACATCATCTGCACGCAAGAGTTGGCCTGTCAGCATCTGCTCTTGCGGAAAGTGGAGCGGCTGCGGCGAGCGGGGCTGGACAAGCAAATGCGGCTTATCGTCAACCGATACCTGCCGAGGCACGTCATGACGGCAGAGCGAATTGCTGATCTGGTGGGATTGCCGGTGGAACTGACGATTCCAAATAACTACGAACTGGCGACTTGCTCAATTGATCAGGGCGCACTGGTCCGGCCGGATTCGAATTTGGGGCGGGCGTATAAGAAACTGGCGGAGAAGCTGGTGGACGACCGGATCGAGATTCCGAAGTCTCGGCCGCGCTTCCTCGAGTTCATCTCGCAGCCCTTTTTGAAGTCGACTGCCGAGACGGCCTAAAGCATCACTGCGCCGAGCATGTAGCGGCCTTGCGTTTGACGCAGGGCTTGGCGGAGATCTTCAAAACGGTCGATTCCCTGATTGACGAGATAGAGTGTTCCGTCCGAGCAGAAAGTCACCATCGAGGCGTCAGCGGGAGTGTCAAATCCGGGGCCGTCAATGATGATCCAGTCAAACTGCTGGCGCAAACCTTCGAGAAGGCGCTGCAGACCGCGTGGGTCAATCGGTTCCCCATCGAGAGGGCTTAGGCCTCCGTAGGGAAGCAAATAGAGCTGGGTGCCGGATATTCGACGGAAGGCAGCGGGGAGATCTTCCCGCTGGGCCCGGGAGGCTTCGCAAAGGCCGATCGCGGAGTCGAGACCCAGATGTTTAGCCAGTTCGGCGTGAGTTCCGCGGGCGTCAATATAGAGAACTTTGGCTTCTTCCATGGAAGCGAGAGCAAAGGCCAGATTGGCAGCAATGCCGTGACGTCCGCGTGCGCCTTCCAGGCTGATCAGCGATACGACACGTACCCCGGGTTGATCCCCCAGTTTGACGTCCTGGTCAAAGTGGGTGAGCCGGTTTCTGAGCTGGCGAACTTGTTGCTTCCAGTGCAGCGGGTAGGAGGGCCCAAGGCACGAAAAGGCGAGCGCGGCATCCGCCAGTTTTATTTGCGGTACAAGGTGCAGGTCGAGCACACAGGGAAGCCTGGCGCGTTGGGCAAGGCGTTGCCGTTCCACCCCATCTTCACGAAATGCCTCACTCAGAGAAGACAGAAGCTCAGGAGCTTCTATTCCAGTTTCAGTGCCAAGACGGGAAATCATGATTTTCGCTCCTGTTTTTCCTTGAGACGGGACTCGACGAGCATCTTCTGAATTCGAGGCCGTTCCTTGCCGGGAAGATAGCTCAACATTTCTTCGTAGATGGCGCTGGCGTTGCGGTACATGCCGAGTTGAAGGTAGGCGCCAGCGAGAGTACCATCTACCTCCGGGGACTGGCGCGAAAGGCGCTTGGCCCGCTGGGCGAGTTCGAGGGCGCGCTGCGGGTCCGACTGGCTATTGAGCAAGAGCCACGCGAGGTTGTTTAGCGCAACGGGCTGATTGGGGTCGAGGCGAAGTGATTGTTCGTAGAGGGGAAGGGCTTCTGCGGCACGGCCTTTTTCTTCGAGCAAAGCAGCGGGTTGTAACCAGACGCGAATATCGGTGGGATGATTTTCGCGGAGGCTGGCATAGCGTGCGAGAGCCTGTTTGAGGTCTCCGGCCATGGCATGGGCCGCAGCGAGAGCCAACTTCACTTCAAAGTTCCCCGGGGCCTTCTCCTGAAGTCGTTCCAGGCTCTGACGGGCGCCTTGCCCATCCTGTAGTTCAAGCTGCATAAAAGCGAGTTTGAGCTGAAGAGTTGGATCGGCAGACTTTCCCTGTGCACCTTTCTCGAGGAGTTGGCGAGCCTCATCCGGCTTTCCTTCCCGGAATTTCAGGGCAGCCTGAGCGATCAGCCAACGGGGATTTTCAGGTTCACGGGAGATCCCGTCCGCAAGCGACTTCCAGGCGGCCGAAGTGTTGCCCTGGCGGGCATTGGCGATGGCCAGCAGATAGCGGGCATCGAGGTTTTTGGGTTCGCGGCTCAAAACCTCATTCAACGATTTTGCTGCATCGGCCATTTTTCCCCGGCCAACCTGGGCCTGGGCTCGCACCAGGAGAGCCCGTCCATGACCCGGCAAGCGCTGCAGCAGCGAGTTGGCACGGGCCTCAGCCTGGACCGAATTGCCGCGACTCAGTTCCATTTCGGCCAGTGCCAGCCAGCCGGCGGCATAATTCGGGTCGAGCTTGACCGATTGCTCAAAGTGTTCGAGAGCAGGTTGAGGATTTGCTTCGAGCAAATAAGCGCGGCCGAGGTGGTAACGCACGAAAGGGGAATCGGGCATGCGCTGCAAAATTGCTTCCAAGCGCTTTCGCTCCTCTACGCGGCGAGCGGGAGGAAGCTCCCCAAGCCGGACGGCGGCGGCATAGGCAGCAAGCAGAGGGCTGGCAGGATTTTGTGCCAGCTCTGATTCGACGAGTTTCCGGGCGGCGGAAGCCTGATTTTGGACGAGATGCCACTCGGCCAGACGACCAATGTAATCCGCGCGGCGGGATGGCTCATTTGAGATGCCTTCGCGGTAGAGTTGCTCGGCATCCGAATAGCGGGCCCGCTGGAGCCAGAAATCTCCCAATCGAGCCCAGCCGAGAGGAATTTGGGCGGCAACTTGCCTGGCTTGCGAAAGAACGGAGGCAGCCAAATCCATGTTGCCGTGGGCATCGTCGTGGGCTGCGAGTTGGAGCGCGGCATCAATTTCCTGAAGATTCCGCCACTTGGCGGCGAGGATTTGGCGTGCATCTTCACTGCGGCCATCCCGCATCAGTTGGAGGTAGAACAAATCGTAAGCGTCCCTATAGTTGGGGCGATTTTCAATCAGGTCCTGGAGAATTTCCCCGGCGCGTTCGCCTTGGCCCGTGCGAGCCAGAGCAGCAGCCATCTGAGCCAGGAGACTCTCATTTCGATCGACTTTCTTTGCGGAGGCCTCCAGGAGCAGGATGGCCTCATCGGTGCGGTGGCGCTCCATCAATACCTGGGCCAGTACCCGGTACCCATCAGGAAGCATGGGCCAATCCCGGCGAAGCCGCTCGCCCAGGGCCTCTACTTCCCGCAGCAAGGTGGTGGGGCGTCCTGGATCCCCAAAGTAGAGCTGATAGGTCAGGTCGGCTAACTGGCGGACAAGCGGTTGCTGATTCGGATCGAGTTCGACGGCGCGAGCCAGAGCTTCCCGCGCTGCTTCCAGTTCCCCCATGCGCAAGGAAATTCGGGCTAAGGCCGCGTGGGCTGGTGCGTGGCGAGCGTCGCGTTGCAGGGCTTGCCGGTAGTGGAGCAAAGCGAGGGGGATGCGTCCTTCGCGTTCGGCCGCCACTCCCTGTTGGCAAAGCTGCGCGGCGGATTGTTTCCAACCGGAGCAGCCCGACAAGATCAGAATGGCGAAAAGAGAGAATGCCGTTAACCAGCGGCGCGTCTTGCGAGGATTGGCAGACTCGAGGGGACTGAAGGTTGCCAGCACGGGCAGGCCCGCCCAGCGCTCCACATGGCCGGCATGCAGTACCAGCGGTCGGCGCAGGACGTGAGCCAGGAAGAGCAGTGCGGAGCCGAAAGTTCCGAGTAAAAAGGCGATCGCGATGCGCATCCACCAGTTGGGCCATTCGGCGGTGGAGGGCATGGAAGCGGGCTCAAGAAGCTCAACACTTTCGCCCTGTCCGCGGCGCTCCATTTCACTGGCAGCTTTCGATTCTTCAAACTTCTTGAGCAGGTCGGAGTGTCTGTCCTTTACGGCTTCATATTCGCGCTTGGCCACCAGGAGTTCTACCTCCAGCCCTTCCGGAGGACGCTGGCCGTCGCGAAGGCGCTGGGCTTCAGCGCGGAGTTCTGATTCTTCGCTGCTTTGCTCCGCAGACTGTTTGTTGAGCGCCTGTAGTTCCAGTTTGGCGAGGGCGATTTTGGCGGCATTTGCTTCGAGGTCGCGGTTCCGGAGTCGAGTTCCTCGTTCACGGTGAAACTTCTCAATGGTGGATTCAACTTCCGCAACGAGGTTTTTCGCGGTTACAACTTCTGGAATCTGGTCCTGGAAGCGTTCGCGGAGGCGTTCATAGTTGGCGTTGGCGGCAACCAGCTGAGCCTTGATATGCCAGTAGTGGGGCATCGCTTCAAATTCCGGAATGTAGAACTCCGCCGGCCGGGTCTCGATACGTCGCTGAAGCAGTTCAAGCTGTTCCCATTCCGCCTTTTTGTTGTCCTTGCGCTCCTCCAGCAGGCGGGAGTCATGCCGCAAGTCCCGCAACCTGGAATCGATCACGTAGCTGCGGGAGGTGGCCTGACCCAACCGGGTTTGGGAGATGGTGATACCAATGGCGTCCTGCAAATCCCCGAGTCGCTGTTCGGCTTCAATTACCTTCTCTTCTGAAGCCGTCAATTGCTCTTCCAGGAATTCTGTCGTTCCCAAGGACTGATCGCCACGATACTTTCGATTTTCCTCGTAGATTTGCTCTACGAGCTTTTGGATAACTTTTTTGGCAGTTTGGGGGTCGCTATAGGAAAAGGAAACCTGGAGGGTTGGAACGCTGCGTTGGTCATCTCCCGCCAGATTGCCTACCTGAGTGATTTGCAGATCCTGGTTGAATCGGGCAGTCAAGTCTTCAATGGTTTCAAAGCGGCGGCGTTCCGGATAAAGAGAACAGGCTTCAATCAGTTTTGCAGCAGTCAGACGGCTACCCAGCAGTTGTGAGAGGGCAAAAAGTCTTTGTCCGACTTCCATGGAAAAGTTGGGATTCACGAAGCGGCCCGCAACCTGGGGCGGCAGAAACCGGACGGTTGCTTTGGAGACAAAACGAGGCGGGAAAAACTCAGCCCAGACAATACCGAAGAAGGCTGCCAGCAGGCCGGAAAGAAGAATCCAACGAGCATAGCGTCGCAGGAACCATTTGAAGTCTCTCGGCTCAGCAATTTCAAGAAAGGTGGAGAGCCCAGGTGCCGGCGGTGGCCAATCGGTAGCGGGCAGGCTCATATGCGAAGACCCACAGCCAAGCGCGACTTCCGCAGCAGAACAAGCAAGATGAGCCCGCCAGCGATGGCGGCAAAAGAGGCGGGTTCCGGGACAGCGCTGGCGCTGCTGATGGCGTTGAGATGGAATTGCAATCGGGAGCGGTTGGCTTCGCCACCTTGCGAAGTCAAGCCTTGGAACTGGATCGTGCCGGAGATGAACCAACTGCCTCCGTTGGAAGCAGGATCAATCACGAGGTTTGTGCCCAGCGAGGAAGAAGCTCCTGGCCCTCCACCGGGCTGGGATGCTCCGAAGCCAGTTGGCAGGCTGCCGTTCAAGATGCTGACATTTGGCGAAAGCGTTAAGGATTCGAGCAAAATGGAACTGGCCGAGGGCAGACCCGTGGCTGAGGCGTAGAAGCCATTGCCGGGCAGGGTCCAAATGGAGTTGGCAGGTAGAGCAGGTCCGGAATAGACGAGGGAAGCGGTGCGCCAGGCTCCGGAGAGATCCTGGACAGCAGTGTAGGCAGTTTGCGTGGATGCGCTCCAGCCAATCTGGAAGTTCTGAGTGCCGCTGGGATTCCAGTGTTGGCCAGATGGAGGGCTGTATGCAAATTGGCTGGTTACCGTACTGGCCGAAGAAGTTGTTCCAACACCGATTTCCCAGTCCCCGTTGGCGGGCAGGCCGGCTCTCATCGTGGAATAGAAAGAAAAACTCTGGGCCGAGCACGGAAGGGCGGAGAGCCCCGCCATCAAAAGACTGAAGATAAGAAATCCGCGCATACAAGCCTCTTTCCCGCAGTGCCCCACTCGACGGAGGGCAGCCGCTCTCGACCTTAGATTGATCTGATAGGCAATATGTCGGCAAAACTGCTTAGCACCTTTAGACCTGTAGTCCTAGGTACGATAATTTTTTTGGGCAGGATTTGCGTCGTTACAATAGGGAGGAAAGCCCGGGTGGCGAAATCGGCAGACGCAACGGACTTAAAATCCGTTTTCTCGAAAGAGGAGTGCGGGTTCAAGTCCCGCCCCGGGCACCAGAAAACAGGAGACCTGCGGATTTCCCGAATCTTGCTGAAAAGATTCTTGCCTAAAGGGCGTGATCAGGACGCGTCACCTTATGTTCTGCCGTTTAATGACACGATCTGTGCATTCAATTTAGAGTTACGCTCGCTCATCATTCAGATGAGCCCTTAATATACAGCTAGCGGTTTGCCAGCGAGGTGAGAGGTTATTCGAACCGGTCACTCTCCGACCGATCACGCACTGCCTCAGAGAGCCTCAACTCTTCGATGCGTTTCGCGGGACCTGTTGAAGGCATCACTGAAACAGCAGGGCTTCGTTTTCCGCCCGTCGCTCAGATTTGGGGTCGGGCTGTGAGACCACCGTTCTAAGCCATTCCAGGTATGCCGGCGGTAGGCCGTGTTCAACCGCGCCCGCGATGACAAGCGCTTTGTACCAATGATACGGAACGCATGCGGGCTCCTTTTCCGTCGCGATATAGGTCATGGCCGACAGGGTGCCAGCTTGCGTTACGACAGAAATCGTATCCTTTCGATAACCCTTACCGAGTCCTTCGGCGCGATCAAGAGCGCCTTCCTCTTCAGAAGCAATCCTGAAGAGAACACCATACACCCTGTCAGTAGAAATACCCGTCGCCTCAATGTCTGCCTTGCCCGAGCCATCGCGACTGAGCTTGTCGAATGCAAGGCGGTGACCTTCGATGTAACCGATGCCTGCGTGTTTAGCTGAAGGGGCCCGGCTGGGCGCTGAAAGCCTACGCGTTAGCATGTTGGAGCCGTACGCGAAATAACGGAGGGTCTTGTTTTCCGCGCTACTCACTGGGTGTACCTTTCTCTCTAGCGTCTATGCGGTTGAGCGAATAGCTCGTGCTACGTCCGCCTTCAGGATTCTGAACAAGAATGCCTTGCGCGACCAGCGCGAGAATGTCGCGGTGGGCGGTATCCTGCGAGCATTTTGCGAGAACGGCGTATTTCGAGGATGTGAGCTTGCCCTCGAAGCCGTCGAGCAACCGGTTGATGACAATCTTCTGGCGGTCGTTTATCTGGCATTCCTTGATGCGGTCCCAGAAGCGTGCCTTGTCCATCACAGTGCCGAGCGTTTCCTGCGCCTCGTCGACTGCGCGCCCGAGACAGCCGAGGAACCATTCCATCCATGTTGTCACGTCCATCGTTTCTTTCTGCGTGCTTTCGAGAATGTCGTAGTAAGCTTTGTGCTCTTTCTTGATTTGCGCCGACATGCTGTAGAAGCGCTGCGGGCTGTGTTCCGAGCGCGCGAGGGCCATATCCGCGATCGCGCGCGCGATGCGTCCGTTCCCGTCGTCGAAGGGGTGTATGGTCACAAACCAGAGATGCGCGAGAGCGGCGCGCAGGACGGCGTCGATTTGGCCTTTGCTCTCAAACCATGCGAGGAATGAATTCATCTCTGCATCGAGGCGTTCGGCTTTCGGCGCTTCGTAGTGGACGCGCTCGCGGCCCAGAGGGCCGGAGACAACCTGCATCGGTCCTTCGCGGTCATCGCGCCAGGCACCGGTCGTGATCTTCCGCATCCCGCTGCGTCCCGTCGGGAATAGCGCGGCATGCCAGCCGAAAAGTCTTTCGGAGGTGAGGGGCTCATTGTAATGGCGGGTCGCATCGAGCATCAGCTCGACGACGCCTTCGATGGTGCGGTCCGCAGGCTTCAAGGCCCCGATGTCCATGCCGAGACGGCGGGCGATGGAAGAACGCACCTGTTCCGCGTTCAGTTTTTCGCCTTCGATCTCGCTGCTCTTGAGCACATCGGAGGTGAGCGTCTGCAGCACCGCTTCCTGCTGGAGATTGAAACCGAGGTCTCCCATGTGCCGGATCAGCCTGCTTTGGCGGTCGCGCACGGAGGCGAGGGGCGCAGCGATGGTTTCCGCGCTCCAACGGAACCTGGGCCAGTCTTCCAGCTCATGGATGTACATTCTCCGCACCTCTGCGGAGATTATAGCCTACAATCTCCGCAACTGTCCAGTCTATTCTCCGCTACGATGCGGAGAATACGGCTTATAATCTCCGCATCGGCCCTAAACTTGAAACGTGTAGCGTGTTGCGCGGGGCCACGGAATGGATACCCGACGGCCAATCCGGTTGGGAATTCGGGTGTAACGAAGATCCCAAGAAGAAGGCTGACAAAGACTACACCGCGCGCGTGAAAGCCATTCAGCCGACCGAACGCGCCGGCATGCACTTCGTATTTGTTACTCCCCACGCATGGGACGACAAGGTGAAGTGGCGCAAGGGAAAGGAGGCGCTCGGAGAGTGGAAATCCATTCGAGTCTACGACGCAAGCGATATCGAACAGTGGCTGGAACAATCCCTGCATGCGCAGCGGTGGCTCTCCGAAAAGATCGACATCTCTTACGACGGCGTCTTCTCTTTGGAAGAGCGGTGGCAAGCCTGGGCATCAGTCACAGAACCTGAACTGTCTAAGGATCTGTACTCCATTACGTTTGCATCATAAACCGCGAAAGCGGACTCAGCCGCAAGCTTCGATTCCGCGATGCGCTCGCGGGCTGCATTGCCTAGATTCATCGGCACCTCACCGAAACCTGTATCGGAACGACCGCCAACGCATCAGGTTCATGCGCTTCTCGCCTGGCCGGGCTAGGCGTTCGCTACTGTTTCAGCATCCTTGGCCCCGATGATTGACACGGGCAAAGCTCTCGCGGCAGGGTGAGAAGCTCGCCCGCCGAATGCCATTTCCAGAATACCGCCGCCCTCGCTTCGTGCCGCCGCTTTGCCACACGCGAGCACAGCGTCGATGCGGAAACGATTGAGCCTTATTTTTCCTCGGCCTCGGCGTTGTGCACGGGTCCATCTTATGAACGTTGCGCGAAGCCGGTTGCGGTAATAGCGAGAATGAGCA
>CAZECF010000039.1:25575-42192 GCA_964510335.1 uncultured Bryobacter sp. | reverse complement strand
GTGGGTCCGGAGACGAAGAAGGGGCGGGAGGTGATCGGGCACCGGAAGCTGGGGATCACGTTGCAGTTGTTTGTGCGGGCGAAGAAGTTGGGGCGGGACGGGAAGGGCGCGCCATTTCTGTATTGCGGGCCGGTGGACTATGAGCGGCATGAGGGGGCGCGTCCGATGGGCGTGGTGCTGCGGCTGCGGGTAGAGCGGGGATGAGGGAGCTGGCGGCGGCCCGGGTTGTATGATTCGGTTCGCGTCAGGTCATGAGTTCGCCGGAAGGCTTCACCGAAGCTGAACCTCCTGGGCGTTCTCTCCCGAGACCTGAATACTTAGGCGGGCCGGCGCGGATTGGAGATTGGGAGGAAGGACGAAGTTGATCTGATAGAGCCCCACGCTACCGGGGGTGAGACCAGAGAATTCCACGCGGCATTCGACGCCATTTACAAGCACCCGTGTTTCGCCTGCGACTCTAAGGAGGCGATCCAGTGGGGCAGGTTGGGTTGACTCAGCTTCGGGGCTTACGGCGCCAAAGCCGGTGCCGTACAGGACAATCACTTCTCCCGGTCTTGGCGGGCGATCCGGACCAATGAGAGAGCCATCGGCAGCGAAAGCGACGGCTCGATTGCTGCCGGGGAAGAGGAAAATTCCTGGATCAGCCCGGGTGGCCCGCAGCGTCAATGGCGGGCTTAATGCTCCGTTGCGATTCACCACAAGTTGGCGAGTAGCGCCGATTTCGACTTCGCGAGGAATAAAGGCATTGATCTGACCAGGAGAGGCGTAGCTGAGAAGCAGGGGTGTCGATCCCAGGAGAAGCTGAGTGCCGCCCAGGAGGTTCGAAAGGCTGCCGGAGGGGAATGCTTCTGTTGCGGCCAAATTGGAGCCAAACAGGGTGATCCAAGATCCAGCGCCGGACTGGCCAGCCAGAGAACGAAAACTGGCCGCATTGACAATTCCGCTTACCAGTGGCGTATCGGGGCTGACCGCGAGCAGATGGAAGACCAATACACCCACCCCATCCACCGTTGCAGTGACGTAGACAGGACCAGCAATTGCACCCAAGCTCACCGGGATAGTGGCCTCTCCATTGGCATTTGTGGTGACAGAAGCCGGAAGACTGGCCGCGCCTCTGGTAACGCTGAGCAAAGCCGTGCGGTTGGCCAGCGGAGTCGAGTCTGATTGGGTCAGGCGAAACTGCAAAGGCCGCAAGGTCGAACCAATCATGGCAGTCTGCTGGTCGCCGGAGATCTTTTGCAGTACCGGAGCCGCCGGGGCCGAAAGTTTATAGATGTATTGCTGATGCGAGTCGGCGACGTAGACTGTTCCATCGGGAGCATGGGCAAGGGCAAGGGGCCAACCCAAGGCACCCCCGAGCGGAATCCGTAAAGGGTCCGTCTCGGTACCTGGTCCGAGCAGGCTACCAACTCCGCCAGTACCCATGATTGTGTCAATGCGGCCAAAAGGAGAAATCCGGCGAATGCGGTGCGTGCCCCGGTCGGCTACCCAAAGGTTTCCATTAGAGTCCATTGCCAAGTTGCTGATGTCGGAAAAACTAGCCCGAAGGGCAGGGCCTCCATCGCCAAGAGCGGAGCCTGTACCGCTGAAGACGTCAATCAATCCACTGCGGTTGACGCGCCGTATCAGGCGGTTTCGGTTGTCCGCAATGTAAACGTTGCCTTGTCCGTCCATAGCGATTCCCGTGGGCTCGTTGAATCGCGCTGCGGTCGCCGGTCCGCCATCGCCGGCGTAGCCGGCTTGTCCGGTTCCGGCAAAGGAAGAAATCATGCCGTTGGGGGTAACCACGCGAACGCGGTGGTCTGCGCGGTCGGTGATGTAGATATTGCCGGCCGGGTCTTCCGCTAGTGACCACGGGATGCGCAATGAAGCACGGACAGCGGGACCCCCATCACCGTCAGAGCCGAAGATGCCGGAACCGGCGAAGGGGACAATCTCTCCTTGAGGGAGCCTTTCAAAAATTCGTTCGCGGGAAAGGATGAAGGTCCGGCCCGACGGCAGGACGGCGACGGTCAGGTTGGGATGCAGGGGTGTCTCCAGGGGGGAGCTGGAAAAATTGACATTCCCGACGCTACCATTGCCCAGAATCGTAGATGCAGTAGCGTCGATGGCCCGCACCCGGAAGTTTTCCGAATCTGCGACGAGAAGACGACCCTGCCGGTCGACAGCGACAGACGAAGGGAAGTGAAGCAGCGTATTGCGAGGTGGCGTACGTTCCCCAAGAAAGCGAGGGAAACCAGCAACAGTCTGGATAATTCCCTCGGGGGATATGCGCCTTACAAGGTTATTGCGGGTATCGGAAAAGAATAAATTGCCGTTTCGATCGAAGCCAAGGTCACTGGGTTGAAACATCATCGCGGATCGGGCCTGACCGCCATCCCCGTCATAACCAGGCTGCCCGGTTCCGGCAAAGGTTTCGATTACGGGAGGATTCGCCCGCAGCAGAACTCGACGAATGCGGTGGTTATCGGTGTCAGCAATGTACAGGTTGCCATCGGGACCAATCGCTACTCCATCGGGTACAGCAAGTCTTGCCCGCAAGGGATCCCCGCCGTCGCCGCTGAAGCCGGGTTCAGAGCCGGCGACCGTCCGGATCACACCCGCCGGGCTCACCGCCCGGATTCGATGGTTTTCACGATCTGCGATGTACATCGTCCCATCGGAATCAAAAACTGCGCTGGACGGAAATCGGAGTTGCGCCTGGTTGGCGGGGCCTCCGTCGCCAGAAAATCCAGGAGTACAGGTGCCTGCCAGCGTACGAAGCCTGCCATTTTCGAGCACACGAATGCGGCTGTTGCTCCGTTCCACAATCACCAAATGGCCGGCGTTATTTAACGTCAGCCCATCGGGTAAGCCGATGGCAGTTTCCAGGGCAGCGCCATCCGGGCCACAAGTGGATCCATTGTTTCCGGCAATCAGTGTGTTGATGCCGGAAGCATCAACATGGCGAACGTAAGCGACATTGACATCAGAAAAATAGAAGCCTCCTCGCCGGTCTTCCACCACCCCCTCAACGTAGTAAATGGGCGAGCGGGTGGCAGGCTCTCCGGGCGTCGCGCCGCCGACATAGCCATTGCCGGCAATGGTGCGGATAGACCCATTCGGCCACCATTCCCGGATGCGCGGCGCCGTGAACTCTGAGAGGATTACTCGTCCGTCCGGATATACGTAGAGGCGGCGTGGCCGCAGCAGCATGGCCCGCTTGGCATCCGGGCCATCGCCGGGAGAGTATGTCCCCGCGAAGACTTCCGCCCGGTAGGCGGGAGGGGCCTGCGCATAAACGAAGGGGCTGACACAACCGGCGAGCAAGCCTAGCAAAATGCAATGGTTGGAGCGGCTGAGGGAGTGAGTTTTCTGTGGGGCCTGGGACACTTTGAGAACCTTTTCCGGTTAGGTTGGACGGCCGCCAATTGTACGTCACAGGTTGCAGATGGAGGCAGTAGCCTTCGTCGAACTCTACCGTGAATCGGGCGCGCGGCTGCTTTATTGAAGTAAAGCGTGTCAGGAAGGGCATGTGTGCAAAATTTGGGAGAAAAATGGCAGTGCTGGCGGCTCATTCGCTGCATGGTTTGTGCGTGCGGTCATGCGAGTGTCGATCGATGGCTGGGTGTGGTGATGCGGGGCGGTTTCAGGCTAGCTGGAACGGATGGGGAGGGGTGTAGCCGTAAATGCGGCCGATTGCGGAATCAGCGCTTTTCCATATCCGCACGCGATTGCTCTCCCGTAAGAAACTCGCCGCACTCGAATTGGGCCAGGGCTCGATCGATCTTCGTCCCGATCTCGTTGCGCTGTTCTTGCAGGAAGCCATCCTCGGCGCGCAAGATTTCAAGAGCACGCGCAAGCAGTTCTTCCACGCTCCCGTAATTTCCTGCCTTCAAGGCCTCGGTGATCAGCCGCTCCTGTGCGTCGCTTAGCGTGATAGTCATGGCCGGTGTTTCTTTCGTTATCCACTGTGCGCCTTACTAAAAGCCCGGCAGGCGGCCGGGCATGGGGATGGGATGTTGGGGGGCGATTTCCTTGAGACGCCAGGCGGCCATGGAGAGGGCCATGACCAGATCGGCGTGGCCGATGGTGGGGTTGCCGGACTGGTTGGCGACGGCAATGGTGGTTTGGCCGGTGAGGCGGCTGCTGGCGTAGCGTAGTGACTGGAGTTGTTCGCGGAGGGTTTCTTTGTCCTTGAGACCCGGTGAGATGGTGAGATGGCGGCACTCGATCGCGTGGAGCAGGTGCTGGATCAAATCGAGCTTGGGGACGTGATAGAGATCGACAGAAAGACTGGGGTGGCGGTGGCGGGAATGCTGCTGGCCCCCGGTGAAGACCATGCCTTCGAGACGAACGTGGGGGTCGAGTTCCTGGTGGAGGATTTCGAGGGTGGGGCGGCCGAGGCCGGTCGAGTCGGCGATCAGCGTGAGGGGGACGTGGGGGTAGAGCGAATGGAAGTGCTGGAGTTGGCGGTGGACCTGGCGGGCCAGCTTCAGGTAGGCCGTACCCAGGGGGAAGATGCGGGTGGCGGCGAGTTGCCAGGTGTGGGTTACGGGGTGGGTGGAGTCGATCCAGGTGAAGGGGGAATGGATCTGTTCGAGGTGGAGGAGGAGAGTAAGCGCGGAGGGGTCGCCGGACTGGCCGAGGTCGAGGCCGAAGACGGCGTGATGGAGCTTTGTGCGGATCATGATTCGGGATCGAAGTCGATGCCGGGGAGGGGGCCGAAGTTGGTTTCCGACAGGAAGCGGTCGATCATTTCGTTGGTGAAGACGGAGCGGTGGGGGGCGAGGAATTCGCAGAGGTATTCCTGACGGAAGGTGGCCTCGGGCATGGCGGCGCGTTCTTCGGCGAGGAAGGATTCGCTGATGCGGGAACATTCCGTGGCGGGGACGGTGATGCGGAGCCAGGGCTGGGGGCTGACCCAGGCGCGGTGGAAGAAGCCGGATTCGCCGTTGGGGGTGGAGAGGATGAGGAGGCTGGCTTTGGGGCTGGCGGCGAGGAAGGGGCGGACGGCGTAATAGAGGGCGTCGGGGACCCAGGCGGCTTCGTCGATGATGAGCAGGGAGATGCGGCTGAAGCCGCGGATGGAATCGCGACGGCCAGGGAGGGCGACGATGCGGGAGCCGTTGGGGAACTGGAGGGAGTGGCGGTTGACGCCGTCGCCCGGGAGGGAGGGATGGAAGCCCGTGATTTTGCGGAGGAGCTCGGCGGACTGGCGGAGGGTGGGGGCGATCAAGATGGTTTCCGAGCGCGGGTGGTGGAGGGCGTGGTGGAGGGCGCGGAGGGCGGCCGTGGTGGATTTGCCCCACTGGCGGCAACAGTTGACGAGGACGCGAGTGTGGGTGGAGTCGAGGACGCTCGACTGGTGGGGGTCGGGGAGGAAGTTGAGAGATTGGGCAGCCCAGAGGGCAGGGGCCAGCACGGCCGTGGTGCGGCGGGGCTTGGGCAACGGTATCGGGTCCAGACGAAAGGGATGGAACATAACGGGGAAATGGTAGCTGGCGGTTCAGTGGGAAACGGCGTATGGAGGTTGCTATGTGGTTGAAGGGGAGGGAGTAAATAAATTTGCGGGGTGTGTGACTGGAGTTATTTGAGTTCGGCTCCGACGATGTTGGAGTCCTCAAAGTCATAGAGGGCGATCAGCAGTTCTTTGCCGTCCGGGGAGACGTCCATGCCCCAGCCGGGATTCTTGTCGAGGGGGAGGAGGAGGGTGGCAGCGCCGGATTGGATGTTGACTTTGTAGATGCCCAAGCGCGGGTGATTGGAGGCGAGGTAGGCAAAGCCTTCGTGATAGGCGAAGGTATTGCGGCGGGCGAGGGAAGGGTAAATCTGACGCGGCTGGCCCTGGTCGACGAGGAAGAGGCCGCGCTCTTCGTGCGGTTCGCCATAGAGAATTACGGTTCCGGGTTGATTCCTGCCGGCGACAAACTCTCTTACGAAGCGGGCCAGCACGGGTGCGATGACCTCACGACGATCAGACTCCATACTCCAGCGCTCCAAGCGGGGCGAGGATTCGTCTTCTACCGTGATGAAGACGGAACGCCCCTCGACGCCCATTCCGGATACGCGGATGGCCCGGTGCCCGGAAAAGACACGCCGCGTGAGGCCGGAGCCCCAGGGGGGTGGGACTTCCAAAACTTCCGGACCGACTTGCGGGAGGCGGGCAAAGAAGAAGGCAGAGCCAGCGGTACCCCAGGCTGGCCAGGCCTTTTCTCCTCTGTCGAAGCGCGTAATCCTTTGCGCACGGCTGACCTGATCGCGGGGAGCAATCCAGCCTTGCAGGTCGCCGGCGCGCTCGGAAAGGAAGGCGATCGCTTGGCCGTCCGGGGAATAACGCGGTTCTTCATCGAGCTGGGTGGAGGTAAGGAATCGCTCGAATTTCTGTTGGGGGCCCAGGGTGAGGCGGTAGATTTCGGAATCCTCGCGGTCTTTGGCGAGGACAATGCGCCGGGAATATCTGGCGGTGGCGGGATGTCCCAAACCCGTTTCTCCGGCAGCGAGCGCTTCTACCCGGGCGCCATCTTTCAGGGAGCCTTGGAGCGTGGCGAGGAAGGGTGAAGTGGAAGTGAGAGTGCCGGCCGTAAAGATGAGTTGGCGGCTATCCGGCAGCCACTGCGGATGGTGTACGCGCTGATCCCGCGAGGTGATTTTTACAGGCACTTGAGCGGTGCCCGTTTCGAGCGAAAGGATGTAGACATCCCCGCATTCCAAGGTGCGGAAGCGCGAGAATGCGAGCAGGCGGCCGTCTGGAGAGACGCTCACGTCGACGTCGCCGCGATAGCCGGCGGGGGGAGAGGGCAGCGACTCCGTTTCACCTGTTGCCAGGGTGATGCGCTTGATCTGGCCGCGGGGGAAGTCCGGGACTTCATCCACGACGTAGAGGTGTTGTCCGTCGGGCGAAAAAGAAAAACTCTGGGGATGGGGAAGGAGCAAGTGGCGCGGGGGACCACCATTGAGGTTGTGCAGGAGGATGTTGCGGCCGTCCTTGCCGCGGTCCTCAAGTAAGGCTAGTTGCTTTCCGTCGGGAGAAAGCGCTGGCCTGCGGTAGTGAATTCCGGGGGTGGGGCCGAGCACCGGTTCCGGCAATCCGCCGGCGAAGCCAACCTTATAGATGGCCGTCCAGCCTTGCGGCTCGGAGACGTGTGCAAAGTAGACGGTATTGCCATCGGGGGAAAGGGCTGGATCGAGTTCGCTGCCCCGAAGGCTGGTGATTTCCCGCAAGTTGAGGGTCGGCACCGGGGGCGGTTGGCGGAGGGTAAACCAGAGGGCGAGGCCCGCCGCGGCGAGGAGTAGCGAGAGGCAGGCGGCCTGGAGGAGGGTTCTGGTCTGTTTGGTGCGCTGGATTTCCCGCACCAAGGCCTGGCGGAAATCGCCTGCATTGCGGGGGCGCTGTTGGGGGTCGTCATCGAGGGTACGTTCGAGCAACTGGCGAATGCGGGAACCGGTTCCGGCCAGCAGGTCCAAACCGATGCGGCCGAGGGAGTAGACGTCTGAAGCAAAGGTGGCTTGCCCCTCAAGGCGCTCGGGTGCGGCATAACGGGGCGTTACTGCGAAACTCAGGCGGGTTTGGCCGGCCGCGCGGGCGGTTCCGAAATCGAGAATGGTGAGGGCGGGGGCGGCGGCTGGAGAGCTGTGGACAACGATGTTGTCGGGCTTGAGGTCGAGGTGGAGCAGGTTACGGGAATGAATCGCTTCGACGATGGAAAGCAGGTGCAGGAATAGAGCGGTGCGGGTGTCGAGGCTGGGGGCAAAGTTTTCGACCCATTTGTCGAGATGGAGCCCTTCTACGTATTCGGTAACCAGATAGCAGTGGTGGAGGTGGAAGCCGGTGTCGATGAGTCCGCAGACGGAGGGGTGGCGAAGCTTGGCCAGGGCTTCAATTTCCGCCCAGAGCTGATCCTGGACCTGATCTGCGTGGCTGGCCTGAATATCGGGGAACTTTACGACTACCCTGCCCTGGGCGAGGCGTTCATCTTCGGCCAAGTAGACTTGTGTGCGGGGCTTGGATTGCAGCAATCGGATGATGCGGTAGCGGCCGGAGATCAGTTCTCCTGGCTGGGCGAGGAGTTCGGCTTCCCGGTCGGGGCCAAAGCGCAGATCGTCGAAGCGCGAAGCAGCGGTTTGCTGTGCTGCCAGCAAGTTCCGCACTTGCTCAATGTCTGCGGGAGTGGCCCCGGAGTAGCGATTGAGAAAGTCTTCGCGCAGCGATGGTTCGAGTTGGAGAGCCTCGAATAACATGGCTTTCACGCGGGGAATTTGCTGAGGGGACATTGTGCTGCCTTAGCCGAGTATTATTCCAGAGATTGGCTTCACTTAGACGAAGACCCGTTGATCCGGATGGTTCGTTGTACTAAAGTGTAAAGCGTCCGATGCAAACTAATCGCGAAATATTGGCTGAAAAAGAGGGCCAGGACCAAGGGCAACTGAAGGTGATGCTGGAGACGGTTTATCCCGAGCTGCGGCGAATCGCGCGTCATCGCATTGTGGGGGAGAGAAAGTCGCACACGCTGCAGGCGACGGCATTGACGAATGAAGTGATTGTGCGGCTCTTGAAGCGGGAAGTGGCTGGTGAGGATCCGAAGGTTTTGCTTTGGAATGGATTGCTGGAGATGCGGCGAATTCTGATCGACTCGGGGCGGCGGTGGCAAGTGAAGCGGCGGTATGAGGAAGCGTCGGCGCAGGCCCAGTATGATGACCAGCTGGAAACTTGCTTGCATACGAACTTATTGCTGGACCGGCTGGAAAAGATTGATGCCCGGGCGAGGAAGGTATTTGAGCTGCGTTGTTTTTTGGGGCTGACGAATAAGGAGTGCAGCAAGCTGATGGGGTTGAGTATGAGGTCGGTGGGGGAGGATTGGGAATTTGCGCGGTCGTGGCTGGCGTTGAACTGGGGAGAGAAGTAAGTAACTCTCAATGCTGGCCTTAGTTGCGTCCGAGGTTCTTGCCGCGGACCATGGCTGGGGGCCGGGACTGGGAGCGGCCGTGGGGCGAGGGGGTAGCGGCGGCGGGATCGTGTTGCTGGAGCCAACCGCGCAGGGGGACGTCGGCATCGGTGGGGTCGTAGGTACCGTTGGCGGAGACTGTCGCGCCGAGGATCTGGCGGCGGATGGGGTCGAGGGTGGGGTAGAGATGAGCGACGGTCATTTCGTCTTTGGGACGAAGCCAGCGGTAGCTGTAGCCGTACCAGATGACTTTGCGGGTGAGGTCAGAGTGGTTGGCGCTGCGGGAGTGCCAGGTGCGCCGGTCGAGCAGGAGGGCGGAGCCGGGGGGTACGTTGAGGGAGATCGAGCCTTCGGGGTTGGAGGTACCGTCCTGGGGGACTTCGATTTCATTCCACAGTTGGGTGCCGGGGACGAGTAGGGTGTTGCCGCGACCGGGCTGGCTGACGTCGGTGAGGTAATAGCCGACCTTGAGGGAGAGGCGGGGGCGGGGATTCGATTCGATCTCATCGTTGACGCGCATGCTGTCCTGGTGCCAGGCGACGGCCCAGTTTTGGGCTTTGGCATTTTCGCGGGGGGTGACGTCGAGGTGGGAATGGTAGAGGTAGATGTTCCAGCCGAGGATGCCCCATATTTTCGGGAAGGTGGTGGGCAAGTCGATCAAGTCGACCATGGCCTGGTCTTCGTGGATAACATTGGAAATGGAGAGGAGCTTGTGGGCCATTTCGGGGGTGCGTTCGCGGGCATCGACTCGGTCTACGACGGCGAGGAGACGGCTGAGGAGGGCGGGGGGAATGGCGTTTTCAACGATGAGGTAACCGTTGGTTTCAAAGAAGCTTCGCTCCTGGTTGGTGAGGCTGTGAGAGAGGCAGTCCGGATCCATGGGGGCAGCATATCATTCCACCGCGTGATGGCCTTGGGCCTACTCAAAAGAGGGGTAAGGCATCGGATCTTCCGCTGACAGCGTATAGCAGTGCCGTCCTGCCGGATGCGCCCAGCGGTCCTCTGCAGTGGTGGGCAAGGGCTGCGAGGCCAGATCAAAAGTCGCGCAGATTTCATATTGTGGACCTTCGGATCGGGTGTATTCGTAGGGTTTCTTTGTGAAGGGGTCCTGGCCCGTGTTGGGGGTGCGGGGCAAAGACTTGGGATTCGTTGCCTGGTAAAAAGTATTGACGCGTTGGCTGAGCAGGTGCAGATCGCGCACTCTGCGATTGTCTTGAGTGATCAGCCTTTGCACCATTGGTGAACCGGTCTTCAGGAATCCGAAGGTGAGGGTGAGACAGATGAGGACGCCGGCAATGAGGGCAAAGCTGCGGTGCCAGCTACGAGCAGGCAAGGGATCACTATTGTTGAGGCCCTTGGTGTAATAGAGGAAGACGCCGCCGGAAAGCAGCAGCACTGTCGCGGACTTCAAGGCAAAGCGCAGGGAGAGTCCACCCTGCAGAAGAGTGGCTAACAAGCTCACCAGATCGCCGATAAAGACGAGGGCGGCCACCAGCAGGGCCAGATTTGTGAGCCAGCGCCGCACACCGGAAGCAGCCTTGTCCGGTGCGGCAACCATGTCCTGAAGTATGCTGCGCGTGGCCAGAATGAAGACAGGAAAGCTGACCAGGATTGCGGCGATCTGGAAGGAAACATTGCGAATGGTCCAGGTGCGGTAGTAGTCCATAGTCGGGTCTGGCACCCAGGTATTGATCAGTTCAAACCAGATCGAGCCAATGGCCAAGATCCAGGTTGCCAGGGTTCCGAAGGCGAGCAGATGGTAGAAGGCCTCGCGGGCGGATTCCAGCGTCGATTGGGGCTCTGGCAATGGCTGGCCCGTCGATTCCGCGTAGAGCTGACCCAGGGCGTGGTAGACAGCTTTTTCCGGCCAGCCGTGCTGGTGCAAAAGGGCCACGAGAAACTCGTCCGATGCGCCCTGTTGCTTTGCGGCCCGTAAGTAAGCCTCGAGGTCAGCCATGCGTAGAGGATAACTGATTGGTTAGATGTAAACCGGGTAGATCACTGGCTCCGTTAGTGCGTCTGCGGCGTTTACTTCCCGGTTCAGGGTCAAGTCAATGAGCGTCGTCGTGAAGGGGTAGAAGAATGAAGTGCCGCCGGATTCCGTAGCAACGGTCACCCGCGCTTGCCAGGCGGGCTCATCGGTATTGGTGGCATTCACGGCATCGATGCCGCGATAGGTGACGTAGCGGGATCCACTGGAGGCGAGAAAGTTGATGTGCAGATCCTGGCCCTTGAATTTCTCAAGCTGCCTGATGTCGAGGTGGAAGCTGCGATAGGACTCGTCCGCGGAATAGGCATGAACATCAAACTTCAGTCCCGGACGGAATTGCAAGAGTGTGCGCGTTCCGCTTTCCTGCATGAAGGAAAGCTCAAGAAAATAATCACGAATCGGATCGCCGCGCTCATCGCGGGCGCGGACGATAAATTGCTGCCACTGGGGAAGCGCGTTGCGTGTCGCCTCCGTAGCGGCGTATGCAGTGGTGCACCAGGCCTTATAGCTGGGATTTGAATTTACGGCGAGTGCTCCCAACACGAGGTCCACCAACTCCTGGCTGGGCTTAGTCAGGATCGTGTCGTGATTCAGCTTGCTTACGGGCCAAAGAGGCGACTCAATCTTCGGGCGTGGCGACCAGGAAGGCTTCACTTCGGACTCACCACTCAGGTCGAGCTCAACCTTCATGGTGTTCAGGGCGCAACCTGCCAGCCGCACGGTTCCGTCCGTTCCCGGCGAATTGACCAGCTTTCGCACGCCGCCATAGGTCTCCGCGCCGCAGAACGTATAGACCCAGGGAGTGGCATTGCTCGGCCCATAAAACGGTTTGGGGCCGAGAAGGTCCTGATGCGCGAGTTCCCAGGTAAAGGGAGAGGCCAGTTCCAGTCCTTCCAGAATTCGCTTGCCACAATCGAGAAAGTCTGGCCCGAGTTCGCGGTTTCCCTTGAAGAGTGCGCCCAGCCAGGAATTGCCTTTGTGTGCCAGTGGCGATCCGAAAGTGGCGGGGGCCAGGGCGATGACATGCTTCACGCGGCCCAGATTCTTCCCGGCGTAGCGGGCGAGCCAGGCCCGGAAAATCAGCATGCCGGTCGAATGGACGATCACGTCAAAGGGCTGGTTCTCGTTGAGCCCGGCCTGCTGCTTCAGGACGCGGTCAAAGCCTTCGGCAATATCCCTGATGGTGATTTCATTCACGAGGGAGCGGTAAGTGACGACGCGGAGATCCGCGTATCCCGCGCCGCGAAGGTGCTGGGCCCAGGTTTGAAACGAGTCCCCTTTGTCGGAATAGCCATGGATCAGTACCAGTGGACGGTTTGACATGAAACAAGTCTAACGGCTTGCACCCAATGGATGAGATGGACGAAGACTTTGTCAGCTACCCGCCACCGCAGAAGCTGGACAGTATTGGCGGAGTGATCGAAGTTCGATGGGAAGGGAGCGCTGGGGTGAGGATGCCCCCGTGCACCCATCGCAACCCGTCGAGCCTGCTCAAGCAACAGCTGTCCCGGGACGCCCGGTGCGAGGCAGAAAGTTCAAAAATCATCCACAATCGGGAGCCAGCCGAGTTTGCGTTCAACCCACCCTAACTGGTGCGCATATGCTTGGTGTGAGTGTGCTCTAGGCCATCCGCTCCACGGCGTCGAAGAAAACGGCCGCGAGAGCGGTATGGAGCAGGTGGATGGTGGGTGTGAGTTCCGGCTGGCCGGGGACGACAGTAAGCAGCGCGAGCGGGCGTTCGGTGCTGAAGATCTGGCGCTCTTCCTCGGCTTGAAGCTGGCCGAAGAAGGGTTCCACTACGCCGCTCCGATAGCCCGTCAGGATGCCGAGATCGGCCTCCTGCTCCTTCCCGGAAAGCAAGACGCAGATCGAGACCGGCTCATTGGCCTGTAAAAGG
Source organism: uncultured Bryobacter sp. (assembly GCA_964510335.1). GTDB lineage: Bacteria > Acidobacteriota > Terriglobia > Bryobacterales > Bryobacteraceae > Bryobacter. Next base: position 29,381 of record CAZECF010000039.1, on the reverse strand, counting down.
CTGACGAAAGCCACGCCGCCAGGCGCAGCCAGCCATTCCATTTCGAGCTCGCTCTTGTTGAGAAAGGAGAGCTTGTCGCGGAACTCTGGCGGGCGGCTGCGGAAGAACTCCTTCATCAGATCGACAATTTTGCGAGCCTGCTCGTGTTCGGGTTGAACGTCGAATTGACCGCTTTCTACAGAGCGGGAATCTGGGCGCAGCAAGCGCAGGGTAAAGCGGTTCATTCGGGTGTCCTGATCCGGGAATTTATAGGCGGTCGAGCAGGGCGCGCGGGTTGGGGTCGCGGCCCATGAATTGAAGCTGGCTAATTTGCTCCAAGGCTCTCAATCTAACAGGTTTCGAGCGCGGCGGAATCGACAGTGGAGGGTATTATGGAGGGTCTGTCGCCATAGCCGCCCGTCGGCAGGCGGGTCGAACCCCTCAGTCAGAATCTCTCATTCAGAAAGCAGGAGTAAAGAATGTTTGGACGTGGTAATTGGGCAATCGCCGGGCTGGTAAAAGAGTCCCTCAAGGACTTCTCAATCCAGCTTGCCGATCCCGCTCGCATGGTGATCAACTCTCAACTCGCGGCTGGCGCCGCCGCCCGGCTCTACAAGAGCGACGCGATGGGTATCAATCCCTACAGCGCTCCCCGCATGGACGAAGAGCAGGAACTCACCGAAGAGCAGCAGAGTGAAGTAGCCCGTCACCATGTCGCCGATGCGATGGAAGTTGCAGACGTTGTACTGCCTCCGGAAATCCTTGAAGGCAGCGGCTTTGGCCGCGGTGTCGAAGCCTTCCAGCTCCACGCTACCATTCCCTGGTTTGGCCTCTGGGCCGTGGCCAATGAGTGGAAAAACACGAGCGATCTGCCTTCGATCAAAGAGCAGAGCTCCTATGTCCTGCTCGAGCGGCCTTACAAGTTCCTGCAGTCCTCTGACAAACGTACGGTTGACGAGAAGGCTACCGAGGCGACAGAAGTTCACCGTACTCAAGTGCCTGTGCTGCTCGACTTCAACGAGGGCCACGTCTACATCGAAAGCACAAACAAAAAGCAGATCTATGCCGTCATGGTGAGCCTGAGCCGGCTGGGTGCACAGATCGTGCCGGTGGCCTGGAACTATCCGTTGCCAAACTGGACAGAGACCATCCTGAACCGTCTGCACGAAGCGACCCAGTTCCGCGAAGAGTTTGATAAGCGTGCCGAAGATGCCAAGCGCTTCACGGAGAAGGAAATCGAGAAGCTCGAAGACCGCGAGATGGAGGCTATCGTCTCCAAGTTCTTCTCCATGACTGAGTTGAAGACCGGCGTTTGGGCTGGCATTTCTGGCCCCGCACGCATCCGCCTGCACCACGCTGCCCCGACAGTGGCCGTTCGCAATGCTCCCATGGCAACCACGCTACTGAAGCTCACCGCCGACGCCCAAATCGTCTCCGGTGCGCTCACCCTGCAGGAATGCATGACCGTGACCACCAAGGCCGGAACCGAGCGCAACATCCGCCGCGACATTGCCCGCTTTGACTTGAACGATGGGATCAACCTTACCGATATTGGGGTGGCGATGTTACGCGGCTTCGACATGGCCTCGCACAAGAAAGATGTGCTGCGGGAAATCCGCGAGACTCGCCAGGTACCGGCCATTCCGCAGTTCTGGAGCGCATGGCTCCACCAGTTGAGCTACGCCGTCCGAACCATTTCGGAATCCTTCCGGGAAGTACTCGATCTTGACGGTACTGAACCGGGTGGCATCGTGCCTATTCCGCTCTCCGGCCCACCGGATGCAGCCCCCAAGCCCTAGCCAGGCCGACGGCCTGAAAACGCAAAACTGGCGGGTTGGCCTGTGGCCTACTTTGTTGATCCGATGCAGGCAGAGCCCCAACGATCAAGAAGCGCCTTGACAAATTAGAATAATTCTAAAACAATAAGAGATATGAAAGCGTTGCGGACAGAACAAATCCGTGAGCGCTGCCGCGAGGCGGGGCTGGCCCTGACGCATCAGCGTCTCGTAATTTATGAAGAGCTGATGAAAATGGGTGAGCATCCGGCGCCGGAAGAGGTCTATGAACGGGTGCGTGAGAAGTTGCCGACTTTGTCGCTGGCAACGGTTTACAACAACATCAAGACCTTTGTCGAGCATGGTCTGCTGCGGGAACTCAGTGTGCACCATGGCTCGTTGCGGCTGGAAAATAATCTCGATCCGCACCATCATCTGGTTTGTACCCGGTGCAAAGCTATCGAGGACCTGGACGAAGCGAATTTTGAGCCAATCCGGCTGAAGAAATCGCTTCCCAAGGGCTTCCTGGTGCATCGCTACAGTGTGGACGTTCTCGGGCTCTGCAAGCAGTGCTCGGCGAAAGACCGGAATTCAATCAAAGAATCGAAGTGAGGTAGAAAATATGCTCGGAGTGGGACAGGCTTTCCCCAGTTTCTCGGTAACCGCTACGGTGACCAACGATAAGAACACAGCGTTTGAGAACATTACGGACTCAAGCTACAGCGGCAAGTGGAAGGTGTACTTCTTCTGGCCGAAAGATTTCACCTTTGTGTGCCCGACCGAGATTGCCGCCTTTGGCAAGCTCAACGGTGAATTCGCCGATCGGGATGCACAGGTGCTGGGAGGCTCAACCGACAGTGAGTACGTCCACCTGGCGTGGCGGAACAATCACGAGGACCTGAAGGATCTGCCCTTCCCGATGCTGGCTGACGTCAAGCGGGAATTGAGCACTGCTCTCGGCATCCTCGACCCGAATGCTGGTGTTTGCCAACGCGCCACCTTCATTGTTGATCCGCAGAACATCATTCGCTTCGTGATGGTGAATGACCTGAGCGTCGGGCGCAATCCCCAGGAAGTGATCCGGGTCCTCGACGCACTCCAGACCGACGAACTCTGCCCCTGCAACTGGAAGCAGGGCGAAGAAGTATTGAAGCCGTAACAAGCGGCATTCCAATTGAATCCATCGAAGGCGGCAACCAGCCGCCTTCTTTAACGAAGGAACCTTGAATGAGCTTACAAAGACTACTTGACTCTCTCCCTTCATACGCGAAGGACATGAAATTGAATCTCAGCTCTCTGGTGAATCAGCCGGAACTGACGCCGGTTCAGACCTGGGGCACGCTGGTGGCGTCGGCGATTGCCTGCCGGAACGCGGAAGTGACGGAAGCCATCTTTACGGAAGCCGAAAAGCATATTAGTTTCGAACAGATCAATGGTGCGAAGGCAGCCGCAACGGTCATGGGCATGAACAATGTTTTCTACCGCTTCCTGCATTTGACGCCGAACGAAAAGTACGCAACCATCCCGGCCCGTTTGCGAATGAACATCATGCGCAGCCACGGTGCGGATCATCTGGATTTCGAGCTTTGGTGCACCGCCGTTAGTGCGATCAACAACTGCGGCACTTGCGTGAGTTCCCATGAAAAGGTACTGCGGGACAAAGGCGTGGGGGAAGAAGTCATCCTGGCCAGCGTGCGGCTGGCTGCGGTGCTGCATGCAATTGCGACAGTACTGGATGCCGAAAGCGTTGAACCTGTAGCTTAAGTTCTGGCCTGGGCGGTGCCGTTTTCCTGGAAGGCGGCGCCGCCAATGGGCACCATCGCTCCCCCGTCGGCCAGGAATGCCGTTCCGGTCACAAAGGCGGCATCTTCACTCGACAGGAAGGCAATCACCCGGGCGATGTCTTCGGCTTGCCCCAGTCGCCCCAGCGGATGAACCTTGGCGCAGGCTTCGAGAGTTGCTGCCGGATCCGGGGTCAAAGACGCACTCCAGCGCAACATTGGTGTATCAATCGCCCCCGGGCAAACGCAATTACAGCGAATTCCATCTTTG
>CAZECF010000039.1:0-25565 GCA_964510335.1 uncultured Bryobacter sp. | reverse complement strand
TTTGGCGAAGTCCAGCGCAATCGAGCGGGCCAGCCCAAGCAAGGCATGCTTGGAGGTGACATAGGCCGCGCTGTTGGCTACTGCTCCCACCGACTGTACACTGCCAACCAATGAAATACTGCCCCCCGCGCTCATTTTGGGCAAGACCGCGCGGCAAACCAGAAATGCCGCTGTGACATTGACTTGCAGGGTCCGCTGCCAGACTTCGTCTGTTGTCGTGACCGCCGTGCCATAGGTCTGGACACCCGCTGAATGCACCAGGATATCCACCGGCCCAATCTCGGCCAGGGCGTTTTCGATCGATTCCATCCGGGTAATGTCTACCGGCGATTCTCCGTGCAGATCCCACACGTGCACATTGGCCCCTTCAGCGGCTAAAAGCGTAGCAGTGGCAAGGCCAATCCCACTGGCACCCCCGGTTACGATTGCGGTCCTGGAACTGAATCTCATGAAGTTTCTTATATGATTACATTCAGTGTCCGAAGGAGATTGCAAAGTGACAAATACTGCATCACGCCGGTTTTTTCTGGGCGCGGCGACGGCTGCTGCCGCGCAGCGCGTCATGGGTGCCAATGAGCGAGTCAACCTGGTTCAAGTTGGCATTGGAGGCCGCGGCCGCGACCACATCAGTAACTACACCGCACTGCCCGGCCTGGTCAATGTGATGGGGGTCTGTGATGTGAATCAGGCTGGCCGCGAGCGCGGTTCTGCCCAAGTCACCAAGGCCGGTGGAGCCAAACCGCGCGAATACGACAACATGAAAAAGGTCTTCGCGGACAAGGACGTTGATGCGGTATCGATGGCCACTCCCAACCACTGGCACGCTCTCGGCATGATCTGGGCCTGTGAGGCGGGCAAAGATGTCTACATTGAGAAGCCCGCTTCCCACAACATCTATGAGGGCCAGCGCATGGTGGAAGTCGCCCGCCGTACCAAGCGAATGGTTCAGGTCGGTTCTCAAAGCCGCACCACTGACTTCAAAATGCAGGCCATGAAGCTGCTGCACGAAGGCATCATCGGCGAAATTTATCTGGCCAAAGGCTTCTGCTACAAGCGCCGCAAATCCATTGGCCGCGCCCCGGAACTGGACTCGCCTCCTCCGGGAGTGGATTGGGATCAGTTTCTTGGCCCCGCGCCGATGCGCAAGTTCACCCAACTACGGTTTGCCTACAACTGGCACTGGTTCTGGGATACCGGCAACGGCGACATCGGCAATCAGGGTGTTCACGAAATGGACATCGCCCGTTGGGGCCTAAAGGTGGACTGGCCGAAATCGGTAGTCTCGACAGGCGGCAAGTTTGTCTACGAGGACGACCAGGAAACGCCCAACACGCAATTCGCTACTTTTGACTATGGTGGCGGCAAGCAGCTTCAGTTTGAGGTGCGCGGTTTGCCTTCCGGCCCTGAGTGGCCGCTGCTGAAACATGGTGCCAACACCATTGGCAATATCTTCTATGGCTCAGAGGGAATTCTTGCTGTCGACGCTCATGGCTACAAGATTTACAAGGGCGAAGAATTGACCTTGAGCGCAGACTTCAAGCCCACCGGACAAACGTGGGATACGCGCCCGCACATGGAAAACTTCCTGAAGGCCGTCAAGAGCCGCAACCACAAGGACCTCACCGCCGAAATTGAAATCGGAGCCATTTCCGCCGGTCTTTGCCACCTGGCAAATATCAGCTATCGCACGGGCAAGAAACTTGAATTTAACTCCGCGAAGATGAACTTTGTCAACGCGCCCGACGCTGACAAGATGCTCACCCGCGATTACCGCAAACCTTATGTCGTCTAATCCTGAAATCCTTACTACTACTGTCGGCTCTTATCCGGTACCGGACTGGCTGGCCTCTTTACCGAGCGAACAGGCTCGCCTTGACGCAACTCGTGTTGTGTTTGATACCCAGAAGCAAGCTGGAATCGACCTTCCCACCGATGGCGAGCTCTATCGCTTTGATGTCAATCATCCTGACACCAATGGCATGATCGAGTATTTCATCCGCCCCATGGGTGGCATTCGGTCCAGTGTAGGCCGCAGCGACCATGAAGCCTTTGCCGCCAAGCAGACCATGGGCTTTCGGCGCAAGGCAGCCGGTGTGGTGGAGGGGGCGCTTCATGAAGGTTCCCTGAATCTCCTGGCCGACGCGGAACTGGCCGCGAGCGTTGCCGGCGGGCCGTTCAAGTTCACCGTCACCAGCCCCTACATGCTGGCTCGCACGCTACTCGACAACCATTACGGCAGCTTTGACGCGCTCACCATGGCCCTGGGCGAAGTGCTGGCTGGGCAGGTGCGCGATCTGCCTTGTGCGTGCGTGCAAGTGGATGAAGCCAACATTCCCGGCAATCCGGAAGATTGGCCACTCGCCGCCAAATCGATGAACCTGGTTCTCGATGCGATCACCTCCACGCGTGCGGTGCATCTCTGCTTTGGCAACTACGGTGGTCAAACCATCCAGAAGGGCCACTGGCAGCAGTTGATTGATTTCCTCAATTCGCTGCATGTGGATCACCTGGTGCTCGAACTCGCCCACCGCCCGGTTGAGGATCTGGATTCGCTGAAGGACGTCGCCGGCCACATCCGCATCGGCATCGGCGTTGTTGACATCAAGGTGAACCACGTGGAAACGCCCGATGAAATTGCCCAAAGCATCGCGCGTGCTGAGAAAATTCTTGGTCCCGGTCGCGTGGGATGGGTCCATCCCGACTGCGGCTTCTGGATGCTCAAGCGCAGCATCAGCGACCGCAAGATTGAAGCTCTCGTCAAAGGCCGTGATCTCTACCTTGGCCGCAAATGATTGAGTTCGCCGATCGAAAAACGGGTGTGCTGATCCGCCAGATCACTTCCGATGCGGCGATTAGCCACCCTTCTTACTTCTTGCAATCGAGCTTCTACCCGGGCGACGACGCTCTCTTCTTTACTTCCTACCGCAGCGGGACCGCTCAACTCTACGAGTGCGAGTATCCGGCGGGAGAGCCTGTTCGAGCCCTCACCCGCAAGGCGGGCGGCATTCATCCCTTCTCGCCCGCCTTGCACCCCAACGGCGTGGAGCTTTGTTTTGTCCGGGCGGGCGGGATTTACCGGCTGAACCGCCAGACTGGAACCGAGACCGAAATTGCCCGCCGCGATGGCGCCTCGATCGGCGAGTGCTCCATCAGCGCCGATGGCCTCTGGCTGGTTGCCGCCGCGAAAATCGACGGGCAAAACGGAATTCTCACCGGCCGCTGGGATGGCAGCGGCTGGCAATTCATTCCTTATCCGCGAACCGTTATCCACCCCCAGTTTCATCCCCTCGAACCGGAATGGATTGAGTTCTCTGGCGACCCGGCTCCGCGCATGCACCGCATGAAGCGCGACGGTTCTTCGCTCGAGTGTCTTTATGAGCACGGTAACGAGGAATTCGTTGTCCATGAAACCTTCCTCGGTCAAACGGGGGATATCGTCTTTACCGTTTGGCCCTTTGCCCTCCGCCGCCTGTCGTGGGAAACCCGCGAAGTCACGACCATTTGCGAACACAACTGCTGGCACATTGCCCCGAACCGGGCCGGAACAAAGGTGTTGTTTGACACGAACCATCCCGACCGCGGGATCGAGGTAGTGGATGTTGCCAGTGGACACATTCAGTCCATTTGTGAATCCCAAGCGAGCAATGGCGGCTCTCAATGGCTCACCAGCCGTTATGCGCTGAAAGAAGACTTTGAAGCGGCCCGGAGTGCCGCCAAGTCGACAGGAACGCTGAGTTGGATGGAAGCAGGCACCGATACCGTTTACGGCCCGCAGTGGACTCACCCTCACCCGAGCTGGAGCCGGGACGAAACCAGGATTGCCTTCGCCAGCGACCGAAGCGGAGTGACGCAAGTCTACGTAGCCGAAATGCCGTCAGGCGAGTAGCGGCTTCACCACTTCCCCGGACACGCCGGTCAGCCGGACGTCGAGCCCTTGGTATTTCACTGTCATCCGCAGGTGATTCACACCCAGCAGATGCAGCATCGTGGCGTGGAAATCATGCACGCTGACCGGGCTCTCGACTGCGGCATAGCCGAGCTCATCCGTCGCTCCATGGGTGATGCCCGGCTTGATCCCGCCACCGGCCATAAAGTAGGAAAAACCCTTGATGTGATGGTCTCGCCCGTCGCCGCCCTGTGACATGGGAGTGCGGCCAAACTCGCCTCCCCAAACCACCAGGGTTTCGTCCAGCATGCCGCGTTGTTTCAAGTCCTTGATCAGCGCTGCCGTGGCCTGGTCTACTTCTTCAGCCTTGGCGGCGATGCCGTCCTTCACGCCGCCATGGTGGTCCCAGTCGCGATGATAGAGCTGAATGAAGCGAACACCCCGTTCCGCCAGACGCCTGGCCAGCAGGCAGTTGGAAGCAAAGCTGCCGTCACCGGGTTTCGCGCCGTACATTTCCAGAACGTTGGCCGGCTCCCTGGACATATCCATCAGTTCCGGCACGGAGGCTTGCATCCGGAAAGCCATCTCATACTGGGCAATCCGCGTCTGGATCTCAGGATCTTCAATGGCGCTGTATTGCTGCCGGTTCAGTCGATTGACGGCATCGATCGAATCCTGCTGCATGTCGCGGGTAATGCCCGGGGGGTTGTTGACGTAGAGCACGGGGTCCCCCACGGAGTTGAATTTGACGCCCTGAAATTTGGAAGGCAACATGCCTGCCGACCATTGACGCCCGGCAATCGGCTGGTTCTGCCCGCCACGCCCGCTTGACATCATCACGACAAAGCCCGGCAAGTCTTCCGTCTCCGCGCCGAGCCCGTAGGTGATCCACGAGCCCATACTGGGCCGGCCGGTGATGATCGAGCCGGTATTCATGATGGTATGCGCCGGGTCGTGATTGATCTGCTCGGTCCACATGGAGCGCACGATGCAGATGTCGTCAGCCACGGAACCGATATGCGGGAAAAGATCGCAGATTTCCTGGCCAGACTTTCCAAAGCGCTTGAAGTTCTGTTGCGGTCCAAAACAGATGAGCGGCTTGCCTTGCAACTGAGCGATTTGCTGGCCCTGGGTAAAGCTGTCAGGCATTGGCTTGCCATGCATGGCCGCGAGTTTGGGCTTGGAGTCAAAGGTCTCGAGGTGCGACGGGCCTCCGGCCTGGTAAAGAAAGATCACGCGCTTGGCTTTGGCCGCATGATGGCGGTAGTTGGTGTCAGCCATCAGGTTCCCGAGAGCAGCAAGACCGAAGCCAGCGCAGGCACGGGAAAGGAAGGCGCGGCGTTTGAGATTGATTTCAAGCATTAGTTTCTCGTGATCGTTTCATGCAGGTTGAGGATGGCGCGGGTCAGCATGGTGGCTGCCGCAAGTTCTTCGGGCTTGGTTTTTACCGGCAAGGGAGCATCTCCCACCGTAAGGAATTGCCGGGCCGCAGGAGTATCTGTGCGGAAGCGATTCAAGTTTGTCGTGTACAGCTCTTTGAGCACGGTTTTCTCTTCCGCGGTGGCGGGGCGGGAAAGCGCGCGGGCGAAGGCCCAATCCAGTTGCGCATCGAGAGTCTTGCCGCCCTCGGTGAGCATTCGCTGCGCGAATACACGGGAAGCCTCGACATAGATCGGGTCATTGAGCAGCACCAGTGCTTGCAAGGGGGTATTGGAATTGACCCGGTTCACGGTGCACTCTTCCCGCGAGGGAGCGTCGAATGTCATCAGGCTGGGGTGCAGGAAAGTGCGCTGCCATTGCGTATAGAGGCCGCGGGCATAGAGGTCCTCGCCCCGGCTTGCGGAATAATCCCGCTTGGGAAAGTTCAAAGCCCCCAGATACCCTTCAGGCTGATAGGGCCGCACACTCGGGCCGCCAAAGCGGTGCGTGAGCAGGCCTGACGATGCCAGCGCAATGTCGCGAACGATCTCAGCATCGACGCGAAAACGGCTTTGCCGCGCCAGCAGGCGGTTCTCGGGGTCCTTGTCGAGTGCTTCTCTGGAAGGAACAGAAGACTGGCGGTAAGTGTGGCTCATGACGATCGTCTTGATCAACCGGCGCTGGTCCCAGTCGGACTGGAATTCGGCCGCCAGGTAGTCAAGCAGATCGAGATGCAACGGCAGGTCGCCCTGGGAACCGAGGTCATCAAGCACCTTGCTCAAGCCCGTGCCGAAGAAAACTCGCCAGAAACGGTTCACTTGAACGCGCGCCGTCAGCGGATTGTCTTTGGCGACGATCCAGTTTGCGAGATCCAGCCGGGTGGCCCGGCCCGTAACAGCGAGCTTGCCAAATTTTTCGGGAATCGCTGGAGATACCACGGCACCCGACTCATCGAGAAAATTGCCGCGGGGGAGGATGCGTGTCGGTTCCGGCTCGACCGATTCGGTCAGCAATACCTTGGGAATCGCCGCATCCAGAAAATAGCGATCGCGTTCCAGGCGAGCCAGGGCAGTGGTGGCCCCACTGACCCAGAGTTGGTGCTGTGCCAGTGCCTTCGGGTCGCTGTCCTTTTCTTGTCGCAAGGCCTTTACCACTGCTTCGGGAAGTCCACCGGGGTTCTTGCCTGATTTATTGCGCAGGGCAGTCACATCGCTGCCTTCGGGCCAGGAATGCTCTCCCTTGCTGAGCGCAAGCCGAAAGCGGCCAATTGTCGCTTTGCGATAGGCCGAGTCATGGCGAATCTGGATGGTAAGTGTTTCTTTGCCGGTCAGCGTCAAGGGTTGCCCGAGGCGCAGTGCGAGAAAGGGGTTCTTGTTCTCGCCATAGGTCACAACTCCCCACGGCGTGTTCGAGTCGCCGTCAATGGCGGAGATAGCGGGCTGTTCCCAAGTCGGGTCGGAAACGTTGGATGTTGCGAGGGTGAAGTTGAGCTTCCGGTTGTTGAGGTAGGCCTCGACTTCGGTTACGGCCAGTCGATCTCCGCCGCGCGCCACGCCATTGCCCGGGTTCGTGTCGTCTTGCACGACTTCGAGGCCCAGGGCGGTATAGCGTCCCGCGGCCGGCTTGATCGTGACCGTATAGGTTTCATTGTCGGGGTTGGCGCCGCTGGCCACGACGAGTCCATTCCCCGGCGCACGGAGTTGGCGAAGAATCCCGCCAATATACGGCATGCTGTCCACTTCTTCTTCGTTGTAGACCTTGAGCGTGGCTCCGTTACGGGATTGGGCGCTCAAGGGCCGTTGTATCTTCCAAGCCAATTGCCCAGCTTCATAAGCAGCCAGAAGCGCAGCGCTATCTCCTGGCTTGGCAGACGCCGCCAGTTCTTCTCGCAACGCCTTGATTTTGGCGTCAAGCCGGGCCAATTGCTGCTTCTGCTCGTCGGTGGGAAGTGGCATCAGGCTGCCCCAGGCCTTTGCCCCGCGATCCGGCACCAATCCGGTTTCCTTGATGTCGGCAAAGAAGGCCTTCATGGCATAGAAGTCCTTCGTCAATAGCGGATCAAATTTGTGGTCATGGCATTCCGCGCAGCCCAGCGTTGCCCCCAGCCAGACCGCCGATACGGTGCGCACGCGATCCGCTCCATACTTTGCCAGATACTCTTTGGGCTGCAAGCCGCCCTCGGCGGAGCTGCGATTCAGACGGTTGAAGGCCGCCGCGACTTTTTGTTCCGTCGTGGCTTGCGGCAGTAAATCCCCGGCGAGTTGTTCGCGCGTGAACTGATCAAAGGGCTTGTTGTTGAAGTACGCATTCAGTACATAGTCGCGATAGGGCCAGGAGGGGTAAAGGTTGTCACCATGAAAGCCGGACGTGTCGGCGTAACGCACGGCATCCAGCCAGTGCATCGTCATCTTTTCAGCATGCGCTTTGGAGGCCAGCAGCCGGTCTACAACTTTCTCGTAGGCATTGGGCGAATTGTCGCTGGCAAAAGCAGTTAACTCGGCCGGGCTCGGTGGCAGCCCGGTGAGATCGAGCGTCACGCGACGGAGCAGCGTATGGCGGTCTGCCGCGGGTGCCGGTTTCAGGCCTTCGGCGTCCAGTCGAGATTTGATGAGGGAATCAATGGATGCTGCGGCAGGCTTGCGAATTGGTTCATAAGCCCAATGGCCTTCGTAGTGAGCGCCTTCGGCGACCCACCGGCGGATAGTTTCCTTCTGCGCCTCTGTGAGTTCCTTGTGAGCGGCCGGCGGCGGCATAATCCGAGCCGGGCGTGTCTCAAAGACCCGGGCGATGATATTCGATTCCTCGGGCTTGCCGGGTACAATCGGCGTGCGGCCGGCGCGGTTGGGTTTGGTAGCTGCTTCGCGCAGGTCGAGGCGCATATTCGCCATGCGCGTTCCTACGTCAGGGCCGTGGCAGCGGAAGCAGGTGTCGGCCATGATCGGGCGGATGTCCCGGTTGAAGCTCACCGGGGACTGAGCCACCAGCAGATTCGCAAAGGCCAACAGGAACAGATGCTTCATGCCTTTGATTATATGAACCTGCGCAGGGAGATCCAACGAAACGTGCGCGCGTTTTGTCGCGTCCCGCTGGCATGCAAACTCTGCTTGCACTCGGCCTGCTGCTCGCTCAATCCGATTTCAGTGAAGCAGAGCGGAAGCTTGGCGAGGTACTTCTCAAGGATCGCCATTCCTCGTCCCGCATCGTGATACCGGACGAATTCCTGGTGTATATCAAAAACCTGGTAGTGAAAACTCCAGGGGCGGAGAAGGTCCGCTTTGAATTTATTTCCGCGAAGGGTGACCGGCCGCAGTCTCTTCCGGGTGGAATCATCATCGTTCCTGTGGAATTCCTGCTCGAAAAAGAATGGGACTTCGTTACCGGTTTGGGCATGGCCATTGGCCACTCGGTGATGCGCCACGGACTGAAAGAGAGGCGGGGCTCCGGCGGCCCCAAGCTCTACCTCCCCAATTTCACGACAACCGAAGTCTCGGCAGCCCGGCAATTCGGGATGGAAACCGCCAACCGGGCAGGCGTGAAGGAGGAGTCCGAAAGCCCCGAATTCCTCAAGGCCCAAAAGGCTCTGAACAGCTACAGGCCCAGATAGCGGCGCACTTCCTCTTCCATTCCGGGAGCGCAGGCCACACCGTTGCCTTCATAGATGGAATCCTTACCGTTGAGCGCAAAAAACTTTGCCCCGGCCTCTCGCAGAATTGCTGCCGGCGCGCACAGATCCCACGGTTGAACACTTGGCTCCATCCAGATTTCCATCTTGCCGCTGGCCACCAGCATGGCATCGTAAATTCCGCCGAAGACACGAACACACCAGAAGGTGCTGAGCCAGTCGAGCAATCGCGGACCAAATGGCGGGTGGGTTACGCCGTTCAGCTTGTTCACGCAAATCACAGCCTGGTTTGCCGTATCGATCGTTGAAGCCTGGATGCGGTTGCCGTCCAAAAAGGCTCCCTGCCCCTTGGCGGCGTAATACATTTCACCGAGCATGGGCAAGTAACAAATACCCACCACGGGTTCGCCGTTCTCTTCAAGGCCGATCAGAATTGCCCAAAGCCGGTTGTTGCGGACAAAGTCGCGGGTACCATCAATCGGATCGATAATCCAGCGGCGGCCATTGGTGGAAGTACGGTTTGCCCCTTCTTCGCCAAGAAAGCCATCCTCGGGAAAGGCCTGGGAGAGAATGCTGACAATCAGCCGTTCGCTTTCCTTGTCGGCGCGGGTAACGGGAGACTCATCAGACTTGGTTTCAGCAACCACGCCCTCATGCAGGATGCGAATACAGGCTTCACCGGCCTTGCGGGCGGCGGATTGCGCAAAGAAAAGCTCACTATCGTAAGGCATAGAAAACATTAAATGATAACATCGTCGCAATGAGCACTCGGACCGTGTTTACGATGCTGGAAGAAGCTGCGGCCCGCTACGGAGACGCCGTCGCCCTGATTCAACCCAAAGGGGGTGGAGAGTTAACCACCTACACCTGGAACCAGTACATGCAGATTGTCAAGGAAATCGCCTGTGGTTTGCGTGCATTGGGAATCAACCGTGGCGATGCTGTCGCCATTCAGAGCGAAACCCGGGCAGAGTTCTACTTTGTCGACATGGGCATCATTGCCAACGGTTCGACGGCTGCTGCCATGTACACGAGCTATCCGCAAGGCGAAGCCATTGCCAAGCTCAAGGCAGTAGGGGCGAAGCTGGCTTTTGTAGAAAATCCGAAGATGCTGGCAACGCTGGCGGCGAGCCTTTCCGGGAGTGATCCGATCGACATTCAGTGGGTGTTGATGACTGGCAGCGCCGAAGGCGTCATGACATTAGAAGAGCTTCGCGAAAAGGGTCGAGAGGCGATCACTGCCGATGCCCAAATGTTTGCGCGGATCTACCTTGAAACCAAGCCTGACGACACAGCGATCATCTACCTTACCTCCGGCTCCACGGGCGAGCCGAAGATGGGCATGATCTCCCACCGGGCCATTGTGGCCAATGTTGCTGCTGCTCCAGCCGTTTTGCCGCTCACCGAAAAAGACACCACCATCGCATTTTTGCCTAGCGCTCACATTACGCAAAGGCTGGTGCTGCAATTGATGCCGCTCGCCTTTGGAATGAAGATCTACTTCAGTGAGGCGTTGACTCGCTTGCCCAAAGAGATCCAAAGTGTCCAGCCCACATTCCTGCTCGCCCCTCCCCGCTTGTGGGAGCGAATCTACACCAATGTGCTGACGGAGATGCGCAAGAAGCCGAAGATTATCCAGAAGCTATTCCAAGCCGGCTTGGGGTTGGCGTTAAAGGCGAACGATCTCAAGTGGCACGACAAAAGTGTCCCCTTCTGGATCTCCACTCCGCTGGGCGTGATCGATGGGTTGATCTTCACCAAGGTCCGCGAGAAGTTGGGCGGGAAAATCACGCTCGCCGTTTCTGGCTCCGCTCCTCTCGGCAAGGATCTGGCTAACTTCTTCAATGCCATTGGCGTCAATTTGATTGAAGGCTATGGTCTGACCGAAGGCGGCGTAACGCACCTCAATCCCATTCAGCGGGCCAAGATTGGCTGTATTGGCAAGTTGCTGCCGACTGTGGAATGCAAGCTGATGGAGGACGGCGAAATCGCCTTGAACGGGCCTACTCTCTTTAGTGGTTACTACAAGGACGCCGAGGCAACAGCGAAGGTATTCGACAATGGCTGGCTGTTGACAGGCGACATTGGTACCGTTGACGAGGAAGGTTACTGGTACATCACCGGGCGCAAAAAGGAAGTTCTGGTGGCCTCCAATGGCAAGAAAATCTACCCGAACAAGATCGAAGGGATGTTCAAGAAGGAATCTCTCATCAGCCAGGTCGTTCTGGTTGGCGACAAGCGCAGTTATGTCACTGCGCTCTTCAGTTTGAATCCTACTGTTGCGGAAACGGCTACAGAAGCCCCCGAGGCCGTGATTGGACGTGCGGTCAAGGAAGTGAATCGCAAGCTCGAATCACACGAACAAATCCGGAAGTTCAAGATTCTGCCTCGCGAGTTATCAATCGACCATGGCGAAGTTACGCCTACCATGAAAATCCGCAAGGGAGTGGTCCTGGAGCACTTCGCTGCTGAAATCAACGAGATGTATTTGGGCCGGGAGGAAATGGACTAATCATGGAATCGATCCGGGAAAAGCTGCTGGTAAAGCCGGGTGAGAAGTTAGACCTTGCCGCAATCGATCCGTCGGGGACACCGGGCTGCGATTCCAAGGAGGAGGCGCTCGAGCGATTTCAGAAGAACATCGACCGACTGGCCGTCCTCCAGTACTTGCTCTTTGCCGAAGGCAAGAAGTCCATGCTGGCGGTGCTGCAGGGTATCGATGCGGGCGGCAAAGACGGCACCATCCGGAAAGTCATGTCGGGCCTCAACCCGCAAGGCGTTTCTGTTACCAGCTTCAAGGCCCCGGCTGGCGTCGAGAAGGAACACGACTACTTGTGGCGGATCCACAAGGCCGTGCCGCGCAAAGGCCAAATCGGAATCTTTAATCGCAGCCACTACGAAGAAGTGCTCATTGTTCGTGTGCACAACCTCGTGCCAAAAGAAGTCTGGCGCAAGCGCTACGAGCAGATCAATCACTTTGAAGAAATGCTCGCCGAAAGCGGCACCAGGATCGCCAAGTTCTTTCTCTACATCTCAAAGGATGAGCAGAAAGAACGCTTTGAAAAACGGCTGACTGACCCGGAGCGCAACTGGAAGTTTTCCATGGCGGACGTTGAAGAGCGCAAGTATTGGGACGACTACATGGAGGCCTTCGAGGAAGCACTCGAACGTTGCAGTAAACCCTGGGCGCCCTGGTATGTGATTCCCGCCAACCGCAAGTGGTACCGCAATCTCGCTGTATCCGAGATTCTGCGGCATAACCTGGAAGAAATGGAAATGCAGTTCCCGACGCCCATTGCCGACTTGTCCAAGATCCGTTTCGAGTAGACGGAAGAGGCCTATTTTGTGGTGGTGGCCTTCTGGCGCTTGACCTGCAGTTCGTTCACTACCTGGGAAACGTTTGCCACCGCTTCGGCGACTGTCGAAGCCTGAGCACGCATAGCCTGAGAATTTACTTCCCCGGTGAGGGTCACTACGCGGTTCACCACATTGAATTTCACATGATCAGACAGCTTGTTTTGCGTCAAGGCCGCACTTAAGTTGCTCTCGATGCCGGCATCCAGATCCGAGTTGATCGACTTTGCATCGGCTGCCCCGTTTACGGGAATTACTTCAATCTGATTGGCCACTACTTGTGATCCCGCCATGGATTGGGCCATGGTGGCGGCGGTTGCTTTATCTTCTTCTGTGGCTACGTGACCACCAAGCGTTACGACGCCTTTGGTGCGGTCCTGGGTAACGGTTACATCGCCGAGGTTCGCCTGGCGCAGCGTGGCTCGCAGGCCATCACCAATGTCAGCGCTCAATGAAGGAGAAGGGGCACAACTGTTGAGACAAGCCAGCAACAGGGGAGCAAGCAGGAAAGTAAGTTTCATAGTGCCGTATTCAGTTGCATCCTGAGGGCCAAATCCGAAAGGTCCCGAAACTGAGCTGGATCGTGCCTGGAACCCTGACCGCCATTGGTCAAATGACTTCAGTCTGTCTGCCGAAACAGTTTCAATCGGTCTAAAAAATCCCAAAAATGCGGTTGGCCCGGCAATTGCTCTTTCATTGGAGGACCGAGTGCTGGTCCGGGAAGGCAGAATTCGTGGAAATGAAAAAGATCGCAGGATTGTTACTGATCGCACTTGGGCTAGTTGGCCTGGCGTGGGGAGGCTACTCTTACACAACTCGCGAAACCATTATCGATATTGGGCCCATTCAGGCGACACGCGACAAGACCAACAATTTTCCTGTCGCGCCGGCAGTGGCTTTGATTGCTGTAGCCGGCGGATTCGCACTGCTTTTGATCCCGTCACGAACTTGAAAGAGAAAAACTACACATGTTGCTACTCATAATCGTTTTGATTTTGTTATTCGGAGGGGGCGCAGGATTTTTCGGCCACCGCCGTTATGGATTTGGCGGCGGCGCTGGAATTGGCATTGGCACCGTGCTTGTCATCCTGCTGATTGCCTACTTGCTGGGGATCATTCGCTAGCATTGGCGGAAAGCTTGTGGGCTTTTCGCTTCCAGTTGCGTATCGATAGGTGAAGCCACTCTCAGGAGAAGATCAAATGCTCACTCAATCGATCGGGAAACTCATCAACAAGTTTGTTGCCCACCTCTGGCAAAAATCAGAAGTGCCGCTGAAATTTGAACGTGCAGACGTAGGGCTGCATTTCTAATCAACAACGCTAAGCCGCGCCGGGCACTTCGCTGGCACAGGTCTTGGCCTGCTTGGCATCCAGCAGGTTTTGAATGCCTGCCACCATTTCCGGGATGGACTTGATCTCCCGGGCGGCATCGTCCGGAATGTTGATGTCAAATTCGTTCTCTAGCGCAAAGAGAATATTGATCCCGTCGAGGGAATCAAACTTCAATTCTTCAAATGTGGATTCGGTTCCAATGGCATCTGTGCTGATCTTTTGGGTATGGGCAATCACATGGATTACCCTGCGTGTCAATTCTGTGTCGGACATAGCAACTCACTGATGGTCTCAAATTTATAGCCCTGTTTTTGCAGGAAGGGCAGCGCCCACGTCAGGGCGTCAAGCGTATTCTGAATATTCGGATTTAACTGCAGGCCGCGGCCATCATGCAGGCAAATGATCCCTCCGGGTGTTGCGCGGTCTGCAATGCGGCGGGCCACCTGGTCGGCCAGATACTTCCAGTCGAGCCCGATAACGGTCCACATCACGCCGAGCAAATCATGCTGGGCTTGCGCCTGAGCCAATCCGAACCAGCGGCACCCGAAGGGCGCACGAAAATATTTGGGGCGGAAATACAGAATGTCCTCGAAGGCCTGCTGGGCTGCGCCAATTTCCCGTTCAATGTAGTTGGTGCCGCGCAAGTACAGCGCCTTGTGACTATAGGTGTGATTGCCAATCTCGTGGCCGCGGCAAAAGACTTCCCGGGCCACGTCAGGCAAGCGCCGCACGTTTGCCCCGCACATAAAAAAAGTAGCGCGCACGCCGTAGCGGTCCAGCAACTCGAGCAATTCTCCGGTCGACTCGCTCGGGCCATCGTCAAAGGTCAGCGCCAGCGTCTTTCGCCGCCGGTCCCCATGATAAACGCTGGGTGCCAGCCAGTCGCACCAGGGGGCTCGCACGGCGCAAGCCATGCCTGCCCCGGCAATGGTAAGCGGGGTAAGCGGATTACTGAGCAACTCGACCATGGACAACAATTAAGAGTTCTCTATCCATTTTACGCTGTGGTCGCTGAGCACGGCCCAGTTTCCCGGCGGATCCACCAAGGTGAAGCTACTCCAGGGGCCCGGAATCCAGGGGTATTTCTCGATCACTGCCTCGTTCACCACCACACCCAGTCCGGGTGTACGCGGCACGACCAGGTCTCCATCCTGGATCTCCAGCGGCTGCATGAGAATTTCTTCAGCCAAGGGAAATTCATAGAGAATGGGCTGGCCAGGCTTTCGATAGAGCGGATATTCCAGCCACTCCACGACGTGTTCGGGCCAGCAGATACCGATCTGCGCGGCCGCGATGATTTCCAGATAGGTGCCCCAGGAGTGAAAAGCGAAGCGGAGTTCGGCCTTCTCCAATTCAGCGAAGAGCCGCCGCCCCCAGCCATAGCCACCCTGGCAAACAATATCGGCCTGGACAAACTCGACACACGGCCCTTCCATCAGGTCCAGAAAGCCTGCCTCGCTCGTCTCGTGTTCGCCGCTTGCCAGCGCAACGATGTCTTCCTGGTGGAGTTTGCGGTAAAGGTCGTGCTCGTGCGGGGGAAGCGGTTCCTCCAGCCAGCAGATGTCATGCGCTGCCATCCGGGCGGCCAAGTCCCGCACCAAGTCCGGGGAGTAGCTCCGGTTCCCCATTCGCCACCAAGTATGCGCGTCCACCATGATGTCGATCCCCGGCCCCACTCGCTCACGGATCTGCCTGACGGCCTCGACGTCCGCCTCCGGGCTCATGCCGGGTCGCATCTTGTAAGCCTTGAATCCCAGCTTCGCTACGGCGGCGGCTTCTGCCGCGTAGTCTTCCGGTGCCATATACATCCCTGCCGAACCGTATAGCCGGATTTTGTCGCGGATGCGTCCGCCCAGCAGCTCTGAAACCGGCAGTCCCTGCGCACGAGCCGCGAGGTCATAGAGTGCAACTTCCACCGTAAAGTAGATCCTGGCGATATCCGGCTCGTTGCCCGGCCCCATCAAAAACTGAACCCGCAGCGCATCCGGGTCGGCGTAGGACTTGCCCATCAGCCAAGGCGCTATCGTTTCGAGAATGATTCTTTGCGCGGACTCGCTGCCTTGTCCGGGCGCGTAACCCACTTCTCCGCCATCCCCCACAATTTTGATCAGCATGGCGTCCCGTTTGTAGATCAGCCGGCGGCCCCCGTAATAGTTCAGCTCGATCGGCTCAGGAAAGGGAAAGCTCAGCAGGTGAGGCTCGACACGGGCAACGCGAGACATGCGGATATGCTATCCCACATCGAATCCCCTGGAGGGGTTGCTAAAGTAAAAAGGATTCCCCCTATCATGCCCATAACTTACAGCCAGGCTGGCGTCAGCATTGAAGAAGGTGAGCGCACCGTCGAATCGATCAAGGATGCTGCCAAGCGAACTTTTTCGGCCAATGTGCTGACTGGAATTGGCAGCTTTGGTGCCGCCTTCCGCATCAAGGGTTACAAGCAGCCGGTTCTGATTTCGAGCGCTGACGGTATCGGAACAAAGCTAAAGGTGGCTATTGCGGCCCGGAAGCACGACACCGTGGGCGAATGTCTCGTCAACCATTGCGTTAACGACATCATGGTTCAGGGGGCTGAGCCGCTTTTTTTCCTCGATTACTTTGCCATGGGAGAGCTCGATTCGACGATCGCCTCCAGCGTCATTCGCGGCATAGCCCGCGGTTGCGAGCGCAACGGCTGCGCGCTGATTGGCGGGGAGACCGCCGAGATGCCGGGCCTCTATAAGAAGGGCGAGTACGACGTGGCGGGCTTCATTGTGGGAGCCTGCGAAGAGAAGAAACTGATTACCGGAGCTTCAATTGAACCGGGCGATGTGCTGATCGGCCTGCCCTCCGATGGCTTGCATACCAATGGCTATTCGCTGGCCCGCAAGCTCTTGTTTGACGTGGCAAAGTACAAAGTGAAGACTGTTCTGCCAGAGCTCGGGGAAAGCGTGGGAGACGCACTTTTGCGCGTTCATCTGAGCTATGCCACGGCGCTTCGGGCGTTAGGCAAGGCAAAGCTGCTCAAAGGGGCGGCTCACATTACCGGCGGAGGGATCACGGACAATACGCCCAGAATGCTGCCGCAGGGGACCCACGCAAAGATCGACCGTAAGGCCTGGAAGGTGCCTGCCATTTTTGAATTGCTGCGCGAGATCGGGCAAGTGCCGGAAGACGATTGGCGTCGCACCTTCAACCTGGGCATCGGCATGATTGTCTGTGTGGGCAAGCCGGAAGTGGAGAAGTCTCTCGGACTGCTTTCCAAGGCTGGCTTTGCTCCCATCGTGGTGGGAAAGGTAAGTCGCGGCAAAAAGAGCGAGAAGCCGCAGGTGATTTACGCTTGACGCGGATTGCCATATTGCTGAGCGGTCGGGGATCCAATTTTCAGGCCATCCATCGTGCAATTCTGCGCGGCGAAGTGAAGGCCGAAATCGTTTGCGTGGTCTCAAATCTGCCGGATGCCGCCGGATTGACTTATGCCCGCGAACAGGGCTTGTCTGTTTACGCCCTGAGTTCCAAGGGGCTCTCCCGCGAAACGTTTGACCAACAGGTGCTCGCGATACTACAAGAACACCAGGTCGAACTCGTCTGCCTCGCCGGATACATGAGGCTCCTCAGCCCGGGCTTTATTCAAGCATTCCCGGGCCGAATCCTGAACATCCACCCTTCGCTGCTGCCGTCGTTTCCCGGACTCGACGCGCAAAAGCAGGCCTTTCAGCATGGCGTGAAAATCACCGGCTGCACGGTCCACCTGGTTGACGAAGGTCTGGATACCGGCCCGATTCTTGCCCAGGCATCCGTGCCCGTTCTATGCGAGGACACCGTTGAAACGCTCAGCGCGAGAATTCTCACCGAAGAACACAAGCTTTACCCGCTAGCGCTTCAGGCGAGGATTTCGGCCATGGCTGCTGCAAAGCGCTCTATGTCGGCTTCGTCGTTGTAAAGGTGCAGGCTGACGCGAAGCAGCCCGTGCCGGGCGCTAACGATAATCTTCCGTTCTGCCAGTTCTCTCGCCAACTGCGTCGCATCCTGTCCGGGAAAGGCACACGCAACGATTGGTGATCCCTGGTGCGCGACGGTGCCGCCGAGGGCTTCTACCTTTTCCGCCAGCCTTGCCGCCAAGGTGAGCACCCGCGCTTCAATTGCCTTTGTTCCCAGCTTGAGAAAGAGGTCTACACTCTCCTCCATCGCACAATAGAGTGGCACTGCGGGAAAGTAGCCTTCAAACTTTTCCGCGGTTTCAGCCAGTACTGGCGCACCGTGGTGCAAATTGGCCCAGTCCCGCCAAGCATGGTGGCTGCGCCATCCCACAATGTGCGGCTTGAGCTGCCGGCGCGCGGCGGGGCTGGCGTACAAAAAGCCAGCGCCTGTCGGGCTGAGCATCCACTTGTAGCCATGAACGCTCAGCAAATCTATCCCGTCTTCCTCGACATCAAAGGCCAGCGCTCCACAGCCTTGCGTTCCATCCACATAGAGAAGTGCCTGAGGGCAGATGCGGCGAATCTCCCGCAGTGGTGCACGCATGCCGGTCGAATAGTTGAGTGCACTCACAATCACCAGGCGCGTGCGCTCATCCGTGGCTGCGGACAAATCCTCCAGTGGAATTTCCACAAAATCCACTCCCAGCAACCCCGGCGCGTACGTGTTGTTGGGGAACTCCGGCGACAGCGTCACAATCCGGTCGCCGGGCTGCCAATCGAGGCCATGCAGCGCCACGGCAAGCCCATGCGCAGTACTCGGGATGAATGCAATGTCAATTGCTTCAGCGTGAACCAGCTGCCCAAGCTTGCCGCGCAACCGGTCGAGGTCGTCAAACCAGCCTGGGGAATTGAGAGCCGCCAATTCATCGCGCTGGGCAAAGTGCCGGCTGACGGCCGCCGTTGCCGCGGCAGGCAATTGGCCCATCGTGGCGGAGTTCAGGAAAGTGCGTCCCCGTAGAGCTGGAAACAGTTCTTTCACTGCCCCCCAATCGACTATTGGAGTTTGGCTTGAATCCATGCCGCAACCTCAGCCACAGGCACTTCTGATTTCACTTTGGTGCGCCGCTCCACTACTTCCACCAGGCCCTGCGCCAGGAGCTTCCCGATCGTGATGCGCCACGGAATCCCGATAAGATCGGCATCTTTGAACTTCACTCCGGGCCGTTCATCCCGGTCATCCAAGAGCACATCCACACCCAGGCTTTGCAGCTTCTCGTAAAGCTCGAAGGCAGCTTTTTTCTGGGCTTCATCGCTCAGGTTGACCGGCGTGAGCACCACCTCAAACGGAGCAATCGAAGCCGGCATTGAGATGCCGTCAGCATCGTGATAAAGCTCTACAGCGCCGCACAGGACCCGCTCAATGCCGATCCCGTAAGAGCCCATGATGACCTTGACTTCTTTGCCATCTTCGTTCAAAACGTCGAGCCCCATACTGTTGGAGTATTTGTAGCCGAGCTTGAAGATGTGCCCGATCTCCATCGTTTTCAAAATTTCCAGCGGTGCGCCCGTCGCAATCTCCGTATCGCCTGCCTCGACCTGCCGGATATCCACGAAGGTAGCGGCAAAATCTTCACCGGGCGTCACGTTGAGCAGATGGTAGTCATCCTTGTTGGCTCCAGCTACCAGATTCTTGCGGCCTTCGAGGGCCAGGTCGGCATAAATGGGCATATTCTTTACACCCACGGGCCCCAGCGAACCAGGGTCGGCTCCGAACATGTCCCGGATCTCTTCCGGATGTGCCGCCCGGAATTCCTTCGCGCCGGTGGCCGCCAGAAATTTCGTTTCGCTCAATTGATGATTGCCCCGCAAGAGGGCCAGAATGGGGCTTTGCTTGTCGCCGTAATCCGCAATCACGACAAAGCTCTTGATGTGAGAAGTTGTCGGCAGCTTGAGGAATGCGGCCACCTCGTCGATGGTTTTCTGGCCCGGCGTATGAATTTCAACCGGTTCCAGATCTGCCTCATTGTCTGGCTCGGTGGGAGCCACCGGACGGGAGACAGCCTTTTCGAGATTGGCGGCATAGCCAGTCTCTTTCGATACCACCACGAAGTCTTCGCCCGCGTCGGTGGCCACCATGAATTCCTGGCTGGCGGAACCGCCCATCGCTCCGGAATCCGCATCGACCACCACATACTCGATCCCGCAGCGCTCAAAGATGCGGCAGTACGCCTGCCGGTGCTTTTCGTAGCTGATATCCAACCCGGCTGCATCGAGATCGAAGGAGTAAGAGTCCTTCATCAGAAATTGGCGCACCCGCAAGAGGCCGCTTTTGGGCCGCGGCTCATCGCGAAATTTTGTTTGAATCTGATACCAGAGCTGTGGCAGTTGCTTGTAGCTGCGCAGTTCGCCGCGGGCAATGGAAGTCATCACCTCTTCATGGGTCATGCCGAGGCAGAGGTCCCGTTGAAAGCGATCCTTCAACCGGAACATGTTCTGCCCCATGCCGGTCCAGCGGCCCGATTCCTGCCAGAGTTCGGCTGGATTGAGTGCCGCCAGGTGAAATTCCTGCGCGCCGATCGCGTTCATTTCTTCACGGACAATCCGCTGAATCTTACTGAGGCTTCGTTGCGCGAGCAGCAAATAGTTGTAAATGCCGGCTCCCATCGGCCGGATGTAGCCCGCTCGCAACAATAAACGGTGGCTGGCCACTTCAGCGTCTGCGGGGACTTCCCGCAGCGTGGGAATAAAGAGTTTGCTCCAGAACATGAGGGGGTAAGCAAACGAGTCTAGCATGCTAGACTGGGATTTCTCCCCGCTATGAAGATCGCCATTGGCGCCGATCACGCCGGATTTCTCCTCAAAGACAAACTAAAAGACAAGCTGCGTGCGGAAGGGCACGAGGTGGTCGACGCCGGCACAGATAGCCCGGAATCCGTTGATTACCCGGACTTTGCCGCCGCCGTTGCGGCTCAGGTCACAAGCGGCCAGGTCGACAAAGGAATCCTTGTTTGTTCGAGCGGCGTCGGCATGTCCATTGCCGCCAACAAGATCAACGGCATTCGCGCGGCGCTCGGCACCAACGTGGACGAAGTGGGGTACGTCCGGCGTCACAATGACGCCAACATCCTCGCCATTGGCGCCAAGTACACCGACGACGAAACCGCACGGCAAATGACGGACGTCTTCCTTGGTACTGAGTTCGAGGGGGGCCGCCATGCCCGCCGGCTCGCCAAAGTTGAGGCGCTCGAGAATTCCCAGAAAGGCTCTAAGCAGTAACCATGAACGACGAACAAAGAATGAAGCGCCCCTTGGCCGAGGTGGACCCGGAAGTTGCCGAGGCTATCCATCACGAGACCGAGCGGCAGCAGAATTTCCTGGAACTGATCGCCAGTGAGAACTTCACCAGCGAAGCTGTGCTCGAAGCAACCGGCAGCATCTTCACCAATAAGTACGCCGAAGGTTACCCCGGCCGGCGCTACTACGGTGGCTGCGAGCATTCTGATGTCGTCGAAAATTTGGCCCGGGAGAGAGCGAAGAAGCTTTTCAACGCCCAGTACGCCAACGTCCAGCCCCATTCTGGTTCTCAAGCCAATCAGGCTGCCTACTCGGCAGTACTCGAGCCGGGCGACACCATCCTTGGAATGAACCTTTCCCACGGTGGCCACCTCACTCACGGCCATCACCTCAATTTCTCTGGCAAGCTCTACAAAGTTGTACCCTACGGCGTCAAGCAATCCGACGAGCTGATCGACTATGAGGAAGTGGCGAGGCTCGCCGCCGAACACAAGCCAAAAATGATTATCGCTGGGGCCAGTGCCTACCCCCGGGTGATCGACTTCAAGCGATTCCGGGAAATTGCCGACTCCATCGACGCTGTTTTCCTGGTCGACATGGCGCACTACTCCGGCCTGATTGCGGGCGGCGGCTACCCCAACCCCTGCGAATACGCGCACATCGTTACCTCCACGACCCACAAGACGCTTCGAGGCCCTCGCAGCGGCATCATCCTGGCTGAAGAGCGCTTCGGTAAAGAAATCGACAAGAATGTCTTCCCGGGTGCTCAGGGTGGTCCGCTTGTGCACGTGATGGCGGCCAAGGCCACCTGCTTTCTCGAAGCCATGCAGCCTGATTTCAAGGTCTACATCGAATCTGTGCTCAAGAACGCCAAGGTGCTCGCGGCCGGGCTTGCCGAAGAAGGCTTCCGCATCATTTCCGGCGGTACCGACTCGCACATCGTGCTGATGGACGTTTTCTCCAAGGGCCTGAAGGGCAAAGAGGCGGAAGCTGCGCTAGATCGTGCCCACATCACTGTCAACAAGAATTCGATTCCGTTTGATCAGAATCCTCCCTTGAACCCCAGCGGCATCCGTCTGGGCACGGCCGCCCTGACTACGCGCGGCTTCGGAGAAGCAGAATTCGCCGAGGTGGCCCGGCTGATCGCCGAAGTGCTGGCGGACCCCGCCAGTGAAGAACGCAGTGCACAAGTACGCAAGAAGGTTCACGCCCTGACGGACGGCTTCCCGCTCTATGCCTGGAAGCTCGCGCCTGCCCTTGCTGTCTAGTTAGCGCCCCCTATGCGCATTGCGATTGATGTACGCCACGCCCGGGATTATGGCATTGGCACGTACATTCGCAATATGGTTCAGTCGCTGGCCCGCATCGACTCAAACAACCGTTACATCCTGGCCGGCCGGAAGGAAGACCTTCGTGAATTCGGAGAGCTTCCGGCCAATTTTCGGCGCGCTGTTTTTCCGCGCTCCGACGCGGGCCTACTCAACCAGATCAGCTTTCCGCTATTTCTCCGTCAGCTCAAGCCGGACCTCTGTCACGTCCCCTTGAATTCTGCTCCGCTGCTGATGCCGCAGCCCTATATCGTCACCATCCATGACATGAGCAGTCTGGTTTTTCCGGAATCCGATGAGCCGGAGACCAGCGAGGTGCGGCGCCAATACCGGCTCTTCCGCTTTCGCCGCAGCCTCCTGCGCGCCCGGAACATCATTGCCGTATCGAAGTCCACCCAGCGCGATGTTGAGGATCTGATGCGCATCCCCCACCACCGCATTCGGCAGATTTACTCGGCGCCGGATCCTCGCTTTCTCGAGCACTCTCATTTCGCCTCTTCCGGAAGTCCAGCCTTTGATGCCTGGGAAGAAGAGCGCCAGAAGACCCTCGACCGATACCAGATGGGCTTCCCCTTCCTGCTCTACGCCGGCAGCGTCCGGCCGCGTAAGAATGTTCCGCGACTGGTTGAGGCATTTGCGGTTCTGCGCAACGAACTAGAAGGCGACCCGCGCTACCGGGACTTGCGTCTGGTGATTATCGGCGATGAAATCTGGAAGCATCCCCAAGTGCGGCGGATGGTGATCCAGACGCGAATGGAGCCCTACGTGCGTTTCTTTGGCTTCGTTCCGTTCGATACCCTGCGCGTCTTTTATTCCGCCGCCACCGCCTTTGTGTTTCCTTCGCTGTACGAAGGCTTCGGCATGCCGCCGCTTGAGGCGATGGCCTCCGGCACGCCAGTCGTTTGCTCGGGCACCAGTTCGTTGCCGGAAGTTGTCGGCGAAGCGGCTGTTCTGGTCAATCCGGAAAATGTGTTTGACATCGCCCGCGGAATCAAGGAGGTTCTTACCGATGAGGACTTCCGGCGTCGCCTGATCGAACGCGGACACGCCCAGGCACGCACTTATCATTGGGATAAGACCGCCCGCGAAGTGCTGGAAGTCTACGAAGAATCTCGCGCAAAGTGTTGAAATCTAAAAAATACTCTCACAATATATTTCATCAACATTTTCAATACAACCATTCGATAAAAGAAACACTGTACTGCTTTCAATATCTTAAGCACGTACTGATCTACGAGTACCAGTACCTCAAGAAAAAATAAATTGAATCTAATTCCATAAAAATGCATGATCAATTCATGCAGTGCCGGAGGGGATTCTGGCCTGCCGATGAAGAGTAAAAATTACAAAAGAAATCAGGATAAACCCAATGGAATGGACTCGGAGTGAAACAATCGGCCTCGCTAGCATCTCCTGCGTATTCTGCCGTGGACTTGGATTGAGAAGAGGTAGATCAAGTGAAGAGATGCGCCCCTGTACTTGTGTCTTTCGGGCAATTTTTCGCGCCTGCCATGCGCGTTACCGGCACTGCATTCAAAAAGCTGGGATTTCGAGCAACCTCACGTTAGACCGGGCTGAAGGCCCCAAAGGCTTCCGGGTCTGGGGCCGCCGGAATGAAGAGTACATCGCGGACTTTGAATTGGTCTGCAAACGCAGTCTAAGCGAAGCGGAGTACTCGCTTTGCTACTGGCACTTCGTGAGGGGTGAAGATTGGAAGGAATGCACCGCAAAGCTTGGTATTGATAAGGGCACATTCTTCCACCGCGTGTATACCGTTCAAGAGAAACTGGGTAGAATCTTCCGCGAATTGACACCCTACGCTTTGTTTCCTTTGGACGAATACTTCAGCGGCACCATGAAAACAGCTGCAGTCGCCGTCATGCGCCCCAAAATTCAGCAAATCGTTCGCGACCAGCCCCTTATTGATCAAGCTGTTGCCAGAACGAATGTCATTGAATTTTCGCGCGCAACAGACAAGGTCGCAAGAAGGTTTCCTTGCGCCAAGCCTGGCTTGAAGGCTGCTTAAAGGCGGGTCGGTTAACAGGAAATCGCAGATGGCCTCCGGCTGGGAACGCCTGACTCAAATCAGTTCAGTTGATCCCAGCTGGGAGTCGCCTGCGTATTGCTAGACGTTTGCTAAAGCTAGCGTATTCTCACGGGCGGCCTGCATTAACTCCTGCCGGGACAAGCCGCTAAGTTTTCCGCAAAGCGTCAATGCCTGGGCCACAACCTGGTCCATGTTGTAGTACTTGTAAGTCCCCAGCCGGCCGGCAAAATGAACGCCGGGCAATGCCGACGCTAGTGCTTCGTATTGCTTGTAGAGAAGCGCATTTGCTGGCTGCGGGATCGGGTAATAAGGATCGCCTTCGCTGCGGGGAAATTCATACACCACGCTGGTCTTTGAATGCCGCTGTCCGGTGAGATGTTTGAATTCTGTCACGCGAGTATAAGCATGCTCGTTGGGATGATTTATCACCGCCACAGGTTGCAGCCGCTCGGTGTCCAGGGTTTTGTGTTCAAACTGAAGCGAGCGATAAGGAAGCTTCCCGAAGCAATAGTTGAAGTATTCGTCAACTGGACCCGTAAAGACGAGTTCCTTGAAGTGGACTGATCCAAGGGACGCAAAATCTGTCCCCAGTTCTATGGTGATGTTCGGGTGATCGAGCAGGCTTTCGAACATTCTTGTGTAGCCATGAAGCGGCATGGCCTGGAATGTATCGCTAAAGTAGCGATCGTCCCGATTGAATCGAACAGGAATGCGTGCGGCCACTGTTGCATCCAGCCCTGACGGATCAATGCCCCATTGTTTACGGGTATAGCCCCGAAACATCTTCTCGTAAAGATCACGACCCACCGTGCTCAGAATTACGTCCTCGGAGGTGCTGATGGTCGCACGCGGCTCAGCCAAAGTGGCAAGGTATGCTTCCATTTCTGACTCTTTTAGCGTGAGCTTGTGCAGACGGTTTACCGTGTCAAGATTGATCGGGATGGGAACCAAGAGTCCATCGACTGAGGCCAGAACCCGGTGTTCGTAAGGCCGCCACGCTGTGTACAGCGACAGGTATTCGAAAACATCCGCCGAGTTGGTGTGGAAGATGTGTGGACCATAGGCATGTACCAGCACTCCCGCGGAGTCTTTGTGGTCAAAGGCATTGCCCGCGATGTGAGGCCGGCGATCCACGATCAACACTTGTTTTCCTAGGCGAGCCATTTGTCCGGCAACTACTGCTCCCGCGAAGCCCGCCCCAACCACCAGGTAGTCAAACACGGGCGGCATCCTGTATGGCTGCGAACTGGGCTACCGGCCTGCGCTCAGCCGAAGCCAGCAAACCGTTCATACCCTTCCACACCGCATCCCAGGACTGGCCATCCAAAAACCGGTCTACGTTTTCCTGCACGCCGGGTGCCCGCGGCCTGAGAGCACGTTTTAT
>CAZECF010000038.1:0-42720 GCA_964510335.1 uncultured Bryobacter sp. | reverse complement strand
GACTTATACGCGGGATGAGAAGAGTGGGCTCGATTATGCGGATCAGCGGTGGTATGCGAGTTCGCTTGGCAGGTTTACGAGTCCAGATCCCTACATGGCTGACGCTGGTGGAGAACAAAACCCGATGAGGCCCTCTTCCTGGGGCAAGTACGGCTACGTCGAGGCGGATCCGGTCCAATTCTTCGATCCTTTAGGTCTGATGATCGATAATCCAAACAAAAATCGGGGATCGGGTGGTTACTCGCCTGGGCCGGACGTAGACGAAAACGACCCGAATATCAATGAGCCCGGTTACCGCGGGACTCCTGGCGGAGGTGGTGGGGAAAGTCAAGATTTCGACTGTGACCATATAAGATCTCGCCTGGACGATGCTTTCTATCGAGGCCAAGTCTATCGACCTGACGGTTCCAAAACGTATGATCATGAAAAACCACTTGTGGCCAGACTTCTAGAGCAAGTTTTGGGCAGACGAAGACCTTCTGCATGGAACGGACATCAGGATGTCATCAACAATATCGCAAACACCATAGAGACCTTACTTAAGTCGTTGAAAGACAACAATTGCCCGGATCCGCCTGACATTGACGAGAGAGTATTGCACCTTTCGAAAGAACAGACGCTTCTGGACTTGAATGAGTCTTACGGTCGATGGCGAATGAATGTGTCTATTGGCATCACAGGGTATGGAATATATCGACTCATAAGGCTGACGCCATCTCTATTCCCCCCGCTTTGGCCCACTTTACCTCCAAATCTTGTAATACCATGAAGAGCCCGTACTTCGATGAAGAGTCGTTATGCTTCAGAGACGCCATTTGGCTGCTCGCCTTGGACATTACTAGCAAGTATTACAGTGAGATAGGATTAGAAGTTCGATATCCCATAGCTCTCAAATTACTTTGCAGAAAAGCGCTATCACTCAAAATTCCTTACGCAACGGAAGCGGTCCCACTACTTACCCTCTCGGAGGGACGATTGCTCAGGAACCTTTACCGATGGAGTCTTACTATGTTAAATTCCAATCGGAACTGGCTCCCTTGGATGTTTCATCAGCAAGAATTATTTCAACTCCTGGAAGATCTTACGGACCCTACGTTTAAGTCATGTTTATCTGGATTATATTCTGATTTTTGGAAGTCTCTCAACAGTGAAACGTCATACCTCGAAGCTCGATACATAAATACTATTAGCGAGAGCGATCTTGAATACTGCAGGCTGGGTCAAATAGAATATGACAGAGAGCAGGCATTGGCAGGAATTACCGTTAAATTATCCAATGCAATATTCAGTCATCACTTCAGACAGTTTTTTATCACTTCGATCGCAGCAAGAGCTGACGAAATGCTCAAACCCCTGGCCATTTCTTTGGGACGAGAAGATCTCCCCTGATTTTGTCCGACAGGGCCACAATCTTGCGCCGCAACACGACCACTTGGAGATATGAATACAATATCTTTGAAATAATTAGAGTCGTCCTTGTGTGGTTCATTGCCACGACTATTGGAGGATTGATTTGGTCACCCAAATCAAGAGAAGTAGTGATCAGTGGCACCCTTCCATGACTCAATCGCACGGCGGGGGCAAGCACTGGCGGCGCGACCTTCAATAAGGTCGCCATCGAAGACGACGAATCCCGCAAACTGGCCTTCATCGCGGTTGTACGGATTCACCACGCGGAATCAACCGGGAAGGGTGCTTCCCCAGATTGTTTTGCGGGCCTGGCGGAAAGCGGTCTTGTCCCGGCGACTCACTATCTGCTTGTAGCGACTGGGAGCGTTGCAAAGTTCAAACTCGATCCGGCCCGGCTCAATCAAGGGGTGGCGCAAGACGCGGGGAGCGCCTGCTGGCAGATCTCCTCGCCATGCCGCAAGGTAGCTGAACTTTTCATCTTCGTAGCCGAGCGTACCGCCCTTGAGTCGGCGATGGAGTGCACTCCGGTTCAAACGCGCCGGGAAATGACACCAGTCCACGTCGCGCGCCGGGCAACTTGCGTTGGTAGGACAGGGCGCCAGCATGGCCGCTCCCTTGCTGGTCAACCACTCCCGTGCCGCATGTATGGTGGCAAAGCCGCGGGGCGTGCCCGGTTCGACGATGAGCAGCAGCCGCTGCGCCGCTTGCCAGGCCTTGGCCAGGACTTCGCTTAAAGACGGAGCTTCTCCCAAGGCATAACTGGCCAGGACAAGATCATGCGGCGGAAACTCGTCGAGCTCAGCAAATCGAGCGGTACGCCAAATTGCTTCCGGCAGGATTTCCCGGCCCAGCTCCGTCATGCCGCGTATGGGTTCAATCGCTGTGATGGCGGTCAGGCTCGGCCAATACGCGGTGGCAGCCAGCGTTGCCGCCCCACAGCCGGCGCCCAGATCGAGCAGAGAATCCGGGGTGAAGTTCTCTTCCGGCAGGCGGTAAGCCAGAGCGTCCTGAACAAATCCACAAACTGCCTGATTGGCCGCCAGCGTCGCCGGAAAACGTACCGCAAGATAGGCCGCCACGAGCAGGTCTTCTTCGAGGCGCGGGGCAAGCGTCGGCTGGCCCAGCCGGTAAGCGGCTGAAAGGGATTCAATTGCGGCCCGGATTCGCTCACTGCCAAAGCGGCTGGCGCGGATCTCGGCCTCTTGTCGCCAGTCGAACATGAGTTGAACTTAGCAGGAACCCGGCGCGGGGTGGCGGTGTCCAACAGGAAAGAAGATGTAACATTACTGTCAGGAGCCGGACCATGGCTGAGAACAGTTTAGGATTTCGTAACGAAGGCGGTGAGCCGGCCGCACAGATCTACCGGGATGCCCTACTTGTAGAGCGTCTGCGGCAGGGCGAGGATCAGGCATACGAGGAATTGCTGCGCACTTATGAGGACGCAGTTCACAACCTGGTATACCGCTTGCTCAATCAACCGGCCGACGCACCCGATGTGGTGCAGGAAGTCTTTGTGAAGGTCTACCGGAACTTGAGCCACTTTCAGGGCAAATCTTCCCTGAAAACCTGGATCTACCGGATCGCCGTCAACGAGGCCTACAATCACCGGCGCTGGTTTAGCCGCCATCGCAGGAATGAAGTGGGCTTGAATGCTGGCGAAGACAATCACCTGGGACTCGATGAGATTCTTCCAGACCGCGGCCGGTCTCCTTTTGATCTGACATCCGATCATGAGACCCGCGCCCTGATTGAGGAAGCATTGCTAAAGATCAACCCGGTGTACCGATCGGCAGTTGTCCTGAGGGACATCGAAGATCTGAGTTACGACGAAGTTGCTGAAGTCTTGCAGATATCTCTGGGAACCGTCAAATCCCGGATTCTCCGTGGGCGGGAAGCCCTGCGGGTGGAATTGGAAGCGATGCTCAAGCCGGAACAAAGTTTCGGTTGGCCGGCAGCATCCACGGCGGGACAGTCTTAGGGAGAGAGGGTCAGATGAGCAAGGAAAACGAACACAACGAAGTACATGCCCTGCTGAAGGCCTTGCCGCGGCGGCGTGCCTCCGTAGAACTGAAGATGGAGTTGAAGATCACGGCCAGTAAAGAGTCCTCGCGGCGGCGGATGTGGGCCAATGCGCCCGCGCCGATTGCCATGGTGAAGCAGCGCTTTGAACTGTGGAAAGCCAACATGATGCGGCCCTTTGCCATTCCCTGCGCGGGCGGGCTGGCGGCAGCAATGCTGGTCTTTACCATGTTCGTTCAAATCCATCCGGTGCGGGCTTACAGCTTGCTCGATGACCGGCCGACGGGATTGTACACTCCCTCTGCCGCCAAGACCTTGGCCCCTTTTGAGCCACCCACGGCGGATGCGGAAATCGAAGTTTATATCGACGATCAAGGGCGCATTGCCGACTATCGGCTGATCGCCGGCAACCCCATGATGGATCGCGAAGTACTGCGCAGCGTTGAGCGTACTTTGCTGTTCACCGAGTTCACTCCGGCCACCAGCTTTGGCCAGCGCGTTCCCTCCCGGCTCCGGCTCACCTTGCGCCGCGGCGAGGCCGCCATCACGGTTAAGGGCTAATTTGGGACGGAAATTCGGACAACACTTTTTGAGGGACAACCGGATCCTGTCGCGCATCGCTGCGGCTGCGTGTCCGGACGGAGAAGAGCCCGGCCGCGTGGTTGAAATCGGCCCGGGCAAAGGTGCCCTCACCAAGCATCTGCTACCCCGCGCTGCGGAAATCGTCGCCATTGAAGTGGATCCCTTCATGGTGGAGCATCTCGGCCAAAAATTCGCCGGGGAAGAGAAACTCTCAATTCGCCAGGCAGACATTCTCAGCGTCGACCTTAAGGAATTTGCTCCCTGCGTCATTGCCGGCAATCTGCCCTACTACATCAGCTCCCCCATCGCAGGAAAGGTCTTTGCCGCCGGTGGCTGGAAGCGGGCCGTCTTTCTGGTGCAAAAAGAAGTTGCGCTGCGTATGGCTGCCTCCCACGGCAAGCGGGATTACGGCTACCTCAGCGTGATGACCCAGACTTACACCACGCCAACCGTTTTGTTTGAAGTGCCACCCCTGGCCTTTTCGCCACCACCCAACGTGGAGTCCGCGGTCATCCTGCTCGAACCCAAACAAGTAGAGGACGCCGAGGCCAGGCGCTTCCTGCAATTTGCCATGCGAGCCTTCGCCCATAAGCGCAAAACTCTACGCAACAACCTGGCGCCCTTCTATGGGAAAGCGGCCATCGAAGCTCAGCCCGAGGCCAATCTCCGGGCTGAACAGCTTTCCCCGGACGGACTGCGCGACCTGGAGAAAAGGCTGGCGGAATCGGCCCCGATGCTATCCTGAGCCTTTCATGCTCCGAGTACGCTTTGCCCCCTCGCCTACGGGCTACCTGCACATCGGCAGCGCCAGAACCTTCATCTTTAACTGGCTCTACGCGCGCCGCAACCAAGGCACTATGATTTTGCGCATCGACGATACCGACGTCGAGCGCAACACCGATGCTTCCTTGAATTCCATCTTTGACGGCCTCAACTGGCTCGGCCTGGGCTGGGATGAACAATACCGCCAGAGCGACCGCCTGGCCTTGCACCAGGAAATGGCCTGGAAGATTTTTGAAGCCGGCCACGCTTATCGCGACTTCACCCCGGCCCATCAGGGAGACGAGGAGCGAGCTACCGGCAGCAGCGCTCCCTGGCTTTTTAATGCGGATGCCCGCGAATTGAGCGCGGAAGAATCCCAGCGCCGGGCCGACGCCGGTGAACCCTTTGTACTGCGCTTCCGCGTTCCGCGTCATGAAGCCCGCTACGTCAAGTTTCCAGATGCCGTTTATGCCACGCAATCCAAAAGCGTGAACGATATCGAAGACTTTGCTCTCCTGCGCTCCAACGGCTTGCCAACCTATCACATGGCATCCTGCGCCGACGACATCGATCTGAGAATCTCTCACATCATTCGCGGCCAGGACCATCTGTCTAACACCTTTAAACACATTCTGATCTTTGAAGCACTGGGTGCCACGGTGCCCACCTTTGCCCATCTGCCGTTGCTGGTGGCCCCGGATGGCGCCAAGCTCTCCAAGCGGAAGCACGGGCCTGTTGTGAGTGTGATGACTTATGAGTCGGCCGGCTTCCTCCCTCATGCCTACGTCAACTTCCTCTGTCTGCTCGGCTGGAGCCCCAAGGACAATCGCGAACAAATGTCCCGGCAGGAACTCATCGATATCTTCTCTTTTGAAGGCATCAACCGCTCAAATGCGGTCGTAAATTTCAACGAGGCCGACCCCATCGACCCGAAAGCCGCCTGGCTCAATGGTCAACACCTGCGGTCGATGCCGGTAGAAGAGCTGGCCCCGCTGGTCAGGAAGCGCATTGAGGCGGCAGGCCTGTCTATCCCCTACACGGAAGCCGAGTTTCCCGGAGTCGTCGATGTACTGCGAACCCGCCTGACCACCCTGAACGACTTTGCCACTTTGTCAAAGGCCTACTTCACGGATGACTATGAAATGAATGCCACCGCGCTCGAAAGGCTCAATGCAGCCGGTGCCCGGGAAGGCTTGCGCGCCCTGGCCGCCCGAATTGAGGCGAGTGAAGAGTTTACCGAGGCAAGCATTGAAGCAGAGCTTCGCAAGGTGGCTGAGGAAATGGGCCTGAAAGCAGGAGTGTTGATCAACGGCTCGCGCGCCGCGCTAACAGGGCAGCCTGTCGGGCCTAGTGCCTTCGCTGTATTTACTACCCTTGGCCGCGCCCGGTCCATTGAAAGGCTGAAGCGAGCATGAACGTTCTCGGTATTGGCGGCCTGCTCGACGATGCAGCCGCAGCTCTGGCAGTGGACGGCACAGTCGTCGCTGCAGTAGAGCAGAAGAAAATCGCTCGCCGCCACCAGGCCGGCGCTCTCCCGCTCGAAGCAATTGAAGCGACGCTGGCCGTGGCGAAATGCACCCCCGCCGCAGTGGACTGCGTAGCCATCGCCAGGCCCTTCAGTGCTTCTCCCGATAGCCTGTTGGCTTTGCGCGTCCGTCAGATTCTCCCCAACGCCCGGCTCATCATTCTTGACCACCAACTCGCTCATGCTGCCAGCGCTTACTTCGCCTCCGGCTTCAAGGATGCAACGGTGCTGACAATTGACCGCGCTGGGGACCTGCGCTGCTCGGCCCGCTGGAAGGCCTCGGATACCCGGCTGGAACTCGAAAAAGAATCTTACTTCCCTGATTCTGTCGGCGATCTCTACGGCCGCCTTACCGAATTTCTTGGCTTTCAATCCAGAGCGGACGAGCACAAGGTGCAGTGGCTTTCAGCCAGCGGACGCCCTCGCTACCGCGAAGTCTTTGATGACATTCTGGGCTACCAGCCAGCCGGTTGGCCTTCTCTCGAGCGCTCTTACTTTGACCGCGACCGCATGGGCGCAGGCGGATTCAGTGCCAGGTTTTATCAGGCTCTCGGCCTGAACGATGGTGAAATTCCTACCGGGGCCCAGCGTGCCGATGTGGCCGCAAGTCTGCAAGAGGCAGTGGAAGCCTGTGTGCTCGCGATGGCGGGCAATGGCGGCAATCTGTGTCTGGCAGGTGGCGTTGCGTTCAACGCATTCCTCGTACAGGCGCTTGAAGCCTCAGGCCGGTTTTCACAGGTTTACGTGCAGCCCGCTGCCGGAAATGCTGGAACCGCAATCGGGGCGGCCTATGCCGCCAGCGAAGGGCTTAGACAGGGGTTGGCTTCCCTGGCCCTTGGCCCGTCTTATGACTCTGAGTCGATCAAGCAGGTACTTGAAAATTGCAAACTCAGCCCCAAGTTCCTGCTGACCACCCAGGATCTGATTCAATCGGCTCTCGACGAGCTCGCCGACCAGCGAATTATCGCCTGGTTTCAGGACCGCATGGAATTCGGCCCGCGCGCACTCGGCAATCGCAGCATCCTTGCTTCCCCGCTTGACCCTTACGCCACAGAAAACTTGAACAGCTTCATCAAACACCGCGAAGCGTTTCGCAAATTCGCTGCCTCTGTTCCGGCCGAACAAGCCTCGGAATACTTTGATTGGGGCCCCAATTCCCTGAATCTTGCCAGCGTCGCCCGCGTCAAGCCCGAGTATCGCGAGCGCTTTGCACCAGCCCTGCTGGGCGAAGATCGCATTCGTCTGCACGTGGTAGAAAGTCAAACCAACCCGCTATTCCACCGCCTGCTGGTAGCCGCCGGGCAGCGCACTGGCCTGCCGGTGCTTTTCAACACAAGCTTCAACCTGTTCGGAGACGCGCTGGTTTGCAGCCCGCGTGATGCAGTTCGCAGCTTTTATTCCAGCGGCATCGACGTCATGTACGTCGGCCAATTCCTACTTCGCAAGTAAGCTCTCGATCGCTCCCGCCGCGATGGGATGGTAGTTGGGTCGATTCCTGGCAAACAACGCTTTGGCGCGTGCTTTGCCATCTGCCGTCTTGGCCATTTCCTGATAGAGCGGCTTCAGAAATTTCTGACGGCCGACGCGTCCCAGAAACTCTTCCAGGGCACCGCGCGCCGGTGCATAGTTGCTCCTTACCGCTAGCAGAAACCAGGCCGCGAGGATCTCGCTGTTCCTGGACTCGGTAAATTTATAGGCCTGATCCAGCTTTGCCATCTGTTGGGCATTCAGAGATAGCGGCAATCCCCGCAAAAAGTGCAGCCATTGCTGGGCAACCCACTCCCGAGTATCAAGGGCTTGGCCCTTCTTCCAATTCTCAATCTGTTCGTCAACACTCGTCAGCAGATAGGAATCGATCTTGGGAAGGGACTCGGGTAGCCCCGGCTGATAGATCCATTCTTTGACGTTGAGCTTGAGGTCAGGTAGCTCCTGTTTCAGGTGGCTTTCAAACTGAGCCGTGGTGATGCTTTGAAATGCAAACTTGTCAAAGTAGCCGCGAATGAAGCTGTCAAAACGTTCCCGCCCCACTTCATCCTCAATTGCTCGTAGCATCAGTGCGCCCTTGATATAGGGCACCAGCGTAACGCCTTCTTCCGGATCGCGGCCTTTCAGATCTACAAACAGGTGCTGGTCCGCAGGCGGCAAGGTTGCCATCTCCTGCTTCAACTCAGCCACCTCAATGGCAAATTCCATCTCACTGCGTTGCCGACCGAAGAGTTCTTCCTGGATGCGACGCTCGACGTAGACGGTAAAGCCCTCATTGAGCCAGAAGTCACTCCAGGTGGCGTTCGTTACCAGATTGCCGCTCCAGCTATGCGCCAACTCATGTGCAATCAGCGAGACCAGACTCTTGTCGCCAGCAATTATGGTGGGTGTTGCAAAAGTGAGCCGCGGATTTTCCATGCCACCAATGGGAAAGCTCGGGGGCAGCACCAGCACATCATAGCGGTCCCAACGATAGGTTCCATAGAGCCGCTCGGCTGCGCTCACCATCGATTCGAGATCGACAAACTCTTTGGAGGCGTCATCGAGCATTGATTTTTCGGTATAGACTCCGGTGCGGCCACCGATCATGCGGAACTGCACTTCGCCCACAGCCAGTGCCAGCAGGTAGGGCGGAATGGGCTGTGTCATATCAAAGGAATAGTCGCCGGTAGGGGCAGTCGTGCGCTGATCATTGGTTGCGCTCATGACAGCGTAAAAGTTTGGCGCTGTGCGGATGCGGGCTTTGTAGGTAACGCGGATGCCAGGGGAATCCTGCAGCGGAATCCAGGAGCGTGTATAAATGGGCTGCCCTTGCGTATACAGATACGGCTGCTTCTTGCCCGCCGTCTGAGCGGGCGCAAGCCATTGCAAGGCCACAGCCTCAGGGCTGGATTCATACTGCACGCGGACAAAACGTGTGTCCGCAGGAAGGGTGATTTCAAGCGGCGTACCGAGAATCTTGTCCGGCGTGCCAAGCCGATATTTCGCCTGGACAAAAGTCTCTCCGTTCAGAGAGCTTTCTACTTTGTCAATGCTCAGGTCTTTGGTATCGAGAATCAGCCGGTCCTTGCCTGACACGCGATGCGTAACGGACCCGGCAATGATCTTCTTGTCGAAGTCAACGCGCAAATCGAGGTCCATGTGTTCGACGCGCGCCTCTTCAGGCCGGGCGTAGGAATGCACGTCGGCGGCAAATGTCACCTGAGTTTTTACCTCGTCTAATTTTGGGGAGCAGCCCGCTAGCAGTAGCGCGGCAAGAAGTGTCCCCCGATCCAGCGGGAGTCGCATGACCCTATTATGAATGGGCCGGACCGGGGGTGGGAAGGGAGCTTAGTTCGCCTTACGGGGCGAATACTTGTTCAAGTCCGCCAAAAGGACTTTGGCTGCGGCCGGTGGCGTGGGGTTCTGCTCAATGATTTCTTTGTTGGTCAGGGTCTTTCCGTAAAGACTTTTGTTGCTGTCCAGATCCTGACGAAGCGTGGAACCCTCCAGCGAAAGTCCCGCAAAAACACCCCGGCTGCGGGAATAGCTCAGGATTTCGGCTGACAAAAAGGCATCCGTCTGCGCACTGGAAGTGCGGCCGACCGGACCCGCTGCCGCGCTCGCTTCCCCGCCAATCTTGAACTGGCTGTTTAGCAGGCGATTGGCGCCTTTCTTGTTCATGACGAGCAAAATCACGTCCGTTTCACTGCCGCCAATCTGGAAGCCGACACTACCGCCTTCCACTGTGATGCTAGCCGGTGAGCCCCAACCAGTGCCATTTGTATTGCGGCAGGTGAAGTACCCGCGGCCGTATTTTCCACCAATAATGAAGGCACCCTTCTTCATCCCAGGAATGATCACCGTGCACTCACTCTTGTCCAGCAACTCCTGCGGAATTGCCTTGTCCGCCACCTGCATCACTTCATGCAGAA
Source organism: uncultured Bryobacter sp. (assembly GCA_964510335.1). GTDB lineage: Bacteria > Acidobacteriota > Terriglobia > Bryobacterales > Bryobacteraceae > Bryobacter. The sequence goes on along the minus strand of CAZECF010000038.1, from coordinate 32,523 downwards.
CATCTCCGGCGGCGGCGAGCCTCTTTTCTTCATTGCTTTGGGCGCAAAGCAAGCTTGCGCAGAACAGGGCAGCAATACCAGTCACGTTCTTCATATTTTCAAAGTCCTCTCAGCTTTGATTATCCCCAAGTCATTCGCGTTTCTCATTTCTCTCCAGGGACAAACACGATAAACTCCCGGGCATGCTGACGAGAAGATCTCTGCTGCGGGCCGCACTAGCCGCTCCCGCAACTGCATGGTTGGCCCGATATGGGGCAATGGCCGCGCCGTTTACCGGCCAGGTCAGGATTACCGCCATCAAGGCCATGCAACTTGATTTTCAATTCGACGGTTGCCTGATCCGAATCGAGACGGATGCAGGCCTCGTAGGCTACGGCGAGACCGGCACCAACGCTGCCATGGCCCGCGCCCACCTGGAACACATGACCAAGGGCGAATTCCCGGGAGCGAACAAGTATGTCGGGGGGCCAGCCGGGCTAATTGGCGCTGACCCCCTGGCCATCGAGCGCCACTTCTACCGGATGACAACGCTTCAGCATCCCTTCCTTGGCCCCATGGGGACCGTTAGCGGCATTGACATCGCCCTCTGGGATCTCGCGGGCAAGATCACCGGGCAGCCCGTTTACAAGCTGCTTGGCGGGCCCTTCCGCGATGCTTGCCCCATGTACTCTCACGGCGATGCCTGCCGCGACATGCACGACAAGGCGGCTTGCCGCGAATGGGTGCAGCAGATGAAGGAGCAGCCTGAGGGCTTCCGCGCTTTCAAGTTCAACATCGATCAGGCCTTCCCCATTGAGCGGCCTTATCACCCGACGCTCACAACCACCGAACTTCGCAAACTCTATCAGGCATTCGCCAACGTCCGCGAAGCCGCGGGCGATACCTTTGACCTCGGCGTGGCTTGCCATGGCGAGTTCGATACCCCGAGCGCGATTGCCATCAATCAGACCGTCGAACCGCTTGGTGTCCTGTTCGTGGAAGACGCCCTCAATGCTCCCTACTCAAACGGTTGGCTGGCTTACCGCCGCGCTTCCCGCGTGCCGGTTCTCACTGGCGAAAAGCTCGAACACCTGCGCGACTTCAAACCCTTCCTCGACAACCAGGCTGCCGACATCATTCATCCCGATGTCTCGTTTGCGGGCGGCATCACCGGTGTCCGCAAAATTGCCGACTATGCCGCCATCACTCGCACCCCTGTAGCACTGCATAATGTCGGCACGCTCGTCCGCACCTATGCTTCCGCTCACCTGTCGCTTGCAATGCAGAACTTCTACCGCTCGGAAAGCTGGCTGGGTCGGCCGGGCCGCCTGCGTGAACAGATGACCAACGGCGCTGCACCCGCAGTGCGGGCTGGGCTTTTGCGTGTGCCGGATGCACCCGGTCTCGGCATTGAGATGAACAACGACTTCCTGCGCCGCCAGTTGAAGCAGGGCGAAGTCTGGTGGGCATAGAATGAGGCCATGGTTTATGACGCGATCGTGGTCGGCAGCGGACCGGGTGGCGGCATTGCTGCCTACTCGTTAGCCGTTCAAGGCCTCAAAGTCGCACTCGTCGAGGCCGGCCGGCGACTGGTGCCGGGTCGTGACTATGGCCGCGACATGCCGCCGCTCGACTTGCTCGCCCGCCGCCTGAAGGAAGGGAAATCGGGTGGCTTTGAATCAGCCTGGGATTACCGCGAACAGGATCACTTCACTGGTGTGGGCGACCGGCCCGGACACGGTCTCGTCAAGGCCCTGGGTGGCCGCAGCCTTTGCTGGGCTGGACATAGTCTCCGCTTCGGCCCCCTCGACTTTCAGCATTGGCCCATCTCCTATGACGACCTGGCGCCCTACTACTCGCGAGCCGAACGCTTCATGGGCGTCTATGGCTACAAGGACGGACTTGGCAATTTGCCCGATGGCGACTATCTCGCCCCCGTACCCATGCGAGCCGGGGAATCACTCTTGCGCCGCGGCGTTCAGCAGTTAAAGCAGAAGGGCCGCAGCATGGATTTCATCGCTCTGCGCAAAGCGATGGTCACCGCGAAGCATTCCTCCGGCAGGGCCATTTGCCAATACTGCGGCAATTGCGGTGGATGCCCGATCGACTCCAAATACACCTCGGCGAATACTCCCATTCCCCTGGCGCTCAAAACCGGCAATCTCAAGGTCTTCACCAACGCCATGATGACGCGCATTCTTATGGGTAGCGAAGCCAATCGCGTTTCCGGCATTGAGTATGTCGCCAGTAACGGCGCAACGGAAAAACTCGAATGCCGCACCCTCGTGCTGGCCTGTAGCGCTGTCGAGACGGCCCGGCTGCTGCTGGCCAATCGCACCAGGGAATTTCCCCAAGGTCTGGCCAACTCTTCTGGTTTGGTCGGCCGCAATCTTACGAGCCACTTCGGCATTACCGTGCTCGGTCTCTTCCCCGAACTGGCCCGCCGCGATCACAGCGATGATGCCGGAACGGGCTACTACCATTCCCTGCTGACCGGACTTTACTGGGATAAACCGAATCCGAATTTTGAAGGCACTTACCAGGTGCAGTGCGGCTCAGGCGCTCCGCCGCAGCGGCTCTTCTGGCGGGGCGAGAAAGGCTTCGGCGTGGACTTCAAGCGGGAATTGCTGCGCAAGAACGTCTGCCACGCCGGCATGAACATGCAGGGCTCATTGCTCGTGAGCAATCGCAAGTTTGTTGACCTCGACCCGGACCGCAAAGACAGCTTCGGGCTGCCTTACCCGCGTATCCACCTCCACTACGAAGATTCCGACCTCGCCATGGCTCAGGACGTAGCCAATCTTTGCGAGGAGATCATCCGCGCAGGAGGGGGCGAAGTTCTGTCTTCCCCCGGACGGGTGCGCAACGAAGATTTGGTAATCGACCAGAATCATTGGGTCGGCACCACCAAGATGGGCCGCAATGCAAACAAGAGTGTGGTCAACACCGACTCGCAGTCGCACGACATTCCCAATCTGTTCATCGGAGACGCCAGCGTCTTTCCTCACTACCCGGAAAAGAACCCCACTCTGACCAACATCGCCCTGAGCTGGCGCATGTCCGAAAAGCTCGCAGGCAAGCTGCGCCGGAAGGAGATTTAGCCATGCAACGCCGGGAACTCTTCCCCATACTCGCCGCCCTGAGTCTCACCGATCTGGAGGCCCAGCACGAACACCACCGGCCGGCTCTCGTCTCCACTGACCAGTACAAGCTCCAGGTCTTCAGCCCGGCCCAGAATCTGGTCTTGGATGCATTGGCGGAAACCCTCATTCCCGCCGATTCAAACTCCGGTGGCGCGCGCGCCGCCCGCGTGAGTCAGTACTTCGACCTCATGGCCACTCATGTGCCCGCCTTGCGCAAAGCCTTTGAGCTGGGCCTCCGGGATTTTGAAGTTCTGTCCCAAAACCGCTTCCAAACCAGCCTCGGCGAACTCGATGCCTCCAGGCTGACGACTTTGCTCGAAATTGCCTCGGCAAACGAAGGCAATCCCAGCTCCAGCACCGAGGAATTTTTCGAGCTATTGAAGTTCCACACCGTCGAAGGCTACCGGCTCAGCCACGTCGGCCAAACACAATGGCTGGGCTACAAACCCCACGCGCCTGGCCTCTACCCGGATCGCACAGTAGACTAGAAGTTTATGACCCTCGAAGATTTCGAGCGGGCCTATGACGAGCTCCGCCAGCAAGCTGAATCTGTGCGGAGCTATCTTTGACGCCCCCAAAAAGCAACTTCACCTCGACGAACTCGAAAAGCTGATCAACGACCCCGAGTTCTGGAATCTTCCCGAGAAGAGCCAGGAAGTCATGCAGAAGCGCAAGCGGCTGGAAGAAGCCGTCGCGCAGGACCGTCGCGTCGCTACCATGACTTCTGACATTGAAGCGCTCATTGAACTGAGCCGCGAGGGCGAGAACGTTTTCGATTTGCTTGGCAGCGAACTGGAAAGCCTGGCTGCCTTTCTGGCCCAGCTGGAAACCGGGATGCTCTTGAGTGGCGAGCACGACCACCACAGTGCCATCCTCAACATCCATCCCGGAGCAGGCGGAACCGAAAGTCAGGATTGGGCTGAAATGCTGCTCCGCATGTACCTCCGCTGGGCCGAGCGCAAGAAGTTCACCGCTACCATTACCGACCAGCTTGAAGGGGACGGCGCGGGCATCAAGAGTGCAACCGTCGAGATCGAGGGCGCAAACGCCTACGGTCTCCTCGTCAGCGAGATCGGTGTCCATCGCCTGGTTCGCATCTCTCCCTTTGATGCCAACGCGCGGCGCCACACCAGCTTTGCCAGCGTTTTTGTCTTTCCTTTGGTGGATGATGCAATCACGATCGAGATCAAGCCCGAAGACGTTCGGACAGACGTCTTTCGTGCCTCTGGAGCCGGCGGCCAGCACGTCAATCGAACCGAGAGCGCAGTCCGCATGACACACATTCCCACAGGAATCGTCGTGCAGTGCCAGGCCGAGCGCTCCCAGCACAAGAACCGCGCCAGCGCCATGAAGCAGCTCAAAGCTCGCCTCTTTGAACATGAACTCGAAAAACGCCGCGTCGAAGAAAAGAAGAGCGAAGACTCCAAACTCGAAATCAACTTCGGGTCGCAGATTCGCAGCTACGTGCTTGCGCCCTACCGCATGATCAAAGACCACCGCACCAAACTGAGCGTCGGGGACGTGGACCGAGTACTCGATGGCGACCTCGACGAATTCATGCACGCCTGGCTGGTCTTTAAGAAAACCGGCAAGACAGCAGGGGATGGCAAGGACGAAGTGTCTGACTAATGGTCGACCAGGCTCAGATCGCGATTGCCGCCGAGCGTATCCGTGCCGGCGGCGTGGTTGTTTTTCCCACCGAGACGGTTTACGGTCTGGGTGCCAACGCCCTTGATCCGGCAGCCATCGATCTCATTTATGAGATCAAGGACAGACCGCGAACTTCCCCTCTCATTGTGCATGTTGACAGTGTTCACATGGCTCAACAACTCTGTGCCGCCTGGCCCGGAACAGCGGAAACATTGGCGCGAGCCTTCTGGCCGGGGCCGCTCACTTTGGTGCTCCCCAAGTCGCCCCGCATTTCGGATGGCCTTACCGCAGGGCTCCCCACTGTCGGTTTGCGCATGCCCAGTCATCCTGTCGCCCTGGCCCTGATTCGCGCCTCCGGGGTCCCGATTGCGGCACCGAGTGCCAACCGCTTTACCGGCCTTTCTCCTACTCGGGCTGGGCACGTAAGCAACAGCCTCGGATCGCGTGTGGACTTGATTCTCGATGCCGGTCCGTCTGCGGTCGGAATCGAATCAACGGTACTGAGTCTGGCCGGGGAAATGCCGGTCTTGCTGCGTCCCGGCACCATTAGCCGGGAGCAGATCGAAGCGCTGATTGGCCCGGTGCAGGAAGTCAACGAAGCAGAACTTGCCCATGCTTCTCCAGGCCTGCACCCCAAACACTACTCCCCCCGCACGCCCTTCTATTTATGGCGTTCGGGCGATCTGGTTCCGGCTGCCGGACGGGGTTTGCTGCTCTCGCTGGGCGGGCAAATCGACGGAGTGGATACTCGTCAGATGCCAGGCTCCTCCCTCGCCTACGCTGCTTCCCTTTACGATGTGCTCCACGAATGTGATCAGGAGGGGTGGGACTGGCTCGCCGCCGAAGATCCTCCCGCCAACGGCGAATGGGCCGGCGTCCGGGATCGTCTCAAGCGCGCCAGCATTCGCTAGTTCTTCTCTATCTTCCGCTCAAGAAGTACCGCTTAATACCGATAAGCCCAATCGATGCAGTCCATTGAAACGGCACGATTTGGCATGGTCCGCTTTGTTGAAGAAGAAGTGATTGAGTTTCCGGCAGGCCTGCCCGGCTTTGAGCACGAGCACCGCTTCCTGCTGATTGAGACAACCGAGAGCGTACCGCTGAAGTTCCTGCAAAGCGTGTCCACGCCCTCACTTTCTTTTGTCTGTGCCCCTTTGGATTTGATCTCCCCCAGCTATGACCGGGCGCTTCCCCGGCCGGACCGTGAGATCCTCGCTTTGCCAGACGCGGCCGGCGTGGGGGTGCTCGATTGGCTGGCAATCCTGTGTTTTGCCAAACCCGACGACCCCACTGCGAACCTGTTGGGGCCGGTCGTCATCCGTCGCGATGCAGGTTTGGGAGTCCAGTCGATTCGCGAGGACGCCCGTTATTCCGCCCGGCACCCCTTGTACGCAGCCGCTTCCGGCCAGGAGCAAGCCTTATGCTCGTAATCCGAAGAAAATCCGGCGAAGGCTTCCTGATTGGCGACGAGATTGAGGTGGACATCCTCGAGATCGACGGCAATCAGGTGAAGATCGGGATTCGGGCGCCTCGGGAGACTGCGATCCTGCGGCGCGAGATTGCCGCCACGCGCGCAACCAATCTTGAATCCGCCGAATCGGTTGAAGACAAAGCACTGGCCGAGGCCACCAAGCGCCTACGCCTCACCCCTCCTCCCCCCAAGGATTAAGTCCGCCCCGCTAAGGCAAATTTCTGTTTCAAGCCGGAACACCCCGTTCCGATATGAGACCCAGTAGCGCAAGAAGCCGAGGTGGTGAAAGGCCACTCGCCGGAAAAGGATTTTTCGGCGCTTGAACACAAAGGAGTGACACATGTCTTTTTCATCCAACACCAACATTGCGTCGTTGCAGGCGCAAAGTTACATCAACAACACCAGCAACTTTCAGGGCAAGACGATCAACCGGGTAACGAGCGGCCTCCGTATCGTAAACTCCGGTGACGATGCCGCCGGTTTGGCGATCGCCAATGGCCTTCGCAGTGACCAGGCGGTGCTGACACAGGGTATCCGGAACGCAAACGACGGCCTGAGCCAGTTGCAGATCATTGACGGTGGCATCAACAACATCTCGAAGCTTCTTGACCGTGCCCGGACACTGGCGACGCAGTCTGCCTCCGGTACCTTCACCGGTTCCCGCTCCGTGCTGAATAGTGAATTCTCGAGCGTCCTTTCTGAAATTGACCGTCAGGCACAGGCCATTGGCTTGAATTCGGGCGGCGATTTCGCACGTTCACTGTCGGTCTTTATCGGTGGCGGAAAAACATCGAACGGCATTTCGGCAATCGCAAACGGTTCGGCCTCTGTTGATCTCAGCCGCTCGACGGTCGATTCACAAAGCCTCGGGCTCAAGGGTGTTCAGGCCAAGGGTACGGACGCCACCGACATTGGCACGGGTTCGGCGGCGACATCCCTCACCCAGATTCTCGCCAATACGGCCAACACGAATTCCCAGGCTGCTTCAAACACAGCCCAGTTCACGCTCCGCGGCCCCGGCTTCTCCGGCGAGGGCGTCAATATCAACGTCAACACCAACGCCGTCGGCAGCACTTCCGATCTGGTTTCACGCATCAATGCCGCCATTGATGGGGCAGCCAATGCGGGTACGCAATCCGCAACCGCTCTCCGGAATGCCAACATTAAGGCTTCCGTAGTCACCGACAGTTCGGGACGGGAGCAGATTGCTTTTACCTCGCCGACGACTGCCTTCCAGGTTGAAGCCGGTGACCGCACGGCGAACGCGCTTTTGGGTAATTTTGAACGCAACGCCGCCCTCACCGGTTCGGACACTTCTGTCAGCGTGGATACCGAACCGGCAACTGCGGACACCCTTACCATCGCCTTTGATGGCGGTTCAGCCTTCAGTGTCACGGTTGCCGACAACGGTGCCGGTGGTTCCACCTCCAAGGGCTCGATCGTGTCGCAGCTCAATGCCAATTCGACCTTTGCCGAAAAGGGCGTGGCCTTCCTCGATGGCAATCAGGTAATCATCCGGTCCAAGAACAACAGCGCGGACTCGCAAGTTCAAATCACGACCACCGCTCTTTCGACCAACCTCGGCCTAAGCTCGACGGCTGCAACTGCTGCGGATGCATCGACCGGGGCCGATGTCACAACTCGCGTCCAGGGCGCGCGCGCCGTGGCCGGTGGAGCCAACTACGTGGGAACCAACACCAGTGCCACCGTCTCGGTCACCGCTGCAACCAACGATGCCGTGAGCCTCACGGTGGGCGGCGTCACCCAGAGCATTACCCTCGAAGCTGGTGCCAACATCACCAAAGAACGCATCGTCGAAGACCTCAACGACAAGATTGGTGCTGGTGCGCTCGCCAATAAGGTCACGGCCAGCGTGTTCAACAATCAGATTGTTCTCACGGCCAATAATGCCGGTGACGCCGTCACCGTCAACACGGTCGCCAACGATGCCTATACGCTCCTGGGCTTCACCGCGGATACCCAAACCACCAGCAATGTGTTCCTGACGGCAGACACAATCAAGGTGCGTGTGCAGGGCGGAGGACTGCAGGGCCCGGTCGATCTCGAACTCAATGCCACTACGGCCGGCACCACCACGGTCGACAGCGTATTGACCGATCTTGCCAGCCGGGTTGCCAACAACAGCTCCCTGCAGGCAGCGGGCATCACTCTCAGCACCTCCAGCACGGGCAACAACCTTGTTTTCGAAAGCGCCAGCGGCGAGACCTTCGCGGTTTCCGTCACCGGTGACACGCAGAACAAGCTTGGCTTCGGTGCCTTCCAGGCCAATTCGAGCGCCGCCTTCGACTACACCACCGTCACCGGCAGCGCTTACACCGGGGCCTTTGCCGCGGGCAACTCCAGCCGGTCCGGCACTTTCGAGATTTCGTTGAATGGCGGTGCCAGTTCCACCAACGCGATCAATGTTACCGCCCTGTCCGACGTCGGCCAGATCACCGGCACCAATCTTGGTACCGGTGCGATCACGCTCGGCGCCAACGTCAGCTTGCGGCTCTCGATTGACGGTTCCGCTACCCAGGTGGTCACTCTGACAACAGGTGACACGCTTGAGGACATTGTTACCGATATCAATGCCGGCATCACCGGCGGGGTAGCCGACATCGTGGGGAGTGGCGCGGATGCCCGTCTGCGAATCCGCTCTTCGACAACTGGCAGCAGCTCGTCTGTCGTGATCCAGGCCGGCGCCACCAACGCCGCCACGGCTCTCGGCCTGACCGTCGGGCAAACTGGTCAAGGCAATTCCACGGCGACAATCCAGGCCGACCTTGCCAATCAGATCAACACCGCCATCGCAGCGGATACCGAGTTGCGCAATGCCGGTCTTTCCGCCACCTTTGCCTCAAACGAACTCACCTTCTCTTCGAGCAACAATACCTTCTTCCGTCTGTCTTCCTTCGGAGCCACAGACTTCGGCTTCGGCATCAACGGGTCCAGCTTCACGGGTACTGTCTCGCAGGGCGCGCCGGCAAGCAGTGCCACGATTAACTCGGGTGGTGCGGATTCCTCCACTTCGCTCAGCTTTAACCCGATTGCCTATGGTGGCGATGACCAGTTGGTCGCCATCACCGCCAGCGACTCAACCGGTGCCAAGCAGAGCTTGAGTATCACCCTGCGCAACGACACCACGGCGCGCACGGGCCGCTCGATTGACGATGCCGTCAAGCAGATCAACGATAGCCTCCAGCAGTCCAACAACGATACGCTGAAGCGCATCTTCGCTGTCAAGGAGAATACGGGTGGTGCGGAAAGCATCAGGTTCCTGTCCACCGTAAAGGGCTTTGAGGTCTCGATCGGCTCCACCAACGGCGGTACCGGCTTTACCCAACCCACGGGAGGGATCGACAAATCAGCCACCGTTGGTACCGGTGCCAACGCCACCATCGACACCCAGGCTTCGGCCGAAAGTGCCGTCACCGCCCTGGCCAATGCCATCAGCGCTCTCGGCGATGCCCAGGCCGTTGTTGGTCGCGGTCAGAACCAGTTCAGCTTTGCCGTCAACCTGGCCCAAAGCCAGTTGACCAACCTCGCCGCCAGCGAAAGCCGGATCCGCGATGCGGACCTGGCCCAGGAAGCGGCCAACCTGTCCAAGGCCCAGATCCAGCTCCAGGCCGGCATTGCCGCTCTGGCGCAGGCCAACTCGGCTCCCCAGCAGGTCCTGAGTCTTCTCCGGGGCTAATCGCTAGTCCCTTAGCCAATTGAATACAACAGTGCTCCCGGCGGCCAGCCCTACTGGCGTGGCCGTGCGGGAGCCTTTGTTGTCTCAGAAAGCAGGAGAAACCAGAATGAACACCCCGCAACTTCAACAACGCGGTGAGCAGCTTCTCGCACACCTCGAAAAAAACCCCCATGACGCAGCCACCTATGACGCCCTCGGTGTGCTCGCCCTCGATGCCCAATCCACGGAAGAGGCCATCGGCCTCATCCGTACCGCGATCCATATTGACGGCCCCCTGCCGGGCTATTGCACGCACCTCGCCGAAGCCTTCGCCCGCCGGGGAGACTATCAAAGCGCCGCGGCTTGCCTCGGCCAGGCTCTTGCGGCCGAGCCTGCAAATGCCGATTTGCGCTGGGCCTTTGCCAACCTTCTCCATCTCCAGGGAGAAACCGCGCAAGCTGCCCGAAATTACGAAATCCTCGTCAAACAGAATCCCCGTCATGCAGAGGCCTGGTTCAATCTCGGGGTTTCCCGCTCTTTGGAGAGTCAACTGGATTCCGCACGGCAAGCCTACCAGCAGGCGGTTGCGATCCATCCGCAGTACGCAGAAGCCTGGAACAATCTGGCTCTGATCGACGTGGCCCAGGCCAATCCGGACGCCGCCGAGTCCAGCTACCGGCGTGCCCTGCTCGTCAAGCCGGACTACCGTGACGCTCTCTATAACTTTGCCGTTCTGCTCCAGGATCAGGACCGTCTCCAGGAAGCTGTCACCATCAATGAACGCCTGATCCAACTCGACCCCGGCTTCAGCGAAGCTCACAATAATCTCGGCAATTGCTACCTCAAGCTCAACCGGCTGAGCGAAGCTCAGAATCAGTACCTCGAAACCCTCGCCATCCACGCCTCGCACCGCGAAGCCCCGATGAACCTGGGCTTGGCCGCCCTGCTTCAGGGTGACTTCGCGCGAGGCTGGGCCGGCTACGAACATCGTCTGGCACAGCGCGAAGTCGAAAAATGGCACTGGAAGATCCCTCGCTGGGATGGCAAACTCCGGCCCGGCGACAGCATCCTGGTTCACGCCGAACAAGGCTTTGGCGACACCATGCATTTTGCCCGGTACCTCCCGCTTCTGCTCGATGGCGGAATGAAGGTTCACGTCTTCTGCCAGCCAGCCTTGCGCCCCTTACTCGCCAGCGTCAATGGCCTTTCCCGTTGCGTCAGCCATGTTGACCATTTGGAGCCGGTGGACTGGCAAGTGCCATTCCCCAGCCTTCCCTACTGTTTTGGCACCAGCCTCGATTCCATCCCGAACCACGTGCCCTATCTCTTTGTTGACATCAATCGACGCGCCAACTGGCAAAGGCTCTTCGCCGAACTGCCTCAAACCGGACGACGCATTGGCCTGGCCTGGCAAGGCAATCCGAATCACCGCAATGACCGCAATCGCAGTCTCCCGATACAAAGCCTGAAACCACTCCTGGACACCGAAGGTTTTCAATTCTTCAGTTTGCAGAAGGGGATCGAACGAAGCCAAATCCCCACGCAGCTCTTCGATCTCTCCCCGCTACTGGTTGATTTCTCGGAAACCGCCGCTGCCATCGATGGCCTCGACCTGGTCATCTCCGTCGACTCAGCCGTTGCTCATTTGGCCGGTTCACTCGGCAAACCCGTCTGGACCTTGCTTCCGTACGCGCCAGACTGGCGCTGGCTCCTCCACCGCGAAGACACCCTGTGGTACCCCTCCATGCGGCTCTTTCGCCAACCCATCACTGGCGATTGGCCAAGCGTGATCTCCGAGCTCCAACAAGCTCTCGCCAAACTCTAGCAAAGCTCCGTCAGCGAGGAGAAAGGCTCCGCGGCGCCAGATAATCTGGCAATGCGGGGCCTGATTTTTGTTTAGGCCATCCGGTCCAACAGGCTGTCTGGTTCCTGTGCCGGACTGGCGAAGCATTTCAGCCGTCGCAAATACTCGTCAATTTCCTCAAGATTCTGCCTCAATCCGGCAACCTGTAGCGCACCCCAGCTTTCCAGTTCTTTCGTCCGGGCTTGCAGGCGCAAAATCGACTCCCAGTGCAGAGCAGCTATCTCTGGACTCCCCTCGCATTGCGCAATGAGCTCTTCCAGCAACGCTTGCCTTTCCCCGGCATACAAAAGAGCCTCCGGAGTTTCGTAACCCCGGAGGTCAGATTGTTCAATCGCGTCCAGCAGAACCGGAATCGTTCGCATCAGCCTTGCTGCCGCCCATAAAGCACCAGATTTAAGCTATCCACTGAAGCACCGACAATGAAGCGCTGGGATTCAAAACTGCCAAGCAGCGCATCCGCCGTCTGCAGCTTGGTCAGATAGTTTTGCCTTAACAAGCTAATTCGGCTCTCGAGTTTTGCAATCTGATCGTCAAGGCGGATATCGGTGCGGTCATACTGCGCAAGCTGAATCGAAGCCAAACCGGTGATGTCCGCGCTGAACGCGCTCGTTGACTGCGTCAATGCCCCCAAGCCGGTTGTGTCCCGGAAGAAGGCAAAGCTGTCTCGAAGTTGCGTTTCGTTAAGAGCATTGAACTTGAGCGCATCAAAGCTCACCGTGCCGCTGGAGGCAAACGTGACGCCCAGGTCAGACCAGTTCTTGATCGAACCCTCTCCCAAACCAAAGCTCGATACGCGCCGCAGGATGTCCTGTGACTCCCGCACCAGATAATCCCCACTCAACAAGCCCGCTGCCTGCCCCACTTGGGCGCTGAGCTTGTCTTGCAAGGCATTGTAAGCATCAACAAAACCACTGATGGCGCCCGAAAGCTTGGAGCGATCGCTGGCCAACCCGATCGAAAGCGTCTCAGACGCCTCCGTGGTGCCCCTAACGGTAAAGCTCACTCCAGGGATGAGGTCGTTCACTTGATTGGAGCTACGAGTAACCGCTACCCCGTTTAGCTTGAAATTCAAATTGCTGCCCGGGTTAGCGCTAGTCAGCAGAGCCGTCGCGGCTCCGGCGGGATCGTCCGTCAGAACAATGGGCTTTTCGCCATTTGTATTGGCCGTGACGCTTAAGTAATTGGTCGAGCCGTCTACGGTAAGGATACTTGCCGTTACTCCCGCGCCAAGGCTGTTGATCTGGTTCCGCAGGCCAACCAGGTTGTTCTGCCCTTCACCCAGGCTGATTTCGTAATCAGTCCCGTCCACGGTCAGCGTTAACTCCCCCGTGGCCGAGACAGGCGTCGAGGAGGAATTCTCATAGGCGATCAGCGTCGTCTCGGAGGCCGCCTTCGCCGTAGAGCTCACTTCCGTAATGTTGTACGTCGTAAGCGTGTCAGTATTCACCGAGTCAATCGTCAACTTCGATGTGTTCGAAGAAGATGCTGAGACAGCCCGGTTTGCAGCGACATCCCGCAGCGCTGTCATGCGGTCTCCCAATAACTTGACACTGCTATTCAGTTCACGCGTTAGTTGCCGCTTGGCCGCCACGTCTGCCTGCTCATTCTTGAGCTGGTTCAGGGGAAACGAAGCAATCGTCGTAACGCGCTGCAGAATTGTCTGAAAATCGGATGAATACTGGCTGATGCCGGAAAACGCCAGCGGTGTCAGGCCCATGGCTGCTGGTCCTCCTCTACTCGTTAAAGCTTTTCGGCCTATCGCTTCGAAACTTGAGAAACTTTCTCACTCGCCCCCACTTCACCCCCATGAGTGGACGCACCCTATCGCCTCTGGCCTTGATCGCCCAACAGCTTGAAAAGAAAATTGGCACCGGCACCGTTGTCGTCATGGGTTCCCGCGCTGCGGAATCCGTGCCCGTGATTCCTTCCGGTTCCCTGCAGTTGGATCATGCTCTCGGCTGTGGCGGCTTGCCCCGTGGCCGTGTGATCGAAATCTATGGGCCGGAATCCTCAGGCAAGACTACGCTCGCGCTCCATGCCATCGCCGAAGTCCAGAAACTCGGCGGCTATGCCGGTTTCATCGATGTCGAGCACGCACTTGATGCCAGCTATGCCGCCCGTCTGGGCGTCAACCCCGATCGCGTTCTGCTTTCCCAGCCTGATTACGGCGAACAGGCCCTCGACATAACCCAATCCATGGTTGCCTCCGGCCAGATCGACCTCGTCGTGGTTGATAGCGTCGCTGCCCTCGTGCCCAAAGCCGAACTGGACGGCGAAATGGGCGACGCCTTCGTCGGCGTCCACGCCCGCCTCATGTCGCAGGCCTTGCGCAAGCTCACCGGCCTGACTGCCAATCACAACTGCACGATCATCTTCATCAATCAGATCCGCGAAAAAATCGGCGTTATGTTCGGCAACCCGGAAACTACCACGGGTGGCCGTGCACTTAAGTTTTTCGCCTCCCAACGCATCGAAGTCCGCAAGACGACGTCCGTCAAGGAAGGCGATGAAATCCGCGGCAATCGAGTCAAAGTCAAGGTTGTGAAGAACAAGATGGCGGCTCCCTTCCGTGAAGTGGAATTTGAAATCCGCTTTGGCCGGGGCATTGACCGGCTCGGGGAGATCATCGATGCCGGTGTCGCAACGGGCATCGTTACAAAAACCGGCTCCTGGTATAGCTTCGGCGAGCAGCGTCTGGGACAAGGTCGCGAACAGGCCCGGGACGCAATCGACCAAAGTGCCGAGCTTCGCGCCACGATCGAGACTGCCGTGCTGCGCCAGATGGGATTGGACTATATCGACGCTGGCACCGCCCAGCAGCGCATTCGCCCCAACCGGGACCTGCCGCTCGCCACTGCGGCAACGGCCTAGGCGAGCAGCGACAGCGCCGCTTCCAACTCGCCCCGCGTGTGTGCATCACCGGTCCGACGCGTCGCTTCAATTCCTGCCGCATAGATTGCCCGCGCCTCATCCAGCCGGTTGAGTTGCTCCAGCGTCTGGCCGCCGTGATAATAGGCTGGCCCATAGTCCGGGTCCCCATCGACTATCGCGCGAAACTCCCGTACCGCATCCTCCAGTTGGCCGCCATTCTTGAATTCATTCGCCAGCATGTAGCGCAAGCGGCTGTCAGTTGGCGATTGCGCCAGCATATTCTCTAAAGTCGCAATTCGGTTGGACACTTCCTTCATGGTAGCGTCGAAAAGAGATGGCAGCCTGGAAGCTACAACCCCGCCAAGATTCTCCCTCGAACGGCCGTACCGTCACCGAAAGCGCCTCGGAGATTTCCGAGCTCGCGCTGCTCAATGATGCCAACCCCCTTGGCTACCTCATCGGCGGCCGCGTCATGCACCTGGTCGACATCGCCGGCGCGATCGCGGCCAGCCGTCATGCCCGGGCTCCAGTCGTCACCGCCTCCGTGGATCACATGAACTTTCTTCACCCCATCCAGATTGGAGAGCTCGTGATTGTCCGCAGTTCGGTCAATCGCGCCTGGAATACATCGATGGAAGTGGGCGTCAAGGTGATCGTTGAGAATCTGATGACCGGCGAGCAGCGCCACACCACTTCTGCCTATCTCACCTTCGTTGCCGTCGACGGCCAGGGCGGCAAACTCTCCGTTGCGCCAATCCTTCCCGAGACCGAAGAAGAGAAAAGACGGTACGAACAAGCGGGCAACCGCCGTCAATACCGTCTTGAAATGAAGAATAAATTAAAGGCCGACCTTAGTTAAGAATCTTCCTCGTCTTCATCCTTGTACATGTATTTGATGCTGGATTTGTACACGAGCAAGTTCGGGGCGCCCTCGCGATTTACCTTGAGCGATCCCTTGTCATACCACTCAATGACGCCGTGCAGGATTTCCCCATCCTTGAGCACGATCACCATTGGTGTCTTGCTGTTCATCTGCTTGATGTAATAGAAATTCTCCGCGTTTGTCTGATCCGGAGGGATCTGTTTCTTTGGAGCCGCGGAAGTGGTCTTGCCCGCCGGATGCGTCTTTCCTGTCGAATCGGAATGAGGCGCGCGCACAGTACGGCGAATCGGTGTGTCCAAGGTATGACTCCTTCAGTGTTATTAAAAGTATAAGCGTTAAGAGGTCAGAAAAAGAGACGTTCCACGAGCCCAAAAGGTTCAGGCCGGTACCATATCCCGCAGTTCTATTGCAAAGGCGTCCAGGGCAATGCCCTTCTGGATATTGCGCCGCAACAGGCGCGCCATCTCATCGGTGAGCTCCACTGCCCGGCGCATCCACCGTAGGCTCACCGCCCCCGCGATCGCTTCCAGTTGCCGCAGCAAGTCCGGGTTCCGCACTTCCCGGAAGCCATGCGCTAGCAAGAGGATATCCTCCAGAAGCAGGAAAAGAACCTCCAGATAATGCTCCAGCTTTTCCGACTTTGAGGCCGAAATCGCGTCGACCGTACGAACCCAATTGCCAAACGGCGTCCGGCGGCTGGCAACCTCAAGCAAATTCAGCATCGCCGCCCGCCGCTTGTCATAGACCGCCAGGTCGAGCGCCGCAGCGACACCCGGCGACCCGTTGCCCAGACGCGCCCGCCGCTCGGGAAAATCCACTCCCCGTTCTGCCAGAAAGGCTTCAATTTCGGGCTCCGGCAACCGGTTCAAGCGAATGTGCACCGACCGGGACCGGATCGTTGGCAATAGATCATAAGGATTTTCCGCCGTCATGAAGATCAGCAGGTGCGGTGGCGGCTCCTCCAGCACTTTCAACAAGGAATTCGCGGCAGATTCATTGGCCCGGTCAATCTGATCAATCAAAAAAACCCGGTAACGCCCCCGGGAAGGGTTCAATTGGGCCTGATCCTTTAGCAACCGGATCTGCTGAATCGATATTTGCCGCAAAGGCCCGTCTGGTGCAAAAGTCAGGAAATCGGGGTGCGTTGCCAGCATCAGCGGGTCTTCGCCACGCTTGTCGCTTGCCAGCTTTTCCCGCTCAGCCAGCATTTCGACGTTTTGCGGCAAAAACAAATCATCCCGCTCAAGCTTGTCCAATTCCGCTGGCCCGGCCTCAAGAATCACCGCCCCAAAGCGTCTCACCAAGGTCGCCTTGCCCACGCCTGCGGGCCCTGAAAGCAAAATCGTTTGCGGAATGCGGCTAGTGGCCAGCATCTCCGTCAACGTCTCTACGGCAGCCGGATTGCCATGAAAGTTACGAATCACGCCCCTGCCACCTTTCCATCACAATCCTCCAGATATCATTCGCAATCGTCGCCTCGCCGCGCTCCCCATTGACTGAAACGAAGCGCTCCGGATGAGCAGCAGCCAGCGCCTCATAGGCTTCAAACACCCGGAGGTGAAACGCGTCTCCGGCGGCCTCCATCCGGTCCTGGATTTGCTTTCCCAGCCGAATCCGGCTTGTTTCCGGCCTCACCCTCAGATAAATCGTCAAAGAAGGCTCTGTACCCCGGCAGGCAATCGCGTGCAACTGCTCTACCAGGCTGACCCCCAAATCTCTTGCGTGAGCCTGATAAGCCAGGGTCGAGTCAGTGTACCGGTCTGAGATCACTAGGCGCCCGGCCTCAAGCGCCGGACGAATCTGCTCGTCTACATTCTGGGCCCGGTTGGCAAAATAAAGCAGCAATTCCGCTGTTGGAGACACTTCCTGAGTTGAATCGAGCAGAATGCGACGGATCTCGGTTCCGACGCGAGATCCACCTGGCTCCCGATTCAGAAAGTAGGGTATCTGTTCCCGGTCGAGCCGCCGCGTCAGATGTTCCAGTTGGGTCGATTTGCCGCTCCCGTCCATACCCTCCATGCTGAGAAATAGTCCGTTAGCCATGACCCTATTCCGGTTCCGTCCGCGATTCATCGAGGACGAAATGAAAAAGCTTGCGCAGATCGAGCCATGCTTCCTTCTTGGCCTCGGCGTTATAGGCGCGCAACAGATAAGAAGGATGATAGGTGACCATCAACGGAATCCCGTGCCAGCGCTGCCAGTTGCCGCGCATTTTCGTCACGCCTTCTTTTGAATTCAGCAGCGCCTTTGCCGCCGTCGCACCCAATGCGCAGATTGCTTTCGGCTTGAGCACCATCAGTTGCCGGAACAGGAATTGCCCGCACATCTCCATTTCGTCTTTTTCCGGCGTCCGATTTTCCGGCGGCCTGCACTTCACCACATTGCAAATGTAGACGTTCTCCCGCCGCAGTGGCAGTTTGTCTTTGGCAGCCGTGCCATCAATCATCTGCGTCAGCAATTGGCCTGCCCGCCCCACGAAAGGCAGCCCCTGTTCATCCTCGTCCGCCCCCGGCCCCTCTCCCACAAAGACCAGTTTCGCGTTCTCATTGCCGGAACCAAAGACAATCGACTTGCGGGCCTCGCACAAACGGCAACGCTTGCAATCGCCGAGATCTTCCCGGATGCGGGCCAGCGTGTCGCCTTCGGGGGCCAGGGTAGGGAGAATGATTTCCATAGCAGGTTTGGGAGCCGGTTTGACAGTGGGCTTTGGAGGCTGCGAAACTGGCTCCACTTTCGGAGTCGGTGCCGCAACTTGAGGGGCCGGAGCATGGGCAAGATTCAAGTGCTTGATGCCGAGATCTTCAAAATACTCCAGATACTGTCGCAATTGCTCCGGACTCATGCTCAGTTGTTAGCTTCGCACGCCAGGCCGCAAAGCAACGACCGCGTCCAGAATCCGCTGTGCTATTTCCGTCTTGGCTGCCCGGCCAATCGCCTGCGGTTGCCCTTCCCGGGTGATCAGGAGCACTTCGTTTTCATCCCCTTCAAAGCCAGTCCCATCCTGGCCCACCAGGTTTGCCACCACCAGATCGCAATTCTTGGACTCCAGCTTTCGCCGGCCTTCCGCCGCCAGATTCTGCGTCTCCGCCGCAAAGCCAATCACCATCCGGTCGCCTTTGTGCTTTCCCACTTCGGCCAGAATGTCCACCGTCGGCTCCAGCTCGAGCGAGAGCAAAGAAGCTGTCTTTTTCAACTTTTGCGCGGCCGGATTTGCGGGCCGGTAGTCCGCCACCGCCGCTACTCCGACAAAGATGCTGGCCTCAGACAACCTCTCCAGCACGGCATCTTTCATCTGTGCAGCCGATTCCACGCGGATGAGTTCAACTCCGGCAGGTGGTGCAATCGCTACCGGTCCGCTTACCAGCAACACCCGCGCCCCACGCCGTGCCGCTTCCGCCGCCAGCGCATAGCCCATCTTTCCTGAAGATCGATTCGTGATCACCCGCACCGGGTCAATCGCCTCCATGGTCGGCCCTGCCGTCAGAAGAACGATCTCCCCCGCCATATCCTGCCTGCTCTCGACCAACTTTGCCACAGCCTCGGCGATTGCTGCGGGTTCCGCCATACGCCCCGGGCCTGTCATACCGCAAGCGAGATCCCCGGAATCCGGCCCCACAAAGTGATATCCACGCCCCTGCAAAACACCTAAATTCGCCTGCGTGGCCGCATGATTCCACATGTTCGTATTCATTGCGGGCGCGAGCAACACCGGACCCGTAAAGGCCAAATGAGTAGTTGTGAGAAAGTCCTGCGCCAAGCCGTGCGCAAACTGCGCCACCAAATCGGCAGTAGCCGGAGCGACTACCAGCAAATCGTGGTTGAGAGCAACATCAATATGCTCAATCGCACTCGCCAGTGTCGCTCCCGCGTCTTCGCGGCTTGCAAAGAGGCTGGTAATGACTTTTTGTTGGGTGAGAGAAGAGAGAGTTAGCGGAGTGATGAACTCCACTGCCGACCGGGTGAGAATTGCCTGCACACGGTAGCCCCTTTGCACCAGCAGTCGGGCCAGTTCAGCGGATTTATAAGCAGCAATCCCGCCGCCCACTCCTAGCAGGATGCGGGGTGGGCCGGGTGCCATTGGCGTTCCTTAGACTTCTTCTTCGCCAGGCACTTCCGGGCCGCCCGGAATGGTGTATTGAACCAGGCCCCGGCGCGTTTCTTCCATGGCCACCACGGTCGGCTTGCGCGACATCGTGGGCAGGAAGGAACGTTGGCCACTTTGCAATTGCCGGGCCCGCTTTGCCGCGACGATGATAAAGCGATAGGTCGAAAGATCCGGATCGTCCGGAATCACAAAATTCGAATTCACGCGCGGAGCATACTTCGTATCGGGCATCCCACCATTGTCTCTTAGCGCAATGGAATTGTCGAGCCGCCTATTTTCGCACGCCTTCCCGCCGGGTGAAGCTCACCTTGTCGTCATAGCCCGTCATTTCGAGATAACCCACGCCCGCGTGCGTCCCCTCAAAGCGCATCGCCCCCTCCCAATAGCTTGGGGTCAGCCTGCCTTTGCTCAACAGTTCTTGCTCATCCAGCCTCGGCAGGGCCTTCAAGTCGATCCCCAGCCGGGGCACCCTTAGCTGCCACTCCACCGGATAATTCTTCCAGCGTCTGCCCGGAACCAGATCCATATCTTTTGCTTCCAGATGCGTTGCCACTCCCTGCGCATCGATGAATGTCCCCGCCGAAAAGGGGCTCGCTGCACCATTCTTCTGCCGCAAACGATACACCATCAATTCCGTCTGGTTCTCCAATTGGATTGAAAACCAGTCCCAACCGGCTAACGATGGGTCGAGTTCACTAGAAAAGTACTCGTGGTCCATCCAGGTCGTGCCGCGAAGGTCGTAATCCTTACCGTCCAACCGCAGGCGCCCGCTCGTTTCCAGGCGGGGAAAAGAAATGTAATGACTCGCCTGCCCCGGCAGCGGTCCCTTCTGGCTCACTCCATTGCGCCCATGAATCACATGTGGCTTGCTCGGTTTCAAACGGAAGTCAAACTGAAAGCGGGCATCCACTGCCGTCAACCGGTGTTCGCCCGGCGTCAACTTCGATTGCCAATTTCCATTCCAGATGCGCTCATTCGCCGCATCTACCCCCGCCAACCCGGGCCCAGGCCGATTCAGCCTTTCCGCATGCAGAAACTGCCGGCCCTCGATATCGGTCAGCGCCAGATGCGCCATATAGGCATCCCGCGCCGTCCAGACCGAGCGCAGCTCCATTTCCGGCGCCAGCGCCGCCCGGAAGAAGGTCAGTTCATAGCCAAAGGCGCGCCCACCCACTGTCTTCAGATTCCCCGTGTAATACCACCACTCGGTCTGAAATTCAGGATGCGAAAAGTGATCCCTCGGAAACTCATAGCGGTATCCGGGCAAAGCTTTGACAAACGTTGCGGCAGCAAGAAATTCTCGGCGTGTCATTCTTCGTGCATCACCTCAATCGGATTCAGCCGCGTGGCGATGTGCGCTGGATACAGCCCCGCAATCACCGTTGCGGCAAAGACAAAACCGAGCGCCGATAACAGCGCCAGCACAGGCAAATGAAATTCAATCGTCCAGCCGAAACTTTGCTTGTTGATCACAAAAATCAACACCAGGCTCAGCAGGCCGCCCGAAACCACTCCCAGCAACTGCGAAAACAGGGCAATGTAGCCAGCCTCAAACAGAATCATCCGCCGCAACTGCCCCGCCGATGCCCCCAGAAACCGGAGCAATCCGATCTCCCGCCGCCGGTCAATAATCAGCGCCACCATGGCCCCTGCCACCCCCATCACCGCCACAAAGATCGCCACGGCCTCCAAGGCATAGGTCACCGCAAAGGTCTGGTCAAAGATCCGCACCGCCTCATTGCGCAAAGATCGATTCTCAAATAACGCAATCCGCCTTGGGGCATAAGCAGCTTCAATTTCTGCCCGCAGCCTGTCCCGGTCGGCACTCGCTTCGGTGTAGATTGCCAGATTGGACGGCTCATCCGCCGGCAAATACTTCCTTGCAATCGACTGATCAAGGATGATGTAACCGTTCTCACTCGAATAATCGAGAAAGATCCCGGCAATGCGAAAGCTGGGCTTTTCCGTCCCCAGTGGAATCGTCAGCTTGTCACCTACCCGAGCCCGATGCTTTTCTGCGAAAGGCTCACTCACGATTACGGCTTCCCCGGCCAGCATTCCGCGAAGCGCGTCCTCCATATCGCCCACCTGAAGCGTAGTTCGCCCGTAGCGCATCTGCGCCCGCGTGTCTCCCGCCGCCAGGGTCACTGGCAGCCCGTTGTAGCGAATCGAGTAGGCGCGAAAGCGGTCCACTGCCACTACACCTGATATCTTCTCGATCTTCTGGGCCACCTCTTCGGCAATGGTGGGATGCCGGTCCATCGCAGCTTCTCCGGCGGGACGCAAGTAAAAGTCTGCCCGAATTTGGCTATCGATCCAGGTCAGCATCGTTTCGCGAAAGCTGCCCACCATGATGCCAACGCTGGTCATCATCGCAATCGCCGTTGCCAGCGCCGCCACCAGCACACTCGACCTCCGCAAGGCTCCGGCGAGGCTCCTCCCCGCGAGCAGCGATTCCACTCCACCAATCGCCGACAAGCGGCGCCCTCCAAACTGGATCAGGCTCGCAGCGCTCAGCGAAGCCGCCCCGATCAACGCCAGCGTCGCGACGTATCCCCCAAATGGCTTGCCTGCTATGGCGGGCAGTTGTGACAAACCGTAGGCCGCCGCCAATAGCGCGGCCGCATACAGCAGTTGCCGCGGCGAAGCTTCCTTTAATTCGGTATCCACCCGGCCTCGCGCCATGGCCTCCGTCGGGGGAATTTGCCCTGCCTCAAGTGACGGTGCCAGCGCCGCCAGCAAGCTTACGCCGATCCCCATCCCCAGGCTCACCGCCGCCGCCCCCAGGTCAAACCGGACAGGTGCGGCAGTGGAAGAAACATAGAGCGCCTGTACGGTCAGCCCCACCAGATCCACCGCCCCTTCCGCCAGCACGCGGCCCAGCAACAAGCCCAGCAATCCTCCCACCACACCAAAGAACATCGCCTCAGCCAGAAAGCCCGATATCATCAGCATCCGGGTACCGCCCACGGCCCGCACAATCCCAATCTCCGCCCGCCGCCGCACCACTGAAACACTGATGGTGTTGTAGATCAAAAAGGCTCCCACCAGCAGGGCGATATAGGACAGCACCCGCAAATTCCAGCGAAATGCCGCCAGCATTTTTCGGTTCTCTTCTTTCCGTGCCCCCATCGGCCTTACCGACGCTCCGGCCGGCAATTCCCTGGCCAACACGGCCACCCAATCCTCTACGTTTTCCTTTTCCGCTTCCGGCAAGGCCACCAGAATCCTGTCTACCCGGTTCCGCCGGTTTGTGACGGCCTCGGCCTCTTCCAGATCCATCAGGATCAGATCCCCACTCACCTGTGCGGAACCGATTACACCGAGGATCGGAAATTCCAGTGACTCATCGTTGATCTGCAAACGCAGCCGGTCGCCCTTCTTGCCGAGTGTGGCCGTCGTAAAGACTCCCCGCTCCCCGCTCTGTGTAGGCTCCTGCCCGGCCTCAGACGCCAGCTCCAATGCATTCGCGAATACATCCACACCGATCAGCGGCACCGTCCGCTTCTCATTCACAATCGCGTAGTCTTCAATCCGGGGCGAGTATCGCAAAGGATAAGGCAACGCATTCAACTTGCCCAGCAATTCCACCGGCAAGCCACCCGTGGCGATAATCTCCATGTCATCCTCGCCGCTTACTGTTTCCATTGAGCTGCGAAAACTGCCCGCCGCCGCCTCGCCCGCCAGATCCATGGCAAAGATCACCGCCACCCCCAGGGCAATCGACAGCAAGGTCAGCAGCGTTCGTCCCCGGTCGGCCCTAAGTGGCCGCAGGATCAGCCGGAAAACTAGTGCACTCATACGATGCGCCCATCCCGCATTTCCACGGTCCGGTGAGTGACTCGTGTTGAATCCGGCGAGTGCGTCGCCATCAGGATGGCCGTGCCAAAGTCCCGCGTCGCCCGCCGCAACAGGTCCAGAATCAGATTGCCGGTTGCTGTGTCCAGATTCCCAATCGGTTCATCGGCCAACAGCAGCTTCGGTTGATGCACCAGGGCTCGCGCAATCGCCACCCGCTGCATTTGCCCGCCGGAAAGTTGATGCGGCATTCGATTCCCGTAGCCGTCCAACTCCACCCACGCCAGCGCCTCCAGCGCTTTTTCCCGCGGCTTGGCTGTACCGGCCAGCAACAAAGGCAATTCCACGTTTTCGGCTACCGACAAAGTGGGCAGCAACTGAAAGTTCTGAAATATAAAGCCCACCTGGATGCGCCGCAGTGCAGTCAATCCCGCATCGTCAAGCCGCGAGGTGATCTGCCCACCCACGGACACAGTGCCCGTCGTTGGAAAAT
Source organism: uncultured Bryobacter sp. (assembly GCA_964510335.1). Classification (GTDB taxonomy): domain Bacteria; phylum Acidobacteriota; class Terriglobia; order Bryobacterales; family Bryobacteraceae; genus Bryobacter. The sequence continues at coordinate 8,590 of CAZECF010000038.1, read as the reverse complement.
CCATGGCTCCCGCCAGGTTCAGTAGTGTGGATTTGCCGCAGCCGCTGCGCCCCATCAGGGCAAAAAATTGCCCTGCTTCCAGCGTCAGCGTCACCCCGTCCAGTGCGGTCACCTGCTGGCCTTGCGCCTGATACTGCTTGGTTACATCCTGAATCTCAAGAATTGCCACTATTTGAGTAGATTCCAAAACCGGGTCGAGTAAGGTAAGAATTATGGCTTTTTTCTTGTCCGGGAGTGCAGAAACCATCAGCCTGTTGATGGACATGCTGATCATCTATGCTGCTGCCAAGCTGTTAGCCGAGCTGGCCGAGATGATTGGCCAGCCAGCCGTGGTGGGGGAACTGATTGCCGGAGTTGTGATTGGACCCAGTGTCCTCGGCTGGGTCAGCCCCGGTGACTTCCTCACAGTCCTCAGCGAGTTGGGTGTGCTCTTCCTGCTTTTTCAAGTGGGGCTGGAACTCAAAGACTTCAAGCTCACTCGCGTCGGCTGGGATGCCCTCTTTATCGCTGTACTCGGCGTCATAGTGCCCTTACTTATGGGCCGGCAAATCATGCTCGCTCTGGGCCATCCCCAATTGGAGGCCATGTTTGTTGGTGCGGCCATGGTGGCCACCAGCGTGGGCATTACCGCCAAGGTGCTGGCAGACCTCAACCTCCTGAGCCAGCGCGCCAGCAAGCTGATTCTTGCCGCCGCCATTATCGATGACGTACTCGGCCTGATTGTTCTCGCCGTTGTCTCGAGCCTTGCCAAAGGAGATGTCAATTACATCGACATCGGCCTGACTTCCGGCATGGCCATTATTTTCACTGTCGTCGTGGCCCAATACGGCACCCGCGCCTTTGAACGCATTGTGCCCAGGTTTGATCGCATCACCCGCACCGTCAAAAGCCAATTCATTCTTTCGATCCTGTTGCTCTTTGGCCTCTCCATTCTTGCCAGCCGTGCTGGCGTCGCCGCCATCATCGGGGCCTTCCTGGCCGGGATGGCCCTTGCCTCCAGCGTCAAGGAAGAAACCAAGCATGAGGTGGAAGGGGTCACCCAGTTTCTGGTTCCCTTCTTCCTCGCCGGCATTGGTCTTCACATGGATCTCAGCGTCTTCAGGAATTCAGAGACCCTGATTGTGTGCGGCTTGATTCTGGCTGCGGCCATCTTCTCCAAGCTCATCGGCTGCGGCCTGGGCGCCTGGCGTCTTGGCTATAAGGATGCCTTCCGCGTTGGCTCCGGCATGGTCCCCCGCGGCGAAGTGGGCATGGTGGTCGCGCAGATCGGCCAGAGCATTGGCGTTATCCCGAAGGACGTATACGCGGTAGTTGTCTTCATGTCCATTGTCACCACCATGGTGGCCCCGGTGCTTCTCAAGATCTCTTACAAAGACTTGATCGAGAAGCCGGACACTTAACGGGAACCTGTTTTTGGCGCACAGCGTTCTTATGAATGAATGTTGTTGCTGTACCTCTCCCTCTCCACTCTGGCCTGGGCTGATGAGTCCACGGTACGTGCTCAAGTCGCGGCCCAAGTCAGGCAAAACGTCGAAAGCAACTATTACCGCCGTGATCTTGTCCCACTTCCCTGGGACCAGGTCAACCTCGATCCCGGCTTGAGCGATGCGGAATTTTACCAGTCTCTCAATCACGTTCTGGCTCAGCTCAAAGACCAGCACACCAGTGCCGAATCCCCCGCCATGGTCAGAGCCGAGCGCGAATCATCCCGTCAGGGCATTGGCCTGGATGCCCGCTACGTGGACCAGCGTCTCGCTGTCGTCAACGTTGTCGAGTCCTCTCCCGTGGAGGCCCTCGGGGTCAGGCGCGGCTGGGTTGTCCGCTCCATCAATGAATCTCAGGTGCCCGACAGCGAACCCCAATTTCTATCCTGGATGCGCAAACTGGATATCGGAGCCCTTTGCGAAACCGGGCCCCTCAAGCTTTCCCTGGCCGATGAGCTAGACCACCCCCGGGAAATTGAAGCCAAATGCACCGAGCTTGCTATCCGGCCCCGCCGCGAATCCCGCCTCATCGAGGACACACTCTACCTGCATTTCGACCGCTTCAATGCGGATTCGGCCAACTGGTTTCTGCACGAGCTGGCAGCCCATTCTACGGTCAACAAGCTTGTTCTCGACCTGCGCGGCAACCGGGGTGGGCAGCGCTCCGCTTTGCTGCGCATTGCGGGCAGCCTGATGGGCAAGCAGCGTCTGGGGCAGTCGATGGCTCGCCGCGGCCGTGTCACTCCCTGGGTGGGCAACGGCAAGAAGCTCTTCAAAGGCCAGATCGTGGTCTTGACAGCCAATGACACCATGAGCGCCGCCGAGATTCTGGCTGGCGCCTTGCAGGAGCATCAACTGGCCAAAGTCTTCGGCCGCCCGAGCGGTGGCAGTGTTCTGGCCATGGTGCGCCGCCGCTTGCCGGACGGAGGCGAGTTGCGTTTGAGCGTTGAAGATTTCGTGCTTCCCAACGGCAAACGCCTCGAAGGCACCGGGGTCAAGCCGGACCAGATCCTGCCCTTCACACTCGCTCATCTCAGGCAAAGTAACGATGCAGATCTCGAAGCCGCCCTCGCGGCACTGCGCTAAGCGGCGCTGATTTCCTTCAAAATCGCGGAGGCCCGATCAAAGAGCATCGACGTCTCATTGCTGCAACCCAGAAAGGTGAACCCCTTCTCTTTCCAGAACCGCGTCACCTCAGCGGACCTCGTCTGGGTCCCCGGCGCAATCCCTCGCTTCAAACAGGCGTCCCGAATCGCTTCATAAGCCGCGATCATCTTCGGGTGTGTGAACTCGCCCGGCACCCCGAGCGAAATACTCAAATCCGCCGGCCCGATCATCACCACGTCAACACCCGGAACGTCCAGCAGTTCCTCCAGCCGGTCCAGAGCTGCCTGCGTTTCAATCTGCAACACCACCATTGTCTCGGCGTTGTGGTGGGCAATTGCTTCTGGCATGGTATGGGGGGCGTAGTCATAATTTACGGGCGTCAACCCATAACCCCGAACACCCGCCGGAGGAAAGCGCGTCCACGAGATAGCCTGTGCCAAAAGTTCCGGCGACTCTACGCGGGGAAAAATCACTCCCGGCGCCCCCGCGTCCAGCGCCCTTGCCACCAGCGCATATTGCAAGTCCACCACTCGCACCAGCGGCGTAAAGTTCAAGTAGGGCCCAATGCGGCACAGGTCCTGCACCGTCTCCAGATCAAAGCCGCCGTGTTCGCAATCCACAAAGGCCCAGTTGAAGCCAGCCGCCGCCAGCAATTTCAATACTTCCTGAGATCGCAGTTGTCCAAACCCGCAACCGTATTGATGCCGGCCCTGTTTCAGAGCCTCTTTGAGAATGTTTTTTCGCAGTGCCATGGTCTTGTCAGGCCCTAGCCTAACAAAAGCACGTGGTGATCATGACAGCCGTAGTGGATGTTTTCAAGCAGCGCCGGTATCAAGTCCAGTCCATAGTCTGACAGCAGCGCGAGCATGGAGTAGTGCCGTTCCTGCAAATGCCCGTGCGGCGCCAAACGGTGTGAGATGTGCGCGGCATGTCTTTGCGCCTGCTCATTCTTGCGCAGAATTTCCAGCACGATCTTTGATTGGTTCTTCGAGAATTGATACCGGATCTTGCGCTGCGAATTCTCCAGCGCTTGCGCCAGACTGGGATCGAACGCGTCCAGTTGCTCGGCAAGTGCTCCCAGCGCCTTCTGTACGGTTCTCTCCGTATCGTTCAGGGTCTGCGTCAAGCTTGGCGGCACCAGTCGCTTGGCAAGCGTCAGGCGCACTTGCTCTTCCCCCTGCAACATTTCGGCGAAGCGAACCCGATATCGCTCTACGGTCTTGGCCGATTGTTCATCCACCAAGGTGAAAAAGGCTCGCGGCAACACCACCGGCATCCGTCCCAGCAGTCTCTGATACAGCACTTCAGACTGTGCGAAATAGGCCAGTTCCCCGGGTCCGCCAATCAAGGCAGCGGTAGGAAAAAGCCAGTCCTGCCAGACCGGCCGCAACAGCGCATTGGGCGACAATGCGGTTCCCTGCGCCGCCAGCGCCTCGCCATCGAAATCGCTGGTATGAAATTTCAATTGCTTGCGCTGCCCGCCATCCAACAAGAAAAACAGCGAGGTCTCGTTGGCTTCAAAATGCACCTGCGCCTGGTAGCCGGCAGCTTTCAGCTCCGCATTCCGCTCCACGATTGCCGCACTCAGTTCCGGCTCGCGGCGGGCCGCGCCTTCGAGAAAGCTTTTTCCCGCCTCACGCAATCTCGGCTCCAGCGGATCGGCAAAGAGAACGCCATAAGGTGCCAGCAACTCCTTCGCCAGCCCGAGGAAAGCCTCTCCAAAACTTTTGCCGTTTTGATAGTGACGATGCGCCAGGGCCGCGATCGGCTCAGCTAAGGGCAATTCTTCCGGCAACCCCGCCAGACTATGCAATCCCGCCGGACGACCATCGCTTTCAGCCGCCGCCTCCACGCCCCCATCCCAAAATTGTGCTCCCCGGATTTCCTCGACGTCATGGTCCTCCGTCGCCAGCCAGAAGATGGCAACTGCTGCTTGCCCGGACGCGTTTAGCTCCTTGGCTAGCCTCACCGCACTCAGTGCTTTATAGAGTGTGTAGGCCGGTCCACCATATAGGCCTACCTGCTGCCCGGTCAGGATGGCCACCGTTCCGGGTTTTGCCAGCAAGTCGAGCGCCGCACTCTCGCCGTTGGTTACGCGCAAGGCCTCCACAACCGTCTTGCGTCTTTCCTCTGGATATTCAATTTCGGAAATCGCCCGCGAAATGGATTCCAGCTTCGACGGGTCGTGCGCGTAGAAGTCCTTCACGCGCTCAAAATTGTAGAGAAAGTCTACAAATAGTCGCGAGGACCCAGGGATTTCGCTATGGCGTACGCAAAGACCTGTCATGCAAATGCACCCAAGAGGACACAAAGGTACCTTAGCAGATGCGTTTCGGGTAACGAAAGTCACCAGAACTTTGCTAGTTTACGAGCAGGGGTTTCTTCCTTGACTGACTCTGAATTTCAACTTCGCTGCGACGCTGCTTTGACCGATCTCAACAAAGCTCTTTTGAAGGTTGCCGATCAATTTGAGTTTGATCCCGATTTTCAAGCCGGCGCGCTCACCATCGAGTTTGATGAGCCTCGCGAAAAGTACATCGTCAGTCCCAACTCCCCGGTGCATCAGATTTGGGTGAGCGCCCGGGTAAAGAGCTACAAGCTGGAATGGAATGACCCGCGCGAACTCTTCGTTCTGCCTGCAACGGGCCAATCCCTCAAGGAACTGCTTGCCGACCTGATCGAACAGCACGTAGGAGAAAGCGTCGAGCTCTAATGGCCGGGGTCTATATCTCCTACCCCTTCTGCGCCCAAAAGTGTAGCTACTGCAACTTCGCCTCCGGCGTCTTCCCGAAGACGGCAGAGCCTCTCTACCAGCAGCGCCTCCTCGAAGAAATTCAAGCGGTAGACTGGCCCTGGACACCCCAAACCATCTATCTCGGTGGCGGTACCCCCAGCCTCTGGCCGCTGCCGGAACTTGAGGCCGTGCTGCAGTCCATACCTGGCAAGCCTTGGCGCGAAGCAACCATGGAAGCTGCTCCGGGTAGCCTCACTCTCGAACGGGTCCAGGCCTGGCACCACCTTGGCATCAATCGGGTCAGCCTTGGCGTACAAAGCCTGAACGAAGCCGAAATCCGCCGCACCGGCCGCAAACACAACGAAGCCATTGTCCGCTCCGATATCGAGCTGCTTCGAAGCGCTGGCATCGATTCCATCAACGTGGACCTCATCGCTGGTCTGGCCGGCCAGACTCGGGAATCCTGGCAGCAAAGTGTCGCCGGAGTCATCTCTCTCGAAGTACCCCACGTCAGCGTCTATATTCTTGAAATCGATGAAGATAGCCGCCTTGGCCAGGAGGTTCTTCTCAACGGCAAGCGCTACGGTGCTCCAGAGATTCCAACAGAAGACAAGCAAGCCGATTTCTACCAATATGCCGTCGACGAGTTGGCCAAAGCCGGTATCCTGCGATACGAAATCTCAAATTTTGCCCGCCCCGGCTGCGAGAGCCTTCACAATTTGAAGTACTGGCGTCTCGAACCTTATTTTGGCTTCGGCTCCGACGCCCACTCTTTTGACGGGACCTGGCGCTGGCAGAACTCAGAATCTGTACTCGACTACAAGGTTGAGAGTCGTGAAGCGGCTTCCCCTGCCACGGAAAGATACTGGGTGGGCTTGCGACTCTCGGAAGGCGTTCACATCGGGGTCGATGCCAATGCCCGAGTGAAACAGCTCGTCTCGGACGGACTCCTCGAATGGATCGGCGACAAAGCCCGCTTGACCCCGCGCGGGGTTTTGCTTTCGAATGAAGTTTTTGAACAATTTTTGGATTAGACCGGAGACGGAATGCAGCGAATTGATTTACGCAGCGACACAGTAACCAGGCCGACCGCCGAAATGCGGGAAGCCATGGCTGCCGCCGAAGTCGGTGACGACGTTTACCGCGAGGACCCTACGGTCAACCGGCTCGAAGAACGCGCCGCAGAAGTCCTGGGGAAACAGGCAGCTCTCTTTGTCCCCTCCGGTGTGATGGGCAATACCATTGGCCTCAAGGTGCACACCGAGCACGGCCAGGAGATCATCTGCGATTCCCGCAGTCATATCCTCAATTACGAGCTCAGCATGATGGCCTGGTTTGGCGGCTGCGTCGCCCGGCCTATCCCCACTGCTCACGGCCTTCTCGACTGGGCCTCCATTGAGCGCGAAATCCGTCCGCTCGGACCCCATTGGGCTCCCACCGGCTTGATTGAAGTTGAAAACACTCACAATGTCGGTGGCGGATCAGTCTATCCGCAGGCCCAGCTCGACGAGATCTGCGATGGGGCTCACGGCCGCGGCCTACCCGTCCACATGGACGGCGCACGTCTTTTCCACGCCGCAGTCGCCAGCTCGACGAGTCCAGCCCGCATCACCGAGCGCGTGGATACAGTGATGTTTTGTCTTTCCAAGGGTTTAGGGGCTCCGGTGGGCAGTATGCTGGTTGGTCCGCGCCATCTCATCGACAGGGGACGTCTCCTGCGCAAGCGCCTCGGCGGCGGCATGCGCCAGGCGGGAGTCTTGGCTGCAGCCGGCCTGATCGCGCTCGAAAAGATGCCAGCCCGTTTAGCGGAAGATCATGCCAATGCGCGCTGGATGGCTGAAAAACTGGCTTCCCTGCCCGGTATCTCCCTCGATCCTTCCCGCATCCAAACCAACATCGTCATCTTCGATGTCGCCGGCACACCATGGGATGCCGCCCAGTTCACGGAGAAGCTTTCCGCACTCGGCGTTCATATGATTTCCTTCGGCCCAACCCTCGTGCGCCTGGTCACCCATTACGATGCACCACGTAATCATTGCGAAATGGCCATGGATCAAATTTCATCTCTAATACGACAATCATGAACCCCCTTCTCCGCGTTCCCTTCAAGATTCCCTTCGATGAGATCGAAGTGGCCCACATCGTCCCCGCGATTCGAGAACTAATCTCTGAATCTCAGAAGAATATCGATGCGATCTGCAATTCTTCTGAAATTCAGAAAACATATGCAAACACGATACTGCCGCTGGAAGAGTCAACCATTCATTTGGAAGTGGCAATGGGGGTCGTTCGCCACCTGGAGGGAGTAGACAACTCTCCTGAACTCCGCGAAGCCATCCAGACCATCGAGCCAGAACTCAGCGCTTTCTACGCCGTCCTCCCGCTGAATGAAAAGCTTTGGGAGGCAGTTCGTGGTGTGACGGAAACCGGTCTGCCGGCCATCCAGAAGCGCGCAGTGGAAAAGCACATCGACGCTTTCCGCCGCAATGGTGCCGAACTGGAACCCGCCGCCAAGCAGCGCCTGCTCGCGATAGACGTTGAATTGCAAGGACTTTGCACAAAGTTCTCCCAAAATGTCCTCGACTCCACCAACGCCTTTGAACTCCTGGTCCAGGACGAATCCCGACTCAAGGGTTTGCCCGCTCATGCCATCGCCGCTGCCCGCGCCAGCGCGGAAGCCAAAGGCAAAGCCGGCTTCCGGTTCACACTGCAAGCCCCCAGTATGCAGCCAGCCCTCACTTACCTCGAGGATGCTGAGATTCGCCGTGACCTCTGGGAGGCTTATTCCTTGCGCGCAAGCGATGGCCCATTCAACAACCGGGATCTGATGCGCCAGATTCTCACCTTGCGCCGCGAAAAGGCCCTTCTGCTCGGCTACTTCAATTTCGCTGACTTCGTACTCGCCGATCGCATGGCCCATCGGGGACTAATTGCCAAAGAGTTCATTTCCGGCCTGGAAGCCGCCACCCGCAAGCGCTTCCTCGAAGAGCACGCCGCCCTCGAAGCCTTCGCCGGCCAAAAACTGGAGCCCTGGGATATCGCTTTTTTCGCCGAAAAGCAGCGTATTGCCCTCTATGACTTCGACGAAGAAGCGCTACGGCCTTACTTTGAGGTCAACCAGGTTGTCACCGGAATGTTCCGCCTCTTTGAGGGTCTCCTGGGGATTGAGGTTCGCGAAATTGCAAATGCAACCGTCTATGACCCCGCAGTGAAATACTACGAAATCCACTCTGACGGTCGCATGGTTGGTGCTTTCTTTGCCGAC
>CAZECF010000037.1:30324-43825 GCA_964510335.1 uncultured Bryobacter sp. | reverse complement strand
CACAAACCAGATCCATGTGCATGTCAACCAGGATCTGAGCGACGGCGATGGGATGAAGGATGTAGGGTTCGCCGCTCTTGCGCGCCTGACCGGTATGATGGGCTTGCGAAAATTCGAAGGCGGCCCGGACCTTGGAGATGTCCTCTTTGGGACGGTTGGCCGCAAAAGATTCTTCCAGCCGCACAAAGGCTGCCGCTACTTTGGCGTCAAAATCTTCCGGGGGAGCAGGTAGGGATACAAGCTCCGAAGTGCTGAGACTCTCCATTCGAACCCTGAGAATACTTCTTTCTTCAATTATGACTGAAATAGAAAAGGCGGACCCGGAGGATCCGCCTTAAGAATGGATGCGTTAGAACTATTCGGCTTTGATGCCTTTGCTCTTCTTTTCGAGTTCGATCGCCTTGATCTTCTTCGCTTCCAGAGCTTTGGCTACCCAGTTGTCGGCCGTTTCGATGTCCTTCTTGTAGTCGGCTTCGTTGTCGGCCAGGTCAGCGCGTTCGCGGATCAGCAAGTTGAGGTAGGCCATGGCGTCGTCGTAGATCTTGTCGATCTCGACAGCCTTGGTGAGATAGCCGATGCCTTCCTCAACCAAAGCGCCATAATTTTCCTTCAGTTCTTCCCGAATCTTCTTGTCCTTGATCGGACCCGGGTCTTCCTGCTTCATCTTGGCGGCTTCGCGAGCCATTTTGTACTTCGGATACCACTTGGACCAAGCAATGACGCCCATGCTGTAGTAGGCCTTGGCATTGTCCGGGTCCACGTCAACCAACTTCTGATACCAGATTTTGGCGTCATCCATAACCCTCAATTTGTCTTCGAGAGTGGTATAGGCATTGGCCTGGTTGTAGCGCATGGAGGCGATGGATTCGATGGCGAGTTTTTCTTTGGGGTTCTTGTTGAGAACCGTCATGAATTCGTCTTCGGCCATTTTCGCCATGGCTTTGTTCTCAGGCGAGTCAGCTCCCGGAATCCACTGGCTCATATAGCTGGTGGCGAGATACAGACGTGCAACGTCAAATTCAGGGTCTGCTTCAATCGCTTCTTTGAATTTGCGGGAAGCTTCTTCGTATTTGGTAGCCTTGTAGGCCGCGACACCTTTGTTGAGTGCATCGCGGGCCTTCAATTTTTCGCAGCCACTGGCAAAGGCCAGCAGTGCAAGAGTGACAGCCGCGGTAGTAATGACCCGGGCATGGGATTTGAGCATGTTCATCATTGTTGTTTCGCTCCTCCTCATTCCCGGCTATTCGCCGGCTTCTACTTTCTTGGTCATGAGTCCGACCTGATCGATCCCGACGCCCTTGGCTACGTCAATCACCCTTGCGACATCCTGGTATTCGAGATCCGGATCGCCCTTGACGAAGCAGACGCGCTCGGCGCGAGTCTTAAAGATATCTTCAAGCCGTTTGGACAGGTTCTCAAACAAGACCGGTTCCTGGTTGATTTTCAGGCTACGGTCTTTTTCCACGATCACCACCACGGTTCGGTCATTTTCCGGAGGCGGCGGCGGCTGATTCGGCGGCGGCGGCTGCGGTACGCGAGCTTCAAGGCCCTTCGGGGTCAGCGGCGTAATCACCATGAAGATGATGATTAGCACAAGCAGGACGTCGATCATCGGCGTCATGTTGATGTCCGATTTCGGACCTCCCCCACTTCCTCCTACTGCCATTCCCATATGCGGTGTCTCCTAATTTCTTCTTTTAGTTAGCTTCGTTTGTCTGGGGCGCAATTTCGTCTACGAGCATGCCCAATTGTTCTACGCCGGCATTACGGATTTCATCAATGACGGTGACCACGCGCTCGTATTTGGCCCGGCGGTCTGCACTGATGTAGACAACCTTCTCGGGCTTGTTTGTCAGCATGTCTTTGATTTTGGTTGGCATCTGATCGGGTGCCATGCGGGTGGTACCCAGGTAGGTATCGCCGGCACGAGTCACGCTCACCAGGATTGCGTCTTCCTTGTCAGCATCCTTCATGGAAATGGGGTTCTTGGAGCGAACTTTTTCCACGCTAACGCCCTTTTGGAGCATCGGCGTCACGACCATGAAGATGATGAGCAGCACGAGCATGACGTCAACCATCGGGGTAACGTTGATGTCAGATACGGGAGCTGCTACAGCTAATCGCTTCTTTTTCTTCATCTCTGAACTCTCTTTCTCCCGGATTCCCACCTCGGTGGCGGCCAGTCTTTCCAAGACCAGCCGCCAGGGAGGCTAAACCCGCGGGATAACTTTATCGACGTTCGACCTTACGGCCATTAAGCGCGGCGTGCAGCCTGGGAACGCTTGATGAAGTAGTCGACCAGTTCCGAGCTCGAATTGTTCATCTCGATGTTGAAGCCTTCCACCTTGTTGGTGAAGTAGTTGAACATCATGACGGCCGGGATGGCCACGAACAAACCGATAGCGGTGGCGACAAGAGCTTCAGAAATACCGCCGGCTACGGCGCCGAGACCGGCGGCCTTTTCACTGGCGATGCCCTTGAAGGCGTTGATGATGCCGACGACGGTGCCGAACAGACCGACGAAGGGAGCGATCGAACCGATCGTGGCGAGGCTGGATACACCGCGCTTCAGTTCGGCCAGAACGATGGCTTCAGCCCGTTCAAGAGCGCGGGAGGAAGCTTCAATGGTTTCGCCGGAAATTTCATTGCTCAACTGGTGGGCCTTGAATTCCTGGAGACCAGCGACGACAACCTTGGCAAGGTGCGACTTCTTGTAGCGGTCAGCGATCTTAATTGCTTCGTCAAGCTTGCCTTCACGAAGTGCGCCTGCAACGGCGGGGGCAAATTGACGGCTCTGGGTTTTGGCGGCATTGAAGGCGATGAGGCGGTCAATCATGACGCCAATCGACCAAGCCGACATAATGAACAACGCAACAACGACGGCCTTAGCCAGGAAGCCCATCTGCTCCCACATCGTGATGGCGTCAAATCCGACTTCCTGCAACAAAAGGAAGCCCATGGTTTGCATAGAAAGAAGCATGCAAAATCTCCTGCGAGTTTAATTTGGGTTTTGGGAAACTACTTTAGTTTTTGAGCTTGCGCCCACAATCATGCGACTACTGGCTCAACGTGAAGTTCACGTCAATCGTGGTAATCACTTCAACGGGTTCACCGTTCAGCAGAGTAGGTTGATAGACCCACTGCTGCACCGCCGAGGTTGCCGCCTGCACGAGCAGGGGATGCCCCGAGATCATTTGAAGATTCTGGATCGCGCCATCTTTGCCGATGACGGCATTGAACTTTACTACGCCCGAGATGCGCGCCTGGCGGGCCAGAGGCGGATAGGTGGGCCGGGGTTGACGGATCAACTTGGCACTTTGGACGTTACCACCGACGCGGATTGGGGCCGCGGGAGGCTTGGGTGGTGGTGGCTCTTCCTTTTTGGGAGGAGGAGGAGGCCCGGGGATAGCTCCGAGGAGCCCGCCCATCACGCCACCGGGAACACCACCGGGAACGCCGCCAGGAACACCACCAGTTACACCGGTTGCCATGGGAAGCTCTTCTTCCTTGATCATGGCGATGTCTTTCGGAATCTGTTTCGGCGCCATCAACACATTCGCGTTGAACTGTTTCGGAATCACCTTCACCTGCTTGACAACCTGCACGGGTGCTGGCGGCGGGGGCGGCGGAGGTGGTGGGGGCGGCGCCACGAGGCTGCTGCCGAGTGCGGCGGCGCTAATCGAATCGTAATAGATCATCGGAAGAATTACGATCACGACCAGCAGTGCGATCTGCACCAAAAATGAAATCAGTACGGAACTGGTTTTTCTGGTGGCATTGCCTTCAATAATCAAACTTTGTTCAAACATCCCTATTTCCTTTCCTGTACTCTCTGGACACCGAATCCCGTCAGCCGGTTCCAGAGCCAGTGCCCGTTATTTGACGGCAGCTTTTTTCGTGGCTGCAACCGTGGCGGAAGATCCGGAGGCACGCGCCGGGTTCCCTTTTTGCTTCAAGTAGTCTTGAAAGAATATCAGCAGCGGGCTGGCGATGAAGATCGACGAATAGGTGCCAATGATAATGCCCACTACCAGTGCGAACGCGAAGCCATTCAAAATTTGCCCACCGAACAGCAACAGAGCCATTGCGGTCAAAAGCGTGAGCCCGGAAGTCATCACCGTGCGGCTCATGGTTTCGTTTATGCTGCGATTGACGATCTCCGTCATGTCGCCCTTACGGCCACGCTGCAGATTCTCCCGGATTCGGTCGAACACCACAATCGTGTCATTCATCGAGTAACCAACTAATGTAAGGAGGGCAGCCACAACTGTCAAGGAAATCTCTTTATGGAAGAGAGAAAAAAGTCCTATGGTGATGATGGTGTCGTGAAGAACCGCGATCACGGCGGCAAATCCGTAGATGAACTCAAAACGCAGGCCAATGTATATCAACATTCCACCCAGCGCGTAAAGCGTTGCGAGCAAAGCTTGTGTACGAAGTTCATTGCCGACCTTCGGGCCAACGACTTCTGCATTTCGGACAACAAATTTGCCAATGAAGGCTTCCTGCTTCAGGACGTTGAGGATTTGCGGGGTCATGCCAGCTACGGAGCTGAGTTCGTCAAAGCTCTTGACGATGCCACCTTTGTCGGTATCGCGCACCTTCAACATTTCCGTGCTGAGCTTTCGCAAGTCGTCGTCGCTGGTGAAGACGCCCGCTTTCTGAAGCGGCAGATTGAGCCGCTCGTAGACGCTGGCGGCTCCGGCACTGGAGAAGTCCAGTTTGCCTGCCTCGGCGCTGTAAAGGCCCTTGAGGGTGTCTTCAATGGCCTGGCGGGTGGACTGGAGTTCCTTCTCGTCTTTCATTTCTGTCTGGATCATCAGTTCGTTGGTGCCCTGGATGGCAACCACGGAAATTTCACCAGGAATATTTTTGCTCAAAGCAGTACGAACCTGCTCTTCGCTGGGTTTTTCGGCGAATTTGACGTAGAGCAAAGTTCCGCCCTTGAAGTCGATGCCGTAGCGCGGCCCACCTTCGACAATCAAACTTCCCACCCCAATTACCGTGAGAATGACGGACAACACAATGAAGGGCATTTTCTTGCCCAGGAAGTCGTAGTTAATGTTTTCAAAAATCTTCATGCTGCCTGAATACTGGCTGGCGTATCAGCGGATTTGACACCAGCCATTCCTTTCTGGTTCCCGCCCACAGGAAAAAAACCTGCCGCCGGGCGGGAGATAATTCTGAGGTGGGCCGGGCTAGATGCTCAGCGTCGTTACTTTCCGGTTGCCGCTTAGTCCCCATTCGAAAATCGTGCGGGAAACGTAGACCGCGGTAAACACGTTGGCCAGCAAACCGATAATCAGCGTCACCGCAAAGCCCTTGACGTTGGTGGTGCCGAAGATGAACAGAAATGCGCTGGATACGACGGCCGTTACGTGGGTATCGATAATCGTAAGGAAGGCGCGGTCAAAGCCCGCGTCGATGGCAGGCCGAACCGCCTTTCCTGTCGAGAGCTCTTCGCGGATGCGCTCGAAGATGAGCACGTTGGAATCTACCGCCATACCAATCGTCAGCACGATGCCGGCGATGCCTGGAAGGGTCAAGGTTGCACCAGCGTAGGCCAGGATGGCAATCAGGATGATCGCGTTGAGAATGAGCGCCACGGTCGCATTGATGCCCGCTTTCTTGTAATAGACCAGCATCACGAAGATGACGGCGACCAGTCCGACGAGGCCACTCATCAGCCCCTGGCGGATGGAATCAGCACCGAGGGATGGCCCCACGGTGCGTTCTTCGAGGTAAATCACGCTAGCCGGCAGCGAGCCGGCACGCAGGACCAGCGCCAGGTCGTTGGCCTCCTGCTGCGAGGCGGCGCCAGTGATCTGACCGTTGTCGGTAATCTTGTTCTGGATCGTGGGGGCGCTACGCACCTGATTGTCGAGCACAATCGCCAAACGCTTGTTGATGTTGGCTTCGGTGAAGCGGCCAAAGCGGGCAGCGGCATCCTGACTCAACACGAAGGTGGTGACCCAACTATTGGTCATCGTGTCTTGCGAAGGCCGCGAGTCACGCAGATCGCGACCGGTAATGACTGGCGCGCGCTTGAGCAGGAACCAGCTTTCCTGGCTGCCCATCCCGCGCAATGCCTTTGTGCCGGGAGGCAAAATGCCATTGAACTGATTCAGCATCTGGTCTCGCGAAGCGAAGGGGCCTTCTTCGACTTCGTAAAGTTCGAGCAGGGCGGCGGTCTGGAGAATCTGCTTGACACGGGCCGGGTCATCTACGCCTGGCATTTGCACCAGAATTTCGGGTTCGGTTTCGGCTGCGCCACGCTGCTGGACGCTGGATTCAGCCAGACCCAGGCCGTCAATACGGCTCTCGATCGTACGAATGGAGCTTGCCACTGTTTTCTTGCGCAAATCCAGTGCCGCCGTCGGCTTGAGGGTGATGCGGTAGTCGGTACCGGAAGTGCTGGTGAGGTTCCAGTCGGGGAAGCGCTCTGTCACGAGGCGGCGGAAGTCGCCTGCCTGGTTGGTGCCGATACCTTTGGCAACGACTTCAATTTTGTCAGCGTCTTCGATTGAATTGGGTTCGTTCCGGTCGAAACTGCCGTACTCAATGCTGGCCGAACGCAATTCCGTGCGCAGCCGATCCATCAACTGATCGGCTTCCGCCTTGAAGGCGTCCTGGACTTGCACCTGCAGCACCAACTGGCTGCCACCGCGCAAATCGAGTCCCAACTTGATGTTGGTGTTGAAGTTGTCGACCAACTCCTTCTGGCTCTTTGGGAGCCCCACTATGCCATAAAGGCAAATCAGGGTGACGCCCACAATCGACGCAACCTTGATCAACAAACTTCTTTCCATTACGAAAACCTTCCTGCTTAAATTCCTGCCGGACCCTTCTCAGGAGGGCCTTGGGCGAACTACTTTGCTGGCGTCGAGCCTTCCGGCTTCAATATGCTGGCAACACTGACCCGTGCCATCCGAAGCTTCACGCCGTCGGGCTTTACACGAATCACAATACTCTGATCCTCATCATTCAGCGAGAAGATCGTTCCGATGATCCCGCCGTTGGTCACAACCTCGTCGCCATTTTTCAGGTTGGCAAGCATTTCTTTAGTCTGCTTGCGCTGTCTCTGCGCGGGCATCAAGACGAAGAAATACATGATCGCGAACATTGCCAGGATAGGCAGCATTCCGATGAACTGACTGGGGGCAGCCTGCAAGATCAAGGCGAAGAGATTCACTGTATTTGGGTTCCGGGATCTTTCTAAGAGATTCTACAGTTTTTCACCGTCGTTGGCGCGCGAGCGCATTTCAGCTAGAAATTGTGGAAATCTCCCATTCAGAATACTACGCCGCATACCGCGCATGATGTCAAGGTAGTAACGCAAGTTGTGTATTGTTGCCAATGTGGAGAATAAGATCTCCTGGGCTACGAACAAATGGCGAAGATAGGCCCGGGTGAAGTTTTTGCAGGTGTAGCAACCACACTGCGGATCGAGGGGACCTGCATCTTCCTTGTATTTGGCATTCTTGATAATGACCTTGCCTGCGCTCGTAAACAGGCAGCCATTCCGGGCATTCCGGCTTGGCATGACGCAATCCATCATGTCCACGCCGCGCGCAACGTATTCGGGCAATTCCTCAGGCAGCCCCACGCCCATCACGTAGCGCGGCTTGTGGGCAGGCAGCATTGGCGCCACCACCTCCGTCATGGCCAGACTGTCGGGGCGTGGCTCGCCGACGCTCAGCCCGCCAATCGCGTAACCATAGGCATTCAGTTCCAGGAGGGACTCTGCCGAGGCCCTGCGCAAGTCCTGGTACATTCCGCCTTGAACAATGGGAAATAAAGCTCGCGTTTGCTCGTAGTCTGCCCGCTCTCCCCGGTAATGGGCAAAGGCACGGCGCGCCCAGCGCGAAGTCAGTTCCATGCTGGTTCGGGCGCGCTCATAGGTTGCCGGGTATTCGGTGCACTCATCGAGGACCATCATGATGTCACTGCCCAGCGCCAATTGCACATCCACGGTGCTTTCAGGGGTGAAGACGTGCCGGTCGCCGTTCAGGTGGCTTTGAAACTCAACCCCTTCTTCGCGCACCTTGCGCAATTCACTCAGGCTGAAGACCTGAAAGCCGCCACTATCGGTGAGAATGGCTCGCGGCCATTGCATGAAGCTGTGTAGCCCACCGAGATTCCTGATGGTTTCATGCCCCGGACGCAAAAAGAGATGGTAGGTGTTGGCAAGGATGATGGGCGGGTCAACTTCCCTTTCGACATCCCTGGGCGTCATTCCCTTGATGGTTGCCTGCGTGCCGACAGGCATAAAGATGGGGGTTTCAATCAGGCCGTGCGGCGTGTGGAGTTTGCCGGCCCGTGCGCCGGTCTGCGGGCACACTGCTTCCAGTTCAAATGCAAATGGCTTCAACTCTCTATCCTAATCAACGGGCTACACTGAAAGCTTCCAACCCATTTCCATGGCCCTTCGCCTTTACAACACCCTCACTCTCAAGACGGAAGATTTCGTGCCAGCCGACGGCCACACGGTTCGCATGTATTCCTGCGGACCCACTGTCTACAACTACGCCCACATTGGCAACCTCCGCACCTTCACCTTCAATGACACGCTGCGACGCTGGCTTCGCTACCGTGGCTTTGAGCTCAACCATGTGATGAACATCACCGATGTGGAGGACAAGATCATCCGGAAATCGATGGAACTGGGTGTCCCGATGTGGGAATATACCCTCAAGTACGAGCAATTTTTTCTGGAAGACATGGCGAAGCTGCGTCTGGAGCGACCCGAGAAAATCGTCCGCGCCACTGAGCACATCCATGAGATGGTCGATTTGATCGGCAAGCTGGAAAGCAAGGGCTTCACTTATCATTCCGACGGCAGCGTTTACTACCGCATCGCGAAGTTTCCCGAGTACGGCAAGCTTTCCCACAACGATTTTTCTGGCATCCAGGCCGGTGCCCGCGTGGACAACGATGAGTACGACAAGGATGATGCCCGTGACTTTGTGCTGTGGAAGTCGCGCAAAGGGGAGGAGCCCTTTTGGGATTCACCATTCGGTGCGGGCCGGCCGGGCTGGCATATCGAATGCTCGGCCATGGCGATGCAATATCTGGGCGAAACGCTGGACATTCACACCGGCGGCGTAGACCTCGCGTTCCCGCACCATGAGAACGAGATCGCCCAGTCGGAAGGGGCCACGGGCAAACCTTTTGCCCGATTCTGGATTCACTGTGAGCATTTGCACGTGGATATGCAGAAGATGTCGAAGAGCCTTGGCAACATCTATACGTTGCGCGAGCTGGTGGAGATGGGCTATCCGCCCGAGGCGCTTCGTTTCGTTCTGATGAGTGTTCCGTATCGCAAGAAGCTCAACTTTACGCTGGATTCGCTTAAGGGTGCTCAAGCCGCGATTGATCGCTTGCGGAACTTTGTTTTCCGCCTTGAATCGGCATCTCTTGAAGAGGGCAGCAACCCGGCATCCACGCAACAGGCCAGCATGGCACTGGCTTCTTTTGAAGCCGCCATGGACGACGACCTGAACACGGCTGAGGCACTGGCGGCGATCTATGAGTATGTTCGAGAGACCAACATTCTGCTGGACGCCGGTTCACTTCTATCTGGCAATCGAAGTGAGGCACTGGACCTGCTAGCGCGCTTTGACAGAGTGTTTGACATTCTGAAACCCACCTCATCGGCCGACGGGCTGGAAGACGCGGCCGTGGAGGCGCTCATCGCGGAGCGCACCGCTGCCAAGAAGTCGAAACAGTTTGCCCGCGCTGACGAGATCCGGAATCAGTTGGTGGAAGCCGGGATTGTCCTTGAAGACACCAAGGATGGCGTCCGCTGGAAGCGCAAGTAGTCAACGCAGGAACAACAAGCCGATGCCGAGCAATACCGCGCCAAATACCGCATATCCCATCACCGCACCCAAGCCCCAATCGGGGCGTCCTGCCTGGCTTGACTTCAAGCCCTTGTACGCCATGAGTATGAGGATCAGGCCGACCGCAATAATAACGGCGGCGTCCAGTAAGCTTCGACGAAAGAAACTGCCCTGTACGCGCATGACCGCAACGACCAGCGAGGCCGTCGCGACCACCATCTGCGCCCAAATTGGCGCGCGCCAGGCATTTAGCAACCCTCGCATCAACAACACCCCATTACGAGTAATTTCCTATGAAGCTTCATTCTAAGGCTGTCCATGCCGGTGACCGCAAGCGCGTGCCGGGCCAGCCTGTTCCCGTAACGACACCGATCCACACAGCAGCCAGTTTTTTCTACGACAAGCTCGATACAATCGACAAAGTCTTTGCACAGGAAGTTCCCGGTTATGCGTATTCCCGGTACGATAATCCTTCCAACGCGGCTCTCGAAGAATTGGTTACAGCACTCGAAGGCGGCCATGGGACACTGGCCACGGCCTCTGGAATGAGTGCTCTTCAAATCGCCCTGACGGCCGCGCTCACGGACCGCCGGAAGCATGTCATCGCCGCCAATGCGCTTTATGGCGCTACGGTGAAGCTGCTGCAACAGGTCTTTGAGCCCTTCGGCGTGACCACTACCTTCGTTGACATCTGTGACCTCGACGCCGTTCAAGCCGCGGTGGCCGCCGACAGACCCGGCGTCATTCTCATGGAAACGATTTCCAATCCATTGCTCCGAATTGGCGCAATCGACAAGCTAGCCGAGATCGCTCGCCAAGCGGGTGCGTGTCTGATTGTGGACAATACGTTTGCAACCCCGGCGCTGGTTCGTCCGCTCGAACTGGGGGCGCACATATCCGTAAGTAGCGCGACCAAGTTTCTTTCCGGCCATGGCGATGTGATCGGTGGATTGGTCACCACCGACGTCGAGCATTTTGAACCGCTGCGCGCGCTGTCGCGAATATACGGCCCAATTCTGGGCCCCTTCGAGTGCTACCTGACCATGCGGGGCATCAAGACCTTTCCCTTGCGCATTGAGCGCCAGAATCAAAACGCGATCGCCGTTGCAGCGCATCTTCAGCAGCACGCGGCCATAGAAGCCGTTCACTTTCCTGGCCATGCAAGTCACCCGGACCGCGATACTTCAGCTCGTCTGCTACCTCCCGGCATGTTCGGCGCGATGGTTTCGTTTGCGATTCGTGGCGCGGATCGACAGGGTGTTTTCCAGTTCTTTGACCGGCTCAAGATGATCGTGCCGGCAACCAGCTTGGGCGATGTCCACACGATGGCGCTATATCCGGCCATTGCCTCGCACCGCGACATTCCGCCGAAACAACGCGCGCGGCTGGGCATCCACGACAATCTTGTCCGGCTTTCCGTCGGAATCGAGGATATCAGCGATATCCTCGCAGACCTCGATCAAGCGTTAACATAAGCGACAATGCCCATTTACGCTGCAACCGTCTTCCTCAGCGCATTTCTGCTTTTTCTGGTCCAGCCGTTGATCGCCAAGCTGATTCTCCCCTGGTTTGGTGGCTCGGCTGTAGTCTGGAATACCTGCATGCTTTTCTTTCAGGTGCTGCTGCTGGCCGGCTATGGCTATGCGCACTGGACGATCCAGCGCCTGAGCCCCACCCGGCAGTTTCAGTTGCACAGTTTGCTGATCGGTCTTGCGGTGATCGTAACGCCTTCCCTGCCCCCGGATTGGCTCAAGCCCGCCGGTGACACCGCGCCGGTGCTGCCGATCCTGGCTGTTTTGGCTGTCTCCATCGGACTGCCCTACTTTCTGCTTGCATCCACCAGCCCGCTGCTGCAGGCATGGTATTCCCGCATGCACAATGAGGCACCGCCATACCGGCTCTTTGCGCTTTCCAATCTGGCCAGCCTGATTGCTTTGTTGGCTTACCCGATCGCGATTGAGCCCTTCCTTCCGGCCCGCTTCCAGGCCTATGGTTGGCATGCAGGATTTGCTGCCTTTGGCCTGTTCTGCATTTATACGGCCTGGCGTTCCAGCAAAGCTCCCGCACCGCAATTCGACCCGACTGCCGAGATTCCCATTGGACTTCCCACTCCTCCCACGGGCCAGCAAAAATTGTTGTGGATCAGCCTGGCGGCATTGCCGTCCATGCTCTTCCTCGCCTTCACGAATCACCTTGTGCAGAATGTCGCCTCGGTGCCCTTCCTTTGGGTGGTACCGCTATCGATGTACCTGCTCAGCTTCATTCTGGTCTTTGATTCGGATCGAATTTATCGGCCATTTTTCTTCCGGATTCTGACACCCGTTATGCTCGCTGCCCTGACATACGGAATTTACTTATCCGACTCCGACACCAAACTGCATTACCAACTCGGTGCCGCCGCCATCGCGCTTCTGGTTTTTTGCACCTTCTGCCACGGGGAGCTGGCTCAACGCAAGCCTCACCCGCGATACCTCACCAGCTTTTTTCTGATGCTTTCAATCGGTGGCGCCATTGGCGGCTTTCTGATCTCCATCGCCGCCCCCTTGTTGCTGCCTGGTCACTTCGAGCTTTTTATTGCCTTGGGCATTTTCGGTTTTCTGTCGCTCATGTTTCTTTACCGGGACCACTGGGCAACGGATATTCTTTGGACCGCCGCGGCGGTGGGAGCCATCGTACTCGCCGTGATGCAAATCCGATCGACGGCCGACAACAGCCGCGTGATGGTGCGAAATTTCTATGGGTCGCTTCGCGTGCAGGATTCCACTGCTGGCGATGACAAAGAGACGTGGACCCGGACGCTGATCCACGGCACGATCAACCACGGGATGCAGTTTTTGAGCGACGAGCGCTACCGCTTGCCCACCACATACTACGGCCCCAATTCCGGCGTAGGCCTCGCTATTGCCAACACCTGGAAGGAAGGGCAGCGTGTGGGGCTGATCGGCCTTGGCACCGGTACGCTTTCGTCGTACGCCCGCAAGGGTGACTATTACCGCATCTACGAAATCAACCCCCTGGTGCTGGATATTGCCAGCAATGAGTTCCGGTATCTGAAGTCCTGCCGGGGGACTTGTGAAGTGGTTCTTGGCGATGCCCGTGTTTCCCTCGAGAGGGAGGCACCACAAAAATTTGACATTCTGGCGGTCGACGCGTTTTCGGGAGATTCCATTCCAGTCCATCTGCTTACCAAAGAGGCTTTTGAGCTGTATTTCCGGCATCTGAATTCGCCGGATGGAGTTCTCGCGGTGCACATTTCAAACAAGCACCTTCGACTGGGGCCGGTGGTGGAACGCATTGCGACAAGCCTTGGGATGGAAACGCTGAACGTTGAGAATGAGGAGATCGAGGAAGCTCAGGTATTTGGTTCCGACTGGGTTCTGGTGTATCGACCGTCGGCGAGCGTTAGCTCCATGCCACTGGTGACTTCGGCTGGCGCCCCTGTCCCCAAGCGTCCGGAACTCCGAACGTGGACGGACGACTACTCCAATCTTTTCCAGATCTGGAAACGCGACTAGAATTTAACTACCGTTTCTTTTGGCGAGGATTCTCATGCGCAGACTACCGTTAATTTTTCTCGTGGCGGGTTTGCTGGCGGCTCAAAGCGCTGGCACCCCTCCCGTAGCCCGACTTCTGATTGATCTGATTCGTTTGAACACGGC
>CAZECF010000037.1:0-30314 GCA_964510335.1 uncultured Bryobacter sp. | reverse complement strand
AATCCTCCTGGTAACGAAGGTCTGGTTGCCGGGTTCCTCGCACCTGTCTTCAGGCAGGCAGGCTTTGAGGTGGACATTGTTGAAACACCCCAGAAAGGCAAGGCCCACTTCTTCGCCCGGCTACGAGGCAATGGGACAAAGAAGCCAATCCTTCTGGCCGCACACGCCGATGTCGTGGGAGTTGAGCGGGACAAGTGGACCGTCGAGCCGTTTGAGGGAGTTATTCAGGACGGCTACATTCTGGGCCGCGGGGCAATCGACTTCAAGGGTGGTCTGGCCGTATTTGCCCAGGCATTGCTGGACATTGCCGCTCGCAAGGTCCCGCTTGACCGGGATCTGATCCTGCTTGCGGAAGCAGACGAAGAGGGCGGGCAATACAATACCGGCTGGCTCGCCGAGCGTGCCTGGGACAAGATGGATTGCGAGTTTTCGCTGAACGAAGGGGGCTGGATCGTCAAGGATGAAGTGACCAACAAGGTCAAATACGTTTCCATCTCCACAGCGGACAAGGTCAGCCTCAGTCTGCTCATCCGGGCGAAAGGCACTTCGACTCATTCCTCCATGCCGCTGGCAGACAACGCGATCTTCCGGCTTTCCCGCGCCCTGGCCAAACTGAGCACCTACGACACCAAGCCCAAGCTGAATGATTCGACCAGGAAGTTTTTTCTGACACTTGGCGAAACCAGTCCTGAGCCCATGAAGACACACTTCCGGAACCTGGTGCTTGCTGATGATCCGGAATTGGTCAAGGCCGCGGATCAGGCCATCAGCCAAAATACGCTTCTGCACGCCATCATGCGCAATACGATTGCGCCAGTTTTCCTGAATGCCGGCTTTCGGGGCAATGTCATCCCGGGTTCCGCTGATGCCACGATCAACTTCCGCACAATCCCGGGCACAACGGCAGGCGAGCTGATCGACGAGCTCCAGACTGTCATCAACGACCCCATGGTGGAAGTAATTGAGGTACCGATGAGGCTGGCAAGTAGTCCAACGGCTCCTGGGGCAGCGATCCGCCCGCAGAAGCTCATCCCGGAGTCCCCGCTCAGCACTGAGTTGTACGCCGCCCTGGCCAAGCACGCCAAACTCACCTATCCGGAGGCGCTCGTCACGCCTTACCTCTTTCAGGCAGGAACCGACGCCCACGCCTGGCGTTCGCGCGGGATTCCCGTTTACGGGATCTATCCCTATCCGATTACCGCGGATGACCTGACGCGCATGCATGGCAACGATGAAAGAGTACCGGTTGACTCTCTCGTCTCCGGCTTGAAGATGATTACCAATCTACTGATTGATGTAGCGGGACAGAAGCAGAAATAATCCAGCCTCAGGGAAGCTGTGTAGCGCGTAGGAGCTCATCGGCAGCCACAAGAATCGTTTTTCGCAACCGTTCCGGGTAGTCCGGCGGCAAGGCCGCAAGAAACTTCTCAACTGTTGCTGCTGCCGACGGAGTCCGGTACCAGCCCAAGGTCACTGCCATCCACCTTTGCGGGAAAAAGATGTCTCCTGTCTGTTGGATTTCGCGAAGCAGATCCAGGCTTGGGGCAATGTACTTTTCGCTCGTCTTCAATCGCCGGGGATGGTGCAGCAGCCCGAGTCCTTCCAATACCCACGGCTCCTTGCTTCGATTTCGAAGATCCTTTAAGCGGGTGAAGAAGTCTTTGCCGTCTCCATCCAGGGCCGTGACGACAAAATCAAATTGTGCCTTCCGGTCAGGATTTTGAATACGGGTGCGCATTTGCTGCCGCACGTCGACGCCCCTCAACCCTAACTCATAGGCAAGACGCATGTAGTCTGTCTCCGACAAGGGCAAATCCTTGAGCAGGATCTCGCCGCGGAAGACCGCTTGCAGCCACTCTACCGGTGCCACACTCCGGTAGACCTGAAAGAAGGCCGCGCGGATGCTGCGGTTCGCGGCCGTGTCCATCCCTGCCCTCAACAACTCTTCTACCTGGCCGAGTTGATCGGGGTGGCGCCACATCACCTTTTCCAGGTCGCTCAGGAGTCGCTGCAAATTCAGCTCCTCGGATTCTCGGGGAATCGCCTTGAGCGCCAGCTCAAACACATCAACATGGTTCTCCCAAAGCGCAGACCAGGCCTCGGCGCGCACCAGTGGATCGGCGATTTCGGGCAGATTCCGGAGCAGGTAATCGCGGCTCTTCAAGTCGAGGGCGTATTCTCCATAGCCATCCGGCAGGACAAATCCGTCGTACTGCTTGGTCCGGGTCACTTTCGGCCGCCCAGCCGTATCGATCCAGATTTTGCTCCATTGCTTTAGGTTTTCGGGTGTCTTGCTGTCGAAAATTTGAATCAGTTCGTCCCAGGTCGCATTCCCAAACGAGTACCGCTTCAAGTATTCCCGGACCGCTTCCTGGAATTTTCCCTCGCCCAGCTTCATTTCCAGTTGCTGCATCACGATGGGCGATTTCTGGTAGATGATCGGTCCATAGAGCGTCCCGGCTTCATTGAGATTCGCCAGCGTTTGCCGAATCGGATTGGCACCCCGCGTTCGGTCCACGTTGTAGGCCGCACGGTAGTGATTCAGGAAGAATCGCAGTTCATGATTGAGTTCCGGAAAGGCAGGATTCACCATCCTGGCCGCCATGAAGTTGGCAAAGACTTCCTTGAGCCAGACGTCATTGAACCAGCGCATGGTCACCAGATCCCCAAACCACATGTGCGCGGTTTCGTGAGAAATCAAACTGGCACGTCCGAGCTTCTGGGCCTGCGTCGCACTCTGTTCGAGGAAAAGCCCGGCGGAGTTATAGCTGATGGCTCCTGCATGTTCCATTCCGCCAAACTGGAACGAAGGCAAGGCCATGAAGTCGAAGTTTCCGAACGGGTAGGCTATGCCCGTATAGTTTTCCATCCACGCCACTGCCCGCGCATGCAAATCAAAAATCGCCTCGCGGTTGCGCTCCACTTTGCCCCGATCCGTTTCCCGGTGAAACATGCGGTACTGACGTCCATGGATCACTGCCTTTTCCACGGAAAAGCGGCCCGCCCCGAAAAAGAGCAGGTAAGTAGACAAGGGCTGCGTTTCTTTGCCGTCTTCCTGGTTCATGAGCTTCTGCCAGCCCTCCGGCACTTGCATCGTTACGGTGTAGCGAGCTTTCAGGTCCGGTTGATCAAAACAGGGGATCGCCAGGTGTGCTCTGGCCGGCACAAAGAGGGAATAGAAGAAATCTGGATTCCGGTTCAAGGGGGCATCGCCCAGCCGGAACTCGAGATCGATCTCTTGTGTACCGGGTGGAAAGATCAAATGTCCATTTTCCTCCCGGTACTCCGGCTTTGCCTGCAATACGTTCCTGGCCCCGGGAGCAAAATCGAGGACTACTGGCAGCTTCGGCTGCAGGTTGTTGAAGCGAAGTTGAGCCCGGCCCAGAATCGCGTCTGCCGGCTTATCGGGTACCCTCAGGTCGAGGTTGTAGTGCAGTCCGGCAACCTGCAAGGCTCTTTGCCGGGCCAACCCGTCACTGATTCCTGGTTCCACTACGGCCATCATGGCCAGCGCAACTTCCCACATCTTTCCATTCTAGGGTTGAGCGGTTCTGGGGCGAGGTATCGCTCTACGGGCAGGAATCATCATGTACACCGTCCGGCTTGAATACTACGAAGCTCCCGTGGCGATCGCCCTCACTCTGCTCAGTTGCCTTCTCTGCTTTGGGCTGGGCATCCCGCTGGTAGTATGGCTCGACGCCAGCGAGTGGTTGGGACTGACGATTCTGTGCGGTCCCCTGATTGCCGCAGCTTTTGCCATCGCCAAAGTAACGGCTGTCCCGGTAGAAGTGATCGTTGCCAAAGAAGGCATCAGCTTCAGGCCACTTCGGGGTATCCATCCCTACCGCCGCCTGCAGGGTTTCGTCGAGTGGCGATCCATCAACGATGTTTATCTGCTCAAGGCGCAGGACGCCCGTCCCGAAGATCTCTCTCTGCGAATTGCCACTCCCAATGGAACCCTTATTTTGAATGGCGTTGAGCGAGACATCCTTCCGTTGACGGAAAACATTGGTGTCATGCTGATTTCGAATTGAAAAATTTTTAGTCAGACTTTTCGGTGCTCACCAAGAGCGGCAGAAGTTGCCCCATAAGTTTCATTAAAATTTTATAAACATATGCAATCAAAGGGTCTAAATCCGCGCCGAACTGCGAACCACCATTGTTTTGTTCGCCAGAGAGCCGGCGGAAGAAGGCGAATATAAGACGAAACCGGGTCGAGCTCATACTATACACCTCTTTGTGGTGTATATGACCGTATGTTTATAATGGATACATAAGCCGAAACCGGTTAGGCCCATACGCGAAAAAATTGAATCCAATCGGCTCATCGCGTAAAAAAATTGAGATTTTTGCAACCACCAGCGTTGACAATCGTCTAAACGGGGTCTAACCTTCAAGTATTCCATCGAGTTTCAACGATGTAACAAGACAACAGTACCAACAAGTGTACGGAGGGTCCTCGAATGACTTTTCAGGTCGGTGAAAAGGTGGTTTACCCAAACCACGGTGTCGGGACGATTGAAAACATCAGCGTTCGTTCATTCGGCGCACAGAACGAACGGTTTTATCTTCTTCGTTTAGCCTACAGTTCGATGACTGTGATGGTCCCTTTCTCGCACGCCGAGGAAGTTGGCCTTCGCAAGGTCACCAAAAACACTGAAGTTGCTAAAGTGCTGAACTTCCTGGCTAGTGGCATGCCCCGCTGGAACCCGGATTGGAAGCACCGATTCAAAGAGAATACCGAGAAGATGGGCAAAGGCTCACTCAATGAGATTGCGGAAGTGTTCAAAACACTCCTGCTGATTCAGGGTGACAAGCCGCTCAGTTTCCGCGAAAAGAAGATGCTGGAACGAAGCCGCCAGATGCTTCTAGCTGAAGTTGCGATTGCTCGCGCACTGGTGGAAAAAGACGCAGTCGATTTGTTGGACCGTTCGCTGCAGAAGTCGAACTTGAAGTTCCCGGAACCCATCTAAGTTAAAGACACTACAAGTATTTAGCAAAAACGCCGGCCCCTCGGGGCCGGCGTTTTCCTTTTTAATTTGGATGGGGCCAAGGCTAAGGATTTTGCGTACACCCGCCGATATTCCCATAGGCGCCTGTGTCTCCGATGAAATGTTTGCATTGCGGGAAAAAACTCACGATGGTGAAGAAGCTCACCTCGGAGGAGTTCTGTTCCGTAGCACACCGGCAAGCTTACCAGGCTGAGCAGGAAAAGATGGCTGTAGCGCGGCTGATTGAGGATCAGCAGCGGCGCAGACCCGTCCGGCGGTCCCTTTCCCAACTGCAGAATGGACTCGAAGCGCCCGCCTCGGCCAATTATCTTTTTGAACAGGTCAAGCCGCGACATATCGGTACTCAACCCCGGATTCCCTCCACAGAACTGACTTTTCATCCGGCAACGGCATTGCCTTGTGCAAGTCCTGAGCTTGCGCCCGCCAGGAACGGTCTGGCACCAGTTCAATTTGAGGGGGAAGGCGTCAGTCCGGCTGGGAATTCCAGTGTGGTCAGCGCTATGGCCTGCCTGCTTGTTGAAAAGCCTGTCCTCAATAACCCGAGCGGTAAGCTTCCTTCGCAACTCTACGCTGATTCGCATGCAATGGCAGCAGTCGAGTCTGAACTGGCTATTGAAATTGAAGCGGTTGCCCCAGCTCCAGTTGAGATGGGCCTGGCCGCGCTCGCCCTAGCCGGTGAGGCCATTCGTCCCTCCAGCGGCCTGGAACCAAAGAGGGATGTCGGGTTTTCGCTCGACCTTACGCATGCCGCCGGCGCGCAACTGCCCTTCGATATGGCGATGCGGCTCACTCCCCAAGAGCCTGGAGCGATCGGACTACCCATCGTCAACGAGCCAAGCCTGAATGAAATGCAATCCAAGGCTCTGCTTCCCGGCGAAGTCGGGGGGCTATCCGAAAAGCCTTTTCCCTCCGCCGGCATTGCCGGATCAGAGTGGGAAGCCATCGACGTTGCACCGCGAGAGCATGCCGAATCCAAGCCATTCCGAATGGGTGGAGTGGGGGCCTGGCTCCCGGCGGCGATGAACTGGGCTGTTTCAGGACGGCGTCTGACTGAGGCAGGCATGCAAGAGGTGTCCTTTGCAGTTTCGCCAAACAAACCCGCTGCCGCCAGGTTGCCTCGTGCAATCGGCGCCTGGGTTCCGACTGGCGTCGGCATTCTTGCGCCTACGGTTGGACCGCGCGATTCCGTTATTACCCGGACAGCGAGTTCAGTTGGCCGCATATTCTCCCGGCCGCAAGCGAAAGCACCCAAGCCGGCAAAACTGGACTGCGACGCTGCTACTCATTTCTCGGGAAGCCACCCCCCGCTGCCTGCCAGCCCTGGTACAGCTAAAATTCTCGGGCGCACACAAGGCAAGTGTGAGGTCTACGACTCGCAGATCGCCCATCCCGAAGACTTCCTGTACGCCCACCCCGGTTCCTGGACCGGTGCGAACAGCCTCTTTACATTCCACGAACCCTTTACGCCCAAAGCCCGCATCGCCAGTGTTCGGCGTTCTACGCTGAACATCACCGCCAAAACCTACCGCAGTTCCCGGCTTGCCGGCATTGCGGTTCACCCGGATCCCGGTGCCCGCCAGGCCATCAGCTATGACTGGCAACCCGTCAACAAGCCTCCCCTCATCCGTCCGAAGTTGCAACTCAAGCCCCTTGCGGCACGCACGTCGCAGTCTGCACTGGCCGGATTGAGTCCATTTGCCGGAATTGGTCATCAGTTCGCCTGGGAAGGCTTGAAGCGTCGCTGGGAGGAGGCCCCGAATGACATCCGCTGGATCGCCATGGCGGTTCCGATCGTGATTGGCTTGCTCTGGTTCTCAGGTTCTCCCGCCGCTCAGAATGGTGCCCGCGGTCGGCTGAAAGCAATGGTTCCCGATGTTCAGGGATGGGTCAAAACCTCGTTTAGCGATGACTCTCTCGATGGCCTCAAACAGAACATCCAGAAGCGGGCCGCCGTGGAACTGGCTGATGACTTCCGGCAGGGCCTGGGGGAATGGGCCGGTCAGGGCGACTGGTCCCGGGGATGGAACTATGATCCGGCGGGCTTCATTCGTCCGCGACAACTCGCGCTCTACGCACCATCGATCTTCCTCGAAGACTACCGCTTCGAATTCTTAGGTGCAATTGAGAGAAAAGCCCTATCGTGGGTCTTCCGGGCCGCCGATGTTAATAACTATTACGCGGCTCGTCTGGAAGTTACGCGTGGCGGTCCGCTCCCGACGGTGGAGCTGGTTCGCTGGGCAGTAATCAACGGGAAGCCTGGCCCGAAAAAGTCAATTCCTCTGCCGATGCAGGCGCGAATGGACACAATCTATCGGGTTCGGGTGGATGTTCGCGGCAATGATTTTGTGACAACGGTTCAGGGTCAGGTGGTGGATGTATTCACCGACAGCCGGTTGAGCCGTGGCGGGATTGGCTTCTTTAGCAGTGCGGGTGAGGATGCCCGCCTCCGCTGGGTAGAAGTCTCGCATCAGTACGACATGCTGGGCCGGCTTTGTGCCTACCTGGTTCCCTATAACGTTTCGAATTCCAATGTGAGGTCTGCGCCATGACATTTCGGCGAAAGGAAAGTTCAGTATCCAAGGGTGGGGCCGCCACGGCAACCCGGCAAAGCGAGGGGCAATCAGCTCTCGCACGCGCCGTCGCCCTCCATCTCGAAGGCAAGCGGAAAGAGGCGCTGAAGGAAATCCACGATGCGCTCGATTCGGGTCAACAAGACCCTGAGTTGTATTCTGCTCGTGGCCACCTCCATTTCGAGCTGGAGCAATTTGAAGAGGCTGCCCGTAGCTATCAGAAGCTGCTGGACCTCAACGCCAAACACCCGACTGCCCACTTCAACCTCGCCGTTTGCTCGGAAAAGCTGGGGCGTTGGAGTGAAGCCGCCGATCATTTTCAAAAGGCACTCGAGCAACCCAATCCTGGCAACCAGGCAAAACTGGGCCTTGGCGTAGCTTATCTGCACACGGATCGGGCGACGCAGGCACTTGACCTTTTTGAAGAAGTCCTCAAGCTGGAGTCAGACAATGAGACTGCGATCTTCGGCAAGGCCGTCTCGCTGCAACTGCTCAATCGCCTCGACGAAGCACTCGGACTTTACAACCGGATGCTCGACAAGAATCCTTCGAGCGAAGAAGCCCTGGTAAACCTCATTACGATTGGCATTGCCCTCAAGGATGTCAACGTAATCCGCACCCACTCGGAAAAGCTCCTTGAAGTGCGGCCCTTTTCCCAGCCCGCGCTGGAAGGTCTCGCCACGTGTGCCTTCACGACGGCTGACTACGAAGCTGCCGCCAAGTTCTGCCAGAAGCTGGTCGAATACACGCCCGACCATTTTGAACGCTGGTTCAATCTGGGGGTTGCCTACCAGAAGCTGCAACGAATGGAGCAGGCACTGCAGGCTTATCAGGAAGCCGTACGCATCCGGCCGGACAGCGAACAGGCACTCGTCAACCTCGGCATCGTTCGTCAGCAGTTGGGCGATCTCAAAGGGGCTCGTGAAGCCTATGAGCTGGTGCTCAAGAAGAACCCCACGCTCACGGAAGTTCGCTATAACCTGGCCGTACTGCTTGAATCCACCGGCTCTCGCGAGGACGCCGAGCAGATCCTGGAATCGCTTCTCAAGGACAATCCTGAAAGTGAAGAAATCTGGTTCCGCCTCGGATTCCTCCGTCTGGAGCGAGGCGAACTGCAAGGGGCAGTTTCCGCCTACGAAACCTGTCTCGAAAAGCGGCCGCAGTGGCCCGAAGCTCAGCTCAATCTGGGTCTTGCCTACTGGCGCGCAGGGGACCGGGACGCCGCGTCTCTGGCTTTCTCAAACGTCCTGCAAGTGGAAGCAAACTCCATGGACGCTCTGCGTGGCCTGGCTGCCATCGCCGTAGAAAAGGGCGACCAACAACAGGCGCTTGAGCTTCAAGCCAAGTTGATTGACTTAGGGGAACGCTCTCCCGAACTCTTCTACAACACGGGGCTACTTTTGCAAAAGGGCGGCCAAGTTGAGGACGCAATTCGGCTTTATCGCGAAGCCTTGGCCGAAAGGCCCGCCTTCGCAGAAGCGCTACTGAATCTTGGCCACGCTCTCAAATCGCAAGGCCAGCAGGATGAGGCGAGAGTTTACTGGCGCAAGGCTCTTGAAGCCCGGCCCGAATTGGCCAAGGGCTACTTCGAAGCATAACGATCTTTCAGTCTCGGAGGGGGAGAAGCCGCAACCGGAGGGGTTGCGGCTTTTCATTTTTGGTGTTCTATGCTAGTTTCTCTGGAGCCATGACAAGTAAGGCAGCCTCCGTTGAAGAGTACCTTTCGAGCCTCCCGCCAGACCGGCATGCCGCCCTTGAAGCCGTTCGCGCTACCATCCTTGGCAATCTCGATAGCGGCTTTGAGGAAGGGATGCAGTACGGCATGATCGGCTACTACGTTCCCCACCGCGTCTACCCCGCCGGGTATCACTGCGACCCCAAACAACCACTCCCCTTCATGGGTCTTGCCGCTAAGAAAGGTCATATGTCGCTTTACATGTATGGCCTTTACTCGAACCCGCAAGAGCAAGCCTGGTTTGAAGGCGAATGGGCAAAGACTGACAAAAAGCTCGACATGGGAAAGGCCTGCATTCGCTTCAAGAAGCTGGAGGACCTACCACTCCCCCTTATCGGTAAAGCGGTGAAGCGCGGCACTGTGAAGAAGTTTATTGCCGCCACGAAGGCGACGCTTGCGGCGCGCAAGTAAGCTAGGAATTCACTTTTTCGGCTGCCCTCGCCAGCGCTGCTTCAAGGTCCGCCTGGCTCATGGCAGTAGAAATGAAAAGCTCCTGCCTTGCCCCGTCCGACAGCGCAATGGCCTTGAAGCCATTCATCGTCGGGACAGTCACTCTCACACTAACTTTTCCCTTGGCATCCCGCACTTGCGCGATCCGTCCTGGCACAATGCTGCGGATCTCCGGATTGTCTTCGAGCAGCCGCCCTAGCAGCCGCCGGACGCCATCCACAATCGAATGCTCAATCTTCAACCGGTCATTCGTTGAGCGTAGCCGCATACCCCAAGATATCCTGATAATGAACCACCGTGAGAAAACTCCTTGCCCTGAACCGCGGCGAAATCGCCATCCGCATCTTCCGTGCCGCCAATGAACTGGGATTGCGCACCGTTGCCGTTTACTCAAAAGAGGATCGCCTTAGCCTGCACCGTTTCAAGTCTGACGAAGCTTACCAGATCGGCGAGAACAAGGGGCCCGTTGAAGCTTACCTCGATGTGGAAGGAATCGTCACCCTCGCAGCCTCGATCGGCGTCGATGCCATTCATCCCGGCTACGGCTTCCTGTCTGAGAATCCCAATCTGGCACGGGCCTGTGCTGCAGCTGGCATTACGTTTGTTGGCCCTACCGCAGAAATGCTGGACGCTCTAGGGGACAAGACCGCCGCCCGGACGCTCGCGGAAAAGGCCAAAATCCCGGTTGTTCCGGGCACTGCCGAAGCAGTCACGAAAAAGCACGATGCTGCCAAAATCGCCAAATCGATCGGCTTCCCACTCATCATCAAGGCGGCCTTCGGTGGCGGGGGGCGCGGTATGCGCGTCGTCAACAACGAGGCCGAATTTGCCGGCAAGCTTGAAGAAGCTCGTCGCGAAGCCGGTGCCGCTTTCGGCAACGATGCCGTGTTTCTGGAGCGCTTCATTCGTCGCGCCAAGCACATTGAAATCCAGATCATCGGCGACACTCACGGCAACGTGCTTCACTTGCACGAGCGCGATTGCAGCGTACAGCGCCGGCACCAGAAAGTAGTTGAGGTTGCGCCGGCCGTGAACCTCTCCTCGCGAATTCGCCAGGAGTTGGCAGATGCCGCCGTGACACTGGCGCGCACGGCTGGCTATGTCAATGCTGGCACGGTCGAATTTCTTGTCGACGTAGACCGGGACGAATGGTTCTTTATTGAAGTGAACCCGCGCGTTCAGGTAGAGCACACCGTCACGGAAATGGTGACGGGCATCGACATTGTCCGCACCCAGATACAGGTGGCCCAAGGCCATTCCCTGCACGGGCCTGAGATCGGTCTACCGCAACAGGACGGTATTCTCGTTAACGGCTTTGCCCTGCAATGCCGCGTCACCACGGAAGACCCGGCCCAGAACTTCGTCCCCGATTACGGCCGTATCCACACCTACCGCTCACCGGCTGGATTCGGCATTCGTCTCGATGGTGCTTCCGCCTATGGCGGTGCCGTGATCACGCCATTCTATGATTCGCTACTGGTCAAAACCACGGCCTGGGGCCGCGACTTCCCCCAGGCTTGCCAACGCATGGACCGCGCCCTGCGCGAGTTTCGAATCCGCGGCGTCAAGACGAATATCCCCTTTCTTGAAAACGTCATCCACAATGAGACTTTCAAGAGCGGCGATGTAACCACCCGTTTTCTCGAAGAAACCCCCTCCCTCTTCCATTTCAAGGCACGGCGGGACCGGGCCACCAAACTCCTCACTTACCTCGCCGAAACCATCGTTAACGGCAACCCCGAAGTAGCCGGCAAGCCGAAACCCGCAACTTTCCGCACTCCCCGAATTCCCGCCCACATTGAAGCCGCTCCGCCGAGTGGCACCCGCCAGATCCTCGATAAGCTTGGCCCGGAGCAATTTGCGGCCTGGACGCGCGACCAGAAGCGCCTGCTTCTGACTGACACCACTTTCCGGGATGCCCACCAATCCCTGATGGCCACCCGCATGCGTACTTACGACATGATGGCCATCGCCAACTTTGTCGCTCATCGGCTTAGCGGTCTTTATTCACTTGAGATGTGGGGAGGCGCTACCTTCGACGTTTCGATGCGCTTCCTGCTGGAAGACCCCTGGCAGCGCCTGCGCCGTTTGCGTGAAGCCATTCCCAACATCTGCTTCCAGATGTTGCTGCGTGCGTCTAACGCCGTCGGCTACACCGCCTATCCCGATAATGTCGTGCGGGAATTCATCTACGAAGCCGCCAGACAAGGCATCGATATCTTCCGAGTTTTCGATTCGCTCAACTATCTGCCCAACATGAAGGTGGCTATGGAGGCCGTGCGCAAGACCGGCCGCGTATGCGAAGCGGCCATTTGCTATACCGGTGACATCCTCGACTCGCAGCGCACCAAGTACTCTCTGAACTACTACGTGAAGATGGCCAAGGAACTGGAAAAGATGGGCGCCCACGTTCTCGCCATCAAGGACATGGCTGGCCTGGTCAAGCCCTATGCCGCCGAGCAGCTTGTCAAAGCTCTGCGCGAAGAAGTCGGGCTGCCCATTCACTTCCATACCCACGACTCGAGTGGCATGAATGCTGCTTCCGTCCTCAAGGCCGCCGATGCCAAGGTAGACGCCGCCGATGCCGCAGCCGCCGCCATGTCCGGTTCTACCAGCCAGCCCAACCTCAACAGCATCGTCGCTGCCCTGGCGAACACGAAACGCGATACGGGGCTCGACGGGGAAGCCCTTCTCCAATATTCCGAATACTGGGAGGCGGTACGGCACAACTATAGTGGCTTTGATTCCAGCCCGCGTCACGGTCTGGCCGATCTTTACATCCATGAAATGCCCGGCGGCCAATACACCAATCTGCGCGAGCAGGCTGAGTCGATGGGCCTTGGTACACGCTGGCCGGAGGTGGCCCGCATGTATGCCGATGTCAACGCGGCCTTTGGCGATATCGTCAAGGTCACGCCATCGAGCAAAGTGGTTGGCGACCTCGCTCTTTACCTGATTAGCCGCGGCATGAGCATCGAGGAGTTCACTCAACTCAAATCGGACCACACCCTCACGCTCCCCAACTCTGTCATTGACATGCTGGAAGGTTCCCTTGGAGTACCCGAAGGCGGCTGGCCCGCCAAGGTAGCGAAAATCATCCTCCAGTCTCGCAAACCCAAGAAGGCAAAACTGGCGGCGGTCAACCTCGATGAAACCAGAACGCTGCTCGAAAAGAAGATCAGCGCGAAACCCTCAGCCTCCGACCTCATGAGCTACCTCATGTATCCGGATGTCTTCACCAAATTCGCCCGCACTCGTGCTGCCTACGACAACGTGGAAGTGCTGCCTTCACCGCAGTTCTTCTACGGGATGCAGCGGGGCGAGGAGATCAGCTTCGATCTCGAACCCGGCAAGACTCTCATTGTCAAATACCTCACCGCAAGTGAGCCGCACCCCGACGGCACCCGCACCATCTTCTTTGAGCTGAATGGTCAGCCACGCGAGGTGCAGGTGAAGGATAAGAGCCTGAAGGCCTCAACGGCTGAAAGGGTCAAGGCCGACTCCACCAACCCGGCCCACATTGCGGCTCCCATCCCTGGGGCAGTTACCAGTGTTCACGTCCAGGCCGGCCAGGCGGTCAAGAAGGGCGAGCGACTGCTGGTCATGGAGGCGATGAAGATGCAAACCACCGTCAATGCACCGGCCGACGGGAAGGTAAAGGAAGTGCTTGTGAAGCCAGGGGAAACCGTCGAGCCCAAGGACCTCCTGGTCGTGCTCGACTAGCTCAACTTGCGTTGAAGAGCCAGTGAAAATACGGATAGAATCAGAGGGGTTGAATTCCCTTCACCTGTAGTATCCACCTATATGAGATCCCATACGCTTGCCTTGTTGCTGCTCACTGCTGGCAGCTTCGTCACCAGATCGGTCGCGCAGAATGGCCCGGAAACCGCCCTCCGTGGCAACAAAAAATTCAGTAAACGGGTCATCACGTCAGGCCTGGCAGGCCCTTGGGAACTTGCCTGGGGCCCGGACTCAAAACTGTGGGTGACTGAGCGATCCGGAAAGCGCGTTACCCGCATCGACCCGGAATCCGGTGCCCGCACGGTGGCCGTCACGATCGAGGAAGTATCCGCTCCAGGCGGTCAGGACGGGTTGCTGGGCATGACCTTCCACCCTGAGTTGCTCAAGGGGACTGGAAATGATTTCGTCTACCTCTACTACACGTATGTGGACCGGCAGAAAGAACCTGTGCCCTACGTCGCGGATCCCGATAGCCCCTTCCGCCACCTCTACGCCAAGCTCGTTCGCTTCCGCTACGACAGCGTGCAGGCGAAGCTGGTTGACCCGGTCGAGCTCATTAAAGGATTTCCTGCCGGCAATGACCACGTCGCCGGGCGCCTCAAGTTTGGCCCCGATAGCAAGCTTTACCTGACTCTCGGGGATCGTGGCCACAACCAACTGGGCAACTTCTGCAAGGCCATCGAATCCCAGCGGCTGCCCACGCGACAGGAACTTGCAGCCAGCAGCTATATTTCCTATGTCGGAAAATCCCTGCGCATCAACCTCGACGGCAGCATTCCGGCAGACAATCCAAAGCTGAATGGCGTGGTCAGCCACGTTTACACTTACGGCCACCGGAACCCGCAGGGTCTGGACTTCGCTCCCGATGGAACACTTTACAGTTCCGAGCACGGGCCCAAAACCGACGACGAAGTGAACGTCCTGCGCAAGGGTGGCAATTACGGCTGGCCGCATATTGCCGGCTACCGAGACAACAAGGCCTTCGAATATGCCCGGTGGGCGGATGCCAGGACGCCTTGCTCTCAGCTCAAATTCAGCGATCTGGCCATCCATCCCGACGTTCCACGGGCCACGGAATCGTCTTTCCGCAAAAAGATCGTCGAACCGCTGGCCACCCTCTTCACAGTGCCAACCGGTTTCCATTTTTCAGCCCCGGCTTGCAACGGCGTGGACTACATCTGCTGGCCGACCATCGGCGTATCGAGCGTGGAGCACTACGAGGCGGGTGCCAATGGAATTCCCGGCTGGGATCGCGTGCTGCTCGTGCCCGCTCTCAAGCGCGGGTCCCTCTATGTCGTGATGCTGAAGCCCGATGGGAAATCGGCGGCTGGCCCAATTTATCGCTTCTTCAATACGGAGAATCGTTACCGCGATACAGCCGTCAGCCCGGACCGGCGCACCTTGTTCGTGGCGACGGATGCCGGAGGGCTTGCCGAATCCCGCACGGGCGGCGTGACGCGGAATATGGAAAATGATGGGGCCATCCTGGCCTTTAGCTATATGAGTGAAGGACCAGACGATATCGCACCGGCGCCGCCTGTAGTTTCTGACGCTATGCCCAGCCGTCCCCGTGAGGCCATTGCCGGCGCGGGACCGCCTGCCTTCACGCCAGCTCAAGCGGCAGCGGGAAAGACGGCATACAACGCCAATTGCGCCGTTTGTCATGGCAGCACGCTGACCAACGGCACCTTTGGTACGCCGCTCGGTGGAGAGTATTTCAAGCGGGAATGGTTCGGCCGTTCTGTTCAGGCCTTGCATGACAAGTCCCGCAAGACGATGCCCCCGGCGGCGCCCAATTCGCTTCCGGTGGACACCTACACCAACGTACTGGCCTACATCCTCGAAATGAATGGCTTTCGAGCCGGTGAATCTCCCCTGCCAAACGAGGGAGAAGGGCTCCAGAAGATGGCCATTCAATAAAGGGTTGCTAGACGGCTGAGTCCAGGTCGCGGCTGGTGAGCGTCTCGGCCAGACCAAACGATAAGGTCATGCCAGAGCCACTGGTACCGGTAACAACGCGGACACCCGGTTCGGGCTCCCCTGTGTAATAGGGCATGGTCGGATGCTTGGCATAGACGCCATACCAGCGCTGGGCGATGTCTCGTACCGGAAACCGCGCGAAGGAATCGAGATAGCGCAGGATCAGCGCATCTACATCTTCGCGGTTGAAGATATTCACGTCGAGTCCGTACTCGTGGGAATCGCCGAGAGTGACGCAGTTGTCAGCCGTGGTGGATGCCATGACATGGATGCCCCATTGATCGTAGGCAGGCATTTCCTCGGCAATGCGGTCCCGGAGACTGGGCAGCGACGGGCAAGCGTGGAAAGAAGAATAAAAGCGCAGGGTGAGTCCGGCGGCTAAAGCTGGCCCCATGCGCCATCCCTCCGGTTGCGGCGCGGTGCGCATCATTTGCAGCTTGCAGCGAGTCAGGCCACTCGCGGCAAAGTGGCGAGGGTAGAGGGTCTCAAAATCGTCACCGGTACAGATGACGACGCGGTCGGCCCCGGCTTGGCGAATATCGGTGACGGCCGTCGAAAAGTTGAAGGATACGCCAAATTTTTCGGTGAGCCAGGCAGGCAATGCGGCGATGGTAAGTGGCGGGTCCACGATCACCTCGTGGGGAGAATAGAGTGCGCCGCGCAGGCCCTCGGGGCGGGCTACAGGGCTGCGGGAAAGCACGTCAGCAGGAGAAATCCAGCTGGCTCGATCCGGTTCGGAAGCAGCGAATTCGCGCGCCACGGCTTCTTCGTCTGCCCGATAAGCCAGGTGCAGCGAGCCATCCGGGAAGTGGGGCAGCCGGGCTGCCTCCAGGACTTCCAGCCAGATACGGCGGCTCAACATTGCCATTTCCGCCATTTGACCAGCGGGCTGTCCGATGGGCCAAAGCATGCCAAAGTTGCGAATCGACGCGCCGGAGGCACGGGGAGACCGTTCGACGACCCGAACACGCCACCCTCGTCGGCCATAAGCATAAGCATGCGCAAGCCCTAAGATGCCGGCGCCAACAATCGTAACGCTATTCAACGTTTCCTCCATTGCGTGGAAAGGGCGATTGCGCCCAGAACTGAAGCCACGCTAAGAGAATAAAACAAGGCATCCCAACCGAACCGGGTAGAGATCAAGGCAACAAAGTAAGGCGACAGAACCTGGCCCACGGAACCGACGCCATTCACAAAGCCAGCCGCCCGGGCTACGGCTTCTGGCGGAACGGCTTCCTGGGTTCCTGAGCCAGCCATGAGCGTATCCGGGCCAAACGTGAAGCCACCGATCAAGGCGATCCCCAAGAGATTCCAACCCACGCCGAAACGGCTGATCCAGGGATAGAAGGCGCACAGAATTGCCAGACCAGCCATCATCACCGCGCCAACGGGAAAGCGCCGGCCAGCGGTGGCGTGCTCGGAGGCATAACCTGCAGCGAGGACCCCGAGAAACCCAATGACCTCGAAGATCGAAGAAGCGTAGCCAGCGTTGACGGGCGAGTATTGCAGCCGCTCCGTGAGGTAGAGCGGCAGCCAGAAGAGGAAAGAATAGCGAGTCATCTTTACGAAGAAGTACATCGTGGCGATGGCGATCAGAGCTGGGGTCAGGGGGAGAGGCGGTCTCGCTTGCGGGACACCGGGGGTAGCGGATTGAACAGGTAACTGGTTGCGGGAAAAGGCACCAAAGGCAAGGGCGATGACGGCAAGCACAATCGAGGGAAACCAGGCCGCCCTTTCCCAGCCTCCGGAAGCCGATAGTGCGGCAAGATTGGTGGCCAGAAATCCGCCCGCCACCAGATGAGTCCCCCACCAGGCCATGATGATGCCCCGGTTGGTTGCAGGAAACCACTCTCGCGACATCTTCAGCACTCCGGGCCAGCCGGCGGCCTGGAGAAGTCCATTGGCCCCCTGAGTGGCGACAAGGGGAAAGGGGCTGATCGCCAGCGCCGAAGCCAGGGCAGAGCCGAGCGCGCCAACCGTGACGACGAGCCTGGCACCCAGCCTGTCGGCAAGATGGCCCATCACAAATTGTCCAATCGCGTAGGCGACGCTGTAGAAGAAGAGCACGTGCGCCAGTGACTCGGAGGAATAACCGCGTTCGGACTTGAGGAAAGGCATGAGGACGCTGAAGTTCTTGCGGCAGAGGTAGAAGCCGCAATACATCAGCCACGTCAATCCAAAAATCCGAATAAACACAGAAACAATCGAGGATATCGGACTCAAGTGTCAAATCCATGAATGGCCTATCTGTTAACCTGCAACTTTCGTTATGTCGAACGTCGATGCGCTAGCTGCCATTTTTCACGGAACAGGAGAACCGCTCACGCTCCAGCGCCTGCCCTTGCCGCAATTGAAGCAGGGCGAAGCGCTCGTGCGCATCCGCTGCGCGACGATTTGCGGCAGCGATCTGCATACGGTCTTCGGGCGGCGTCAGAGTCCGGTGCCTGGAATTCTTGGCCATGAAATGGTTGGTGAAATAGCGGGCATGGGAGAAGGCGGCGTTTGCGACTTTGGGGGGCAGCCGCTGGCGCTGGGAGAACGCGTTACGTGGTCTATGGTGTGGAGTTGCGGGGAATGCTTTTATTGCGCACGGAACTTGCCTTCAAAGTGTGACCGTCTCTTCAAGTTTGGCCATGAGCGGATTGGCGGTATGCGGGAACTTACCGGTGCTTATGCAGAGTATTGTCATCTTCCTGCGGGCACGGCGATCTTCGCGGTGCCTTCGGACCTGCCTGACGCAGTTGCTGCACCGGCCAATTGTGCTGCGGCCACAGCAGCGGCGGTGCTGCGACAAGCAAAACCACTGGGGGATTGCGCAGTGGCGGTAATCGGAGCGGGAATGCTCGGACTGACCGCATGCGCCATGGCGGCCGAACAAGGGGCAAGGGCGGTGGTGGCGATAGACCCGGACGAAGGCCGCCGTAAGCTGGCGCTGCGCTTTGGTGCGACACAAGTTGCGGCACCGGGCAGCGAAGCGGCGGAAGCGGCGATGCAGGCGACGGGCGGGCGAGGAGTAGATGCAGTGCTCGAGTTTGCCGGAGACCCGGCAGGGATCGAAGCAGCGATCCCGCTGATGCGGGCGGGCGGCCATCTGGTGATGGCGGGTACGGTTTCCCCGACACGGCCAGTGCAAGTTGCCGCCGAAGACCTGGTGCGCCGGATGATTCGAATTTCGGGCGTCTACAACTACGGCCCGAAAGACCTAAGGGAAGCTTTATCCTTCCTCGCCCGGTGGCATGAGCGATACCCCTTTGGCGAGCTCGTCAGCTCCTGCTACCCACTGGAGGCAATCAATGACGCGATGGCGCATGCCGAGCAATACCGGCCGCTGCGCACCGCACTTATTCCCGGTTAAGAATATGGAAAATACAATCAAAGGCGTACGCGCCGTTATCTTCGACATCTCGGGCACAGTGATGGACTTTGGCAGCCGCGGGCCCGTGGCGGCTTTTGTAGAGCTCTTTGCGCGGAGCGGTGTCCGCATCACTGAGGCTGAGGCGCGTGTGCCGATGGGAAAGCACAAGCTGGACCATGTCTGGGCGCTGCTGTCCGATCCAGGTATCGCGGAGCGCTGGCGGGAAGCCCACGGGGAGTTGCCAGACCGGGATACGCTCGAGCAGATCTATAGCTCATTTGCCCCCTTGCAAATTGAGGTTTTGAAGGGCTATCTGGACCTGTTGCCGGGGGTGGCCGAAGTCACAAGGGAATTGCGGGCACGCGGAATCCGGTTTGCCTCCACTACTGGTTTTGAAACGGGAATGATGAAGGATGTGCAGGCGGCAGCGGTGGCGCAAGGCTATGAGCCGGAATTTTGGGTGGGTCCGGATTTAACCGGCGGCGGAAGGCCAGCCCCCTGGATGATGTACTACGCCGCACGGCAATTGGGAATCTATCCGATGCGGACTTTTGTCAAAGTCGGAGACACGCCCGCCGATATCGGAGAGGCGCTGAACGCAGGAAGCTGGTCGGTCTCTGTCGTTCGTACCGGAAACGAGATCGGCCTTTCGCGGGCGCAGTGGGATGCGCTGCCAGAGGCAGAAAAGCAGCAGCGTTGGCGGGCGGCGGAAGAGAAGTTTCGCCGTTTGGGAGCGCATTACGTGATCGATTCCGTAGAAGAACTGCTGCCCGTGTTGGATGAGATTTCGGCCAGGATTGAAGCCGGCGAGAAGCCATAAGGAGAAATGCGTATGTTGGAGAGCCAACGGATAGCAGGAGAAGTATTGAATTTGCTTGCGGAAAGTGGCGGAGATCAGTATTTCGGGGAAGCAGTCAGCAAATTGGAGCATGCGTTGCAATGCGCCTGGCATGCAAGTCAAGCGAAAGCCGGGGAAGAACTGATCCTTGCGGCGCTACTGCATGATATCGGTCACTTGCTGGACAACGAAGACACGATTCGCGATGAGCGGGTGGGCGTGGTCAATCACGATGAGACAGGGCGGCGATGGCTGCTGGAACGGGGCTTTTCCGTGCGGATTGCGGATCTGGTGGGCGGACATGTGGATGCAAAGCGCTATCAGACTGCCGTAAACGAAGCCTATATGGCCAGGCTTTCCCCGGCGAGTGTTGAGACGCTGCGGCTACAGGGAGGTCCGATGACGGAGGAGGAAGCAGGTACGTTTGCCTCTCACCCTGAGCATCGCGATATCCTGCGGCTCCGGAGTTGGGATGAGATGGCAAAAGATCCGGCATGGAGCGGACCGGGGCTGGAAGAGTACCGGGAGATGCTGGTGCGGCATCTGGATCGCAATCTGAAAAATTGATTGCATTCTAAGCCGCTTTCCTCATCACCACCGCCCAAATTTCATTGTGGTCATGCATTTTCCCAGTCCTCAGTCATACTGCTAAAGAGATTATGAAGTTGGCACTGAAGCGGATTCTGCAACTGCTATGCTCGGCCCTCGTATTGCCGTTGGCTCTGGCCAGCGGTTTTGGGCGAGTGGCTAGCATTTATCGAATAGGGGCGCATGCAACGGCGGTATTGCCGGGATTAGTGGGCGACTACCTGCGGGTCGCATATTACGTCTGGACCCTTGATGAATGTGCGTTGAATAGCCGAGTGGAATTCGGGAGTTTTTTTGCACATCCGCAGGCGAAGATGGGCGCGGGCGTTTACATTGGGTCGTACACAGTGCTGGGCCGCGTGGAGATTGGGGAGGGAAGCCAGATTGCAAGTGGGGTACAGATACTGAGCGGACGACGTCAGCACGAGCGCAGGGAGGACGGCAAGCTGAGCGGAGGAGAAGAAGGCGAGTTTCGAACCGTAAGACTTGGGCGGCAGTGCTGGGTGGGAGCTGGTGCGATTGTCATGGCCGATATTGGCGATGGGGTAACAGTAGGGGCCGGAGCCGTGGTCGTGAAACCGCTGGCAGCGGGAGTGGTCGCAGTGGGTAATCCGGCACGAGTGCTGGAAGGTAAGGAGAATTAGCCGAAGAGAGAAGGGTGCTGTCAGGTTAGAAATTGGAGCTTGGAGAGCTAGGGCAAGGGGGCAGACGCTTTCGTGGAAGCCAGCCACTGAGGGAGATGCTGACAGAGAATGGACCAGTCATAGCGCTGGGAAACCAGGCTGCGGGCAGTTGAGGCGAGGGCATTAGCAGCGGAGGAATCCGTAAGAAGCTGGGAGACGGTCTCGACCCAGACCGGGGTGGAATTGGCGGGCAAGTAGTGGACGCCAGAAGTGGCATCAATGCCTTCGATCCCAAGATCAGTGG
The DNA here is from genome assembly GCA_964510335.1 of uncultured Bryobacter sp. Lineage (GTDB taxonomy): Bacteria > Acidobacteriota > Terriglobia > Bryobacterales > Bryobacteraceae > Bryobacter. The sequence continues at coordinate 9,118 of CAZECF010000037.1, read as the reverse complement.
AAACTACCGGGACGCCGGCGGCGAAGGCTTCGAGAATCTTGAGACGCGTGCCGCCGCCGGAGAAAAGAGGGACGATGGCAAGGCGGGCGGTTGCGTAGTAGGGGACAACCTCCGGAACTTGGCCGGCCAGATGGACGCCGGGGAGCGATCCGAGTTGACGAATACTTTCCACCGGGTTGGAACCGACAATCTCCAGGCGTGCTTGAGGATGGCGGGCGTGAACAAGGGGCCAGACCTCGCGGGCAAAGTAGAGCAAGCCATTGATATTGGGGCCGTAATCGAGTGAGCCGACAAAGAGGATAGTCTGGCTGGTGGCAAGAGGCGCGGGCTGAAAAGAGGGCAAATCTACACCGTTGGGAAGCAAGGCCAATCGCGCGCCCGGATGGGATGCGGTGAGCTGGTCTACCTCGCGCTGGCTGCAGATCAGATGCAATGAGGCGGCCGGCAGGAGGATTTGCTGCTCAAAGCGGGCCAACTGGCGGGCGGTATAGCGGGCAAAGGTGCGCAACAGAGGATTTGGCGTCTGATTGGCGTAGCGGAGCAGGAGTTCACTTTCAATGTTGTGCCAGTTCCAAACTTGCGGGATCAGCGGACCGTGCTCGAGCACTTCGGGCATATATGCGGCCATGTGAATACTCTCAAACCAGATGAAATCGAAGGATTGCGTAGAGAGCTGGTGAGCGACAGCGGCGGCGAAATGCGGGCAGCGGTAATTCAGGATGGACAGCGGCACGCGGCCACTGAGGGAGCGGAGCACCTTGGCGGCGGTGTAGCGGTGAGGGCGGGGGAAGGAGGAAACCGAGGCGAAGTCGAGAGAAAAGGGAGAGTCTGTGTGGAAAGCGATGAGATGCAGGGAAGCATGGCGGGAGAGTTGCCGCAGGGTATGGAACTCGCGCAGTTTGGCGCCGGTGTTGGTCGGCAGGCAGGGGCGAGGCGAGAGGACGAGGATGCGCATGGAAATTTGGTGCCAGATTTCAGGCTAGACGATTCTTCTCCCAATCTGGTCCAGTTGAACTGAAACGCAGCTTCTGCTGGCGAAACAGTTTTTCTGAAAGTTCAGAGAATGGCGCCGATAAGGGAGACGAGGGAAAGAGGGAAACATGATTCTGGTGCTATTTCTCATGTCGCTTGCGGCGCTATATGCGGTGGGCCGGAATGTTGAAAAGAAGGTCAAATCGCGACAGAGCAATCGGGAGAACCCGGGGATCTGGCAATTGTCCAAAGTTTTGGGAGAAGGCGTCAAAGTGACTGCGCCGGGAGAAGCACCAGTAGAAAAAAAAGCAGAATCAGGAATCGGAACGTATAATACGAAATAAGGTTCGGTCGGTGAAAGTGCTGGCGAGCCGATCTATGGCCCCAAAAAACATTTTTGTTCGAGCCAAAGGCGCCCTGATACGGTACTTGAATGCAATCTTCGAGATTCAGGATCTGAATCGCGACCTATTGATATTCCAACATACTGAAGCATGGCGGAACGCTATACAAAATGCACCCTACACGGATACAAGGCGTTTGGGCAGCTTTGGATTTAAGGCATATTCGGAATCGGATGAGGATGGGATCATCGCAGAGATATTCCAAAGAATAGGTTGCACAAATCGTGTTTTCTTTGAATTTGGAGTAGGCGACGGGCTGGCGAACAATACACTGAACTTGTTGCTTGGGGGATGGTCTGGTTTTTGGATAGACGGGTCGGCGGAGTTTGCGGGGCTCATTCGACGAGACTTCCAGGATTACATGGAGAAGGGGCAACTGAGCTTGCTCAATGAGTTCATTACGCGCGAAAGTATCAATGAGCAGATTGGGCGGCTCCGGATGCCGGCCCAAATTGACTTGTTGAGCATTGATATCGATGGAAATGATTACTGGATCTGGGAGTCGATCCAGGCGGTAGAGCCCCGGGTAGTCGTAATTGAATACAACGCGACACTCCATCCGCCTTTGAGCTTGGCGCCCGAATATAAGAAGGATCGGATCTGGAACGGGACAAATTATATGGGTGCGAGTCTTTCAGCGCTGGAAGCATTGGGACGGGAAAAAGGCTATTCGCTTGTAGGGTGTAACTATACAGGGGTGAATGCCTTCTTCGTGAAGGAGGAGTTGGTTGGAGATTTGTTTTGTGAACCGTTTACAGCCGAAAATCACTATGAACCAGCCAGGTATTTGCGGCTCAAGTCAGGCCACCCGCCCGGGGTGGGGCCGTACGTGAAAATCTAGCCAGGCATTGAGGAAGCGACCAATTTAAGATGGAGGGTTGGGCCTATTGGCTGCTGGGGGCAAGCTCGGGCTTGGCTTTTTGGATCCTGATCGGCTATCCACTTTTACTTTGGCAGGTCAAACCGAAAGGCCTGGCGGTGGCCAAAGATCGGAGCGACAGTTATGCGCCGACAGTGAGTGTGTTGCTGGCAGTGCACAACGGGGAAGCGTTTCTGGGCGCGAAGCTGGACAGTTTGCTGGAATTGGATTACCCCCGCGAACGAATGGAAATTCTGGTTTTGGGTGATGGCTGCAGCGATGCTACGTCGGATGTTGTCGCTCGATATCAAGGGCTGGGAATAAAGTATTTCGATTTGCCGCGGGGTGGTAAGTCGGCGGCATTGAACGCGGGGCTGGAAAAGGCAAGGGGTGAGATTCTGTTTTTCACCGATGTGAGGCAGCGGCTGGATCAGCAGGCCTTACGCGAGTTGGTGGGGAACTTTGCTGATGCCAAAGTGGGGGCGGTGACTGGCGAATTACAGATACTCAAGCCCGGGCAGGCCGCCGAGGAACAGGAGCATATGGACCTGTATTGGCGGTATGAGTTGTGGGCGCGGCGGTGGCACACGGCGGAATTCTCCCTATTCAACACGACCGGTTGCCTGTATGCAATGCGGCGCAGCCTGGCGCGACCCATCGCAGCCGATACGCTCATCGATGATGCGGAATTTCCGCTGCAGGCCTATCGGGCGGGCTACCGGATTGTGTTCGACGAGACGAGCATTGCCTACGATTACCCGACACAAGCCGGCGGGGAATGGCGCCGCCGGATGCGGACCATGGCTGGAATGTGGCAGGTATTTGCGCGGAACCCCTGGTTGTTATTCAAGCCACACCGGATGTGGCTTCATTTTGTTTCACACAAGTTGGGGCGTCTGCTGCTGCCTTGGGCCTTATTGGGTACGGTATTGGGTACGGCGGCATTGCCGGAAGGGTGGCTGAGGGCCGGGCTGTGGGCTGGCAATGCAGGCTTCCTGGGGCTCGCGTTGGGGGCGCGAATAGGACAAAGGCAATGGGGTCGAATCCCGGTAATTGGGCGTTTGGGGTCACTAGCCTGGACATTTCTGGCGATGAACGGAGCGGCGCTGTTGTCAGTGCGAGTGTTTTGGGGCGATGCGCGCAGTTTCTGGTCCAACACGACACAAGTGGATAAGCGCGTAGCGAAAGTGAAGGAAGATGGAGTTAGAGGCGATAGTCGGTGAGGAAGTCAAATGAATTGGAATACCAAAGGGAGTCGGCGTGACCGTTATTGAGATTTGCACTGGCCCGGCCGCAATTGAGGGATTGAAGGTTGAATGGGAAGAGCTGGCGCGTGAAGCAGGTTTTGCGGAGGTTTTTTCCAGCCCGGCTTGGTATTGCGCCTGGCTGGACTCCTACGGGGACCGGGCAGAGGTCATATTGGTAACCGCGCGGGAAGAGGGTCGGCTGGTTGGTTTGCTGCCGATGACGAGGATGAGAACGGGTCTGTCCGGCCTATATTTTCGGCGGGTTTCACCCCTGGCACCGGGAATCACAGATTACCAACCGTTACTGGTCGCGGAGGGAAATGCAGCCCGGGTGTTACCACTCATGCTGGACAAACTGATTGAGTATTGCGGCAAGGGGGTGTATTGGTGGCCCAATTTGCCAGACGCCGGCCCCGGATTGGAGAAGTTGCGCGGTTACCTGCGGGAGCGGCATTGGCGCTGGTATGAGGAAGAGGGGGAAAGCCTGCGGTTGCACTTTAACGGGCAGCCGATTGAGGAAGTAGAAAAGGCCTGGACGAGCAGCCATCGCAAGGACGTGCGGCGGCAGCGCAAGCGGTTGGAGGAACAAGTGGGGGCGCTGCGGATCTGGCAGCCGGAGACACCAGATGAAGCTTTACCGGTCTTGCAAGAATTCTTTCGTGTACATGATGCCAAGTGGCTCGAGCAGGGTTTCCCCGGGATGTTCGATGATCGGCGGACTCGAGGCTTCTTCGAAGCGATGGTCAAGCGGATGTTGGGCAAGGGTTTGCATTTCTCAACGCTACGGGGTGCCAACAGCGATGAGGATGTGAGCTATCATTTTGGCTTTCATTCGGGGGGATGGTTGCTGTGGTACCGGCCTTCTTATAGCCATCAATACCAGGTGTATTCGCCGAGCAAGATCCACATCCAGATGCTCATGGAACGGGGCTGCGCGGAAGGCTGGGCCGGGTTTGATTTCCTGCTGGGGCCGGAGGAATACAAGAAGCAGTGGGCAAACGAAAAGCTCGGGGTTCGCACGATCGTAGCGGGACCGCAAGGAAACTCAGTTTCGTATTACTGGTTTTCGACGGGGCGGCCGCTACTTCGAGAAAAGTATGCGGGCAAGCTGTTGCTGCTGCGAGGCAAAATCCGGCGGTGGCGTGAGGGTAAAGGCGAGGTTCCGGCCGGGAAGGGTGCCGTGGAGGCGGGCGAAGGGGAGAAGAAGGGCGGATGAGGCGCTATGCAAGAGCGCTTTACCGGTTGTTGTTTCCCCGGCTGTATGGGCGGCAGGACCTCAAGGTGCTGTTAGGCGCGGCAGTGTATGACTTGCCGGAGCGGCTGCGGATGCTGGCGGCCGAAGCGGATCAGTTTCAAGGCACGGTGCGGGCGATACCGGTAACGGCTCCATTTGGGGAAAGCATGCTGGTGGTTGCGCCCCACCAGGACGATGAAGCCATTGGTTGTGGAGGAGTGCTGATGTTGCAGCGTAAAGCAGGGAAGGCGGCGCGGGTATTGTTGCTGCAGGACGGAGGTCACGAGTTCGTTGAGGCGGGGATGACCCGGGAAGAACTGGTGGCGTTGCGCAATGGGGAAAGTGAAGCGGCAGCGCAGGTGGCTGGAGTATCCGTGCGGTTCCTGGACCTGCCGCGGCTGGACGGGGCGCGGCCCCAGGTCGTGGCGGCGCTACAGGAGGAAATCAGGCGGGGGCGGGTGGACGTGGTAGTTTCTCCCTTTCCATTTGACGGGCATCCGGATCACCGGGAAGCGGCACGCGCGCTCGCCGAGGCACTGGCCGGAATCGAATGGCCCGTGCGCGTGATGACCTATGAGGTATGGGGTTTGTGCATCCCGAACGTGGCGGTGGTCATTGACGCGGTGATGGAAAAGAAGCGGGAGATGTTGCGCTGTTTCCGGTGGGCCAATGCGGCTGTAGATTATCTGAATACCACCGAAGGGCTGAATCTGTACCGGGCAAGACAACTGCCGGCCGGGACCAGTCGTTATGTGGAGTGTTTCTTTGAGTTGCCGAAGTCAGATTACATCGAAATGATGGGTCGCCTGGAGGGAGTGCGGCAGTGAAGGGCATCTGGACACGCGAACAATATGAGGCGCTGGGGGAGCGGCGGCGCTATTCCGGGGCAAGTGTAGCTTACACGTTGTTGCGCGTAAGCAATTCGCCGACGGACGAAGAGATCGCGATATTTGAGGACATCAACTTCACGCTGCGGACGACGAACGGGATATTCCGGACTACATTTCGGAACCGGTTTGCGGCCCTGGATCAGGTTGTGCTGGAAATGCTGAAGGCGCGCTACAGTCCGGACGTGGAATTGCTGGCCGAGGATCGGGGGGCGTCCAACGGGTTGACAAGCTACGAGTGGGCGCGGCTGCTGCGGGAGCATTATCCGAAAGCGCATGTGCTGTCGTCGGATATCTTGCATTACTTTTATGAATTGGATCTGGGTGAGGAGGGGACCTTTGTGGTGGAGCCGAACGGGAATCCGCTGCAATACATTCGGCCGCCCTATGTTGTGGGATTGGGGCATCCACCGAGCTGGAAGCATCCACTGGGACGGCTGGTGGCCTGGCGGGCACGGCGTCGTTTTCACTCGTTGGGGCTGAAGGGAGAGTGGTGGAAAGGCCAAATGCCGTACCGGGTGTCGGAACTGAGCTGCCTGCATCCGGAAGGGGTGCGGTTTGCGGCGTCGACGGGGGCACTCTCGTTTGCCGTGAAGAGTGTGTTTGAAACAGCAGCAGCGCCTTGTGCGGTGGTGCGGACGATGAACATACTCAATCGTTCCTACTTTGACGAACCGACACTACGAAAGGGCATTGCGGCGGCCCATGGCAGTTTAACGGAAGGCGGACTTTGGGTGGTGGGCCGGACCATGGAGGATGATTTCACCAATCACGTCAGTATTTTCGAGCGCCGGGGCGCAGGCTGGCAGTTGGTACAGCGCATGGGGAGAGGCTCGGAGATTGAGCAACTGGCCAGCGGGGGCGGCGGCGGATGAAGGCCTTGCGTTTTTATCTGATCAGCGATAGTTATCCGCCCGTGCTGGGCGGCAGCGAACAGGAGGCCCAGCGGGTCTGTAAGGGCATGTTGGCGCGCGGCCATCAATTAAAGGTCTTGTGCGCGGGCGGGCCCCCGATGCCGGCAGTGCGGGAGTGGGTGGATCCGGAGGGTGTGCCGGTGGAAATCCTGACGAGAAAGAGCCGGGGCCGGGTGCGGGATCTGATGTTTGCGTTTGCGGTGGCTTGGGTGTTGTGGCGAGACCGCCGGAACTACGAGATTGCCTATTTTCTGATGCAGGGATTGCACCTGGCCACAGGCCTGCTTGTGGCCAGGGCATTGGGCAAGCGGATTGTGATGAAGTTTGGGGGCAGTGGAGTGGTGCCGCTGATGCGCGCCAGCCGGGTGGGGCAATATGAGCTGGATTGGCTGCAGCAGTGGGCATCGCGGCTGATGGTACTCAACGAGGGGATGGTGCGTGAGGCGGTGGCGGACGGCTTCCATCGGGACCAGTTGTACTGGATGCCGAATCCGACGGATGTGGAAGTCTTCGCCCCGGCCGAGGCCGGGTATCGCCGGGAACTGAGGCAGCGGCGTGGCATCGGCGAAGGGGTGGCGGTGGTTCTATACGTGGGGCGGTTGGCCCCGGAAAAGGGCTTGCGGTGGCTCCTGGATGGGTTTGGGCAGGCAATGGGTCAGGGAGAGTTGCGGGCAGTGCTGGTATTGCTGGGGGATGGGCCACTGCGGGAAGATCTGGCCGGGCAGGCGGCCTCGTTGGGACTGGGCCCGGACGAGTTCCGCTTGCCGGGGCGGGTGCCGGCGGCTGAGGTTGCGGAATGGTTGCAGGCGGCCGATGTATTTGCCCTGACCTCGCCGAGCGAGGGATTCAGTTGCGCACTGGCGGAGGCGATGTCTTGCGGATTGCCATGTGTAGTCAGCGACATTGAGGCGAATGTGCAATTGGTGCAGGATGGGGTGGAAGGGCGGCTGGTCCCGGTGGGAGCCGTGGAGGCGATTGGAGCGGCGCTGCGCGAATTGTTGACGAACGAGCAGATGCGCTGGAAGATGGGTCAGGCGGCGCGGCGCAAAATTGTGGACAACTTCTCGACCGGGCACGTAATCAGCCGCTATGAGGAGTTATTTGGCGAGATTCTGGAGCAAGAGCCGGGAGGCAGGCGATGAGTTATTCGTGGAAGCATAAAGTGATCAGTTGGGTGAGCAAGAACCTGTTTGATAGTTTCGAATACGAGGTTCGTAACGGATTCAACAAGGGCTTGCGGCGCAAGGGTGGCCTGGGCTGGGTGCCCGTGGAGAACTGGACTCCGGAACTGGAATTCTGGAAGCAACTGAACTTGCAGGGGAAGGTGGTTTACGACATCGGCGCCTTTCATGGTCTGCTGACGATCCACTTTGCGCGCCAGGCGCGGGATGTTGTGGCCTGGGAGCCGAACGGCACGAACCGCAAGCGGCTGGAGGAAAACGTAAAGCTGAACGGGTTCCGGAACGTGACTGTACGGCCCTGGGGGCTCAGTTCGGCCGCAACGGAAGCTCGGATGCGCTTTGATCCTTTGCAGCCCGGGACGGCGAGCATTGACGAGTCCATGGCCTGGGGGGAAAATGTCGAAACAATTCAGCTCCGGGTCCTGGACGAAGAAGCGGGTTTACCGGCACCGGACTTCATCAAGGTGGATGTTGAGGGCTTTGAGCTGGAAGTATTGAAGGGGGCCCGGCAGACGTTGGCGGGATTTCCGGCTCTATTTCTCGAAATGCATGGGGCCAACGAAGCCGACAAGCGTCAGCGCGTTGAAGCAATCGTCGGTTTTCTCTGGGAGGCCGGATACCGGGACATCCAGCACGTGGAGAGCAAGCAGGCAATCCGGCCAGAGAATGCGGCAATCGCGGCGCGCGGGCATTTGTATGTCCGGCGGGGTGGCTAGAGGAGGAAGTTCATTCCGGTGCGGGGAAATCCCAGCCTGGGCGTTGGCCAGTTCTCTGCAGAGTGCGCTGTCAGTAGTCGTCGTTGAGAAAGAGCAGAAGTCTCGCCATAGAGTGGCGCGGATCTCTGTAAACCATTGCCATAATTCGGGTTAGGTCTAAATTGGCTTCGTTCCTGATTTTTTGCGTTTCGCGATGAAACGGAGCCCGAACCGGGCAAGGGGAGGCGCTTCGACACTTTGGGCGCTGCCCCTTGCGGGTGGAGATTGTTCGTCCGAAATGTCAAAGAACCTGCAGGGAATGCGGGCCCTGCGCCACTCACAGTGTAGGGGTTCAGGAAGGCGTACATTCCACTTGATGGGTCAAGTGATTGAGAAGAAAGGGAGAAGAAGTTCCAGGTGGAGTGTGAAAGCGCTGTTGAAGGCTATGGAATCTTGGGCTATCTCTTGCTCAAAGCTCAGCAGATTGGGGCTTCAAAGTCAGAGTTCGTGGTCATGAGGAAAGTGGCTTCGCCTTCACATTCCCGTTCGGAGTCGCTTATTTGAACTGCTATTGCGGGTCCGCTATTTTGCCCGGCAGACACAGCCAGTTACGAAACTTGTAGAATTCACAACCGTTCCCGCTCAGTATTTTCGATACGGTCTCGCAGTCATCGCCGGGTCGGACTCAATTACAATTCCGGGGCGATGTAGGACCCAAGTTGACA
>CAZECF010000036.1:0-45418 GCA_964510335.1 uncultured Bryobacter sp. | reverse complement strand
TTCATAGCCATGCTGGTTGAAACTGACGAACACAATAGCCATAACGTTAACCCGGAAGCCTGCCGTCTGGTCGGCAAAGACTGTCGTAGCTGCGTCGCAGACAGCGCCAACATTGTGGCTCTCTTGTGTCCAAATCTTGATGCTGCCGGTGCCCAGAAATTGTTTTTTAGCCTTTACCGGCATAGTGGGTGCGGGCCGGCGGCACGTTCGTTTGTTCGGGAATACCTGGCGGCTGTGGAACCTGCGGTAGCAGAGGAAAACTGGCCTGTACCGGCTGCGAATCCTTTCATCCAAATTGCCGCTTGCGCCTAATGAATCAAATGGTACTTTTCTTGCCGCCGCAAAACCCAGCGAACCGCCCCATCCGGGCCGACCATGGCATCTTCTTCCATTCCAACAAAGAGTTCCTGCCCACCCCATTCCGGGACAGGCGTGCGGCTGGAAAGTTCGATCGAAAACCACGTATTCGGCATTAGCTTCACGTCGCCCCGCCCTGGCACACCCTGCTGACGATCCCACAAGCCAATCAGTGGCCCTGCCCCGTGGCCATGATCCCCAATCGGATGCGAGTAGACCGTCCCTTTGATTCCCAGTGTGCGAATCTCTTTCAATGCCTCAGCCAGTACCTCATTTCCCGTCTTGCCGGGGACCATTCGGGCCATCACAATGTCCTGCATCCGCTTTGAATTTTCCAGGGCCGCGACGATCCCTGCGGGTGGTTTGGTTTCTCCTTCCCGCAGTACATAGCCCATGTGTTGCGTGTCGGTCGCCAAACGCATGGCGGTGAGGCCGTAGTCGGCCCACAAGACATCGCCGCGCTCAATGACGATCGGTGCCTGCTCCTGTTGCAAGATCTGCAAGCTCTGGCCATCCTTGCGCTGCACGCGAAGGCTCGGTTGAAACCAGGTGCCAAAGCCCTGTTTCAGATTCTCCTGCCGCAGCCACCAGATCACATCCTGGTCAGTGGTCTTGCCTGGCTGAATTACCTCATTGGAAAACGCCCGGGCCAGGATGGAATGCACATGCTCCATCAGTTGCTGGTAAGTCGGAGTCATTTCAGGAACTCGCAGCGCCACAAAATCCAGAGCCAGACCTTCCGAGCGCACCAGTTTGGCTCGATTGGCAGGGCCAATGGCCTCCTCCAGTTGCTCGCGCTCGCCGGCCGAAAGACCATCGGAAAAAGCGTGTGTGTGGGAAATATTGATTGCGATGCGTTTGGGTTTGCGCTGATCAATCAGTTTGCGCAAAAGAACCCACTGGGAATCCCCGTAAAGTTCGATGCCACTGTCCGGATCCCGGTAAACCTCGTACAAGCCACCCTGCGAGCCTCCACCGAGTGCCAGTCTTTCGACGCCTTTGTCCAGGCCGCGATCAAAGAAAACGTAAATCGTCCGGCGGCGGGCGGCAAACATCGTGGGCGATACCAGCGAAGCGAAAACCGGGTCCTCGTTGTACTCCCGATTGGAAATGACCCACATGTCCAACCCGTAGCGGCGCATGACCTCAGGCAAATGCCTCTCCAGACGCTCCTTCAGCCAGGACTGCTGGAGCTTTGCCTGCTCCCGCAAATCGGGAAGGGGGGCCGGAGAGGCAGCCAGAGCTAGCAGAACAAGTACTGCATTCATGGCTAAATCTCGCCTGGTTGCAATTGCGTGTGCACGAAAGGAGTCTCAGAAACCTTCGACGAGGTAGCTCCCCGCAAAACGGAAACCCACACGCGGGCCGATTCAATAACGATGGTGGCCGTCAGCAGCAGGAAGAGTCCGCAAATTGCAGCATCCATCCGCTCGTTAAAAATCAACTGCTGCACTTCAGCAAGTTTGGCGGCAGATACGCTCCCGGCGGCGATCTGTTCCGTGAGTTGGTCAGCCCGCGCGAGGAAGCCCAATCGCGGGTTGCTGGCGAAAATCTTTGTCAGCCCGGCGGTGAACGTCACGCTCAACATCCAGCCGAGCGGAAGTGCCGTAACCCAAACGTACTTCATGCGATACATCTTGATCAGAATGGTAGTCGCCAGACACAAGGCAATGGTCCCCAACAACTGATTGGCAATGCCGAAAAGGGGCCAAAGGGAATTGATGCCACCCAGCGGGTCCAACACTCCCTGGTAGAGGAACCAGCCCCAGGCGGCCACAACAGCCGCACTGGCCATGACAACACCGGGAATCCAGCTTGTGCGGGCAAAGGGTGGGTAAACGTTGCCGAGGAGATCCTGAAGCAGGAACCGGCCGACGCGTGTACCCGCATCAATCGTTGTCAGAATGAAAAGTGCCTCAAACATGATTGCGAAGTGATACCAAAAGCTCAAAATCGCCTTGCCACCGTTCGGAGTGAGCGATAGAGCCTGCGAAAAAATGTGGGCCATGCCAAGGGCCAGGGAAGGGGCCCCTCCGGTTCGGGCAAACAGCGAACTCTCCCCAACGCTCTCCGCTAGTTGCTGCATTTGCGGCACGCTCACGGCGTAGCCCCAGGAGCGAATTGTGTCTACTGCGGCCTGTGGCGTAGATCCCACGACCCCACCAGGCGAGTTGATTGCAAAAAAGACTCCGGGTTCCATCGCGCAAGCCGCAATTAGCGCCATGATGGCCACCATCCCCTCGATCAGCATGCCGCCGTAAGCAACGGGCAAGGCATGGCTCTCGCGAGCGAGAAGTTTTGAGGTTGTTCCCGAAGAGATGAGCGCATGAAAGCCAGATAGCGCGCCGCAGCCAATGGTGATGAAACAGAAGGGGAAAACCGCACCGGCAAAAATGGGCCCGGACCCGTCAACAAAAGGGGTCAGCGCCGGCAGATTCAGTTCCGGCCGCACAAAGAGAACCCCAACGCCGAGCATGGCCGCGACCCCAAGCTTTACGAAGGTGCTCAGGTAATCGCGCGGGGCCAGCAGCAACCAAACCGGCAAGGCGCTAGCGCAGAAGCCGTAGACGATCAGCATCAGCGCCAGGGCTGGGCCACTATAGGTAAACCAGGGAGCCCATGTCGGAGATTCTGCAACCCACTGTCCGCCAAAGATGCTGAGCAGCACCAGGGCAAAGCCAATCAAGGAAATCTCGATCACGCGTCCCGGACGAAAGAATCGAAGGTAGAGCCCCATAAAGACGGCAATTGGCATCGTCGCGGCAATCGTGAAGGTGCCCCAGGGACTGCCTTTGAGGGCATTCACAATAACCAGTCCGATCACTGCCATCAGAATGATCATGATGAGCAGCACCGTGACCATCGCGGTCAGTCCGCCCAACTTGCTGATTTCCTCTTTGACCATTTGCCCGAGGCTCTTGCCATCTCGACGAATCGAGAACGCGAGGATCAACAAGTCATGTACCGCACCCGCCAGTGCCGCGCCCAGAATGATCCAGAGTGTGCCGGGGAGATAGCCAAACTGGGCAGCCAGAGTGGGCCCCACCAATGGCCCGGGCCCGGCGATGGCGGCGAAATGGTGACCAAAGACAATCCACTTGTTCGTTGGCTCAAAATCGTGGCCATTTCGCAATCTCTCGGCGGGAGTCGCACGATCTTGCCGCAACATCAGGATCTTCGTCGCAATAAACTTGCCGTAGAAGCGGTAGGAAACAAGATAGACGCACGCCGCAGCAACCACAATCCACATGGAGTTGATGGACTCGCCACGAGTGAAGGCAACAGCGGCTAAACACCCTGCCCCCAAAACAGAAATTGCAACCCAAAGCAGTGTGCGGAGCACGGAATTCATGATTTTCAAAGGCTATCACAGGCCTCGATGGCTGTAAAAAATTGCGAAAGAAAGCTAGAATCGCGGTAACTTTGCGAGCACGCGATAAGTATTGGATCCACCCTTTTGGTTGATGCTGTCGACAACCTTCCAATCGCTATCCAGCGCGCCAATATATAGCGCCTGAGACCGGTCTCGTCCGGAAAGTATGATGTTGAGATTTTTACCTGGATACTCAAGCAGCCGGTATTGCACGCTCTCCCCTTCCGACTTCCAGCGGTCCCCTTTGGGCTCTCCCAATTTACGAGTAACCGCAAAGTAGTCATCCTCGGGGCCGAGGCCAAGATTTTCCTGAACGACTGCCTTGTAGGAAACCATCTCCCCGGATTCGAATCCGCGAAAAACAAATACGACGAGCGCTACCAGCACCAATGCGGATGCCAGGGCGATCAGAATCAGGCGGCCTACTTTCTTTTCCGATGCATCGAGGCGCATGCTCCGCGCGAATTCTCCCTGCGTATTTCCCGGTGAGGGGTTTGGCTCTACCTGCACCGCTGAGGAAGGAAGTCTCGGCATTTTCAGCACGCGCTTCTGCACCGGCCAAACCGATCCAGCGCGATAATCCAGCTCGCGATTCAGGCCGACGATCATGACCGGACGATCGGTGGCCGAAACTTCTCCCAGGTAGCGGCGGGGCACCCAGACCTGAGTCAGGTCAGCCTGGTTCTCGACCAGGAGTTCCGACCAGTTTGAATCCCGCAACCGCCACAGATTGGTTTCGAAATTTCCAATGGATGGGTAAAAAGAAAACTCACGGTCCTTAAGCTGGTCGATCGGCGCTAGATTATGGTCGGGTTCCATGCGCTTAGCCCATGTTGAGGGTCGTCATATGCTCTAGCAATTCGTCCGGGCCGGTTGCCACCGTGGCCCGCAAGGAGTCTGGCGATGCGGCGGTGTCGAAGGCAGCAAACAGGCAAAGTTTGGCGAGAGCATAGACCTCATTCCAGCGCAGCGGTGAACCCATTCTGGCCTCGCACGCACTCAGAGACTTTTCGTCGATCTCGATAGCAACCTCAAAATACTCGCGGCGATCGGCCGAGACGGAAAAAACATGGTGGTTTGCTGCGATTCCTTTAAAAATATATTGATAGACGAAGCCGGAAGCAGCCGAGTAGGACTTCTCCCTTTGAGACAGAGGGAGTTCCTTCAACGGCGCTTTCTTCTTGGCAAACCAGGTGAACATGCGGCCTGCCTTCAGTCTAGTATGAGGGTAGTGTCACTCATCGCCTATTTGCTGCTTCTTGCGCAAGCCGCGGCGCCTCAGGAGCCGACCACCCTGCCGCCAGTACCGGAAAGCCCGCCCACATACGCCAGCAAAGAAGGGCCGATCCTACTCCCAAATCTTTGTGCGGAAGTAGACCTCCCCGCGCTGGGGCTCACTTGTTCAGAAAGTGAACCCTGCCCAACCTATCTGGAGCTTTCGAGCGTTGAGGTCCTGGGGCAAGTGATCCTGCTGGCCGGGAATCTGCACACAACCAGCACTACCATTCAATCCCTTATGTTGATCAGCGAGGACACCGGCGCAACCTGGCGGGAGGCTCACCCGCGTCAGCGCGGGGCGTCGCTGGAATCCATGCAGTTTTTTGATTTTTCCACCGGTTGGCTAAGCGGCCAGACTTCTTTGGGCCTGCCTCGGGATCCATTCCTGCTGGTTACCACCAATAGCGGGCGTAGCTGGCGGAAGGTTGATATTTTTGCCGAAACAAGAGTAGGGGTGATTGAGGATTTTGCTTTTCAAACCGCCAGACGCGGCTGGCTGCTCATCGACAATCGCGGGAGCGGCGAGGCGGGAAAGTATGAATTTTACGAGACCCAAAGCGGAGGGACGAGTTGGGAGTTGAGAGAAATTTCAGACCGGATTCCTGCGGCTGCCAAACCGGGCCAACGCACCCCATCCAATAGTGCCCGCGTTCGAGTTGATGATAAGCGCGGTCTCTTTCGAGTTGAAATTCGCAGTGGCAATAGCTGGCGTGAGGTCAGCACCTTTAAGCTGAAGCTTGCTGATTGTAAGCCGGATCTGGATTAGCCACCCGGCGGGGACGAGCATCCAGCTTCGTGGCAATCATTTTCTTTCTGAGTGCTGCTCCCTTTGGTGTTGCAGGGTCGGTGCCTGCTAACTGGACTTCCTCGTCTGTCACTTCAAGAGCCGCAGGAAGATATTTTTGAAGGTAGTTCTTGATCCGGTCCTGGACAACCCGTTGGGTCGATTTCCCTAGCAGCACAAAGAGACTTTCGGCTGAGGCAGACTCGAGCGTCTGATAGACCAGCGAGGCCTTCTGCAGTTTGGCGGATTTGAGCGTTTTCTCAAGCGCCCGGGACTTCACCTCGACATTCTTCCAGGCATCCACTTCACGCTTGGAAAGTTTGCAATTGCCGATAAAGGTCTGCTTGTCCTTGGGAGACCATTTTTCGCTGACGGTGTGCAGAAACAGCGCGAAGCGATCTTCCTGGATTCGTGCGCCAAAAGGCACGAGTCCGCGAAACTTGAGCAACTTGGCGAAACCGGCCTGGTTTAGCTTTGCCCCTCCCAACCCCGGCAAGAAAAGATCCAGCAGACCTTCCTTCTCCAATGTCTCCAGGATCGGCAAAGGGTTAAACTCTTCCCCAATTTTCACGATTTCCCGGCGTAGCGCTTCGGCTGGAATGAGTTTCTCCATCTTCTCGGCGCGCGCTCTTTCGTATTGCCCGCGGGTTCGCTCGTCGAGTTGAAAACCAAGTCGGGCCTGCAAAATGACAAGCTTCAGAATCCGGGCAGGCTCATCAAATAATGTGTGTGTCGACGCAGTTCGCAATTCCCTGAGTGCAAAGTCGGAGAGCCCATTGGTTGGGTCGAGCAAAAGGCCGCGGGAGCCTTTTGCCAGTGAGATGGCCAGGCAATTGATCGTGAAATCCCTGCCCCGCAGGTCTTCATGTATGGTGGCAGGCGTTAGCTTTGCCTTGGCTCCTGGCCGGGAGGCTTTCTCCACCCTCGCCATTGCGATCTCCGCCAAAACGCCATTCGGGAAAACCACTTCGTAGCTCTTGCGGACATCGTCGGAGTTAACGACTCTGACGGCACAATCTTTCTCCATGGCTTTGAGGAGTTTTTGGGGCGAACCCTCAATCGTAAAGTTGAGGTCGCGAACCGGCAACCCGGCCAGCATGTCGCGCAGCGCGCCTCCAGTCAGAAAAACGTTGACCTGTAATTTGGCCATCAACCTTTGCATTTCCGCGATAACGAAATTTTGCGCCTGACTGAGATGGCTCTCCAGCATGAACATGTAGTCGCTCATAGTTTTTGGGTTTCCCTCGGGTGAAAGTGGTCAACAATTCCGCGCAACCGTTCGCGCTCAAGATGGGTGTAAATCTGGGTCGTCGAGATGTCCGCGTGTCCAAGCATGGCCTGGACGCTTCGCAAGTCCGCTCCACCTTCCAAGAGATGGGTCGCAAAAGAGTGCCTGAGCATGTGCGGATGGACATGCTGGCTTTGACCGGTAGCAATCGCCAGCCGCTTCAGAATTCGCCAGTATGACCGGCTTTCCAGCTTCGATCCTCGACTGCTTACAAACAGGTAAGGAGAAAAGCCCGCCGCCAGCAGTTTGGGGCGGCCTTCGGCAAGATAGCGCTCCATGGCATTTACTGCCGCAGCGCCCACTGGCAACAGGCGCTGGCGATTGCCCTTGCCGCTCACCTTCAATCGCATTGCCAACGGCTGGTAATCGCCAAGCTTTACATTCACGAGTTCGCTCACTCGCAGGCCGGAACTATAGGCAAGCTCAAACATCGCCCAATCCCGCAGGCCAGTGGGTCGCTCCTGATCGAATGCGGCCGCCACCTCAGCAAGTTGAGTGGTGGAAATTGCCTTGGGTAACTTGCGTCCAGGTTTCGGACTCTTCAGGAATTCCGTGGGATCTTGCTCCAGCCTGCCCTCGGCTGTAAGAAAGCGGAGCAAGCCTCTCAGAGAACTCACGACCCTGGCAATACTGCGAGGGCTGGTCTGCGAGGCATTCAGGTGACTTAGGTAATCCTGCAAAGTCGAGTTTTGAGAAAAAAGATCCCGAGACGACGCTATAAGCCAGCGGGAGTAGCTTTCAAAATCCCGCTCATAAGCCGTTAGTGTCGCCGCGGAAAGACCTTTTTCCACTCTGCAGTAAGTCAGATACGACCTTACGGCAGCCGCGAAGGTTGCCTGGCCGGACATTGAGCCAATGATACAATACCAGCGATTGTGTTTGAAACAATTTCGTCAATTTTTGCCTGATTGCCTGTCAACGATCGGATTTTTACCGCTTGAGCGCCACATCCACCAAGAAAGTATTGATCTATCGCTTTGATCGCGAAGCCGTCACCGGATTTTTGGACTCCTCAAGCTGGTTGGTGGGAGACAATCTTCAATTGCTCAACCCAAGCGGCGTCATTCAGAATTTTCCTGTTTCCCAGGTAAGAGCGATCTGTTTCGTGAGGGAGTGGTTTCAAGGTCCGGCTTGGGGGCGCAATCAATACTCAGTTCGCCCGCGCCAGCAGGGACTTTGGGTTCGTTTGCGATTTCGTGATGGCGAAAGCCTGGAGGCGACGATGCCCAACAGCGTTGCACTCTTTGACCCGGTTGCCATCAGCATCTCCCCGCCGGAACCAGCCAACGGCGTACAAAGATTGCTCATTCCAAGAGAGGCAATCGACGCATTTGAAGTTTTAGGCGTAGTCGGCAGTCCACTGCGTAAGCCCCGGAAAAGCCACCAGAATCAGCTCAGCATGTTTGACTGAGTTGCGGGAAGCTCGGAACTACAGGCGCACCGGGCATGGCCTGAAGCGGAAAGCTCCGCAAGTCCAGCCAGCAATTGGTAAGTGTATTTTGCACGAAGACGACCCGGTCCAGCAGGAACTCGCGCGGGCCGCGATACTCAGCCCACCGTGCTTCGGCCAGTTGCCTGCGCTCGGCCAATTGATCCACGCCGAAATTCTGCGCCAACGTAACGTGAGGGTGAAAGGGGTAGGGTTCGTCGAAGGCCAGCGCGCCCGAACAAGAGCGGTTGTGCAGACTTTCCAATTGCGATTGTCCGCTCACCACCTCAACGTAAATCACCGAAGTCTTCTCGAAAACACAAACGCCACCCAGTGAAACCACAAAAGGTTGTGTGTGACGAGCGAGATGCTGAACATGCCTTTCGGCTTCTTCAGGTGTCGCAACAAGGGAACGGGGGGGAAGGATCGAAAGATGAGATCTGGCAGTACACTCGGCCACGAGGTCTCTCCTCAACTGATCCATAAAACAACCTAGCTCATCCGGGAGGTAGGTAACCAATGCATATTGATTTATCGGCTCGCCTGGAGCCGAAATACTGCCCATGTCCGGGAGTGTAGCGCAAATTTAACTTTTGC
The DNA here is from genome assembly GCA_964510335.1 of uncultured Bryobacter sp. Classification (GTDB taxonomy): domain Bacteria; phylum Acidobacteriota; class Terriglobia; order Bryobacterales; family Bryobacteraceae; genus Bryobacter. The sequence continues at coordinate 36,312 of CAZECF010000036.1, read as the reverse complement.
GCTTGGCCCAAAAGTCCTAGAGCGCAGCCATTTCCGCAGCAGTTCCTTCCGGCGTCTCCATTTTGGGCGGGGCAACAAACCAGTTCGCTTCCTCAAGCCCGACAAACTTAAAGATGCGAAGCGATCCATCAGGGAGTTCTACGATGTCACCCACTCTCAATTCGTTCGGAGTCGTTCGCAGCTGGTTGAAGAGTGCGTAAGCGCTTACGGCCTCCACTTCGCCAACAATTTCGTAGTCTTTTTGTTTAACCGTAGCGGGACCCGATGTGTGGGGAGCCCAGCGAAACTGGCTGGAAACCTGCTCCCGGAGCCGGTGGATCTTGAAGCTCATCATGAAAATCAAGTTAGCATGAGAGATAGCTAACCCATGCGCCCAACTCATTGCACCCATTGCGGCACCGCGCTCATGGAAACCCCGATTCTGTACGAAATCATTGTCGAGGAAGAATTGTTTCAGATCGAGGACGTTCCGGCTCTGGTTTGCCGGTCCTGCGGGGAACAATGGATTGAGGACGAAGTGCGGCGCAACCTTGAACAAATGGTGAAAGAGAATACGAGCCCCGATTCCTATGTCCAGTAGAGCTGACGCGCTACTGGCTGGCCTCGAACCGATTCCCTTGCTGGCCATCGATACGGGCCGGTTTCCAGACTTAGCCCCCCTTCCCGCAAACGACTTTTCGGAATGCCGAATGCCGCTAGAGGCCCAAGCCGGTTGGCTCATCGGCGCAGGATACGCGGCGCAAGGCCACACGATTGCCCAAGCGCTGCGTACCCGCGAAGCATGCTACTGGCATGCGATCTACCACCGCCTGGAACCAGACTTCTGGAATGCAAAATACTGGTTCCGCCAGGTGGAAAACCATCCCACTCATCCTCAACTCTCGCGGGAAGCTTCAGTTCTCGGATATTCGTCCGGAAAATCCTGGGACGGATCTCGCTTCGTTGATTTCGTTGAGCAGTCGGTTTCCTCCAACAACCCGCGGCAAATCCACCTGGCTGAATCCGTGCAGTGGTTGGAGTGGAATTTGTTATTCCGCTTTTGCGTCGGAGAGGAAACGCATTGAAGCGCGCCGCACTTGCCATTTTTGTCGTCATTCTGGCAGTCGCCGCAGTCTTTGTCTGGAGAATGACGCAACAACCACCGCGAGTTCCAGTCCACCGGGTTGCCCGTTCCCTTTTTGAGGATCAGATCACGACCAATGGTCGGGTTGAACCAATCGAATGGGGCAGCGCCCGGGCCGAACGTGACGGTCTGGTGATCCAGTTGCCCGCCCAGAACGGCAAATCCATTGCCCGGGGGGCTCCGCTGGCCGTCCTCGATTCGCGCGAAGCCCAGGCAGACCTGGCAGCAGCCATGGCACGCATCAACGAGGCACAAGCCCAGCTCAAATTGCTCGAATCCGGTGGAAGGCAGCGGGAGCAGGTCGATATCGAGCAGAGCTTGCGCCAGCGCAAGGCAGAACTGGCTCAGACCGAAAGTGAGCTGGCAACGGCGGAACGGCTTCTCAGCCGCAACGCGGGAACGCGGGAGTCAGTCCGAAAACTCATTGATCAGGTCGAATTGCTGCGACTGCAGATCGATGCTCTCGAAGCCCGTCGGCCCACACTGGTCGCCCCAGCGGACCTGGCTGCTGCTCGGGCGCGCTTGCGCGAAGCCAACTCCGCGGCAGACTTGGCTCGCCGCCGCATTGAAGTCTCCACCATCCGCTCCCCTCTCAGTGGCGTCGTATACCAGCTGGAAGCCAGACTTGGTTCTTACCTGAGCCCCGGTTCCCTAGTAGCGAACGTGGGGAGGCTGGACACGGTGAAGGTCCTGGTCTTCGTTGATGAACCGGAACTCGGCCGAGTTCAACAGGGGATGCCGGTCACAATCACCTGGGATGCCCTTGAAAACAAGTCGTGGTCTGGCTTGGTAGACAAGGTCCCGACGCAAATCCTCCCCCTCGGCAGTCGCCAGGTAGGTGAAGTTGAGTGCACGATACAGAACCCGAACCGGCAGCTACTTCCGGGAACCAACGTAAATGCTTTTCTCTCCACCCGTAGAGAGGAAAATGCACTGCTTGTTCCCAAGGACGGCATCCGAATCGTAGACGGAGAGCAGGGCGTTTACCTGCTCAAGGCGGGCAAATTGACCTGGCAAAAAATCAGTCTGGGTCCCGGCAACATCAGCAGCAGCATTGTCACTGCCGGGTTGGCCGAAGGCGATCTCGTCGCCCTCGGCCCGGATGCCAACTTCAGGCCGGGCACCCTCGTTGAGCCCGTTGAACCCTGATCAGCGAAGATCGAAGACCAGCACATGCGATGCGTCTGAACTCTCAAACACAATCGCATCTTCTGACTCGACCATCACTGCATCGCCCGCATTCAGCGGATTTCCATTCACGCTCACAGCGCCACTCGCGATCTGGACATAGGCACCTCGTCCCGCTCCCAGTTTGTATTCAAGCTGCTCGCCAGCGGTGAGATCAGCAGCCAGGAATTTGGCATCCGCATGGATGGGCAGAGACCCGTTCTCTCCATCAGGCGACGCTAGCAATTGGAATTGCCCACTACGTCCCTGCGGATCAAATATCTTCTGGTCGTAACCAGGCTGCACTCCTCGCTGGTCCGGCAGAATCCAGATCTGGAACAAATGAACCGGGGTATCGGGAAGCGGATTGTATTCGCTGTGAAACACACCGGTGCCGGCACTCATGGCTTGCAATTCGCCGGGCTCTATCGTCCGGCGGTTGCCCATCGTGTCGGCATGCTCCAACTTGCCGGAGCGAACCCACGTGAGAATCTCCATGTCGCGGTGCGGGTGCATCCCGAAGCCCTTGCCACCGGCCACCCAATCCTCATTGATGACTCGCAATCCCCGAAATTGAACATGCCTGGGGTCATAGTAGTCGGCAAAGCTGAAGCTGTGCCGGGTATTGAGCCAGCCATGGTCAGCGTGGCCACGATCTTCTGATTTTCGTATCTGAATCATTTCAATCTCCTTTACTCGACTAGTATGATGTCGTTGCAACAGAAAAGTTGCAAGCCACCTCACTGCGAAACTGAAAGGCGATGCATCACGTCGCTCATCGCATGAGACTATCCCAGATTGTGGCCGGGTTCGCCGCTTTCATCATTCTGGCTGCTTCCGGATTTGCCCAACGCGGCGAAAACAGCTACATCGTTGTACTGAAGGACTCGGCCCTCGCCGAAACCATTGGAACTCGCAAGAGTTTATTGACGAGTCAGGCAAAGGCGGCCCAGGAGTCGATCACGGCCCGTCAGGCAGCGGTCGCTTCGCGACTGAGCGAGCGGGGGGCAAGAGTTTTCGGCCACACCCAGGTGCTACTGAATGCGCTCTACATCCAGGCCAGGCCAGCCCAGGTGGAGCAATTGCGCAAGCTGCCGGAAGTAGACAGCATTCAACGAATGAGGCCGTTGCGCCTCCGGATGAACCGGGCATTGGACCTGGTCAACGCCCGGGCTGCTTGGAATCAGTTGGGAGGAGTATCGCGGGCAGGGGAGGGCGTGAAAATTGCCATTCTCGATACCGGTATCGACGCCGACCACCCAGCCTTCCGCAACTTCTCAACGCCCCCTCCCGCCGGCTATCCAAGATGCAGGGAAGAAAATGGGGACTGCGCTTTTACCAATAACAAAGTCATTGCCGCTCGTAGCTACGTCGACCTCCTGAACTTTGCCTTTGGCACGGACCCCGACAATACGCGTCCCGACGACAATACCCCCTCTGACCGCATTGGCCACGGGACAGCCACCGCGATGGTAGCCGCTGGTCAGGAACATGATTCCCCCGCGGGCCGCATTTCCGGCGTCGCCCCTCGCGCTTACCTCGGCAATTACAAAGTCTTTGGCACTCGCGGCGTCAACGATACAACCTTTCCGAACGTGGTCATCCGGGCACTGGAAGAAGCCGTTGCAGATGGAATGGACATCGCCTCGCTGAATCTAAGCCAGCCTGCGGACTGGGGTCCCCTGGACGCCATTTGCGGCGAAAGCGGCAACTTGCCCTGCGATGCTTTTGCCCGGGCAGTGCAGAATGCCGTTGGCCTGGGGCTCATTATTACGGCGTCGGCCGGCAACAGCGGAGACAGTGGCGCGAACTATCCGGCCTTCAACACCGTAGAAAGTCCCGCTACGGCCCCGAACGCCATTGCGGTTGGGGCTACCACGAACTCGCACATCTGGTACAACACTCTCACCGTGACCGGCAATGGCGTTCCAGCAGAGCTCCAAACCGTCAATTTCCGCTTTAGCACCGGCCCCCAGATCGCCTCCACCCTGGAGGCAGCGATTCTCGATGTCGGCTCGGTATCCTCAAGCAGACTGGCCTGCAGCGCCCTGCCGGACAACTCGCTGGCGGGCCGCATTGCCCTGGTGGAACGGGGCAATTGCCCTTTGCGCGACAAGGTGCTCAATTGTCAGCGGGCAGGGGCCATTGCCGTCGTAATTTCAAACTTCGAAGGCGCCGGAGTTGGCCAACTCGGGGGCCTGGATGATACCGGCATTCCTTCCGGCCTGATCGGCTTCAACGCTGGCAATTCGCTCCGTGCTTTTTTGTCGAATCAGCAGCGGGTTGTTCGTTTGAATCCTGGCTTCCGTGAAGTGGACGCACCGGCTGACGAAATCGCGGAATTTTCTTCGCGGGGCCCGTCAATTGGAAACTTCGGAATCAAGCCGGATCTCGTTGCGGTGGGTACGGACATGTTGATGGCGACGCAAACGCTCGACCCCAGCGGAGAGATGTACAACCCCAGTGGCTTCACGGTTTCCGACGGAACCAGCTTCTCCGCACCCCTGGTTGCGGGCGCGGCGGCACTTCTCAAGCAGAATTCCCCCGATTTGAGGCCGATGCAGGTCAAAAGCCTGCTCGTGAATAGCGGGGACACGAATCTTGTCGATTTCGACAACAACGGCCGCGAGGTGCAGGCCTCGGTAGCAGCGATGGGCGGAGGAAAACTCGATGCCAATCGCGCTCTGCGCGCCAACCTTGCCGCCGAGCCTTCCTCGCTTGGCTTCGGGCTATTCGGCACAGGCGACTTCCCTTCCACAGGTTTGGCAATCAGCAATTTGTCGAGGTCCGGTTCGATAAACGTAAATGTCCGCGTTGAACAGCGCACAGTGGCGCCCGGCGTCAGCATTACCGTTACACCCTCCTCTTTTGCTTTGTTGGCCGGCCGTGAGACACAGTTGACGGTGCGGGTTTCCGGCACGCGCCCAGCCAACGGCCGCTATGAAGGGTTCATTATTCTTTCCGGCGGGGCAACGGAGCTGAAGGTCCCCTACAGTTTTTATTCCGGTCCTGGTGCCGCCTTCAATATGTATGCTTTGGCTGGATCCTTCTTCGACGCCATTCCGGGTTACCGGCAAGGAATTCTGATGAAGGTCGTCGACGAGTTCGGAATCCCGGTCATGGGAGTTCCCCTCGTCGGGCGTGTGATTTCCGGCAACGGGCGAATTACCTTTGCCAATGAACGCACGGATGAATATGGCATCGCTGAAGGCACTTTTGAGGCGGGAGCGAATGTCGGAGAGCAAGTTGTCCGCTTTGAAGCAGGTAACATCTTCGCCGACTTTGTCGCCAACGTAATTCCCCGCCCTGCTATTGCCACCAACGGCATCCGCGATGCGGCCAGCGGCGAGGCTTCCACTGCATTCACCGCGGGTCAGTACATCTCCATTTTTGGCACGGGCTTGAGCCCTACCCTGAAGGTCTTCAACGGTCGAGAACTGCCGCTTTCCCTGTCACGGGTCAGTGTGAGCTTTGACAACCAGGCAAACCGGGTGAGCGCCGCCGGCCGGCTCCAATTCGTCAGTGACGGCCAGATCAACGTTCAGATTCCCTGGGAATGTGCCGGACTCAGTACGGTTGACATGAAGGTCTCCATCGGCGAATTCTCGAGCGCAGTGCAAAACCTGCGCCTCCGCGCCGCCAACCCTGCTGCCTTCGAGTACACCGAACCCGGCTCCAACCGGCGCTACATCGCCGCGCTGGATGGAAACTTTGCCCTGATTTCCGGTTCCAACCCGGCTCGTCGGGGCCAGGTTGCTCAACTCTTTGTGAACGGATTGGGTGCCGTAGATCGCACTCCCGGCTCCGGACAAGTCAGTCCCGCTGACCCGCTCGCTCGAACGAATGCAAATCCCGTAGTTCGCATCGGTGGCCGCACAGCGCAACTCCTGTTTAGCGGTTTGGCACCGGGAATTGTGGGCCTGTACCAGATCAATGTTGTCGTGCCGGGCGACGCTCCAACCGGTGCTGAAGTTGAGTTGACCATCGAGCAAAGCGGAGTCAGCTCCCGGGCCACACGCATTGCGGTTGACTGATGCGTTCTAGAATAGGGGAGTAGAAAATTGGCGACATGATTGACATACGAAAAAAGCTAACCGATGAGATCACTGCTCTGGAGCATGAATTGCGCAGCGAGCTGCCCAAGGAAATTCTTCGCGCTCGCGAGCTGGGGGATCTCAGCGAGAATGCGGAATACCATGCCGCCAAGGAACGTCAAGGCTATGTGAATGCCCGTATCGGCCAGCTGAAAATGCGGCTGCAAACCATGTCGATGGTCGACATGACAAAAATCCCTCACGACCGAATTGGCCTGGGCTCTGAAGTTGTCGTTTTCGATGCGAAGAAGGAAGAAGAAGTCACCTACAAGTTGGTCACCAGCGAAGAGGCCGATGCCAACAACGGAATGATTTCAACCGGTTCGCCAATTGGAAAAGGCCTTTTGAATAAACAAGTTGGAGACGAAGTTAAAATTCCCATACCCGGCGGCACCAAAGAATTTGAGATCCTGCGGGTAAAAACCATTCACGATTTGGCGGAATTGCGTTAACCTGAGCGCAAGCAGCAACCTTTCTCTCGTGGAAGCGAAACACACATGGACCGGAGCCGTTGGGCGAATTTGCAACCTTCTTCTCGTCAAGATCGTTAACGGGCTGGCCCTTTCAAAAATTCACCCCAATGTGCTTACCTTCATTGGTCTGCTCATCAATATCGGTGCCGCCTGGCTGCTGGCCATCGGATTGTTTTTTCAGGCCGGACTCGTCATCATCGGCGCGGGCCTTTTCGATATGGTGGATGGCCGGGTCGCGCGGCAAACCGGGCAGGTTACCCGCTTTGGGGGCTTCTTTGATAGCGTTATCGACCGCTATTCGGACTTGGCCTTATTGATTGGCCTGCTGGTTTACTACGGCAACATCAACCGGCCTCTCTATGTGGTGCTGACCGCCATTGTCATGATGGCCAGCGTAATGATCAGCTATTCGCGAGCGCGGGCTGAAAATACGATTCCCCAGTGCAAAGTCGGTTTTCTCGAACGTCCGGAACGAGTTGTGTTGCTGATCATCGGCGCCCTTTTCGACCGGATGGCTCCCGTCTTGTGGATCGCGGCCATTCTGGGCAACCTGACAGTCGTTCACCGTATGATCTTCACCTACCACGAAGCGCAGCGACTAGAAGATGCTCAGACGCGTGTCCCTGCCGATTCTTCTTCAAGCATAGCTGTCGGTCGCTAGGTCTCCAGAACCACCACTGCCGTAACGTAGTGCCTGGTATGGCTGAACGAAACGTGCACTTTCTGAACTTGTTTGCGGACTGCCAATTCTGCTGCGCCGCCATGAAATATCAACCGTGGGGCACCTCCGGGCTGCACCTCGGTTTCAAAGTCTCGCCATGCTAAATTTCCGGCCCAACTGGCTTGCAATGCCTTAAAGGCAGCCTCTTTGGCCGCGAATCGGGCAGCGAACCGCTCAGCAGCATTCGCCTTGCCCCGGCAAAACTCAATCTCTCCCGGCGTAAAGATCCGCTCCAGAAAACGCTCGCCGAACTTTTCGATCGAGGCCCCGATCCGGCTGACTTCCTCGAGATCAATCCCAATTCCAATAATCATGTTCCCAAGGCCAGTGGCGGTAGTGGACTCGCCCCCCGGCTCACCTCAACTTTCATACCAAATTCAAGCAATAACTCTTCCTGCCAGGGCTTGGCCACCAACTGCACGGAAAGCGGCAAGCCGCCCTGATCCAGACCGACCGGAATTGCCAACGCAGGCAGGCCAAGAAGATTCGCCACCGTTAGCGGCGCCATCGCGGCCACTCCCGGAAACTCTCCCAACCGCCAGGCGCTAAAACCTGGATTCGGCAACACCAAAATGGAGTAACCGTTCATCGCCGCCAAAAATGCAGCTCGCAATGCATCGCGGGCAGCAAACATCGCCAGCAGCTCAGAGCTGGCTGGAGCCTCGCCGGCAAGAAATGCGGAAGTATGAGGCGTCGGGAATCCAATCGGGTGCGCATTGAGCCGCAGAAAAAAGAATTGCCAGACTTCAAATAATCGTTCCCAGGCTCGAAACGAAAACTGTCCAATGCGCGAACCAAGGTGAGGACGAACACGCTCTACTACTTCGTGCTGAACGATTCCAACCTGGATTTCCGCCGATTTGGCAACAGCACGAAAAGGAACGGAGAAGGGGTCTGAGTCAGCGTGACCGGCTACCGCGTCAAAGAGAAGTTTCACGTCCTCAACCGTGCGCGCCATCGGCCCGATCACGCCAAGCAATCCTCCCGGCAGCCCAACTGAAGGAAAATGCCCGGTAGCGGGAACCCGGCCCGGCGTAGGCTTCAAACCACATATGCCGGTGAGTGCTGCCGGCAGCCTGATGCTGCCACCCCCATCCGACCCGATGCCCCCCGCTGAATAACAGGCGGCAATCGCTGCGCTTTCACCGCCGCTCGATCCGCCGGGCGTCCGGTCGAGATCCCACGGGTTGCGGGTCACGCCGAAGACCTCGTTGTGGGTCTCCCAATTCATCAGCATTTCCGGCGTATTGGTTTTTGCCACAATGACCGCGCCCGCAGAAAGCAGCCGGTCTACACACAGCGCGTTGCGCTGGGCGCGAAATTGCCTGCGAGGAGCATGCCCGCAAGTCGTGGCATAGCCTGCGATATCGAGCGAGTCCTTGATGGTCAGGGGAATTCCGGCCAGTGCTCCCTTCGCCCCGGGAAGGGAAAGCGGCGGGTCAAGAACCACCGTGAGTGCGTTCAATTTCGGCTCCAGCAACTCGCGCTGCCGCCGGTGCGAATCCAGGAGCTCCCCGGCGCTCAACTCGCCTGAGCTGAGCCCCTTGCGCATCCGGGCAATCGTCCAATGACATGGTTCAGTCAAACTAACAGGTTAGACTGAGTCTTGGCATGGCTACGATGACATTTGCGCAAGCGCGCCAAACCGTTCTGGATCAAGTCCCGGTCCCGGTGGAGATTCCTTCGGAATTGGTCTGGCTCACCGACGCCTCGGGGCGGGTACTTCGACGAGATGTCCCGAGCGACCGCGATTTGCCTCCGCTTCCGCGGAGCCTTCGTGATGGCTTTGCCTTGCGATCTGCGGAATTGCCAGGCCCCCTGCAGTTGCAGGGAGAAATCCGGGCAGGCCGAATGCCGGACGCCGCTCTCCAGTCCGGTCATACCTTCTCAATCATGACGGGAGCAGTCATCCCGGAAGGTGCCGACCAGGTGGTGATGAAAGAACATGCTTCCCTGATGGAGGGGCGGCTCACCAGTGAACGCCCTTCCTCGCCGGGGGAGTGGATTAGCGAAGCCGGAAGTATGGCCAGGTGCGGCGACGCCGTCTTGAGGGGCGGCCAGCGAATCAATTCAGCAGCGATCGCCATGCTGGCAACGGTTGGCCAAAGTCAGGTCGAAGTCCTCCGGCAACCCGTGGTCCGCATTCTGGCAACCGGTGATGAAGTCGTCGATATCGCGAGAATGCCCAACCCGACGCAAGTGCGGAATTCAAACTCCTGGGCGCTCGCATCAGCGGTGCAGCGTGCCGGAGGGCGGCCCGAAATCCTGCCCATCGCCCCGGACGACGAGCCGATTACCCGCGATCTGATTGCCTACGGGCTCCAGGCGGATCTTCTGCTGATCAGCGGCGGAGTCTCAGCCGGAGAATACGATTTTGTTGAAACGGCTCTCGCAAATCTGGGAGCCGAATTTTACTTTGACCGCGTCCTGATCCAGCCTGGCCAGCCCACAGTTTTTGGAAAAGCGCGCGGCTGCTTCTTCTTCGGCCTGCCCGGAAATCCTTTGGCTACCTTAGTGACATTTCGCCTTTTCGCCCAGACTGCACTGGGGCGGCTCGCCGGGGTGACCGACCCTGAATTCTTTCTTCACCGGGCGAAGTTGAAGACGGCTTATGCCCATAAGGCCGGTTTGACGAGATTTCTGCCTGGCTTGCTTTCCGAATCCGGGGAGTCCGTCGCAATCCTGCCGTGGCAAGGGTCCGGAGATATTCCTACCCTGACAAGGTCAAACTGCTATGTGGTGGTGGACGCGGAACAAACCCACTGGTCGGCGGGAGAATCCATTGGAGTGCTGCTGCCATGAGCAAACTGAGCCATTACGATGAAGCGGGAAACGCCCGCATGGTCGATATTTCGCTGAAGCCCCAAAGTGCCAGAACCGCCCGCGGTCATGCCTTTGTGCGCATGCCGAAGCATGTGCTGGAGGCGCTGCCCAGCAATCCCAAGGGTGATCCGCTTGAGGTTGCCCGAATCGCCGCCATCCTGGCCGCCAAACGCACTGCCGAACTGATACCCATGTGCCACCAGATTCCGCTCAGCCAGGTGGATGTCGATTTTCGAATCGAAAAAGACGGGATACACGTCTCCACTTTAGTGGTTTGTAACGCCCAGACTGGTGCTGAAATGGAAGCGCTTACAGCAGCCTCCGTGGCTGCGCTAACGATTTACGACATGACCAAAGCTCTCGACAAGGGCATCGAGATCACCGATATCCATTTGCTTTCGAAGTCTGGCGGCAAAACAGGAGACTACGTGAGGGACCCAAATGAATAAAAAAGCAAAGCAGTTGATCTTTCTCATTGCCGTGGCGGGCATCGTATTGGCGATGAACAGCAAGTCTGCTGCCCAGGACGAAAGCGACGTGATCCGCGTCACCACGCGAACCGTCATCGCTCCCACCTCGGTCAAGGACCGCGACGGCAACTTCGTCCATGGGCTGGAAGTGAAGGACTTTGTCTTGCGGGACAACGGGAAAGTGCAGAATCTCTACATCGATGAAGCCTACGTCCCCGTCTCGCTCGTGCTGGTCATCCAACGCAGCGCTGCTACCGAACCGGTGCTGCCGACGGTGCAGAAGGTAGGCTCAATGCTGGAACCGCTCATCATTGGCGAGCGGGGGGAAGCCGCAATCGTCACCTTCGACCACCGTATTGAAACGATTCAGGACTTCACCAACGATACCGATCAATTCAAGAAAGCACTGGCAGGCTTGCGGCCTGGCTCACAGACGCGAGCCATGTCCGACGCAGTCCTGCACGCAGCCCGCATGCTCAAGCGCCGTCCGGCCGACCACCGGCGAGTGATCGTTTTGATCAGCGAAACGCAGGAAAGCGGCAGCACGGCCCGCGTCAAGGACGCCTTGCTCGAAGTAGAGCTCAATAACATCATTGTTTACTCCGTAAACATGTCCCGCTGGGTCAACAAGATTGCCGCCAAGCCGGACTATCCCCGCCCGAGCCCGATTCCGCCCAGCGCACGCCCGATGCCGCAAGGAATGGCCAATACTCCCACCACACAGGCGCAGATGAGCGCGCTGGGTGGTCAAATGGGCAACGTGCTTCCGCTCGTCAGAGAAATCTTCACGGCTACCAAAGCAGTCTTTATCTCCAATCCGCAGGAACTCTATGCAAAGTACACCGGTGGGTCGGAATATTCGTTCCTGACGCTCCGAGGCTTCGAAGAGGCCATGCAGAAACTGGGCGATGAACTGGCGAACCAATACATGTTGAGCTACAGTCCCAGCGATGCAGTCAAGCTGGATGGGGGCTGGCACACAATCGAAGTGGAAGTCCGCCGTGCCGAAGCCACCGTCAAAACCCGTAACGGCTACTGGCTGGCTGCCATCCCCAATTAACCGCCACCCGCTACGATAAAGGTCATGCGCGCTCTTCTTCTGTTAGCGAGCCTCTCTCTGGCAGCGTGGCCCCAGGAATCAGTAGTCGATCTCTCGATTCTTCATTTCAATGACTTTCATGCCCGGTTTCTCCCCACGCCACAAGGCGTAGGGGGAGCGGCCCACTTGGCAACCGCGATCAAGCGCGAGCGCGTGCAGTGCCCGCGCTGCCTCCTGCTCAATGCCGGAGACAACGTGCAAGGTTCGCCGGTAAGCACCATCTTCCGGGGTTTGCCTGTCTTTGAAGTGCTCCGGCCCCTCAACACGGACGCCTTCGTGCTGGGCAATCATGAGTTCGACTACGGCTACGAGCGCATCAATGATTTCCTTGCCGCCGCCGGACACCCGGTCCTGGCTGCTAATTTCCTGACCCGCGATGGCCGGGTCTTTACAGAGACTCCAAGCATCATTCTCGAGAAAGATGGCTTGCGGGTTGGAGTGGTGGGGGTGCTGATGGAAGACCTTGTTCCCGGCCTCGCCACTGCCGCCAGATTCGGGCCGAACCGGCTGCTCCCGGCGCTCGACACCCTTCGTGCCGAGGCTGCCCGTCTCAAGGACAAGACGGATATCCTCATCGCGCTGGTTCATCTCTACAACCAGCCTTGCGATGACATCGTTCGAATGCTCCCTGAGTATGCAGTCACTGTTTCCGGACACGATCATGGCGGCAAGCAAACGATGTTCCGGGTGGAAGACCGCGTTGGCGTCCGGCTGCGCGCCAACGGCAGTGAACTCGGGCGACTCGACCTGCGCTATGACAAAGCCAACCGGCGCATCGTTCAGGCCAACTGGAAGCGCATCCCCATCACTGTGGCAGCATTCCCGGCAGATCCGGAAGTAGCCAAACTGGTTGAAAAGTGGGAGAGCAAGGTAAGTGCCGTGGTGGACACCAGGATCGGCGTGAGCCCCGCGAGACTCGACCGCCCTCAGACCCGCTCCTGGATTGAATCGGTGATGCGCAAGAAAACGAAGGCCCAGTTCGTTCATATGAATCAGGGAGGGGTTCGGGATTCCTTGCCGGACGGTGAAGTATTGGCCCGGCATATTTGGAACATCATGCCTTTCGACAACCTGCTGGTGCAAGGCCAGGTACCGGGCAAGCTGATTCCTGACTTTATTCGTGGCGAGACTACCCTGGAACCTGAAAAGCTCTACTCCGTCGCCACCATTGATTTTTTGGTTGAGGGCTGGCGAGCTTCGAAGGACCCTCAATTGCAGTTATTTGGCCGGGCTATCTCACTGGACGGCCCCATGTTGCGTGATGTGCTGATTGAGTCCTTCCAGCTTTCCGGCTCCCAGGATTAGTTTTCTGCTGCCGTATTCTCAACGTTACGCCTGGGAAGCCCCGCAGAATGCGGTTTCCCGGGCCCTGGCGGACGCAAGGGCAGCAGGACGTCACATCGTTGATCTGAGCAGCGCAAACCCGACTCAAGCGTCCATTTCTTTGCCTGACCCCTTTGCCTTGGCTTCGTTCCGCAGCTCAAACTATGTCCCCACCGCTGAAGGATTAGCCAGCACCCGCGAGGCAATCGCAGGCTACTACGAGGAAGACCACAGCGCATCCATCAACGCGAATCAAATTCTTCTGACCGCCAGCACCAGTGAAGCCTATAGCTACTGTTTCAAGCTGGTGGCAGACCCCGGTGACTCAATCCTCATCCCGCAGCCGTCTTACCCCTTGCTGCACCACCTGCTCGCTGCTGAAGGACTCGAGGCGCGGCCCTATCTGTCTCACGAGGTTGCTGGGCAATGGGTGCTCGATCGTGAGCACCTCGTCAAGGCTTGCGACCAGCGGACCCGCGCGATCGTGCTGGTACAACCAAACAACCCGACAGGCCACTTTTTACCCGCCGATGATCTGGCGTGGTTGGTTCATTTTACTGGCGAGCGGCTTTGGCTCATCTCGGACGAAGTCTTTAGCGACTACAACTGGATCTCGCGCAAAGCCGGCTCGCTCGCTGGTCTCGGCTTGCAGAATCTGCTGGTCTTGAGTGGACTTTCGAAAATTTGCGCCTTGCCGCAGATGAAGTTGGGCTGGATCGTCGCACCTTCCGCAGGGCCAGCCTCAGAACGGCTCAACTTTGTTTCCGATACTTACCTGAGCGTTTCTGCCCCGATTCAACAAGCCGCAGCCGCATGGCTCGGACATCGACACAGCTTTCAAGCTCCAGTACGCAGCCGCTGCCTGGACTCCTTGCATATCCTGCGCTCTGGACTTGCGGCCAGCCCCTGGTCTCTTTTGCCGGTGGAAGCCGGTTGGGCAGCCATTCTGCGGGGGCCTGCCTGCCTTGAAGAGCAACACCTTGTCCTGGATCTGATCGACCAGGGATTCTCGGTCCATCCTGGCTTCTTCTATGACCTGCCTTTCCCGGCCAGCCTGGTTGTCAGCCTGCTGACCCCCGCGCCCGCGTTGCAAGCCGGTATTGAGGCGATTATTGCTTCCGGAAAATGAGGATGTGCTGCCAGGGTAGCTCTTCAATCACCTTGTCCAGCAGAAATCCTTCTCCTTCGACCTCCAACTTCGCCTCTTTCACACTCATCTTGTGCTCGGGCCGGATGGGCACATAGGGGTCTTCCTTCCGGTATTCCAGGAGAATCAGCCGGCCATCATCCTTCAAAGACTGCTTCAACTTTTGCAACATCTCTTGCGGCCGCGAAAACTCGTGGTAAACGTCCACCATGAGAATCACGTCGCAACATTTCTCTGGTAAGCGAGGGTCCTGCTCGGTGCCTAGCACCGGCTCGACATTGCCAACCTTTTTGCGCCGCAACTGGCGCTTCAAAATATTGAGCATTTCCGGCTGAATATCATTGGCATAAACTTTTCCCGTCGGACCCACTTTTTCCGCGATCCGAACGGCATAGTAGCCGCTGCCTGCGCCAACATCCGCAACGGTCATGCCCTTCTCAAACCCGATCAATTCGATAGCCCGGGCGGGGTTCTCTTCCCTCTCGCGCTCGCTGCGCTCCAGCCAGTCTGCCCCCTCAGCACCCATCACTTGAGCGATTCTGCGGCCAGAACGTGGATGCTGGCCCTGGCCCAAAAGGGGGTCAGCAACCAGGAGCGTGATCAACACCGCCGCAAAGATTCCTGGCATCATGAATTGCCCTTTGGGTTCAAATTGAATTACGCTCATATCGAGTAAGATGACACAGAATAAGACACCGTTCCCAACTCGCCGGTTTTTTTTGGCTACTGGTATCGCCAGCCCGCTGGCCATTGTTTCCTGTTCGCGGGAAGGGTCTGAATCCGAGGCCCGCATCAATCAGGCCTCAAAGACCTTCAAGATGGGCGAGCGCGCTGCCGTGGGTTTACTTACCTACAACGTGCTGGAGGCTACTTACTTCACCCAGCTTGGCAACGTAGGAAATTACCAGCTCCCTGACAAACGTTTTTTGGTGATTCGCCTGTCGATCACAAACGGAGGCGCCAAGGAAGCAGAGGTCCCGCTCTTCCGACTTGTTGATGATGCGGGTGTCGAGATTCAGGAAGTTTCTGACGCCAGCTACCTGCCCGGCTGGCTGGGCATCATCCGCAAGATCGGACCGACTCAGACCGAGGAGGGCCGGATTGTGTTCGATGTTCCACCCCGCAGCTACCGGCTGGAAATAACCGACGGAGCGGAACCGGGCAAGGAGAAACTGGCATTTGTTGAAATCCCGATCGAATTCGATACTTCCGAGCCCGTTCCCTCCGCAACTCGACCATAAAAACTGACGCAGTTGTCTCCTTGTTTCAACTCTCGCTCGAAGGCGAAAGCTCCACAACGCTTCGGTAACTCCAACCGGCGGTCGTGCTGCACTAGTAACAGGCCGGCTTCCGACTGCGACAACGCTGCGAGGGTTGCTTCATACTCTTTGTTGGCTTCATAAGGGGGGTCCAGAAACACGATCCCCTGCCACTTGCGCCCTCCAAGGATGGCGCTCACCCGCTTTGGCAGCACAATCCCTTTCTGCCCGACTCCCAGCGTTTTCAAATTCTCACGCAGGGCGGCCAGTGCGGCGGGATCTGATTCTACGAACGTACACCGCAGTGCCCCGCGGCTCAGCGCCTCGATCCCCACTGCACCCGACCCGCAATAGAGGTCGTGAAACTCAACCCCATTCAATCTCGGCCCAAGAATACTGAACAGCGCCTCCCGCAACCGGTCTGGAGTCGGGCGCGTTGTGTCACCTTTGGGTGCCACCAGGCGGCGGCGTCCATATTCGCCAGCGATAACTCTCATCCCACCTGCACCAGACCGTAGCGGCGTTGCCATTTTTCTTCCAGGTAATGCTCGGCGGCCTTCAGCCGGTCCGTTCCGGCTTCCTGCTCCAGAAAACTCCGTGCCTCGCCTCGTGCCATTTCCAGAATCTCCCGGTCCTTGAGTATGTGTGCAAATCGAAGCTGCGGAACTCCTGACTGCCGCGTTCCAAAGAACTCGCCCGGACCGCGAATCTCCAAATCTGCTTCGGCCAGCCGAAAGCCATCCGAACTCTCCACCATGGCCCGAATCCTCTGTTCGCTCACCTCATTCTGCTTACCCGTTACCAGGTAGCAGTAACTCGCGTGAGCACCCCGGCCCACGCGGCCACGGAGTTGATGCAGTTGCGAGAGTCCAAATTTTTCAGCATTCTCGATCACCATCACCGTCGCATTGGGAACGTCAAGGCCTACCTCAACAACGGTGGTGGAAACCAGTACGTCAATCTCGCGCCGCTTGAATTTCTCCATGACCGAGTCCTTCTCGCTGGCTGGAAGTTGGCCATGCATGAGTCCAACACGGAATTCGGGATAAATCCTGGCAGAGTGCATCTCGAACATTTTTTGAGCGCTCTTGAGGTCAGGCGAGTGCTCAGAATCATCCACCAGTGGATAGATGATGTAGGCCTGCCTGCCTTCCTTCAATTGCGAACGCACGGCCTCCCAAACCTGCTTGATGGCAGTCTGCCCGTGGTGCCTGGTCACGATCCCCTTGCGGCCTGGCGGAAGCTCGTCAATCACGCTCACATCCAGATCGCCATAGATTGTTAAGGCCAGCGTACGTGGAATGGGAGTTGCTGTCATCACGAGAACATCCGGAGCCAAACCTTTTTGCCGCAAGAACAGCCGCTGCAGAACTCCGAAGCGATGCTGTTCGTCAATGATGGCCAACCCCAACCGGTCAAACTCAACATTCTTTTCCAGCAGGGCATGCGTGCCGACAAGAAGCTTCACATAACCGTTCGCAACCAGTTTCTTGATCTGAGTCTTCTCTTTGGCCGTTTGTGATCCGGTCATCACGGCAACGGGATAGCCCAGGTGGCGGAAGAATTTCTGCAGCGACAGAAAGTGCTGCGTGGCCAGCAGTTCAGTTGGAGCCAGCATTGCCACCTGATAGCCATTCTCCATGGCGATAACGGCCGCCTCAGCAGCGACAAGAGTCTTGCCGCTCCCTACATCGCCCTGCAGCAAACGGTTCATCGGATGCGGTGCCGCCATATCCAGGGCAATCTCCTTGAGCGCCCGCTTCTGTGCCGAAGTCGGCTTAAAGGGCAGCATTTGCTTTACCTTTTCGCGGATCTCGGGCGTCAATTGAAAGGCAATCCCTGCCGCACGCTTCATTTCCCGGCGCTTGCGCAACAAACCAAACTCCAGCCAAAAAAACTCTTCGAAGATCAGGCGCCAATGCGCAGGAGACCGCCGCTGATTGAGCGACTCCAGATTCATATCGAGGGGCGGCTCATGAACTTCCCGTACTGCCTTGCTGATATGCGGCAAGCGGAAGCGACGCAAGACCTCTCCTGGCAATGCATCTTCCAATTCCCCCGCTGCCTCGATCGCCCGCATCATCAAGCGCCGCATCTGCTTGGTGGAAATTTTGCCGACAGCTTCGTAAACGGCTACGATCCGGCCCATATGCAAAGCAAGGTCCGGGTCGCCCTCCTCGGGAAGCACTTCAAACTCAGGATGGGCAAGAAAAATCCGTCCATTCTGAAAGTCAAATTCAGCTTTGCCGAACAAAGCCAATCGCATCCCCGGCACGATCTCACTGGCCAGATACTTGGCGTTGTACCAGCGGGCCAGCAACCGGTTTCCTTGTTCGTCCTGCAACTCCGCTTCAAACAGCAACTGGGATGCCTTGCGCCAAGTCCGGGTGCGCGTGCTGGCAACAATGGCCTGCACCGCGCCGCTCTGCCCTTCCCGGAATTGCTGTAGCGGCAGAAAGCGGCTGCGATCCTCATACCGGAAGGGAGGATAGAAAAGCAGATCCTCGACGGTCTCAAGCCCCTTCGCTTTGAACTTTTCAGCCAGCGTAGGACCAACACCTTTCAGAAATTGCAGTGGAGAGGAGAGTCGAACCAAAGCCGTAGTGTACAATGCCCGCAATGCGTCTTACGATTTCTTTTCTGTTTTTCTTCGCCATATCGAGCTTCGCGGCGGACCTGCGCCTCGGGATTATTGGCACCGACACTTCTCACGTCATTGCCTTCACCAAAATTCTGAATGACCCCAAACACCCCGAGCACATTCCTGGGGCAAAGATTGTTGCAGCCTTCAAAGGCGGCAGCAAGGACATCGAGTCCAGCTACAACCGCGTCGACAAGTACGCAGAGGAACTGGCCCGCGACTGGAAGGTTGAAATCGTTCCCGACATTGCAACGCTTCTCAGCAAAGTGGACGCAGTCCTGCTGGAGAGTGTGGATGGCCGTCCGCATCTCGAACAGGCCCGGCCGGTAATCGCAGCCGGCAAGCCTCTCTTCATCGACAAGCCGCTGGCCTCCAGCCTTGAGGATGCCTATGCAATCGCCCGCCTGGCCAAAGCCAAAGGCGTACCCTGGTTTTCTTCTTCCAGTTTGCGCTGGGCCAAAAGTCTGACGCCGTTGCTGCAACCGGAACTGAAAGGAGCCATGGTTTGGGGGCCTGGCCCGCTTGAGGAGCATCACTACCTCGAATTGGGCTGGTACGCAATCCACGCGGCCGACATGCTCTTCAAGCTGCTGGGGACAGGCTGCGAATCGGTTACCCGCACCTACACGCCAGCCCAGGATGAAATCACTTGCCGTTGGCAGGATGGACGCGTCGGTACCGTGCGCGCCTTACGCCCCTACTCCGACTTCGGCGCGGTTGTGTTTACCAAAGACAACAAAGTGATCCAGTCGCCACCAAAATTTGAATACTCCTACGTCGCGCTGGTTCAGGAAATCGTCCGCTTTTTCCAAACTGGAAAAGCTCCAGTTTCCCCCGAAGAAACCCTGGAGATCTTCTCGTTTCTCGACGCGGCGCAGAAGAGCCGGGAGCAGGACGGCAAGCCGGTGAAGCTGCGCAAGCTGCCTTACTAAGCCACTCCGCCCGCTTGCTCAAACGCATAAGCAAGGCGGAACATGGTGCTTTCCTGGAAGTGTCCGGCGAAGATCTGCATGCCTACGGGCAAGCCTTCAGCAGTCTTTCCACAGGGAACGCTCATGCAGGGAATACCCGCCAGATCCCCGGTGATCGTGTAGATGTCCGAAAGATACATCTGCATCGGGTCGGCCATCTTCTCGCCGAGCTTAAAGGCCGGGAACGGACTCACAGGGGCGATCAGCGCATCTACCTTCTCCAGCGCCTGTGAAAAATCGCCCGCGATCAGGCTCCGAACTTTTTGGGCCTTCAGGTAGAAGGCATCATAATAGCCATGGCTCAAAACGTAAGTTCCGAGCATGATGCGGCGTTTGCATTCCATGCCAAAGTACTCGTCCCGGGTCTTGGCATACATTTCGGTGAGCGTGGCCGCCTCTGCCCGCGCTGTGTAGCGCACACCGTCGTAGCGGGCCAAGTTTGAGCTCGCTTCCGCTGTACAGATGATGTAGTAGCAACTGATGGCATAGGGCGTGTGCGGCAGGCTGACTTCAACAACTTCGCAGCCTTGCTTTTTGAGCACCTCAAGACCCGCATAAATCTTGTCCCCGGTTTCCGCTGAAAGACCCTCAAAATATTCTTTGGGAATTCCAATTCGCATGCCGGCTACTGGTTTCCGCATTTCGGTTTGATAGTCATCCACTGGCGCAAAAGCGCTGGTGGCGTCCAGATCGTCTCTGCCCGCAATGGCTTCAAGAATCGTTGCCGCATCCGAAACGTTTCGCGCAAAGGGACCCACGTGATCGAGGCTGCTGGCAAACGCCACCAGGCCGTAACGGCTCACCCGGCCGTACGTTGGCGTTACTCCGACCACTCCGCAAAAGGAAGCAGGTTGACGGATCGAGCCTCCGGTATCAGAACCCAACGAGCCCACGGCGGTTCCTTGCGCGACCACCGCGGCCGAGCCTCCGCTCGATCCACCCGGGACCCGGTCCAGTGCAACCGGATTTCGCACCGGCCCAAAGGCAGAGTTCTCATTGGAAGAACCCATCGCAAACTCATCGCAATTTGCTTTTCCCACGATCAACGCGCCAGCCGCCTTGAGCCGCTCGACAGCCGTAGCATCGTAGGCGGGTACATAATTTTCCAGCATCTTCGAAGCACACGTGGTCCGCAATCCATTGGTTGAAAGTACGTCCTTCACTCCGATGGGCACGCCAGCCAGCAAACCCGGATCTTCTCCCCGGGCGAGCTTGTCGTCTACCAGCTTTGCGGCGGCCTCGGCCAGATCCGGACTCAACGTAAGGTATGCATTCGACTTGGGGTTCTCCGCGGCCGCCAGATTGTTGGCGGCGCGAGCAATCTCAAGCGCGCTGAACTTCCGGCTGCGCAGTCCTTCCTGGATCTGCTGAATGGTTATCGACTGCAAATTATCCATGGTATTTTTCCTCCCGGCCTAGCGCTCAATCACCCGCGGAACTTTGAAGTGCCCTGCCCCGCTTTGGGGAGCATTGCGCAAGGCGTCCTGCGTGTTCAGTCGAGTTCGCTCTCTGACTTCATCCGGCCGCAAGGATGCAGTTGCGGGGGCGGCGAACAAAACCTGTGCCATCGGAGCCACGTTGTCCGTATTGAGCTCTGAAAGCTGCTCCATGTGAGTTATCACTTCGGCCATATCGTGGGCCATTCGCTCCACTTCGGCATCGGTCAATTCCAGATTGGCCAGCTTGGCAACCTTGCGCACATCGTCATTGCTGAATTGCATTCTTCAAACTCCTGTCCTATTGGCCTGAGGCTTTCCGCTTCGACTTCAAATAAACCCGGCGCAGACCAGGATCACTGATTTTGTCCGCCTCTGGATCTTTTGCCACCAGCCGGAACTCAGTTGACTCCACGGGCTGCGGCACCATACGTGGAATCGCAATCTGGTATTCGATTCGCCGGGCCAGTACTCTTCCGAGAAGCCGTTGCAGCTTGGCAAGAATCTGCTTCTCCAGCGCATACATCTGCCGCTGCCAGACCCGGTCATCCACCTCCACCACAATCCGGTCCCGTACGAGGGCGCGAAAGCGGACGTGAGCCTCCAGGCGCTCACCAATGGCGGCACGCCAAGCGGCCCGAGCGAGTTCTTCCTCGCCCGCAACACCGTTTTTGAGTTTCCCCAGTAGCCGCAGAGCCTTGTCCATCGCCTAAACCTCTGCATTGTAGCAAGCAGCACCGCGGAGGGCCTCGATAAACTGGAGCGGATGTCCACACTCTTTATTCCCGGCTTTGAACTCGTGCTGGCCAGCCAGTCTCCCCGCAGAAAAGAGTTGCTACACCAGGCAGGCTTCTCCTTTGCGGTGAGGCCCGCCTCCATCGTCGAAGTTCCCAAACCGGGCGAACTAGGCCGCGAATATGTCGCTCGTCTTGCCGCGGAAAAGTCCGCCTCGGTTCAAGGCAGCAGCAGCGAAGGAATTTTGGCGGCCGACACTACCGTCATTGTCGACTTGGGTGGCAGCGAAGTTTTGCTCGAGAAGCCGCGCGATACCGCAGACGCTGCTGCCATGCTGCGCCTGCTGTCCGGCCGCCAGCACCGGGTCTGCACTGGCATCAGTTTTCGCTTTGCAGACCGGCATTGCCTGCACGTGGAAGAAACCTGCGTCGAGTTTGCCAATCTTGAGGATTCGGAGATCGAGGCCTACGTCGCTAGCGGTGAGCCCTTCGACAAGGCCGGCAGCTATGCGATCCAGGGCCTGGCGTCACGCTTTATCCGGCGGATTGAGGGCTGCTTCTTCAATGTGGTTGGCCTGCCGCTCCATCAGGTTTACCGAATCTTGCAGGAAGCCCAGGTTTTGGCTAGGGCCGGAAATCTTTCGCCTGCTTCTTGAGCCAGGCAACAAAAGCCTTGGGCGCAGCCATTGTCGAAAGTCGCGACTGGCGAACGAGTGCGAAGTCTTGAAAGAGCCCGCTTTCCTTAATCTGCGTCAGGGAAACCGGTTTGGCCAAACTTCCCCCATAGCGATAGCGGAAGACGCTAAATTTCGGGTTTTCCGGCTCCGGCCAGATCTCGCCTTCGACATAGCCCCAACCCACCACGGACGCTTCTCCCTGGGAGTGGTAGCAGATCACACAATCCCCGGGTTTCATCGCCCGAATTGCCTGCTGGGCTTGCGCATTGCGCACTCCGGTCCAATCGGTCTCTCCGTCTCGGGCCAGGTCCAAAATCGAATACTCTTTGGGGTCAGACTTGGCTAGAAAAAATTGCATTGGTGATTCTTGAGGACTTCAGTTCTGCTGATGCAGCTATAAGAATAGCTCCTCAGTACTACAGTTCTACCATTTTCCATAGTGTAGAATCATGTTGAGGGGAAGGACATATGACCTTCGGAGCGCAGCTCGAAGTGGCCTTTCAGTGGAGGACTTGGAATTGAATAAGATCGCAATCAAATGGGCGCTGTTGCACGCTACGATATCCCTGGGTATTTTGTGCGCCCAAAGCCCTGCACAAGCCCCTGTTCCGGCCGAACAAAAACCAGCCGCAGCTGAAGACACTCCTCCCCCTGTAACGGCTTCCTCTCCGGGTGCGGCCGTAGACCCGAACTCTTATCGAATTGGCGCGGAAGATGTCATCTTGTTACGGGTTTGGCGGGAGCCGGAACTTTCTGGCCTTGTTTCCGTACGTCCAGACGGAAAGATCAACCTCTTGCTGGTTGGTGAAATTGAAGCGTCAGAGTTGACTCCGGTTGAGTTGGAATCAAAAATCACCAAGGCTTACGAAAAGATTCTCAAGAACCCGATTGTCACCATACAGGTGCAGAAAGTTGAAAGCAAAAGATATTTCCTTTCTGGAGAAGTAAATAAGGCTGGCGCCTTTCCATTGGTTCGTCCCATGACAGTTCTCGAAGCCCTCACCATAGCTGGAGGAACGAGGGAGTTTGCCAACAACAAGAAGATTGTCATTATGCGCGGCAACGAGCGCATCAAATTCAATTACAACGAAGTGATCAAGGGCAAGAAGCTTGAACAGAATATTCAGCTTCAGCCCGGCGACCACATCTACGTTCCCTAAAAGTAGAAAGCAAGGAGCCTCTGGCGTGCAACCTCTTCAAGACCCACTCGCCATTCAACATCGTGCCCTCGATGTTGAAGACTATATCGACATCATCCGGCGACACAAGTCTTTAATCCTGGCGCCTGTCTTAGCCGGATTGGTCATCAGCGTCGTCGTTGCATTCCTCTGGCCTGACACCTACGTATCAAGCGCCACGATCCGGGTACTTCCGCCCCAGGTTCCCGAAGGTCTGCTTTCCATGCCGCTCACCGTGGACATGAGCGAGCGCGTCAACCAAATGCGGCAGAGCATTCTGAGCCGTGCCACCCTGACGAACATTATCAACACACATACCCTTTACACAAGGGAGCGGAAGCGTTTGCCGCTTGAAGACGTAATCGAGAACATGCGTTCAAGAGCGATCGGGGTCCAGATGATTGGCGGAGGGGTAAATTCTCCAAACAAGACCGTGGCCTTCAATGTTTCTTTCAAGTATGAGGATCGTGTCAAGGCACAGCGTGTCTGTGCCGATCTGGTCTCAAAATTTATTGATGAGAACGTCCGCGAGCGCGCTAGTTCCTCTTCCCAAATGAAAGATTTCGTCGAGGACCAATGGGCTACCCGAAAGCGTGACTTGGATGGCATCGAGGAGCAGCTTTCCCGGTTCAAGTCGGCCAATGTCGGGCGCACCCCTGAACAACAGGGTGCAACCATCTCGGCAATCAATGGCATTGAGACGCGCATGACAAACCTCAACGCTTCGCTTGCCCGCGTCAACCAGGATCGCCTGATCATCGAAAATCAGATCAGTATTCTCAAGGACCAGTTGCGCCAAGTGACGGTGCCTTCGGTTGAGAACATTCGCACCATTGTTCCAAAAGACGACCGCTTGATTCAGTTGGAAAGAGAAGTCGCTAATTTTGAAACCCGCATCCAGTCCTTGCGCGAGCAGTATCAGGAAACTCACCCGGATATTAAGGCCGCTGTCTCCAATCTTCAGGTTCTACGTGCCGAACGGGATCGCTTGCAGAAGCTACAGGAAGAGCGAGAATTAGCAGCTCAAAAAGGTTCGACTTCAGTCAGCGGACTTCGGCCCGAGGCCCAGCGTGAAGCACGTGGCCTCGAGGCTCAAATTCAACAGCTGCAGGGCCGGATTGAAGCCTCCAGGATGGAGGAGGATTCTTACAAGAAGGCGTTGGTGGACGCTGAGAGATCGGCCAGAAACCTGCAGGGAACTCTCGCCACAATGCCCTCCAGTGAAAAAGAATATGAGCAACTTCGCCTGCAGGCAATGCTGGCGCGGCGGGATTTTGAAGAAATTGACCGGCTTCGGCAGCGGGCAAACGCAGCCGTTGAGCTGGAAAACCGCAAGCAGACAGAGAAGCTTGAGATTCTCGACCAGGCTTCCCTTCCGTCTGCACCGACTGAACCCAAGCGCTGGATGATCATCCTGGGTGGCGCAATCGCGGGTCTGGTGCTCGGCATCTGTTTTGCCGGCGCGAAGGAAATGAAAGATTCAACCCTGAAGAACCTCAAGGATGTCCGGGCTTACACGCAGCTCACTATTCTTGGTTGCATCCCGCTGCTGGAGAATGATTTGGTTGTTCGGCGGCGGAGGCGGTTAACTTGGCTGGCGTGGTCTACAGCCTGTTTGGCAAGTATTGCAATTATGGCTGGTTCGGTAATTTACTACACGACCAGCAAATAGTGGGTCGATGAGGAGGGTTGAGTATTTATGAGTAGAGTTCACGATGCACTGCGCAGGTCCGGCGGCGCTAGCCCGGAAGTTCCGGTTGCACCGCGCGCAACGGCACAATTTGCGCCTCGCTATGACGGAAACGCGATTGCCCTGGCGCCTGAGTTTGAAAACCTTTTGGAGCGAATTGAGGAGATCCCTTTCAACCCTGCCCCCGATGCCCATCTTGTCGATGCGGCCCGGCCCCATGAAGCCCCCAGCGAGGAATTTCGTACCTTCCGCACTCGCCTCAACCACCTGCAAAGCCTCCAGCCCATCCATACCGTTGTCATGACCAGCCCTTCCCCGGCCGAGGGCAAGTCCATGGCGGCAGTCAACCTGGCACTAGCGGAATCCCACCTCGAAGGCAACAACACGATTCTTTGTGACTTCGATTTCCGCCGTCCGCTTGTCCACAACCTCTTTCAGGTGGAGCGGTCACCCGGAATCACCGATTACCTGCTTGGCAAGGCCACCCCGGAACAGATCGTCAAGAAAGTCGCCGGCACAAACCTGAGCATTCTGCCAGCAGGCGAGGCGGTTATCAATCCTTTGGAGCTCTTGAACCTGGACAAAGTGCGGCACCTGCTCAAGAATCTTCAGAAAACCTATAACTGGGTCATCCTCGACACCCCGCCCCTGCTTTTCGCCGCAGACGCTAATTTGCTATCCACCATGTCGGATGGAACGATTCTTGTCGTCAGATTGGGTGTCACTACGGTTGATTCCATCACCCGGGCCATCCAGTCCTTATGCGAAAACAATGTGTTGGGTACGGTAGTCAACGGAGCCCGCCGCGGCGAGCTCTACTCGAAATACACCTACTACCACACGTATTATTATTCGAAACCGGATTAGTCCCGCCCCACAACCAGGGCGGAGTTCTTGCTTCCAAAGGCGATGGTATTTACCATCGCTTTTTTTATTGCCAGCGGTCGCCCGGTAAGGGCAATGTAGTCAAGATCGCACTCCGGAGCCGCCTCTTTCAAATTGATCGTTGGCGGTGCAAATTGATCCCTCATTGACAACATCGTCGCCGCCAGACTTGCCGCACCGCATGCGCCTTGCGGATGGCCAATCAAGCTCTTGATGCTCGAGCCAGGCAAGTTTCGAGCATAGTCTCCAAATGCCAGCTTGACCGCAGTCGTCTCCACCCGGTCATTGAGCTGAGTTGCCGTGCCGTGGTAGTGCAAGTAGTCAATCTGGTTCGGCTCAACCTGGGCTTCCCGCATGGCCAGTTGCATCGCTCGGGCCGGCTCAATACCAACTTCTTCCAGCCGCACCCGGTGGAAAGCCTCGCAGGTGGCACCATATCCCAAAATTTCACCGTAGATTGTGGCGCCACGACGCCGTGCCCGTTCCTCCGATTCCAGCACAAAAAACCAGGCTCCCTCTGCAACCACAAAGCCATCCCGGTTCGCGCTGAAGGG
This sequence comes from uncultured Bryobacter sp., assembly GCA_964510335.1. Classification (GTDB taxonomy): domain Bacteria; phylum Acidobacteriota; class Terriglobia; order Bryobacterales; family Bryobacteraceae; genus Bryobacter. The sequence continues at coordinate 9,847 of CAZECF010000036.1, read as the reverse complement.
CTTTGAAGCCTCTTCCGGACTCTCATTGCAAGCAGTGCTCATAATGCGCAACAACTGAAAGCCCTTGAGTGTCAGTGGTGCAATCGGCGCATCCACGCCGCCGCAAATGGCAATTTCTGATTCTCCCTGACGCACGGCCCGGTAGGCATACCCAATGGCATCCGTAGAACTCGTACAGCCGTTGCTGAACATGTGGCTCAACCCACGAAAGCCGAATTCCATCGAAATTTCACTGGCCAGAGTGCCCAGAGTGCTGGATGGAATGACAAATACACTACACTTCTTTAACTGGCCACTGTAAAAGAGGGAGTATTGACGCTCGGTGAACTCCTGATTTCCCCCACCGCTGCCGACATAGACACCCACTTCCCGCAACTGGTCGAGATTCATGCTTTTCGGATCGAGCCCCGCATCCCCCAGGGCTTCCCCAACCGCTGCCAGCGCGTAGGGGGTAGCCAGTCCGGTACCCTCCAGATCGCGCGCATCCATATAATCGAGCGGGTTAAAGCCGGTCACCTCGCCGGCGATCTGAACCGGCTGGCCAGTGCAGTCAAACCGCGTGATGCGACGAACTCCACTTTTACCTTCCCGCGAGGCACGCCAAAACTCTTCGCGGCCGATTCCATTCGGGCTCACGACGCCAATCCCCGTAATGCATACCTTTTGTATAGCCATAGTTCACAAGAACTCCAATGCTAACATTAGGTTGCGAAATGTCAGATCCTCCCTCGCCAGACGCGCGGCGCTACGAGCGTATACTTGCGGTCGTGCAGGCCGCAACTTTGTCATTTCTGCTGACCACTTTCTGGTGTGGAATTGCCTCCCGTTCCAGTGATCACTCTTTTTGGACTTTTCCCAACCTCATGGCCGGAGCGGTCTTTGGGTCTGCCAGCCTCAGGCCCGACTTCGGATTTCATACGGCAGTCGGCCTCTCCTTCCACTATCTGAGCGGCATTGTCTTCGGAGTACTCTATGCTTTGGCCGTGCCCCCCTCACTCAAACCCATCTCTGCTGTGCTTGTTGGCATTCTTGCGGGGAGCTGGTGGTACTACCTTCTCGATGGCTTCGTTTGGCGAAAACTGTTTCCGCCGCTCGCTCTCTACTCTCGTCGGCCCTCCATCTTCTTCGCTTTCGTTCTCATGGGCATTTGCATTGGTTTATACTCAGTATTTGTGCGCTCTTCGAACGAGGCTCCAATCTCCGCTTGAATCAGCAATGCCGACGGCATGTCAATTCCCTTTGGATCATAGGTATTTCGATTGAAACCCAGTCAGAACAGGCTACGTCTCCTCGAAGGCGCAGAGTGGAAAGGAACCAGCTTTAGATGATGTTTTTCAGGCGTCGATGCCTGCTTGCGCCACCACTGCGTCTTGTCTCAGTACTTCTCGCATTCCTGGCGCTTGCGATTCCCACTCTGGCACAGCAACCAGCGCAGCAACCGGCACAAACCCCGCCGGCCCCTCAAACTCCCCAGCCTGCTCCTCCAAAGCCGGCCAATCCGTTTGAGAATGTTCCTTCATCCACTCCAACGGAAGCTCCCAAGCCTGCCCAGCAGCCCCCCGGCCAGCCCCAATTGGAGGCCCCGGCTCAACCTGCTCCGGAAGTAGTTCCCGACAGGGACCCCGATGCTCCCGTGGAAGATGTAATTGAAGCAATCGAATTCCGTGGCTCCCGCCGCGTCCCCCAGGACACTTTGCGCGCTTTGATCATCAGTAAAAAAGGTGACAAGTATAGTGAAGAATCCCTGAACCGGGACTTCATGGCTCTATGGAATACCTCCCGTTTTGATGACATTCGTACGGAGAAGGAAGCCGGCCGTACTGGCTGGGTGATCCGCTTTGTCGTCACAGAACGCCGGGTTGTCCGTTCTATCAAATACGACGGCATGAAGTCGATTACCGTCTCCGAAATTCTGGACCGTTTCAAGGAACGGCGAGTTGGCTTGCAGGTTGAACAGCAGTACGATCCGAACAAGATCCAGCGAGCGGCCAATGTCCTGAAGGAATACCTGTCCGAGCGTGGCCGCCAGTTCGCCAGCGTGACTCCGGAAATTCGGCAGATCCCACCGTCCTCCCTCGAAGTAAATTTCCGGGTGGCGGAGGGTCCAAAAGTCAAAGTAGGCAAGATCCAAATAGAAGGCAACAAAGTTTTCAAGGATTCCGTCGTTCGCCGGGCCATGAACAATCTGCGTCCCGTCGGAATTCCCCGATCCATCCTGTTTGAAAGCCTCTTTGCCAAGACCTACGACGCAACCAAGCTGGAAGAAGACATGAGCCGCGTGCAAAGCTTCTATCAGGAACGGGGATACTTTACCGCCCGCGCTTCGGCCGAAGACCCGACGATCCGGGACGTCGGCGGTAGCGGCTTCCGGATTCCTCTTTTCTACCCCAACAAGCCTGGCAAACGTGCCGACTTTGTCGTCAACATTGATGAAGGTCCCAAGTATCGCCTCCAGAAGTTGAATCTGGTTGGCGTCAAATTCTTCCGCGCGCCGGAAGAAATCTTCAGCAGCGTGCTTGGAATGCGCGAAGGGGATATTTTCTCCACGGCGAAACTGCGAAAAGGCTTGGAAGAAATGCGCAAAGTCTACGGCATGTATGGCTTCCTGGACTTCGTCCCGGAACCTTCTTTTGAGCCGGATATCAAGACAGGCCAGATTGACCTGACTCTCAATGTTGATGAAGGTCAGCAATTCTTTGTCCGGCGTATTGATTTTGCCGGCAACACGACGACACGCGACAAAGTCATCCGTCGCGAAATCCTGCTCGATGAAGGCGACCTGTTCAACTCCCGTTTGTGGGAAGTCAGCTTGTTGCGTCTCAATCAGCTTGGCTACTTTGAAGTCCTGAAGGAAAACGAAGCCGCCAACATCACCCGCGACACTCGCAACAACACAGTTGACATCACCCTCAAGGTGAAGGAACGTGGCCGCAACTCCGTTCAGATGTCGGGTGGCGTCTCCGGCATCGCTGGCAGCTTCGTCAGCTTCGGTTATTCGACCAACAACTTCCTCGGTCTTGGCGAAACCCTGTCGCTCGACTCTCAGATCGGTGATCGCATCCGGTCTGTCACGTTCGGGTTCACGGAGCCGTACTTCCTGGACAAACCAATTCAAGTAGGCTTCACTGTCTTCTACCAGCGATTCAACTACGATCAGGGCCGCGAAGTTTCCCTCTTCTCAGGCCGCAATCTGACGGCCCAATTCGACGCACTCGGCCGAGACAACCTGCTCAACTATTCTTCAAACGGCTACGGCTTCACCGCCTACGCTTCTACTCTCTTGCGCCGCAGCTTTGCGCGCGTGGGGGCCACTTACAGCTACAGCGTTTCGAGATTTGATCCGACGACGCAGGCTGCCCGTACCTACTTCGAGGCCGTTAACTTCCAGAACCTCGACGGGCCCAATCAGTTGTCGGGTATCCGCCAGTCTTCGATCATTCCTAACTTCTCCTACAACACAGTCGATCACCCCATCACGCCTTCCCGCGGCAAATCGATTTACCTTTCGACGACCTTCGCCGGCTCCTTCCTCGGTGGCAACACCAACATGATCGAACCGACGATTGACGTAAAGTACTTCCGCTCCGGTTTCAAAAAGGGTCACGTCATCGGTATGCACGGCCTTGGCCGCTTCATCACCGGCTACGGTGGCAAAACAGCCCCTCCCTTCAACCGCTTCTACATGGGCGGCGAAAACGACATCCGCGGCTTTGATATCTGGGGCATCAGCCCACTGGCCTACATTCCCTCGCAGGCAACGGTTCCGGTGCTCAATGAAGATGGCAGTGCTCGCATTCAGCGCACCATCGGGTCTGACGGCAACGTCTTCCTGACACAGGTCACACAGAACATTCCTGTCTATCAGATCATTTACCCCGGCGGTGACACGCAGGGTGTCGGCAACTTCGAATACCGGATCCCAATCTTCGGACCCGTCGTACTCGCGGCCTTCGCGGATATCGGCGTCAACCGGATCTCCCGTTCAAATGGCCTGAATTTGAATCCTGGACGAATTGACTCACTGAACGCCAGTTTTCCCCAGGCAGGCTTCGAAAACAAAGCCTTCCTGATCGACTTTACCCAGAAGCCTCGCATGTCAACCGGCCTCGAAGTGCAAATCATGATGCCGGTAGTAAATGCGCCCTTCCGCTTTTACTACGCCTTCAATCCGCTCCGGGTTGACGACGTGATCCAACCGCCTATCGCAGCGGATCGCTCGTACTTCCCGAACCAGACAACCTTCGTCAACTCAGTGGCCCAGTTTGGTCGGCCGAGCGTATATCGTGAACGGCAGCGTATCTTCCGCTTCACGATCAGCCGCACCTTCTAGTCCGTACCGAATGATACGATTTTGAAAGAGAACCCGAAAACAATGAGCTTTATTGTAAAGAACCTCCTCGCTGGCCTGGTGCTGGCTTCCTTGACCCTCCCCGTCGCCTTCGCCCAGAACAAAGTCGGGACCATTAACATCCAGCAGGCAATCGTTTCCACCAAGGACGGCCAGAAGGCTGCAGCCGAGTTGCAAACCCGCTTCGAGCCTCGCCGGAAAGGGATGGAACAGTCTTCCGCCGCCGTTCAGGCCTTGCAGGAACAATACCGCAAACTCGGCACTGTCGGCAGCGAAGAGGTCAAGCGGAAGTTGCAGGCCGACATCGAGCTCAAGACCAAGAGCCTGCAGCGCGAAAGTGAAGATGCCCAGGCTGAATTTGACCAGGAACAACAGAAAGTACTGAATGAACTTGGCGGCCGCATCATGCAGGTCATCAACAAGTACGCCACCGACAATGGCTTTTCAATGATCCTGGACATCAGTTCACAGCAGACCCCGGTCATTTGGGCATCCAATACCCTTGACATCACCAATGAAGTGATCAAGCTTTACGACGCCAACGCTCCTTCGACGATGACGCCCCCGGCCAAGACCGCTGCTCCGGCGGCTCCCAAAACCCCTGCTCCGGCTAAGAAGTAGCTGCCAGCGGCGCCTAGAAGCCGCTTGTCCGAATCCAATAGCTCTCGCGCCAGCTCGCCCCTGGCGCGATTGTTTTATGGCTGCCCGGCGTGTTGAAGGCATTGGTGGGAGCTGTCATCGGCTCGAAGCAAATGAAGCTCTGGCCGGCGGGAGCATAGACCACGCCAATCGAATAGTCCTTCCCATAAACAACTTCGATCATCTGGTTCTGGCCCTTGACGCGGAACGTGGCATTGCTTTCCAGACCGCCGAATACGTCATCGAGCACTATCCCCTTTAGCTTGGTTCCCGGAGCATAGGGGTTTGGCTTCGTTTCGCCTGTCGGGATGAGTTTGGGGGAAAGCACCAGCAAGTCGCGTGCGGGAATCGTTACCTCCCACTCGTCACGAGGCGCGTCATTCAACTGAAAGTAAGGATGGAAGCCAATCGCCAGCGGCATCGGCTCAGTGGCAAAGTTCTCAACGACCGTGATGACTTCAAGCGTCCTGGGTGTCAGTCGGTAGGTAAGTTCCAAACGATGCGGGAAAGGGAACTGTGCCAGCCAGTCCGGCTGACGGCTGCAATCGAGCTCAAGCCGGACCAGCGCATGATCCTTCCTGGCCGCAACTTCTTTCACCTTCCACAGCTTGGTAAAGCTCACCAGGCCATGAATGGGATTCTTGTTCCCATCCAGCCTCAAGTTTCCCAGCGCCGGGTTGAGATGGTATTCCTTGCCATTGGCACGATAGCTCAGCCCCTCGATGCGGTTTGCCCAAGGGGAAAGTAGTGGATTCCCCATCAGCCTGGGACGCGCCAGCAGTTCGCCCAAGCCCACGCCCGGCGGCCCCCAGAATACCTTCTTGCCATTGACATGGAAATCAAAGCTGTTCGCCCCAAAGGCAGGGGCCACGGAGACTTCGCTCCCCGACTCCACTTCCGTCAACCGGACGACCGGGTGGCCGTCTTCACTTGTTTCTACCGCGCGGAATTTCGCCATGAGCCTATCTTAAGGCTTACGGTCCGGCGTGTTGGGATCCTTCGGGTCAAGCTTCGTATCTTCCTGACAGCACCAGCACTCCCCCGGTGCGTAGGTGCGGATGTAGCAAATCTCGCACCAGTAGCTGACGCCTAGCCTTTCCTGCTTTTGATAAACGTACAGGGGCTTGTTGTGAATCCCGTCGATCCGGAATTTGCCATCTTCGAGGCGCTCTCCCTCCGCCTCGAAGTCACTGCCCAGCAACCGTTCGTCGTCGAGAACTTTTACGACTTCGCCATCGCCTTCAAGCTGCACGACGGCACCACCAACCTGGATCTTCCGGCCGGGCAGGAGCTTTCCCCGCACCTTCGCTGGCTCACCATAACCGGCAAGCAGACCAGGAATCAGAAATAGGGCACGACGCTGCATATTAACTTGGATGCAGCAATTAAGCCATCCGCTTCGAATACTCGCGCGTGATGTAATCGCAGGCCCGCACGGTGATCGCCATCATGGTCAGCGTCGGGTTTTGACAACCGGAACTCACCCAGGCCGCACCATCGGTGACGAAAATGTTCTCGACGTCGTGAGCCTGGTTGTACTTGTTGAGCACGCCCTTCTTTGAGTCGTTGCTCATGCGCGCTGTCCCGATTTCGTGGATGCAGAAGCCCGGCACGCTGTGGGTGCCCGTCTTCTGGATGTTGGTTGCGCCGGCGGCTTCCAGCATCTCCGCCGCCTGAGTCCGGCCATCTTCCCAGAGCTTCTTCTCGTTGTCGCTCCAGTCCGCACTGATCCGCAGCGTTGGAATTCCCCAGGCATCGCGGCGGGAACGGTCGAGCGTAACGTGATTCTCCGCCCGCGCCAGACACTCGCCCCAAAGCCCCAGCGACATCGTAAACTGGCCGTTGCGGACAGCGTCCTTGTAGGTCTTGCCAAAGCCAGGGGCGTTGAAATTAAAGCTCGGTGTTGAGCCTCCCTGATAGCCATAGCCGCGGATGAATCCGTTGGTCATCGTCTCCTTGATGTTGCGGAAGCGCGGCACATAGATGCCGGTTGGCCGTCGCGGCGCGCCAGCCCAGGGCTTGGCTTCAAAGGTCGGCATCAGGCCTGATGCGCCGCCCTGATAAATGTGGTCCATCAAATAACGGCCCAGCGCTCCGGAAGAATTGCAAATTTCGGAATTCATCAGCAACCGCGTGGATTCCAGTGTGGAAGCGCACAATACGATCACCTTGCCACGCACCTTCTTGAGCTCGCGCGTATTGGTGTCGATGTACTCTACTCCATCCGCCTTCCCGCCGTCGAGCATCGTCACTCGCGCCGCGGCCGCGTTCGTAAACAAGGTCATCCGGCCGGTCTTCATCGCATCGGCAACGGTGGTGAAGGGGGAAGAGAAGTAGCTCGTGGTTACGCAACCGCGCTCGCACGGCCCGCAATAATGGCAAGCCTGCCGCCCGTTCAGCGGCCGGGTCAGAATCGCCGTCCGGCCCATCGTCACCACACGGCCCATCTTGGCTTTCACCTGCTGGCGCAGATGCGCCTCCGTGCAGGTGAACTCCATGGCAGGCTGGAAGATGGAATCCGGAAGCTGATCCAGGCCCTCGGCCAGACCCGAGATCCCAACATACTTTTCTACTTCTTCGTAATACGGCAGCAGGTCTTTGTATTCAATCGGCCAGTTCTCGCCATACCCATCGCGCGATGCGGCCTTGAAATCGATATCGCCCATGCGGTAGCTTTGCCGTCCCCAACTCAAGCTCCGCCCGCCCAGCACCCGCATGCGAATCCACTTGTATGGCTTGTCCTGCGTGTATGGATTCTCGTTATCGTTCACGAACCACTTGTAGTTGTATTCGGTACAGGCATAGCAACTTCCCTGGATCGGACGGTCCTGCACCACCTTCGGCGACATCCCCAAATACGGCAACTGCCAGGGCATCGTGTGTTCGGTGTAATCCTTCTTGGTGACGTTGCCACCTGCCTCCAGCAGCGCGACTTTCATGCCGCTCTCCGTCAGCTTTTTAGCTGCCCATCCTCCTGTTGCCCCACTCCCTACCACGATCGCGTCAAAACGTTCCGGCTGCGCCGCTTGAAATGCCATGTACAAAATATATAAGAGATTTGATTTGGGAAAAGCAGCAGCATTCATGAGTCTGCCTTTTGTTCTGCTCGTGTCCATCGCGGGCGGTTACTATGCAGGTTTGTGGATTGACGACAATTACGGCACCACGCAGGCCAATCTGGTTGGCTTGCTGCTCGGCTTCGCGCTCGGCCTCTATGAAGTCATTCGACTCCTCAAGCGCTTCGAGGCCAATTCCGGTGAGTGAATACCGCAGCAAGTCAAACCGGATTCTTCTCTGCGCGCTTGCGTTGACCGGCGCAGGGTTGATTGTGTTTCTTCTCTGGCGAGGCCTCGATTCCGCCTTGGCCTTCGTTGCCGCCGCAGCCGTCAGCACACTGAGTCTTTGGGTGCTCGCCCGGGGCATCGACCTGCTCGGCCAGGGTAGTACCAGTTGGCTCAAGGGCTTCGGCTTCGTCGTCCGCTTTCTTGTCTATGCCCTTGTGCTCTCTGCTATCCTAAAGGTTTATCCGAACCAGTCATTAGAGATCTTTTTCGGGATCTTTCTCTCGATTCTGGCCATCGGTTTAGAAGCCCTCATCGAGTCTTATCAAAATGCACGAACATGAACTCTGGTTCACCGCGCTGTTGAACCAAACTTTTGCCGGCCCGGCGAATGCCCTCATTGCACTGGTGGGCCGTCACGCCCATGACCCAGCCAAGCCCTGGACCAACTACAACGCCATGCTGGTCCTGATCGTATTGTTTCTTCTGGTGCTGCCCTGGCTCATTCGTGCCGGCCTCAATCTGGCCAAGCCCGGCTACCTGCAACAACTGGGAGAACTGCTCATCGGCTTTCTCAAGGGTCAGGCCCACGAGGTAATCGGCCACGGCAGCGCAAAGTATGTCTACTGGTTTGCCACCTGCTTCATCTTTATCCTTTTCTCGAATCTGCTTGGCGTGATCCCCAGCTTTGAAAGCCCCACCATGGCGCCAGCCGTACCGCTCGGCCTCGCCGTCGGCACCTTCCTTTATTACAACGGCGTGGGCATCAAGGCCCAAGGCATCATCGGACACCTCAAACACCTCATGGGCCCGGTCTGGTGGCTGGCGCCCTTCATGTTCCTGATCGAGCTCATTTCCCACTTCATCCGTCCGGTCAGCCTCACGATTCGTCTCTTTGCCAACATGCTTGCCGGCGAACAGGTCACCATCGCCTTCATGGAATTGATTCCCATTGGCGTGCCGGCCATTCTCATGGGGCTGCACACCTTCGTGAGCTTCCTGCAGGCCTTCATTTTCACGATCCTCACCATGGCTTATGTCGGCATGGCCGTCGCCCACGAGGATCACTAAACCGTTTTGCCCGCCAGTGTGAGCCCTGGGCGTCCCAACGTACCAACGGAACCACCTCCTGTCAGGCCATTTCAAACCAAAGTCACCTAAGGAGACTTCAACAACATGCGTAACAAAGCAATGATGATTCTTTTCCTGCTTGCTTTCGCCGCCCCCATCTTTGCCCAGTCCGGGCAGCCGATGGTCGGTGAAAAAGGCATTCTTCTTCCCGCCTTCGCCATGGCCATCGCCGCCGGTCTTTGCGGCCGCGGTCAGGGCCAGGCAATCGCCTCCGCTGCTGAAGGCATCGCCCGCAACCCTGGCGCCGCCGGTAAGATTCAGACCCTGCTCCTCATCGGTCTGGCCTTTATCGAGTCGCTCGCGCTCTTCACCTTCGTGAAGGTTGGCTAGTATTTCCGGGCGGGTTGTATGCCACAACTAAAACTCAGCGGTATCTTCCCGCCCATTCCAAAGGTATCTCAGTATTGGTATTCTGAGCGGTTAGGAAACAGTCTCGTTTCAAAGGTTT
>CAZECF010000035.1:10273-46569 GCA_964510335.1 uncultured Bryobacter sp. | reverse complement strand
GATGCGCTGACGGCGTTGCAAGCGGATTCCTTTGATCTCGTAATCACAGACTGGAAGATGCCCAAAATGGACGGCATGGAACTGATCCGCCGCCTGCGTGAATCCGGCCTCGCAATGCCCATCATCATTCTCAGCGGCTTTGCTGACAATGCTGGCATGTGTGTGGAAAAGACTGGTGCCGATGCCGTTGTGCAAAAGAGCGCCAATGAAGTTCAAGTTCTGCTCAGCACTGTAAAACGCCTCCTGACCCGCAAACCCGCCCGCAAGCCTCCTTCCTCTGCCGGAAACCCTCCCGCCGCCAAATCGGCCCGCAACAAAGCTGTCTAGCCCTGCGACAATAGGCGCATGGCGTCACTTACCTGGCTGGGCCACAGCTCCTTTGAACTCATTCTCGACAACGGCGAAACCTATCTGCTCGACCCCTGGCTCGACAACCCCAAGGCCCCCGCAGGCTACTCTCCGCAGCGCCTTGACGGCATCCTGCTCTCGCATGGCCATTTTGACCACGTCGCGAGCGTAGTCCAACTGGCGGCTCAATTCTCGTGCCCTGTTGTAGGGATTTACGATCTCATCTCCTGGCTTGAATCCAAGGGCGTTACCGGCGGTCTGGGCATGAACAAAGGCGGCACCACCACCATTGGCTCCCTGCAGGTCACTCTCTCGCACGCCTTCCACTCTTCCAGCTACGCCGAAGACGGCAAATTCATTCCCCTCGGCGAAGCTTGCAGCCTGATCCTCACCTTGCCCGGCGGCAAGGTGATCTACTTTGCCGGCGACACGGATGTCTTCGGCGATATGCGTCTCATCGCCGATCTATACCATCCGGAAATCGCCATCCTCCCCATCGGCGACCTCTACACGATGGGCCCCAAACAAGCGGCGTACGCTTGCCGCCTCTTGCGCGCCCCCAAGGTAATCCCCATGCACTATGGCACCTTCCCGGCCTTAACCGGCACCCCCGAAGCCCTCGCCGCCCTGATTGCGGATCTGAAGGATGTCACGGTACTGGCTCCCGAACCTGGGAAGGCCATCTCTGTTTGAGCTCCGCATTCGGACTTCTGATCCCCTGGCTTTGTTTCGCACAAGCTCAGCCGGATCCGGCGATTCGGGTCAACGTCAATCTGATCCAGATTGACTTGACGGTAACGGATCGGACGGGCAAGCGGGTACCCGGGTTGCGCCCCGAAGACTTTGAGGTTTTCCGCGACGGAAAGCGCCAAGCCGTTAAGGATCTGATTTGGGTCGAAGGCCGCACCGGTGACAAGCCGGATCTTCCGGGCCCAATCCAGCCCCATCAGGTCCGGCGCACGATTGCTCTTGTACTCGATGACTTGACTCTCTCGTTTGAGAGTCTGCACTACGCCAGAAAAGCTATGCACGACTTTGTCGAGCAAAATGTGCAACCTGGAGATCTGGTTGCTCTCTATCGATCTTCTTCCGGTATTGGCATGCTGCAGCAACTTAGTTCTGACAAGCAACAGTTACTGCGACAAATCGATGCTGTCAATCTCCGCAATGCCATTGCGGTCAATGGTCTTGTCGGCAATCCGACTTCGACCGGACGCAATCTGGCCGAACTGGCGATGGAGCAGCAAACCCGGGATCAAGTTCAAAACCGTGAGCGCCAGGATCTTCTCACCGCCTCCACTCTCTTTGCTGTCACCACTATCGTCGATGGCTTCCGGGAATTGCCGGGTCGCAAGTCCCTGGTCTTGTTTTCGGAAGGCTTGCAGTTGGCCGATGCACCGATGGGCCGTATGGGGGCTGGTGCCGTAGGCATGCTCCGCCCGACCACTATTCCTGGCTCCCGTTTTCGAACCGTCCAGGCGATCCAGCATCTGGCGGATCGTGCGAACCGTGCTGAGGTTGTCATCTACACCATCGATCCGCGAGGGGTGGCGGAAACCGGACTGGATGATATGCAGTTCTCAGACTCAAACGCAACCATCCAGCAGGGGCAAATCCGCCTTCCCAATTCCAGACTCCGGCAGTGGCAGGACGGTGTAATCACGTTGGCCGAACAAACCGGTGGCATCGCTTACCGCAATAACAACGACCTGCATAAAGCCCTCCAGGATGCCCTCGATGATCAACAAGGCTATTACTTGTTGTCCTTCGTGCCGGACGACGATACTTTCGAAAAAATCCGCGACACGCCGAAGTACAACCGCGTCACGGTCAAGGCGAAGCGGTCCGGTTTGAGGTTGCGCTACCGGCAGGGATTCTACGGGGTATCAGACGACGAGGATCGTCAGAGTCTTGATCCTTTGATTACGGCGCTCATCTCCCCCTTTCGCTCAACCGCTCTTGCCCTCAAGCTCACGCCGCTTTTCTTGAGTGACGATGCGGGGAAACCCGTTGTGCGCGTACTGGTTCACTTCGACGTCAACAAGCTCCAATTCGTCCCAGAAGCCGCTGATCAGGACGACCCCAACCAGCAGCCCTGGATGCTTGCCACCATAGACCAACTGGTCTTTGTCTTTGATTCCACCGGCAAGCGATTGAACAACTATGGCCGCACCCATACTCTGAAGCTCCGCGGCGAACCGTTTCAGCAGGCCAGATCTCACGGGATGACTCAGGAACTCGAAATGCCCATGCCGGGCGCGGGCCCCTATCAACTGCGTGCCGCCGTGCGGCAGCAGTCCTCCGGCCTGATCGGCTCAGCGATGCAATTCCTGGAGATTCCCAACCTGGGTCAAAAGTCGCTCCAACTTTCCAGCATCGTGCTCAACGGGAACAGCTTCACTACGGGTGAGGATATCCTCGCGGGCCCGGCCACCCGGTCCATTCGTGCGGGAGATCTCATCGAATACGGGGCCATGATCTACAATCCGCTGCTCTCCCCCGATACAAGGTCGCTCAAGCTTGAAATGCAAGTCAGTCTGGTGAAAGACGGCAAGCTTGTTTTTGTGGATAAGCAGCTTCCTCTGGCTGCAGGCCAAGTTAGTCCCGGCAGCCCACTCAGCATCACGGGTTCACTCAAGCTCAGTTCACAAACACCACCCGGCGAATACGTCCTCCAACTTGCCGTCAGCGATCTCGCCAATCCCCGCAAGCCGCGCTACGCCCTGCGCTCAACAGATTTCGTCATCCGGTAATTCGGCTAACCTTGCGATACTTGGGGAATCGCGGTTGTAAGATTTGATTTACGCACGCCTTATCTTATTGGCCACCTTGATGGCCGCCCAAGAGCGGCCCGACGCTGTCATTCGCGTCAATGTCAATCTCATCCAGATCGATGTCACTGCTGCAGACCGTTCTGGCAAAAGGATTTCAGACCTGACTGCAGCCGATTTCGAAGTTTTCCGAGCAGGCAAGCGGCAAAAGGTTAAGGACGCAGTCTGGGTTGCGGAGCGATCCACTCCTGCTGGCCCTCCTGCCGCCAACCCGAAGGCCATCAAGCCCCATGAAGTCCGGCGCACTATCGCCCTCCTTCTTGATGACCTCAGCCTCTCGATGGATAGCCTACACTACGCCCGCAAGGCCTTAAGGGAATTTGTCGAAAGCAGGATGCAGACCGGTGATCTGGTGGCCCTTTACCGGTCTTCGTCTGGCATCAGCGTGCTGCAGCAACTCATCACGGACAAGCAGCAGTTGCTGAGACAGATTGATTCCGCCAGCTTGCTCAACCGCATGGCTGCTAATGCCCTCGCCCCTCTCGATCCCCAGCCTCTTCTAGCTTCGTCGGACTCAAGTCTGGCGCGGCAGGCAATTGAGCAAGACATGCGGGACCAGGTGCTGAACCGGGAGCGGCAGGACATGCTCACGGCCTCCAGCCTTGCCTCGGCGATTACGATTGTTGACGGCCTGCGTGAGATTCCCGGCCGCAAGTCGCTCATCCTCTTCTCCGAAGGCCTGCAACTAGTCGATTCTCCCTTTGCCCAAACCAATCCGATGACTGCCGGGATTACCATGCCCGGCTCTTTGGGTGGCATTCGCCCCCGCTCCCTGAATGCCATCCGCCGACTGGCCGATCACGCCATTCGCGCTGGGGTAGTGATCTACACAATCGATCCACGTGGCCTCGTCGATACAAACTTTACGGCCTTGGACCGGCCCAGCAGCAACCCGCGTGTGATGGAGGGGCAGTTGCAGCAGAGAAACTTATACGTCAATCAATCCCAGGACGGCTTGATCACTTTGGCGGAGCAGACGGGAGGCATCGCCTACCGGAACACTAACGATCTCGGCCAAGCCCTTCTGGATGCCATTGAGGATCAGCAAGGTTACTACTTGCTTTCTTTCGAGCCCGACGATGAAACCTTTGTAAAGGTGCGTGATTCCGCCAAGTTTCATAATCTCTCTGTCAAGGTAAAGCGGGCTGGGGTGAAGCTTCGCTACCGGCATGGCATGTATGGCGTTTCCGACGAAGAACTGCGCCGGGGTACCGATCCACTCACTAGCGCCATGATTTCTCCCTTTCGCTCGACGGATATTCCCTTGAAGCTGACGCCACTTTTTCTCCGGGATGCCAAGGCCAGGCCTATGGTTCGAGCACTGGTTCACTTCGACTTGAGCCGCCTTCAGTTTGCCGATCTCCCCGCAACGCCGGACGACACCAACCGCGAGCCTTGGAAGGACGCCAAAGTGGACCAGTTGCTCTACCTCTTTGATTCCAACGGCAAGGTTGTCAGCAATGCTGGACGTACCCACTCTCTTCGCTTGCGCGGTGCGAACTTCCAGCAAGCTTTGACTTACGGGTTGACACAGGAACTCGAAATGACCTTGCCGGGTCCAGGCCTCTATCAGTTGCGTACTGCTGTCAGAGATTCCGCTACTGGACTCATGGGTTCTGCCTTGCAATTCCTTGATATCCCAAATCTTCAATCCAAATCCCTCATCCTCTCCGATATCGCTCTGAATGGTGGCGCATGGGCTAGGAACGAGGACATTATGGCCGGCCCTGCGGTGCGTTCGATTCGTGCCGGCGATGCCGTCAATTACGGTGCGATCATCTACAACGCTGGAATTGCCCCGGATACAAGATCACCAAGGCTTGAGATGCAAGTTACCCTGCTTCGCGATGGCAAGTTGATTCACACCGGCAAGAAACTTCCATTGGCCCCTGCCAATCACAAACCAGAGGCCCCCTTGAGCGTCTCGGGCACCCTTACCCTTGGTCCTCGCACTCCTCCCGGTGAGTACCTTCTCCAACTTGCCGTCAGCGATCTCGCCAACCCCCGCAAGCCGCGCTACGCCCTGCGCTCAACAGATTTCGTTATCCGCTAGACCGGATTCGACGGATAAGGAAACTGCCCTGGCGCAATCGTCGTATCAAAATGCGTCCGCAACGCCGCGTCGCAAACCGCATAGCCCCAGTTGATCAAGCGCTCCTGTGTCCGCTCCGGCATTTCGGCCAGTCGCGTATCCAGGTTCGCCAGCTCCGTCGTGCGGTCGACAGGGCAGGGAAGTTTCCCCGGGATGCCGTAATGCTCGATGTTCGTGCGGATGCCCCAATAAGTCCCCTTGCGCTCGCCGCGCTTGAATGCCTCAATCAGTTGGCGCTTCCTTAAGTTACGAACCTGATTGTCAACAATCTCAGCCACTCTTGTGGCATGTTGCAGCCAGTTCTCCTTTGGCTCCGGTTCCGCCTGCATCTTTCCCCCGGCATCGCTCACCAGCACCGTCTCATACCGCTTGAACACGCTCTCCATGCCCAGGTTGTCGTAGACGCCTCCATCGCTCAGCACGGCCCGGTTGGTATACGGTGAATGCCCCAAAGGCCCCGCTGTTGCCGCATCAAAATCAGCCGGGTCTAGCGTCATCAGGCAAGGTGACAAGAAGGGCGGGAACGCCGAAGATGCCGCCACCGCCTTGGCCAGACTTACCCGCGGGTTCATCACCCGGCCTACCAGATAATCCCCCATATAAGGCTTTGAAAACCGCCATAGCGCACCCGTCTGCACGCTGGTCGCATTCCAGATAAAGCGCGGGGAATCCGGAATATCCTGCAGCGTCGCGCGCTCAAACAGAAACTCATCATAGGCCGACTCCACCTTGTCGTTGATCGTGCCCGGCGTCAGAATCCCTTCAAATACGCTCACCACGTCAATCGTGTGCCCGGCCAGCCGCCGCAGCGGCGTGACAAATTCCGGCACAAAATCAGACGCCAGTTGAATGGGCGCAAAACTCAACTTCGGCCACACGAGCGCCAGCCTCCCGGCCGTAATCGAACCTCCCGACACGCTTGAGATCCGGTCCAGCCGTTGCAGGACTCCCGCCTCATAGAGTCGCCAGATGACCCCCACGTGGAAAATCATCGCCCGGTATCCGCCTCCGGACAAACACAGCCCAATCCCCGCTTGTGCTTTCGCTTCGTCAGCCATCCCCATATAATGACTCAACATCATGAATCGTGCAGAATTTGGCGATTGGGGTGCCAACCTCACCGAACGTGATTTCTGGCGCGCGGTTGTCGCCCTGGGCCTCGGCTCGGCGGACTCGCTCGGCTATTTCCCCTGGCAAGTCCCCCTCGATCGCGCACCTGCCGCCGAATGTCTGACCCGCTTCCATCAACTCGAATCCCTTCGCCTCATCGTTCCCGCTGATTTTTCAAACCGCCAGGACTTCCTGGACGCCGGCGTCGCCTCGCTCTATTACGAAGCCGATTGGAAGCCCGAGCCCTTCGTCTGGAACTGGCCCGTCCGCTTCGGCTTCCTCACAGACCCAGCTTCAACGGCCATGTACAACGATCTGCGTGGTGCCCGCGAAGGCAACGAAACCCTCGCTCGCCTGACCCGCGCGAATTCCGCCGCTGCCGGTGGCGAATTTGAACTGCTGGTGCTCCCCAATGCCGCTGCTCTCCACGATTGCCTCACCATCCCCCGCGCTGCCTGTCTGTTGATCTGTGAGCCTTTCCCGGGTGACTGGAAGGACGCCCGCGAGCTCGCCCGCCTCACTTTGGCCGCTGGCGTCTACTACGTCGGCACCAACTACTGGCCGCAGCGCCTGGTCTGGGAGTTGTCGCACAATCTGACACTCGAACGCACCATCCCGGAAGGCTCGCTCATGGCCCATCCGGATCTCCTCGCCCGCTCGCGCGTGAGCGAGTTCGTTCTTGAAATTGTCGGCTCCCTGCAAAGCCTTCCGGAAGAATCCACGATTCACCTCGAAGATGAACTCGCCTTTGAATTGAGCCTTCCAAGGGGTGCCGTCCGCGCCTTTGACGCAGGCGCTGCCTTGCTGGACCGGCTCCGCGAGCCTTTCAATCTCTTCAATGAAGAACGCCGTGGCGCCAGTTGGACGGTGGATCTTCAGCGCAAGCTCCGCGCTGTCACAGCCGCCGAAATTCCTCTCACCTACGCCATGCCTCCCGCGGAGCCGCCTCCGGCTGACCGCTACCTCCAGGTCCGCTCCGAGCGACCCCAAATCGCAGTCTTCATCGATCAACCGCGCTCCGGCTCCATCCTGGCCAACGAGATCTTTCAACCCATGCCCGACGACGGCGCACCTGGCCATCTGCTCACCGTTGTGTTCTCCTCTCCAGCCCTCGACCCTCCAGTCCAGATCGATACCTTCTATCTCCCACGCACGGGTTCTTCTACCGAAGCCAATTTCACCATCCCCAAAGAAGGCCCCATCGAGGCTCGCATCAGCGTCCTGTTCCGCAACCGCGTGCTGCAAACCGCGCTCTATGACGGTAGCTCCCTAACTGTCGAAATGAACGTCCGCCCCGGCATGGTCGGTCTCGATCAGCAGCCTGTCTTTGACGAAGCTATCGTGCTCAATCACACCTCGGACGGCGTCCCCCGCGCCACGGCCGGCGGTGGGGCTCATTTCTCCACTTTTTCCATTGAAGGTCTGAGCGCCACGGTCTCTCAAATCGAGGCCCGCATCAACAATGCCCGCTGGGCCTCACCCGACATGCAGTCCCTCGACGGCGCTGGAGCAGAAGCTTTCCTCCGCTATCTCGCCATCAAAGGTTCCGCCCTCTTTCTCGAATTCTCCCGCTACTGCCCGGACCCCGCCCGCCTGCGAGCCGCCTCCAGCATCCAGGTGGTCGCCCGGGAACACGCCGCGCGCCTGCCTGTCGAACTCTTCTACGACCGTACCCCTCCAACGCCTGAAGCCAGCCTTTGCTCGCAGTGGCGCACCGCTCTCAGCACCGGCACCTGCTCCTGCGGCGACTCCGAAGACATCATTTGCCCTCTCGGCTTCTGGTGCCTTTCGAAAGTGATTGAATGGCACCGCTTCGATCTCAGTCACGCCGAATCCACCGGCGGCCGCGCCTTCGCCCTCTCTGCCTCTCCGGCCGGTCAAGGCCCGCAATCATTGCCGCCCTTCCAGGCCGCCATCATGGGCTACAGCGAGAACGTCGACAAGGTCGTTGCCGGCACCAGTGCCGCCCTCACAGCCCGTCTCAAAAAAGCTCTCGGCCGAACTGCCCGCAAAGCCTCCGGCTGGAAAGACCTGGCTGCCAAAGTGTCCACCAAGCCGCCTGATCTCCTGGTGCTCGTTCCACACACCCTCACGGACGACAACGACATGCCCGCCATGGAGATCGCTGGGGACAATCCCCTCCCCAGCATCAATCTCAAACGCGAACATGTTTCCAGCCCCAACGGCCAGCCCCATCCGCTGGTGCTTCTCTTCGGCTGCAATACCGATAACTCCGGCCAGCCCCACGAGAGTTTCGTCAGCCGTTTTTGCGATCACCAGGCAGCCATCGTCGTCTCTTCCATCTCAAAGGTGCTCGGCCGCCACGCCGCACCGCTGGCCGCTGATTTCGTTGAACAGCTTTGCGCCTTGCGGAAAGCCGGCTCCACCAGCGTCGGCGAAGCCATGCGCAATCTCCGCCGCCGCAGTCTGCTCGAAGGGCCGCCCGTGGCCATGGTTCTCAAAGTTTACGGTGATGCCGACTGGAGGCTCTAACTGATGCTCACTCTCGAAATGCTCCCCGCCGACTACGGCGACTGTCTCTGGATTGAATACGGTCCCGAACGCTACAAGATCCTCATCGATGGCGGCACCCCTGGCACTTACCCCGCGCTCAAACGCAAAATTGAAGCCTTGCCCCCTGAGGAGCGCCACTTTGAACTCTTCGTGATTTCGCACATCGATAGCGATCACATTGGCGGCTGCGTCAAACTCCTTGAATCTCCCCCGGAGGGCATCTCCTTTGGCGACGTCTGGTTTAACGGCCACCGCCATCTCGTCGAAGTAGATGAACTCGGCGTGAGACAGGCGGAAGAACTCACCGCTTCCCTTGTGAATGGCGATTATCCCTGGAACACTGCCTATGAAGGGCATGCCGTCCTCCAGCATCCGGAACCCTTCTATCTCGCCGGAGATCTCCAACTTACTGTGCTTTCCCCCGGCCGCCCCCAGCTCGACAAACTCCGACCCGTCTGGCAGCGGGAACTCGACAAGCTCCGTGCCAAGATCAGCGAAGAAACTCCCGAAGAAATTGAAGAAGACGAACTCGGCGATGACCTCGACATCGATAGCCTCGCCGGAGGCACCTTCCGCGAAGACCGTGCCGAGCCTAACGGTTCCAGCATCGCCCTCCTTCTCGAATATGAAGGCCGCCGGATTCTTTTGGCCGCGGACTCCCACCCTGGCGTCCTCGCCAAATCCATTGAGGAATTGCTAACCCTCCGCGAAGAGCCCGTTCTCGAAGTGGACGCCTTCAAACTTTCTCACCACGGCAGCCGCGGCAATACCTCCCGGCGTCTGATTGAGATGGTCTCCTGCCCCCGCTACCTCATCTCCTCGAGCGGGAAACGCTTCAAGCATCCCAGCCGGGAAACCATCGCCCGCATCCTCAAGTTCGCTTCCGGCAACAAGGAACTCTGGTTCAATTACCGCAGCGAATTCAATGAAGTCTGGCGGAACCCCGCGCTCCAATCCCAATACAACTACAAGCCCGTCTTCAAAAGCGTTCTCAGCCTATGAACCGAATCTTGCTTCTGCTGGCAGGCTCACTGCTGGCCTGCGCCCAAACTCCAACGCACGCCAACCTCTCCTATGCCAGCTCTGATCCGGGCCATCTTCTGGATCTCTACCTCCCTGCTTCCCCAACTCCGCTTCCCCTCGTCATCTGGACCGGCGGTTCCGCCTGGCGCGCCACCAACGGCAAGCTGCGTGCACCCCTCATCGCCTCACAACTCAACCCCGCCGGATACGCCGTCGCCGGTGTCTCGATCCGCTCCACTGCTCAGGTAAAATTTCCGGGTCAGCTTCACGACATCAAGGCCGCCATCCGCTGGCTGCGCGCCAACGCTTCGCGCTACAACATCGACCCCAACCGCATCGCCATCCTCGGTGACAGCTCCGGCGGCTGGACCTCCGCCATGGCCGCCCTGACCGCCAACCACCCCCAACTGGAAGGCAGCCTTGGCAACGCCACCCAGTCCAGCGCCGTCCAAGCGGCTATCGCCTTCTACCCGCCCACCAACTTCCTCGACATGGACCGCTGGGCTCTCAAGCCCTGCGCCGCCAAGGACTGCCACGATGGCCCCCATTCCCCTGAATCCGACCTCGTCGGTTGTCCCATCCAAACCTGCCCGGAGAAGGTCCGTGCCGCCAACCCCGTAACCTATGTCACCGCTTCGGCTCCTCCGCTCCTCATCCTCCACGGCGGCTCTGATCCCCTTGTCCCCCACCACCAGGGCGAGCAACTCTACATGGCTCTGAACAAAGTCTGCGCCACCGCCACTTTCATCAGTTTGCCGAAAGCCGGTCACGGCCCCGTTGCGCAATTCCTGACGAACGATTCCCTTCGCGAAGCCGCCACCCGCCGCTCCACCACTTCCCAAAATTGCGCGATCTCCAACCCCACTCCCTATCACCCCTCCTGGCAGACCCTCCTCGATTTCTTGCAGCTCCATCTTGCGACAAAGCCATTGTTACCCTAGTGGAATGGCTAACCAGTGGCTTCCGTCTGTCTGTGCTCTCGATTGCCCAGATGCCTGTTCACTCCTGGTGCAGGTTGACTCTGAAACGGGCGTCGCCACGCGACTCAAAGGCGATCCAGACCACCCCATCACCCAAGGCTTCCTCTGCGGCAAAGTGGCCCGTTATCTCGATCGCCAGTACCATGCCGACCGGCTCCTCCATCCCCTTGCCCGCACGGGCCCCAAGGGCAGCGGCCAGTTCCGCCAAATCTCCTGGAACGAAGCCATTGATACCATCACCGAAAAGCTAAGTTCAGCCGCCCGCGACTTCGGCCCTGAAAGCATCCTCCCCTACTCTTACGCCGGCACCATGGGCCTGCTCAACGGCTCCGGCATGGACCGCCGCTTCTTCCACCGCCTCGGCGCCAGCCGCCTCGACCGCACCATCTGTTCCTCGGCCGGTGGCGCAGCCCTCACCGCTGCCATGAATGCCCGCCTCGGCACCGAGCCCGAACAGTTCCCGCAAAGCAAACTCATCCTCGCCTGGGGGGCCAACGTCCTGACGACCAACGTCCACCTCTGGCCCTTCATCGTTCAGGCCCGTCGCAATGGCGCACGCTTTATCGTCATCGACCCGATTCGCACCAAGACAGCCGCCCTGGCGGATCAACACATCGCCGTCCACCCCGGCTCAGACCTCGCCCTTGCCCTGGCCCTCGCTCACGTCATCTTCCGCGACGAACTTGAAGACAAAGCCTATTGCCAGCACATCCACGATCTCGCCGACTACCGCGAAGTCGCTTCCGCCATGCCACCCTCTCGCGCCGCGGAACTCACGGGTGTCCCGACGGAAACCATCGAGGCCCTGGCCCGCGAACTCGCCACCACTCACCCTGCCGTGATCCGCGTTAACTATGGCGTCCAGCGCTCAGACCGCGGCGGACGCGCCGTCCAGGCCATTCTCTCGCTCGCTGCCCTGACCGGGCAATTCCAGCACATCGGCGGCGGCATCTGCATGTCCACCTCCGGCGGCTTTGCGCTCAACCGCCAGGCTCTCGAACGGCCCGATCTCCAGCCCCACCCCACTCGTCTCGTCAACATGAGCGAACTTGGCTCCGCCCTCACCGCTCTCAACAATCCGCCCGTCAAGGTGCTGGTCAATTACAATTCCAACCCCGCTGCCGTCGCCCCGCACCAGTCGCTCGTCCACCAGGGTCTCGAGCGCGAAGATCTCTTCACCGTCGTCCTCGAGCACTTCATGACCGATACGGCCCTCCGCGCTGATATCGTCCTCCCGGCTACAACCTTCCTTGAACACACCGATCTCTACTTCGCCTACGGCCACTACTATCTGCAGATGGCCCGCCCCACCCTGGCCGCCCCCGGCGAATGCAGATCCAACGTCGAGATCTTCCGCACCCTCGCCAAAGCCATGGGCTTTACAGACCCTTGCTTTGACGACTCCGAGGACGACATGATCCGCCAGACTTTGGCCTCCGATTCCCCTTACCTCGCGGGCATCACTTTCGAAGACCTCGACCAGCGCCGTTCCCTACGCCTCAACCTGGGCGCCCCGACTGGCGAATTTCTCCCCTTCAAAGACGGCAACTTCTCCACCTCCCACGGCCAATTCATTTCCGGCGGCCAGGCCCTCCGCTACGAGCCACCCGTAGAGTCCCGCTTCGGGGCAGGGAAGTCCGAGTTCCCGCTCGAAATGATCTCCTGGAAAAATCACGACTCCATGAACTCCACTTTCGGCCATCGTTCCGACGTCGACCGCGATACCGCCATCGCCATCCTGCATCCCGCCGACGCTGTTGCCCGCAACATCCTTGAAGGTGCTCCCATCAAGCTCTTCAACGATCGCGGCACGGTTTTCGCCGAGGCCCGCATCGACTCCCAACACGTTCAGCCCGGCGTCGTTTGCGTACCCAGCCTCCGCTGGCCACGCCACGCCGATAACGGATTCGGCATCAACGCCCTCACCAGCGAACGACTCACCGACATTGGCGCGGGCGCAACCTTTTACTCCTGCCTCATTGAGGTCGCGGCATGTTGAGAATCCTCCTCGCCGCCCTGCTTCTCGTCACAGCCTGCCGCCCCCGCCGTGATCTTTCCCAATACACTGTCGAGGACCCCAAGTCCGCCTTGAGCACGCGCATCGAAATCGGCAATCCCCGTCACGCCGCCCAGCTCAAGTCCGGCTTCCATCAGATTGAAGAAGGCGGTTGGCGCTGGGCCGAAAGCAGGTTCACTGTGGAACTGCGCGCCCCCTTTGCCAGCCAGAAGACCGGCGCCCGTCTGGTCCTCAAAGGCAACCGGCCTGAAGTGCTCACCTCCCGCACCGGTCCAGTCCGGCTCTCCGCCAAACTCAATGAAACCGAACTTGCCTCACAAAGTTTTGCTCAGGACGGTGAATTCACCTACACTGTTGAAGTACCCCGGGCCGCCCTGTCCGCCGATTCGATCCTTGTCCACTTCACCACCGACAAGTCTCTCCCTCCTGGTACCTTTCCCAATGACGGCCGCGAACTCGCCCTCATTGTAACTTCGATCTGCCTGGAATCCATTCAATGAAAACTCTCATTCTTCTGCTCGCAGCAGTTGCTTCCGCCCAGGAAGTTCTGGTTGCCCCCAATGCCAGCGTCTGGGTAACCGACGCGATGAAGGCTGCCCGCAATCTCACCGAATCCACCCGTCGCGCCCCCAGGAATCTCCTCACCTGGGCCGAGAAGTCAAACTGGCAGGAAACCGGCAATTACGACGAAACGCTCGACATCTATCTCAAGCTTGCTGCCGCTTCGCCCTATGCCCGCATGATCGATATCGGGGCTACGCCCAAAGGCCACCGCATGTACTTGTTCATCGCCTCTAAAGACAAGGCCTTCGACCCCAACACAGCGCGCCGCACCGGCAAGCCCATCGTCTTCTTTCAAAATGCGATCCACCCCGGTGAGAACGGCGGCAAGGACGCTGCCGTCATGCTCCTGCGCGACATTCTCGTCACCAAAAAGTATGAGTCGCTGCTCGACAACGCCATCATCCTCTCCCTGCCTGTCTTCAATATCGACGGCCACGAAAACCGCTCGCCTTACCACCGCATCAACGAGCAGGGTCCGAATGAAATGGGCTTCCGCGTCACCTCCCAACGCTTCAACCTCAACCGCGATTACATGAAGGCCGATTCCCCCGAAATGCAAAACTGGCTGAAGGCCTTCAATCGCTGGCAGCCCGACATGCTCATCGACAACCACGTCACCGACGGGCAGGATCAGCAAGCCGATACCACCATCGTCATTCACGACGGCATCGACGTCCACCCGGCCGTCGCCTCCTGGGTGGGTCAGAAGTGGCTGCCCCGCATGTGGTCCGGTATGGAAGCCGAAGGCCACGTCATGGGCTGGTACATCGGCGGTCCCTTGCGCCCCGGCATCCCTTTCACCATGCTCCCCATGTCACCTCGTTTCTCGGACGGTTATGCTGCCGCTCGCAACCGCGCCAGCCTCCTCGTCGAAACCCACTCCCTTAAGCCATTCTCCGTGCGCACTTGGGCCCACTACGACATCATGCTCGAGTCTCTGAAAGCTCTTGCCGAAAGCGGCAAGGAACTCCGCGCCGCTGTCGAAGCCGCCGACAAAGAAGGCCTCGCCCCCGGTTCGAAACTCGCTGTCGATTACGCTCCCGCCAAACAGGGCAGCCCCTATACCGCCCGCTTGCTGGAAACTGAAACCTACCAGGGCACTGCTCTTGGCGGCCCTGTCTTGCGCTACCTGCCCAAGCCCCGCAACCTCGAAGTCACCCTCATCCGCAGCGCCGTGCCTAAAACTGAAATCACCGTCCCCAGGGGCTATTACATTCCCCGCGAACAAACCCGTATCCTCGACCTGCTCAAGCTCCACGGCATCCGCGTCCAGCCCCTGTCCGGCAGCACTCGCGCCAACGTCGAGGTCATTCGCTTCCACAAAGTCAGCTTTGCCACTCAACCTTTTGAGTCACGCTTCCTCCCCAACTTCGAAGTCTCTTCCTCGCCCGAGCAACGCGACATCACCGCCAACTATTTCTTTGTGCCCGCCAATCAGCCGCTCGGCAAACTGGCAGTCCATCTCCTCGAACCAGCCGCTCCGGATTCTGTCGTCAAGTGGGGAACGCTCAATGGAATCTTTGAGCAAAAGGAATACGCTTCCGACTACATCTTTGAACCCCTCGCCGAGAAAATGCTCGCCGCGAATGCAAAGCTCAAGACAGAATTTGAGGCTGCCCTTGCCGCCGACCAGACACTCCGGAATAATCCGCGTGCCCGGCTGCTTTGGCTCTATCAGCGCAGCCCCTTTTACGAGAAGGATAAAGATGTTTACCCGGTGCTCCGGGCTCTCGACTAATTAACTACTGACTACCACCGCCGCCGCCACCGCTACGGGCGCCACCGCTCGCCGCTGCACCAGCCGCTCGCGAACCGCCAGCAACGGCTCCACCGCCGCTAGCTGCCGCTCCCATGCTGCCGCCACCCGAATAACCGGTGGAAGAGCGCATTGGTGAAGTGTTGTAGCCCAGGCCGGAGTTGTAACCAACCTGGCTGCGTCCCATGCTGCCGAATCCATCGCCCGTGCTCGGGCCGGCAAACACTGGCGGATTATAGACGGCCCACACCGTCACCGGTGAATAGAAGCCGTAGCCAAACGGCGAAAAGAAGCCCCGGCCAAACGGTACATAGGTCATCATCCCGAAGTAGGGATCAAATACCCAGCCGCTGCTTCCCAGCCTTGCGCCGCTGCCCAGACTGTTTGACACAGTCCGCGCCGAATGGATGTTGGCCATGGCCAGCGTGCCAGCCCGCAGATCAGCCCACTGCACCAGCTCATCCATGTTCTGCTTCTTGTCAAACTTGGCCACTGCCACCTCGTCCGTCAATCCCAGTTGACGCCCATCGGTTACGCGCAGCAATTCATCGTTGATGTTTACAGCGACTTCGCCAGTGTAGACCTTCACGGATTGCGGCTCCATCTCCAGCCGGTACAAGCCAGCCTTGCGCACGCTCACCGTGTTTTCACCCATCAGAAATTCGAGCGAAGAAGTCTTCGGCAATTCCACCACCTCAATGATGGCGGTGCCGCTCAGCATAGCCAGACGTACCGATTGAATTGCGTTTGATTCCATCCGCACCGCGCTGTTTTCGCCCATGCGCAGGAAGCTTCCCGGCGCGAGCAACAGTTCTGCCCGGCCCTCGCCCGTGCGAAGTACTTCCGTGTTTTTCAAATCCGGAAATTTGCTTTCCTTCATCACCACGGTCTGATCGTTTACCATCACATCGCCTTCAACGTAATGAATCAGGCCGGCTTTGGCCGAAATCACCATCTGTGCCGAGGCCACGATGCCGGTAAGTGCCAGCGTTAACAATACTTTTTTCACGGGCTTCCTCCTATCGGTAATCCTGACTGGAATACACTCTGAAGTCAAGGACGTCCCTTATGATCAACAAGTTTCGATTTCTCCTCGCCTTCGCCCTCGTCTTCTCCCTTTCCGCTCAAAGCGTCGAGCCAATCCCCGGTTCCCGCAATAAAGCCGAGCGCCTCGAATGGTTCCGCGACCTCGGTTTCGGCCTCTTCATCCATTGGACCCTCGACTCGCAGCTCGGCCTCGAAATCAGCCACTCCATGGTTGGCGCCAGCGACGATTACGTCAAACGCTACATCGAAGAGCTGCCCAAGACCTTCAATCCATCCAAATTCAACCCCGCCGATTGGGCTCGCCTGGCCAAGCTCGCCGGCATGAAGTACGTCGTTTTCACTTCCAAGCACCACAACGGCTTTGCCATGTTCCGTACGGCCACCACACCCTTCAACATCATGCGCACCCCTTTTGCCCGCGACATCTCGGGCGAACTCATCAGCGCCTTCCGCAATGCCGGCATCGCCCCTGGATTCTATTTTTCACCCGATGACTTCTGGTGGCTCAACCAGAATAAAATCACCCTCCAGCGCCACATCCCCGCCGTTTCCCCGGCCAACAATCCCGGCCTTCTCAAGCATGATCAGGCCCAGGTCCGCGAACTGCTGACGCAATACGGCGACATCGACGTCATGTTCTTCGACGGCCCCTGGGACGGCCTCCGCGAACTGGCCTGGGATCTCAATCCCAATATGGTCGTTACCCGGGGCGGCATCGCTACCCCGGAACAATTCGTTCCCGGTGTGGCTCTCGACGGCGCCTGGGAAAGCTGCATCACGATGGGCAATTCCTGGCCCTACAAGCCCACCAATGAAAATTACAAGTCCGGCACGGAACTGATTTCTCTTCTCGTCGAAACCCGCGCCAAAGGCGGCAATCTTCTCCTCAACGTCGGCCCCAGCCCGGAAGGAGAAATCCCGGAGGAACAAAAGCGTCGTCTCGAAGAAATCGCTCTCTGGATGTTCGTGAATGGCGAAGCCATTTATGGTGTCCGCCCCTGGGTCGTCACCAACGAAAACGATTATTGGTTCACCCGCAAAAAGAACACCAACACGGTCTACGTCATCGTCAAGCCGGAACAACGCTGGAAGTATGGCGAATGGAAAGAGATTTCCCTCAAGAGCATTAAAGCCACCGCCAACACCCGCATCAGCGTCTTGGGCCAGAACGATCAGGTTCTCGAATACCAGCCCAATGTCACCCCTCGCAGCACCTTCCGCCAACAGGGTGATACGCTGACCCTCCGCGCCATGCACGCCCAAAGGCTCTACACCAATCGCGCCTGGCCAAATCCCATCGTCATCAAGCTGGAAAACGTAGAAGCTGCCCTCGAGCCGCCCAGCATCGAGACTGGCTCGCGCTTCAGTGCCAACCTCACCTCGCTCGGGGGTGCCTCAAGCGTTGAAGTCCATTTTGAATATCAGGACGTCACCGGCTACGACTTGACCGAGCGCCCCAGCAACTGGGTGGCCCTCCCGCCACAAACGGTTACGAGACCCGGCAATATCCAGATTGCGGTACCCGCCCTCCAGGCCGGCCATCAATATGAGTTCCGGCCTGTCGTCAAGCATCCGCTACTGCAACTCTACGGCGCGACCCGCACCTTCCGGGCGGACAATTAAATGTCCCGCTCCTCCGCACCGAGATAGACCTGCCGGGGGCGGCTGATCTTTGTATCGCCGTCCTTGGATTGTTCTTCCCAATGCGCCAGCCAGCCCACGGTCCGCGGAATGGCAAACAACACCGTGAACATTTGTGGTTGAAAGCCCATGGCCTCATAAATGATGCCGGAATAGAAGTCCACGTTCGGATAGAGCCGGCGCTTCACAAAGTATTCATCGCTCAGCGCAATCTTCTCGATCTCGCGTGCAATGTCCACCTTCGGGTTCCGCCCGGTCACGGCAAACACACTATCCGCCGTTTCCTTGATCACCTTGGCCCGCGGATCGTAATTCTTGTACACGCGGTGTCCAAAGCCCATCAGGCGTCGCTCGCCCTTCTTCACGCTTTCAATGAAATCCGGAATATGGTCAACGGACCCAATCTCGTCAATCATCCGCAGCACTTCTTCATTGGCCCCGCCATGTAGCGGCCCGCTCAATGCTGCCGCCGCACCCGCCATGCTCAGGAACGGATCAGCCTGGGATGAACCGATCACCCGCATGGTGGAAGTGGAACAGTTCTGCTCGTGGTCCGCATGCAGAATAAAGAGAATGTCCAGTGCCCGCGCCAGCACCGGGTTCACCTGGTACTTTGGCTCCGCCATCTTCCAGAGCATGTTCATGAAGTTGCCCGTGTAGGTCAATTCATTGTCGGGATACACAAACGGCAAGCCGTTCGTGTGCCGGTGAGCATAGGCCGCAATCGTCGGGATCTTGGCGATCAGGCGAATGATCATCGCCTCCCGCACCTTCGGGTCCGCCACGTTCCGGGCGTCCGGATAGAAGCTGGAGAGAGCGGCAATGGAGCTCACCAGCATGCTCATCGGATGGGCGTCATAGCGAAAGCCCTCCATGAACTTCTTCATGTTTTCGTGAATAAAGGTATGCCGGCTAATGCGGGCGGTGAATGCGTTCAGTGCATTTGCGTCCGGCATTTCACCATAGAGCAGCAGGTAGGCAGTCTGGAGAAAAGTCGCTTTATCCGCCAGTTGCTCAATCGGGTAGCCGCGGTAGCGCAGAATTCCGGCATCCCCATCGATATAGGTAATCCGGCTTTCGCACGCCACGGTATTCAGGAAAGCCGGGTCATAGGACATGACCCCGAAATCCTTCTCATCGGCTTTGATCTGGCGCAAGTCCGTCGCCTTGATCGTGCCATTCTTAATCGGCAGATCGTAGCTCTTGCCGGTCCGGTTGTCTTGAATAGTAAGGCTGTCGTTCCCCATGCTCTTGCTTTGCTCCAAGTTAAAATTATGTATCGGTTTTGACTGCTCTGGGCTCTTCCCTTGAAATTGTTTCATGTTTCCCCGTAACGGGATGAGTCCAGATTCGTCCGTGATAGAGTAGGCTCATTCTGGGTGATGGTTAAGAAACGTTATCTCCGTGCTCTTTTCTTTCTCGTTCTGTTAGCCGGAGTTTGCTTCGCCTTCCAAAGGCGGGGCCGCCTGCCTTTTATTCCTGACGACGATGAATTCGTCGCCTATCCCTCAGATGCTGGCGAAAAAACGGAGTGGGTTTTTGGCCGCCTCCGTTATAACTCTTACCGGCAGGGGGCTGGTTCCTGGGGTGTGCGCGGAAGTTGGTCGACTGACTATCCCAAAGCCGACCGCCACTTTGCCCAAGGCATCCGCCGCCTTTCCCGCGTTCATGTCCGATCGGTTGAAGAAGTAGTCGATCTCGACACCGACAAAATTTTTGATTACCCCTGGATTTATGGCGTCGAAGTGGGCCACTGGGACCTTTCCGACTCGCAAGCCGCCAAGCTGCGCGAATACCTGATCCGCGGCGGCTTCCTGATGGTTGACGACTTCCACGGCACCATCGAATGGGAAATTTTCATGCGCTCCTTGAGTCGCGTCTTCCCCGATCGTCCCGTTGTCGATATCCCCGACAAGGACCCTATCTTCCATATTCTTTTTGATCTCGATAGCCGTGTTCAGATCCCCGGCATGGTGATGTTCTATACCGGCAACACCTATGAGCAGGATGGCGTCAAAGAAAAGTGGGGCGGAATTTACGATGACCAGGGCCGCATCATGGTCGGCATCTGTCACAACATGGATCTCGGCGACGCCTGGGAGCACTCCGACATGCCGCAATACCCGGAGCGATACACCTCGATGGCCTATCGCATCGGTTTGAACTACATCATATACAGCATGACCCACTAATCCAGCATCTAGAGAAAGAGCGCGAATGTTCGAAACGTTGTTCCTTTACCCATCCCGGCTCTTCTCCAAAGGCGAATTCCTTTTCGCCTCAGGCTGGCCAGTGTGGCTGCTCGTTTCGCTTTCTCTCCTGCTGGCCGCCGGCATCGGCTATCTCGTTTACCGTCAGCACGGCGAGAACCTAAAAGGTGCCCGCTGGATCACCATTTCCATCCTCCAGGCTCTCGTCCTCTTCCTCGTCCTGTTCATGTTGTGGCGTCCCGCGCTTCGTGTCACCGCTCTCAAAACCCAGCAGAATGTGGTCGCTGTTGTCGTTGACGATTCCCGCTCCATGCTGCTCAAACAGGACGACAACACCCGCATGGAAGCCGCCCGCAGCTTGCTTAACGACGGCCTCCTCGACAGCTTCCGCAAGCGCTTTCAGGTCCGCGTCTACCGGGCCGGCAACAATCTCGAACGCATTCAGACTCTGGACGCCCTCACCGGCACGCAAAACACTACCCACCTCGGTGGAGCCATGCGCCAAATGATGGATGAATCGGCCAGCCTCCCCATCGGTGCGGTGGTCCTCCTCAGTGATGGCAGCGACAACGCTGGTGGCCTCGAAGCAGAAACTCTCGGCGAAATCCGCCGGCGCAAAATTCCTATCCACACCGTCGGCTTCGGTGCCGAACGCCTCACTCGGGATATCGAGGTCATGGATCTCGACGTGCCCCTTCGCGCACTCTCCGACAGCCGTATCGGTGCCGCCGTTACCTTCCGCAACTTCGGCTACAAGGGTCAAAAGGCCAAGGTCATGCTCTTTGCCGACGAAAAAATTGTTTCCTCCCGCGAAATCACTTTAGGCGAAGAAGGTAGCCCGCAAACGGAAACGCTGCTCTTCAACGCGGGGCTTGCCGGCGCTCGCAATGTGCGCGCGGCCATCGTCAAACTGAACGAGGAAGAGAACGCGAACAACAATGCCCAATCCCGCCTGATCAATGTCGAAAGCCTCAAGCCTCGCATCCTCTATGTCGAAGGCGAACCCAAGTGGGATTTCAAGTTCATCCGCCGTGCCCTCGAAGGCGACCGCAATCTCCAGCTCACCACCATGCTGCGCACCACGCAGAACAAGATCTACCGCCAGGGCGTCGAAGACCCCAAAGAATTGGAAGAAGGCTTTCCGGACAAGGAAGAAGATCTCTTCAAGTTCAGCGGTCTGATTATCGGTGGCATTGAAGCCAGCTGGTTCACTCCCAAGCAGCAGGCCATGATCAAAGACTTTGCCGACCGCCGCGGTGGCGGTGTCCTCTTTGTTGCTGGACGCGGCGCTTTTGCTGATGGCGGCTGGCCCGCCTCTTCGGTATCAGAAATGCTGCCTGTCACCCTGGCCGACCGCAAGAATACCTTCCATCGAGAGCCGGCCACAGCCGAACTTACCGATTCCGGCCGCGACAGCCTCATCGTTCGCATTGAAGAAGATCCCACGAAAAATGACGAGCGCTGGCGCAAGCTCCCCTACATGGCCAATTACCACGAGACAGGGCCCGCCAAACCCGGGGCCACGGTGCTCATTGACGCCATCCCCACCAGCAAAGGCCGTCACCCCCTTCTCGTCACCCAACGCTATGGCCGCGGCCGCACCGCCATCTTTGCTTCGAGCGGCACCTGGCGCTGGCAAATGCTTCAGGAATCCAAAGACCAAAGCCACGAACTTGCCTGGCAACAAATGCTCCGCTGGCTCGTCACGGAAACGCCGCCCCAAATCAGCGCCACTCCCTCAAAGCAATTGCTTCTCGATGACGGCAATGTCGAGCTTCGCGGCGACGTCCGCGACAAATCTTACAACCCCATGCCCGCCGCAACGGTGGAGGCTCGTATCCTCGGCCCCGGTGGCGTTGTCGCCATGGTGCCCCTCACTCCGGACGCCAATCAGGGTGGTGTCTTCACCGCTCGCTGGGACGCCCCCAAGGCCGGCAATTACGTCGTCGAAGTGCTTGCCAAAAATGGCAAGGAAGAAATGGGCCGCGACGTCTTCACGATGACGCGCCAGGATGGCGTGGCCGAAGCATTCCACGCCGAACAGAATCGCCAACTGCTTGAAGGCTTGAGCCGGCAGACGGGCGGCAACTATTACACTCCGGCCACGGCCAAGTCCCTGCCGGAAGACATCGCCTACTCAGAGGCTGGCATTACCACTCGTGAAACCCGCGAATTGTGGAATATGCCCGCTCTCCTGCTCGCCCTCTTCGCGGCCAAAGCTGCGGAGTGGTTGTTGCGCCGGCGATGGGGAGCAGTATAGATGATTCGCTTTGCCTTATTCCTGATGGCCTCGCCGCTACTGGCGGTCACCTACTACGTCAACCTCGGCGGTCTCGGTGGCCAGGAAGACTACGAGTCCCGCTTCAAATCCAATGTTGAAGAGCTCGACAAACTCACCCAATCCGCTCCCGGGGCCAAGGTCTTCAGCCTCAGCGGCGCCGAGGCAGCCAAAGCCCGGGTCAAGGAAACCTTCGCCCAGATCGCCCGCGACGCCAAGCCCGACGACGTCCTTGTTGTCACGCTGATCGGCCACGGAACTTTTGACGGTTTCGATTACAAATTCAATGTGCCCGGCCCCGACTTCACCGCCAAGGAACTCGCCGCCTGGATTCTCCCCATTGCCGCCAAGCGCCAGTTGGTAGTCAACACCACCAGCGCCAGCGGCGGCAGCCTGGCCGACCTCCGCCGTGAAGGCCGCACTGTCGTCACCGCCACCAAATCCGGCACCGAAAAGCTCTCCACCGTCTTTGCCCGCTACTGGCTTGAAGCCCTCCGTGACCCGCAAGCGGACGCAGACCGCAATGACGTCATCACTGCTCTCGAAGCCTATCGTTACGCCGAGTCCAAAACCGCCAAGTATTACGAAGCCAACAAGCGCATCGCAACCGAACACCCGCTGATCACCGATACGGCCAGCGCCCAGGGTTGGCGCACCCCCGACCTCACCAAAGGCGAAGCCCTGATCGCGCAACGCATGCCGCTGCTGATGCTCGGTGAATTGCAAAACGCCGCCCGCAGCCCCGAAAAGCAAACCCTCTTGCGGCAGCGCGAAGCCCTCGAACAACAGATCGACAATCTGAAGCTGCGCAAAGCCGCCATGCCTTCCGATCAATATCGCGTCGAGATGCGCAACCTCCTCTTGCAGGTCGCGCGCGTCCAACAGGAGCTCGACAAGTGATGCGCTTCAGCCTCATCGGCGTGCTCACCATCGGCGCTTTGCTCGCGCAAAAGCCGGTGCCCAAAAAGTCGGCCGCGCCTGCTTACGATGTAAAGAAGGCTGCTGCCTGTCTCGACCTCAAGGCTGCCGGTGACACCATCAAGTCCACCCAATGCTTCCTGGCTTTGCTGGAAGAAAAATCCCCCGCACTCCGGGCCGAAGGCTTCTGGGGCCTGGGCAAGTTTCCGGACGCCAAAGACGAATTTGAAAAGGCCACCGAGCTTTATCCCGAGGACGCCTGGGTTCGCATCCGCTACGGCCAACTCTTCGCCGCCCGCTTCAACCGTGGCGAGGCAGTCAAGCTGATCAGCGAAGCCCTCGAACTCGACAAAACCAATCCCCGGGGCATGCTTGCTCTCGCCCGCATCCTCTCCCGGGGCTTCGATGCCAAAGCCGCCGATCTTGCCAAGGCTGCCGCTGAAGCCGACCCGGCCCTCTATGAAGCCCGCGAACTGCTCGCCCAGCTCGCCCTCGAAAACTCCGATGAAAAGAAGGCCATTGAGGAAGCCGAAAAAGCGCTCTCTATCAATCCCCAGAGCCTGAACGCCATGGCTACGCTCGGTGTCATTGAACTGCTCAAAAACCAACCCACTGACCAGTTCGACAAAATCCTGGCGATCAATCCCAATTACGGGGAAGCCTGGTTTTGGGCCGCCCACCACTTCATCCTCAACCGCCGTTATGAAGAAGGCATCGAACTTTACCGGAAGGCCGTTGCCCTCAAGCCGGACCTCTGGGATGCCCGCGAGCAACTCGGGATCAATCTCATGCGCCTCGGCAAGCCGGACGAAGCCCGCGAACAATTGGAGCTGGCCTACAACAACCAGCACCATTCCAACGAGGTCGTAAACTCGCTCCGCCTCATGGACAGCTACAAGAACTTCGTCTCCCACAAATTCGAGGGCGGAGAAGTCCGCCTCCACAAGAAAGAAGCGGCCATCCTCCAGCCCTACTTTGAAGAAGAAGTCCGCCGCGCCCGCAAAACATACGAAGCCAAGTACAAGATGAAGCTTGATGCACCGCTCGAAGTTGAAGTCTACCCCGACCATGAAGACTTCGCGGTCCGCACCATGGGCATGCCGGGGCTGGGTGCCACCGGGGTCAGTTTTGGTCCCGTAGTCGCCATGGATTCCCCCTCGGCCCGCAAGGGCGGGGAATACCATTGGGCCTCTACCCTCTGGCATGAACTCAGCCACAGCTACATCCTGGTCATGAGCAAGTTCCTCGTCCCGCGCTGGTTTACCGAAGGCATCAGCGTCCACGAAGAAACCCAGGCCAGTTCCGAATGGGGTGACCCCGTCGAGCCGGGCGTGCTGTCGGCCATCAAGGAAAAGAAGTTCCTTCCCGTCGCAGACCTCGACAGTGGCTTCGTCCGCCCCAAAGACCCCATGCAAATTGGCCTCAGCTATTTCCAGGCCGGCCAGGCTCTGGACTGGATCGTCAAGACCTACGGTCAGGATACGGTCAACGCGATGGTCTACAGCTTTGCCGCCCGCAAGACCACCCCGGAAGTCATTGAAGAACATCTCAAGCTCACCCCCAAGGAGTTTGACGAAAAGCTCCTGGCCTTCATCGACGCCCGCTACGGCAAAGCCGCGAATTCACTCAAAGAGCTGCGCGAAGCACTTCAATCCGCCAGCAAGGCGCTTAAATCCAAAGATTGGGATGCTGCCATCGAAGCTGCTAAAAAGGCCACCGACGGTTACCCTCCCAGCGCCTTGCTTGCCACTGGCTATGAATTGCTCGGTCGTGCCTACCTCGGCAAAGGCGAAAAGGACAAAGCCCGCGAAGCCCTCCGCGCCTACGCCAAATCAAGCGGCCGCGACCCGGAAACCCTTAAGGACCTGGCCAAGCTCGAAGAAGAAAATGGCGACAAGGCCATGGCCGCTGCCGCTCTCAAACGCCTCATTTATATCTCGCCCGTCGGCGATGAAGATTTGCACCGCAAGCTCGCCGAGTACTATCTGGACTTGAAAGAGCCCGCCCGTGCCTTACCCGCCCTCCAGGCCCAACTGGCCTCCAAGCCCGTTGACCCGGCTGGCGCGTATTACAATTTGGCCAGAACCTACGTCGCCTTGTCGCGGCCCCGCGAAGCGCAAGACGCGCTGTTCCAAAGTCTGGAACTTGCCCCCGGTTTCAAGCCCGCTCAGAAGCTGCTGCTCGAACTTGAGAATCAATCGAAATAGGACGCATTCATGAACCTTACCCCCGCTGAAACGCCAACTGAGACGCAAACCGATACCTCCGCCATGCGCGAGCGCGTCGAGCGTTTCCAGAAAGTCCAACAATCCCTGATCCAGGAAGTCCGAAAAGTGATTGTGGGCCAGGAAGAAGTCCTCGAACAGGTGCAGATTGCCCTCTTCGTCGGCGGCCATTGCCTGATTACCGGTTTGCCCGGCACCGCCAAAACCCTGCTCGTGCGCACGCTGGCTGACATCCTCGGCTTGAAATTCACCCGCATCCAGTTCACGCCCGATCTCATGCCTTCTGACATCACCGGCACCGACATCATCGAAGAAGACCCCACCACCGGCCGTCGTACCTGGACCTTCGTCGAAGGCCCCATCTTCGGCAACGTCGTCCTAGCCGACGAAATCAACCGCACTCCTCCCAAGACGCAGTCCGCCTTGCTCGAAGCCATGCAGGAGCGCACCGTCACCGTCCGCGGCAACCACTACAAGCTACCCAGCCCCTTCTTCGTACTCGCCACCCAGAACCCCATCGACCTGGAAGGCACCTAGCCGCTGCCCGAAGCCCAGCTTGACCGCTTCCTCTTCAACACCGTGCTCGATTACCTCGCCGCCGATGAAGAGCTCCGCGTCATCAGCCTCACCACAACAACGAAAACCGCCCGCGCCGACGCCATCACCACCGGCGAAGAAATGCTCGGCTTCCAGCAGCTTGTCCGCATGGTTCCCATCGCCGAAAGCGCTGCCCGTTACGCCGTTGCGCTGGTCCGCGCCTCCCGCCATAGCGATGCTTCGGCTCCTGATTTCGTCAAAAAATATGTGAACTTCGGTGCCAGTGTTCGCGGCATCCAGAATCTCGTCCTCGCCTCCAAGGCCCGCGCCTTGATGAAGGGCCGCTATCACGTCACCTACGAGGACATTCAGACACTCTACACGCCGATCCTCCGGCACCGTATTCTGCTCAACTTCCAGGCCGAAAGCGACAAGCTGACGCCTGACACGCTGTTGGCCAAGATTCTCGATTTCGTTCCGGTTCCCAAGGAGTAGTGTTGCAACAGACCTTCCTCGACCCGCAAATCCTCGCCTCCATCTCGAGCCTCGATCTGGTTGCCAAGACTGTTGTACAGGGTTTCGTCAACGGTCTGCACCGCTCGCCCGATTTCGGCTTCAGTCAGGAATTCGCCGAGTACCGGATGTATTCTCCCGGCGACGATTTGCGCCACGTCGACTGGAATGTCTATGCCCGCACCGAACGCGCCTATCTCAAGCGCTACAAAGGCGAGACCAACACCAAGGTCACCTTCCTGCTCGACCTTTCGAAATCCATGAGCTTCGGTTCCAAACCGAACAAGCTCGATTACTCTCGTTATCTCGTTTCAAGCCTCGTTTATCTGGCCGTCCAACAGCGCGATGCCGCCGGCCTGATTCTCTTCGATGACGAAGTCCGGCAATTCATCCCCCCGTCCAGCCGCGTCGGCCATTTGCAGAAAGTCCTCCACGCGGTAGAAAGCGCCCAGGTGGGCCAGCACACCAACTTCGCCAAACCCTTTCAGCAATTCCTCGAATTCATCCGCCAGCGCGGCCTCGTCATTGTCGTCTCGGATTTCTACGCCGACCCTGAGACCGTCATCCAGACCATCGCCCCGCTTCGCTGGAAGAAGAACGAAGTCGTCCTTTTTCACATCCTCGACCGCCAGGAGATGGAACCCAAAATTCAGGGTCCCTCCACCATGATTGACCTCGAAAGCGGCGAAGCCATCGAAGTCACCCCCGAATACTTCCGCACCGAGTACAAGCAAAAGCTCGACGCTCACATCGAAGCTCTCCGTTCCAAGGCCCAAGGCGCCGGCATGGATTACTTCCTCATGCCCACCGACAAACCTCTGGACGCCGGCTTGCGCGAATATCTTTCCGCGCGGAAAGGGAGGCTCTAGCCATGGGTCTGCTCTCTCCCTGGTGGCTCCTTGCCGGCGCAGCGGCCGCCGCCTTGCCTTTCTACCTGCACTTGCTCCAGCAGCACAAACAGGACCCGGTCGATTTCGCCTCCACCATGTTGCTCGAAAAGCGCACGGAATCCACCAGCTATCAGCGCAAGCTGAAATACCACTTCCTGCTGGCGCTTCGCGTCCTGTTACTGCTCTTGCTTGCCTTCGCCTTCGCGCAGCCCTTCTTGAACAAAACCCCCGCGCTGCTCAACGCTGGCAACACGCTGCATTTGATCGTGGTCGACAACTCCTTCTCGATGCGGGAAGGCGACCGGCTGGAAACGGCCAAGCGCGAAGCCCTCGCCGCCCTGCCCGCCGGCGTTACGGCCCAAATTTGGAGCTTCGGCAGTCGGGCTTCCTTCCTGAGTCCCATCACCAAAGACCGCGGGGAACTCACCGGCGCCATTACGAGTATCGGCCCGACGGACGAAAAATCCAGCTTCGCCGAACTCAGCCGCGCCCTCCGCGACGCCTCACGGTCCAATTCCCGTCCGCTCAAAATCACCTTCGTCACCGATGCCCAGCGCTCCGCGCTGCCTCCTTCCTTCGCAGACTTGAGCCTCGAACCCGGCTCAGAATTGAAGGTCGTCGAGATCGGCCGCAAGCTGCCCAACTACACCATTGAAACTGTTAACGCTCCCAAGACCTTGAGCGACCTCACCAAGGCCAAGGTTGTCGCCACCATTACCGGCTTTAATGCTCCCGCCGCCAACCGATCCGTTGCGCTGAAGGTCAACGGCAAGGTGCTCAAAACCCAAACCGTTGCCGTCCCGGAAAATGGCCGCGCCACAGTCGAGTTCACCGGCCTCGACGGCCCCTACGGCTGGCTCAAGGGGGAAATCGAAATCACCGACACCGATGCACTCACTGCGGACAATACTTTCTACTTTGCCGTAGAACGCGCCGACCCCCGCAAAGTCCTCTGGATCGACGACCAGCGTTCCACCCGCTCTGCTCTCTATTTCAAGTCCGCCCTGGAATCGAGCGCTCAAAGCTTCTTCTCGGTGGAAGAACTGAGCCCTGGTGCCGCCGCATCCGCCAACCTCTCCAACTACGCCTTCATCGTCCTCAATGATCCTGGCGTGAACGTCAAGGGCATCGAATCTACGCTTCGCAAATACGTTGAAGCCGGTGGCGCGGTCTGGATTGCCGCCGGTCCGCAAACCGGTGGTATGCCCACTGTTCCCGTTGCCGGCATCCCCAGTGATGGTTCGCGCGTCGCCTCCCGCGGGGGCCAGCGATTCTTTGCTCCCTCCAATGTCGATCCAACCTTTCCCTCCCTGCGCCGCACCGGCCGCCTTGAAGGGGTTCGCTTCTTCCAATACGTCAATATGCAGGCGCCGGAAGGTGCCATCGTCGCCGCCCGCCTCGAAGATGGCAGCCCGCTGCTCATGGAAATCAAAATGGGCGAGGGCAAGATCCTCATCTTTGCTTCCAGCTTCGACAACGTCTCGAATGACCTGCCCGTCAAGCCCGGCTTTGTTCCCTTTGTCGAGCAAACTGCCGAGTACCTTGGCCGCGTCGAGGATCGCTCTACTTCCTACATCGTCGATTCCTATCTCGATCTTCGTTCCGACCAGCAGCGCGCCGCCTCCGTTGAGGTAATCGGCCCCGGCGGCGAGCGGGCACTCAGCCTCAAGGAAGCCGCCGCTGCCAATACCATCCGCCTCGTCGACGCCGGTTTTTATGAGGTCCGCCGCGAGAATGACCGTCAGGAAATGATCGCCGTCAATGTCGATCGCCGCGAGTCCAACCTCGATCCCGTTGATCGCGAGAATCTGCAACTCTGGGAAGAGTCCGGCCGCGGCACGGCCGCTGCCGCTTCTGATCCCGCCAATCTGGATCGCCCCACTCCGGAGCCCCAAAGCTTCTGGTGGTGGGCTGCGCTGGTCGCACTATTCGCTCTCATGGCCGAATCTTTTGTTTCGGCCCGTTACTTGCAAGCAAAAGCATAAGGAGTACCGTTATGGCCTTTGAGTACCTCGAAAGATATTTGGAGCGCGTCAAGCGCCGTCTCCTGGCCAGCGCCGTACTCAAAGGTGCCGCCATCGCTTCTCTCGTGGCCCTCGCCATGACGATTCTGCTCGTCGCGGTCAACTACCGCCTCGACATCCAGCCGGATAGCTGGAATTGGTCCCGCGCCCTGCTCTTCCTCAGCATCGCTGCCGCTCTCACCTTCGGCATCATTCTGCCGGTCATGCTTATCAATCGCCGGCGCGCCGCCCAGCGGATTGAGAACGATGTCCCCGGTCTTGACCAGCGCCTCATCACTTGCCTCGAATCGAAAGACACAGCCAACCCCATGGTCGCCCTCGTCGCCGAACAGGCCTGGGAACGCGCTCGCGCCGTTCAGCCCTCAGAACTCGTGCGCACTTCCGGGCTGGCCAGTTTTGCCGGCGCCGCCGTTGTCGGCCTCGGCATCCTTGCCTGGTTGATCATCGCCACCCCAGGCTGGATTGGGCAGGGTAGCGCCCTCCTTTGGGGCGGTATCCCCAAGGCCGATAGCGTTTTCAACCGGGACATGAAGGTCGAACCGGGTTCGATCAAAGTCCGCCGCCGCGCTGACCAGATGGTGACTGCCAAGGTCACCGGCATGAGTCCTTCCTCCGTCAAGATCTTCGCCCGCTTCCACAAGTCCGAAAAATGGGAAGAAGTTCCCATGATGCCTGTAAACGGCACTACCAATGAGTGGAACTTCCTCTTCGCCGGCCTCAGCGACAGTGTGGACTACTATGTCGTCGCGGGCTCTCTCAAGAGTCAACAATTCACCCTGACCGCCGTGGACCTCCCCGGCATCAAGAAGTACAAAACCACTTACAAGTTCCCCTCCTGGTCCGGTATGCCCGACGAGACCGAGAATCCGGGTGGTGACCTCCGCGCCGTAACCGGCACCGACGCCTATCTCGAAATTGAAACCGATAAACCGCTCGAAAATCCCGTTTTGGTCATGGACAACGGCACCCGTGTCCCGGTTTCGAGCAAATCGCCCACGCTTCACCTGGTCACGGTCAAGATTCTTCGCGACGGCTCTTTCCACCTCGCCATGCTTGAAAACGGCAAGGCCGTTCGCCTCAGCGATGACTACTTCATTGAAGCCCTCAAGGAAGGCCCCCCGGAAATCCGCATTACCCGTCCCGGCCGCGACGCCAAAGTGAGCCCCATTGAAGAAGTTGTCTTCAATCTCGATGCCACTGACGACTTTGGCCTGACCGCGCTCTCCCTCCACTATTCCGTCAATGGCGGGGAAGAACAAACGGTCAACCTGCCCGTAAAGCGCGGCACAAAAACCGCCTCCGGCCAGCACCTGCTTGCTCTTGAAGATTTCAAGTTAACCCCTGGCGACAACGTCATGTTCTACGCCAAGGCCCGCGACGCCCGCGCCGAATCCGTCAGCGATGTCTTCTTCCTCGAAGCGCAGCCCTACGAGCGTGAATTCTCCCAGAGCCAGCAACAGGGCGGCGGCGGTGGTGGTGGCGGCGAAGACCAGGACGGCAACATCGTCCAGCGACAGAAAGAAATCATTAGCGCCACCTTTCAGGAAGACCGCTCCAAAAAGACTGCTGCCGAACAGCGCGAGAACGCCAAGTTCCTGAGCGAAACGCAGGAAAAGCTCAAGCAACAGGCTCAAACCTTCGTCCAGCGCATCCGCGCCCGCCAACTCGCCGGCCGCAATGAAACGATCGAAGCCATGGCCAAGGACATGACGGAGGCGGCCAATTCGATGACGCCCGCCGTCGATGCCCTCCGCTCCGGCAAGTTCAAAGACGCTCTGCCCCACGAACAAAAGGCCCTGCAATTTCTCCAGCGCGCCGAAGCTCGCCGCAAAGAAATCGAAGTTGCCATGGGGCAGCAGGGTGGCGGAGGAGGTGGCGGCATGCAGCGTGATCTCGAAAGCCTCCTCGACCTTGAACTCGATACCGAAAAGAACCAGTACGAGACTGGCCAGCAAATGAGCGTCGAGCAGCGCCAGAAGGAAGTGGATGAGGCAATGCGCAAGCTTGAAGAGCTGGCCCGCCGTCAGCAGGAGCTCGCCAACAACTCCCGCCAGAATCAACAGGCCTCCGAGCAACGCTGGCAGCAGGAAATGCTCCGCCGCGAAGCCGAAAAACTTCAGGAAGAACTCGAACGCCTCCAGCGCAACCAGCAACAGCAGGGCCAGCAGTCTCAGCAGCAACAAGGCAGCCAGTCTTCTTCGAGCGCCTCCTCTTCCGGCGGCCAGCAAAGCCGCCAGCAGCAAAGCAAGCTCAACCGTGACCCGCGCGTCGACAAGGCCATGGAGCAACTCAAAGAAGCCACCAACGACATGCGCCGGGCCGCCAATCAGCAGCAACAAGGCCAGCAAAGCGAATCAGAAACACGCCGCGCCGCGGATCGTCTGAACGAAGCCAAAAATATGTTGCGCGACCTCGAAAAGCAGGGCCGCGAACAGCAACTTGGCGACTTGTCTCGCCGCTCAGAGGAAATCGCCCAGCGTCAGCGCGAATTTGAAGCCAAGATGCGCCAGCAGTTTGGTCAAGGCGACAACAAGAATCCCGGCGCTCGCGCCGATAGCTTCCGCGAAGGCCAGGATCCGCAAACTGCCGCTCGCATGGCCGATGAAAAGTCCCGGCTGATGGAGGATTACCAGAAGCTCGAGAAAGATCTCCAGGACGCCGCCCGCCAACTGCGCAGTTCCCAGCGCAGCGCCTCGGCCAAACTCCAGGAGGGTCTCGGTGAGGCTCAAAAAGAAGACCTCAATCTGAAGATGAAGATGATGAGTGAGTACATCCGCCGCGGCTATGGCCAATACATGGCTGGCCGCGAAAAGGAAATCACTCGCGCCCTCGATAACCTCCGCGACAAGGTCAAGGAAGCCGAACAAATGGCCGGCCCCGGCGGCAAGCCCGCCGACCCAACGGAACGTGCCCTCGCTCAAGTCGAGCAGCTCCGCCAGCAGGTTGCGGAATTGACTCGCCAGCAACAGCAACAGGGCCAGCAAGGCCAGCAAGGCCAGCAGGGTCAGCAGCAAGGCCAGCAAAAGGGCCAACAGTCAGGACAGCAGCCCGGCCAACAACCAGGACAAAAAGGCCAGCAGGGTCAGCAAGGCCAGCAAGGTCAGCAAGGCCAGCAAGGCCAACAGGGCCAACAAGGTCAGGGGCAAGGTCAACAGGGTCAACAAGGCCAACCCGGCCAACAACAAGG
This sequence comes from uncultured Bryobacter sp., assembly GCA_964510335.1. Taxonomy (GTDB): domain Bacteria; phylum Acidobacteriota; class Terriglobia; order Bryobacterales; family Bryobacteraceae; genus Bryobacter. The sequence continues at coordinate 13,864 of CAZECF010000035.1, read as the reverse complement.
CAATGCCAGCAGCCGTGACGGTTCCCCCAGCGAACAGCGCGGAGGCGGCAGCAGCAGCCCCTTCCGTGACGGCGGCGCAATGAACACCGGTCAGGCCATGGGCAATCTCCCCAACGCTCCGGAAGTCCGCAGCGTTGAGCGCAATTTCTCCCAAAGCCTGCGCGACCTCGAATCCATGCGCGGACGTCTGGGCGGCACCCAGGAAGACCAGGCCGAGATCCAGAAACTCCTTCGCGACATGGCTGCCCTCGATCCGTCCAAGTTCCGTGGCAATCCAGCTCTGGTGGATCAAATGCGTTCCCAGCTACTCCCGGTTCTGGAGCAACTCGAACTCAAGCTCCGCCGCGACCTCGATGGCAAAGAAGGCCTCGGCGAGGCTCGCAGCGCCACGCCCGATCGCGTTCCTAGCGGTTACAGCGAACAGGTCGCAGAGTACTTCCGCCGCCTCAGCAAAGGCACTGCCGCTCCCAAAAAGAACTAGAAGAAGGTCTTGATGGCGTCGAATTCCTGATCAAAGTTTTTCAGTACTTCGGCGCCAACACTTCCAAAGCCCAGCGCATCCAGCGTCGCCAGCGCCGCCTCCGGATTCGGCTCTTTCGGCCCCTCCGCCGCCAATACATGGATCCCTAAATGGTGCGCTACGGCATCGGCCGTGAAGATGATCCGGCTCAACAACAGGCCGGAGGTCGGCTCCAGGATCACGCGCTCTTCTTCTTCTGGCTGATGGTGAAATTCCACTCCGCGCACAATATCGTCGGGTAAATTCCACGCCTTCAATGTCATCGCCGACAACTCGGGATGAGTAAAGCCCGTGATCTCCCGCTCGCAATCAATCATCGGCTTTTGCCCTTCTTGAACTTCCCGCAGAATCCCCTGAAACTGTTCCGGCAGTGCCGCCGCAATCAACAACTTGCCATAATCATGCAGCAGACCAGCCAGAAACGCCCCCTCCGGATAAGCGCAGTGGCTTCGCTGCGCCAATTCGTCTGAAAGCAGCGCCACCGCCGCACCATGCAAGTTGAATTGTGCCATCGACCACGGTGCCGTCGTCTTCGTACTCTGCCAGAGCCGCGCAATCGACAAACTCAACAGAAAATTCCGCAACCGCACCAGCCCCATTACACTCACTGCATGCGAAATCGAATTGATCCGGCTCCGCCGCGCCATCGCCGCACTATTCACCATCCGCAGCACATGCCCGCTGAGCACTGTATCCTTCTCGATCAGACTCGCCAGATCGCTAAATCGCACATCCTCACTCGCCAGGCTCGCCAGCAGCCGGTTCAGAATCGGCGAAAAGGGCGGCAGGTTGTTCAGCACCCGCTGCAGTTTTTGCCGATACAGTTGCTGCCGGTTCTCAGCAGTCATCCCCGGCGCCACGGCGGGCGGGGAGATTTTCCCGATTTCCTTCTGGGCCAGGTGCATAGTCTCCACCTTTTGCATATCGCCCGGCATCTTATTTCTTTTAACCGGGGATAATACAAAAAGTGCTAGCCATCGAAACTCGGAACCTTCGCAAGACTTACGGAGCCAAGGCTGCCGTTGATGGACTTAGCCTTTCCGTACCCCAGGGCTGCTTCTACGGCTTCCTCGGGCCCAACGGGGCAGGGAAAACCACTACTATCAAAATGCTTATGGGGGTAGCTCAGCCCACCTCCGGCGAAATCTTCCTCCTCGGCGAACCCATCGACCCGCAGCAGCCCGACGCCAGCCTCCGCGCCCGCCAGCGCATCGGCCTTGTCCCGGACGAAACCCTCCTCTTCGACAACCTCACCGGACCCGAATACCTCGAATTCATCGGCCGCATGTACGGACTCGCCCAGCCTCTCGCCGCCGAACGCGCCCGCGAACTCATCGACTTCTTTGAACTCGCCAGTGCCGGCCGCAAACTCATCGCTGAATACTCCAAGGGCATGCGCAAACGCGTCGCCATGGCTGCCGCCCTCATCCACCGTCCCCAGCTCTTTCTCATGGACGAACCTTTCGAAGGGGTCGACGCCGTCGGGGCCCGCCTCATGAAAGACCTCCTCCTCGACCTTGTCCGCGGGGGCGCCACCATCTTTCTCACCTCCCACGTGCTCGAAGTCGTCGAGCGCCTCTGCGACCGCATCGCCATCATCCATGAAGGCCGCCTCGTCGCTGAAGGCACCCTCTCGGATCTCCGCGCCGGCAGCGAAAACGCAACCCTCGAAGACCTCTTCGTCCAGACCGTCGGCGAACACAACCGCGCCTCAAGCGACCTCACATGGCTCTAGGCAACTCCCCCGCCGCCGCCATCCTCTGGGCCCAGTGGCGCACCATCCTCAATTTCTACCGCAAGCCCCAAATGGGCGGCTACTGGGTTGGCACTGCCGTGATGGGCCTCTGGTACTTCATGGTGGCCGCCGCCTCGGTCGGCATCGCCGTCCTTCTCCCCCAGATCAAACTCAGCGAAACTCCCAACTTCGCCCTCGTCCTCACCTTCGGTTTCCTCATCGCCTTTCTCTATTGGCAACTCGTCCCCGTCATGCTCGCCTCCACCGGCATGTCGCTTGAAACCCGCAAACTCATGGTCTACCCCATTCCCGAACGCCAGCTCTTCTATATCGAAGTCCTCCTGCGCGCCTCCACCGGGATCGAAGTTCTGCTCGTCCTCTCAGGCACCTTCATCGGCCTGCTCCGCAACGCGGAAGTCCCGGCCTGGGGTCCGCCGACTCTCCTGCTATTCGTCATCCTCAACCTCTTCCTCTCGGCCGGTGTCAAGGACCTTCTCTCCCGCCTCATGGAACGCAAGGGCATCCGGGAAGTCGTCGTACTCGCCCTCGTCCTCCTCATGGTCAGCCCGCAAATGATCGCACTCATGGGCATTCCGCCAGCCATGCAGCAAGCCCTCCGCAACTTCGATCAGACTTACTTCCCCTGGGGCGTCGCCGCCCATCTCGCCCTCGGCCAGAACCCCCTCGTCAATCTTCCTCTTAGCCTCGTTTACCTCGCCGCCGCCGTCGCCTTCGGCCGCTGGCAATTCCACCGCGGACTCCACTTCGATGTCGACGCCGCCCGTGCCTCCAGCGGCCATGGTGGCACCACTTCCGGCTCCCGCTGGTCTGCCATCCTTTTCGAGTGGCCTCGCCGCTTCTTTCGTGATCCCCTCGCCGCCCTCATCGAAAAGGAAATGCAATCCCTCGCCCGCAGCTCCCGCTTCCGGCTGGTCTTTTTCATGGGCTTTACTTTCGGTCTCGTCGTCTGGCTCCCTCTCGCTTTCGGCCGTCACGGCCTCGCCAGTTCCGGCCCCATTGAATCCAATTTCCTTACCTGGATCAGCGTCTATTCGGTCATGATGCTCGGGGAAGTCGCCCTCTTCAATAACCTCGGCTTTGACCGCACGGCTGCCCAGCTTTACTGGATCGCCCCCGTCTCCCTCCGTACGGTCCTGCTTGCCAAGAACATCACCGCCAGCGTCTACATTCTGCTCGAAATCTCCGTCATCACCATCGTCTGCCTCGCCTTCGGAATCGCTCTCGTTGTGCTCAGTCGGGTTATGACCAGTCAATGCTGTTGTTGCTGATGACGATGCTGATGACGATGATGGTCCTGATGATGATGATGCTGCTG
>CAZECF010000035.1:0-10263 GCA_964510335.1 uncultured Bryobacter sp. | reverse complement strand
CCTCGCCCTGCGCCTCCCCATCAGTGGTGCCAAAATCGGCGAAGCCTTCGCTGTTACCCTCGTCCTCGCACTCTTCTTCACTGCCCTCGGTAACATCGGCAGCACCTTCTACCCCCGTGCCGCCAACCCCCAAAACTCCTGGCGCTCCCGGGGCGGCAGCAAGTTCCAGCTCTGGATGCTTCTCGCCTATCCCGTCCTCGGGATTCCCATCGGTCTCGCCTACCTCGCCCGCTATGCCTTCGAAACCCAGGCCGCCTTTTACGCCGTCCTATTGTTAACGCTCCTTCTCGCCGCCGCCTTCTATTGGGTCGCCATGGACACTTCCGAACAGCGCGCGATGGAGCACAGAGAAAAAATTCTAGCCGCCCTCGCCGAAGGCGAAGGCCCCATAGGTACCTGATGCGCACCCTTGTTGAATGTGTCCCCAATTTTTCCGAGGGCCGTGAAGAATCCACGCTCCTCGCCCTCCAGTCCGCTGTTGAATCCGTCCCCGGCATTCACCTGCTCGGGCGGGAAGCCGACCCCGATCACAACCGTAGCGTCTTCACCATCGCCGGCGAGCCCGAAGCCGTCCTCGAAGCTGCCGTCCGCGCCGTCGGTGTCGCCGCCTCCCGCATCGACCTCAATCACCATCGTGGCGAACATCCCCGCATCGGCGCTGCCGATGTCATTCCCTTTGTCCCCGTCCGCGGCATCACTCTTGAAGAATGTGCCGCCCTCGCCCATCGCGCCGGCGAAGAAATCTGGCAGCGCTTCGGCGTACCCGTTTACTTCTATGAAGCCGCGGCCAAAGACCCCTCCCGCCAGCGCCTCGAAGACATCCGCCGTGGCAACTTTGAAGGCCTCCGGGACGAACTCAATGCCTCCTCCGAACGCCAGCCAGACCTTGGCCACGGCCGCCTCCATCCCACAGCGGGTGCCACCGTTGTCGGCGCCCGCAAATTCCTCATCGCCTACAACGTCAACCTCAAAACGCCCCGCATCGAGATCGCTCGCGAAATTGCAAAAGTGATTCGCGCCAGCAACGGCGGCCTTCCCCACGTCAAGGCCATGGGCATGATGCTCCACTCCCGCGGTCTCGCCCAGGTCTCCGTCAATCTCACCGACTTTGAAGCCACTCCCCTCCACGAAGTTTTCGCTGCCATCTCCCGCGAAGCTGCCGCCCGCGGCATTGAAGTTGCCGGCAGCGAGCTCATCGGTTTCATCCCGCGCCGCGCCGTTGAAATGGGCTTCGCCGCCTCCCTGCGCTTTGAGCGTTTCCGCTCGGCCTCGGTCCTTGAAAACGCACTCGACGCTAAACTGGAATCGTAGTGCTAGTATCTATCGAGCCCGCCAAAGCCAAACGCCCGGAGTGGCTCAAAGCTCCCGCCCCGGTTGGCGACAATTACCGCGACCTCAAACAACTCGTCACCGATCTCAATCTCCATACGGTCTGCGAAAGTGCCGCCTGCCCCAACATCGGCGACTGCTGGAATCGCCGCACTGCCACCTTCATGATCCTCGGCAATCTCTGCACCCGCCGTTGTGGCTTCTGCGCCGTGCAAAAGGGTGCCCCCCTTCCCGTCGATGCCGATGAACCTCGCCGGGTTGCCGAAGCCGTCTCCCGCATGGGCCTCAAGTTTGCCGTCATCACCAGCGTCAACCGTGACGATCAGCCCGATGGCGGTGCCGGCATCTTCGCCGCCACCATCCGTGCCATCCGCGAACGCGTCCCCGGCTGCGGCGTGGAAGTTCTCGTCCCCGATTTTCAAGGCTCCCACGCTGCCATGGACATCGTTCTCGACGCCGCCCCCGACGTCCTCAACCACAACACCGAAACCGTCCCCCGCCTTTACAAACAAGTCCGCCTCGGCGCACGCTTTGAACGCAGCCTCGAAATGCTCGCTTACGCCAAACAGCGCAGCCCCCAAATCCCGACCAAAAGCGGACTCATGCTCGGCCTTGGCGAAACTCTCGCCGAAGTCCGCGAAGCCATGCAAGCCCTCCGCGCTCACCAGGTTGACATTGTCACCCTCGGCCAATACCTCCGCCCCTCCCTCAAGCATCTCCCCATCGTCCGCTACGTCCCCGTCGAAGATTTCGCCGCCCTCAAACAATACGGTCACGAACTCGGCTTCCGCCATGTCGAAAGTGGCCCTCTCGTTCGCTCTAGCTATCACGCCGACGAAGCCGTAAAATAGGCGAAGAGATCACGAACCTTGGATAGCCCCCTTCAGGCGCAGCTTGCGCTCTTGCGCCGGCGTATCGAAAATGTCGAGGCCCGCTACAACGCGGCGGCTCCCCAGCCGCAGGACCTCTCCTGCCTCGGCGGCACGGAAGTCACTACCGATCACGGTACTCACCTTGAAGTCACCCGCTTCTGGCCCCACTCTCACCAGCACGGCAATCTCCCGGTCGAGCGTCTCAACTCGCTTTCTTCCCGCCGCTGGGTCTATCTCGACACCGAAACCACAGGCCTCGCCGGGGGCGCTGGCACTCTCGCTTTTCTCATCGGTGCCGCCGAAGTCCGGCCCGACGGTTTCGCCCTGCGCCAGTGGTTCCTCCGCGAACACGGTGACGAACCCAGTGCCCTCGCCTCCCTCGCCGAATACCTCAAATCCTTCGACACCCTCGTCACCTACAACGGCAAGTCCTATGACCAGCCCCTCCTCGAATCCCGCTACACGCTCTCCCGCCAGCGCACTCCCTTTGCTCACCTCGAACACCTCGACCTTCTCTACGGCGCACGCCGTCTCTGGAAGCTTCGCTTTGAATCCTGCCGCCTCGTCGAACTTGAAAAACAAATCCTCGGTCACGAACGCATCGGCGACGTGCCGGGCGAGCTAATTCCCCAGCTTTACTTTGACTTTCTCCGCACCGGCCGCGCCCACCAGCTTGAACCGGTCCTCGAACACAACGCCCTCGACATCCTCTCGCTCGCCTTCCTCGCCGCCATCATCCCCACTGTTTTTGATGACCCCCTCGCCTGCCACCTCCAGCACGGTGCGGAACTGAGCGGCCTCGCCCGCTGGCTCGTCAGTCAGGATCGCTTTGAGGAAGCCGCCGAACTTTACCGCCGCGCCGTCACCGCCCTCACCCAGGACACCCTCATGTTCCGCAGTCTCTGGGAGTGGGGCCTGGTTGAAAAAAAGCTCAACCGCCCCGCCGAAGCCCTCGCCATCTGGACGGATCTCGCCGCCACCCCCAACACCCACCGCGCCGCAGCTCTGATCGAACTCGCCAAGCACTACGAGCACACCGAAAAGAACCTCTTCATGGCCCATGAGTGCGCCACGGAAGCCACCCGCCTCGAGCGCACGGTAGAAAACCTACACCGTCTCGACCGGCTTGACCGCAAGCTCCAACAGCGCCGTTTCGCTTAGTCCCAGTCCACCCGCAACAGCCGCCGCAAATTCACCGGCTCGGGGGGAGAATTCGGGTCCAACACCCGGTAGTAATAATTCGATGTCGCCTGCACTGTCCCCGTCTCACCCGTCACCGGGTCCACCACCCGGAAACTCCCCGCCAGCAAATCCCCTCTCACTCGCGCAATCCGGTCATTCACTTCCCCCCGCTCCGCCATCGTACGCCGGTAGATGTCGTTGATCTCACGAATCGTGCTGATCGCATTCTCGGCATCGATCCTCTGATACTTCCGCTCCATCGCCAGCCACTGCAAATTCACCTGCCAGCTCCCCATCGCATGCGCTACCGCTGCCCGCGCCTCGCCCTGCCGCGCCGCTTCGGCAAAGTAACCGTATAGCGACACCACCGTCCAGCTCTGCGTGTCCGCCGAAGGATACACCTCCGTCACCACCATCACTTGTCCCTGCTGCCCCTGAAACTCAAAATTCACTTCCCCCGCATGCAGCATCGCTCGCATCGGGTTCCCCAGCCGGTACCGCTGCGCGCCCACCTGCTGCGCCAGGTCCGGCCTTTCCCGCTGGCTCAATACTCTAGCCCCCCGCAGCCGTTGGTTCAACCAATAGTTCCCCATCTGCGCCCCGGGCAAATATCGCAACAACATCGAAGCTGAGATCCCGCTCGCGTTATACATCGACCCTTCCCGGAATCCTAGCGAGGCCATGAACTGCGTCGGCACAATGTAGTTCCCCAGATTCCGGTCCCCTACAAACACGGTCGCTCCCTGCGTCACTGCGCTCGCTTCATAGCGCGTATCCATCGCCCCGGCCCGGAACAATCCCAACTCCGCACGCCACCCCTCAGGAAATTCCGCCGAGTAGGAATTCTCTCGCGGCTCTACCTGCCGTTTGTATTTTCCCGACCCGCCCGATCCCATCCGCACGCTCTCGAGCATCTTCACCATCTGCGGCAACACAGTACGAAACTTCTCCGCTGGTGCTGCCAACACATAGAGCGTCCCCGCCCCACCCCGCACCGCCACCATCGCCCTCGCCTGAACCGCCACTCCCCCAAAACTTCCGCTGAACACTGCCTCACTCCCTTTCTGCTTCACACTTCCCACGACCCCCACCGGACCCGCCTTCTTTCCCCGCAGCATCCGCGCCAGCAGGCCAGCTTCTTCCCCCTGCACCACCACTGGCTCCACCGCCACCAGCATCCGCCCATCCGGCGATATACACCTTACGCGCCCATCTTGCGCCTCCAACCGCCAATCCGCCGGCCGGTCCATTTCCACCATGTGCACCATCATCAGCAGGAAAATCACCATCTATAAAGTAAAGCGGATTCTTCGTTGTATCCCCGTCAATCTGTCAGAGAATAAGGCTGATGGCTTCTCCGCTTGCGCCTCCCGAACCGGATTCCCGCCGCCAAAAGCTCTGGCGCATCATTTTTCTCTCTGATACTCCTGCCGGCCGTACCTTCGACGTTGTCCTGCTCTGGCTCATTTTCTTCAGCGTCTTGACGGTTGTCCTCGAAAGCGTCGAAGACATCCGCGCCCGCTTCGGATCTCAGATCATCGCCATCGAATGGGCCTTCACTCTCATCTTCACGGCCGAGTATGCTGTGCGGCTATGGGTAGTCCGCCGCAAACTCCGTTATGCCCGCAGCTTCTTCGGCCTGGTCGATCTCCTCTCGATTCTGCCTTCCTGGCTCGAACTGCTCATCCCCGACGCCCACTACTTCATGGCCTTCCGCGTCTTGCGGCTCATGCGCATGTTCCGCATCCTCAAGATGGCCGAGCATCTCGAAGAAGCTTCCGTCCTCGTCACGGCCCTCCGTGCCAGCCGCCGCAAGATCTTCGTCTTCATGCTCTTCATCATGTCCCTCGTTTGCGTCGAGGGCACTATCATGTACGTGCTTGAGAATGATGCCAATACTGGATTTACCAGCATCCCGCAGGCAATTTATTGGGCCATCGTCACCATCACAACCGTGGGCTATGGAGATATTTCTCCCGGCACTGTCGCCGGAAAAATCATGGCTTCAATCATCATGCTGACCGGCTTTGCCATCATTGCCGTCCCCACGGGTATTGTCAGTTCCGAGCTAAACCGCGAAGCCAGCAATCATGTCCGCGATAAGCGCACTTGCGCCGAATGCGGCTGCAAAGGGCACGCCCCCTCCGCCATCTACTGCCACCATTGCAGCCAGGCCCTGCCCTTGTCCTAACGCTTCACCCTCACAACGCGAAAGCCCAGATTCTCACCCTTGAAGTCCGGCTCCGCCCCAAAGCGCCAAGCCGCGGATAGCATCATCCCCTGCGTATCAAAGGCTCCGCCACGATAGATCTTCAGCGTCCCTTCCTTCGGCCCACCCGGATTCGCTGCCGGCGCGCTCGCATAGTATTCCTCGCCAAACCAGTCGTTCGTCCACTCCATCAAATTGCCCAGCATGTCGTAGAGCCCAAAGCTGTTCGCAACCCGCGTTCCCGCCGCCTGCCGCCCACCATTGCTGTTATCGGCATACCAGGCCAGATCGTCGGCATTCTTCGGCCGATCCTCCCGCCCCTTCCCCCGCGCTGCATATTCCCACTCTGCCTCGCTCGGCAACCGGTATCGATACCCGTCATTGCGCGCATTCAACTTCGCCAGAAAGCCCTGCGTCTCCTTCCAGCTCACATTCACTTTAGGCAAATCAGAACCCGTCTCCTTACCCGTCATCACCGCATTCCAATGCTTCTCGGTCACCTCAGTCCGCCCCATCTCAAACGCCTTCGTGATCTGCACCGCATGACGTGGCTTTTGGTCGTCCGTGTCTGTATCACTTCCCATAAAAAACCTGCCGGCCGGAATCTCCACAAACTCAGCCCACTCCACCACCTTCGGCACCTCAGGCACAATCGCCGCCACCGGTACCTCCGCAACCTTCGGCGGCACCTCATACTCAATCGGCGCCATCACCGGATCATTTTTGATGTCCGGCTTCGCCTGGTTCCGCATCAACAATACTGAAGTTGATCCCAAGATCGCCACCATTGCTCCGACCAAAGCAAAAGTCTTTGCCGGACTCAATCCCTTCTTCGCGCCCGTACCCGCCAACCCCATCAGGGCCTTCACGAATTCGCCGCAAGACCCGAACCGGTCCTCCGGTTTCTTCGCCACCGCCTTTTGCAATACTCTGTCAATCTCTGGCGTCACCCCCTTCACCTTCCCCGCCAACACCGGGGCCGGTTCATGGATCAGTTTGTAACTCAGCGCAATCCACGTATCCGCCGCAAACGGCATCTCCCCACTGAACAACTGATAGGCCACGATCCCCAATGAAAACTGATCCGCCCGCCCATCCACCTTCTCGCCCCGGATCTGCTCCGGCGACATATACCCCAGCGTCCCCACCGTTGAACCGAGTCCCTGCGACATGGTCTCCGTCGCCCCCGCCGTCATAATCCGGGCGATCCCAAAGTCGGTAATCTTGATCGTCCCGCCTTCGGCCACCAGAATGTTCCCCGGCTTGATATCCCGGTGCACAATCCCCTGCGCGTGTGCCGCATCGAGTGCCGAAGCCGCCTGCTCTAGCACCTTCACAATCCCCGCCGCATTGTCCCGGTTCCCGGCCGCAATCATCGCGTCCAGCATCGATCCCTTCACATACTCCATCACGATGTAGGCGCGGTCTTCCACCCGGAAGAAATCATAGACCGCCACGATATTCGGATGCTGTAACTTCGCCGCCGCCTTGGCTTCCCGCGATAGCCTTTCTTCCAGACTCGCCCGTGCCGCTTCATCCACCCCGTCCAGACGAACGCTCTTGATCGCCACCTGCCGGTCAAGCGTCGGGTCATAGGCCAGATACACCACCCCCATGCCGCCCCGCCCCAATTCGCCGCGAATCTCGTATCTGCCGAGTGTTTCCATGATTTACGCCATCTTCCAGGGTTTGCGGTAGCGCCGCGTTACGAGTTTGGCGGCATCACTGTCGCCGGATATCGTCTCCGTCCGGTCATCCCATTGAATCCGCCGGCCGGTCTTCAACGCAATATTGCCCAGCAATCCGGCCTTCGTCAACCGGTGCCCATACTCCACATCACACGTCGTCAACTTCCGCGACTTCACGCTATCCAGAAACTCCCGCAGGTGCCCCGGGCTGTCCGCGATCGTCACCTCTGGCCTCTCAAAATCCATGACCTGCTTGCCCTTGCGGAAGACGCGATGCTCACCATAATTCGTCACCACGCTTCCCTCCGTACCCTGAAACGCCGCCCCGATATTCCAGTCTTCCATTCCCGGCGGTCCCAGCGGATTCAGGCTCCACACCATTTCAAGCCCCGGATACGTATACTGCACTTCCATATGATTCGGCGTCTCGGCATTGTCATCTTCAAGAACCCTCCGCCCGGTGGCCGCCACCGTGAGCGGTGCCTGCAAATCCAGCGCCCAATACGCCACATCGGTAATGTGGCACCAGAAGTCGATAAACATTCCGCCGCTGTAATCCCAGAAGTAGCGGTAATTGAAGTGCGAGCGATTCGCGTTGTAAGCCCGCGCCGGTGCCGGCCCCAGCCAGAAGTCATAATCCAGATTCGCCGGGGGCCGCGCATCCGCCGGGCTGCCCAGCCCCTTGGTCTCCGATGTCTTCCATACCGACACCCGCTGGATCTTGCCCACTACGCCCGACCGCACTAACTCCACCACCCGCCGGTAATTCGGCAAGTCATTGTGGATATGGTTCCCCATCTGCGTAATCCGTTGATACTTCCGCGCCGCTGCCACCATCGCCCGGCCCTCGCCAATCGAGTAACTCAACGGCTTCTCGACAAATACATCCTTGCCCGCCGCGCACGCCTGAATCGCCGGCATCGCATGCCAGTGGTCCGGCGTCGCAATGCAAACGGCATCAATGTCCTTGCGGGCGAGCAGGAGCCGGTAATCCTTGTAAGTCTCCGGCTGCACTTGCCGTTGCTGCTTCACATACTCAACAGCCTTATCCACGCGCTCGCTGTCCAGATCACAAATAGCGACCGGATTCACATCCGCCTGCTGCAGAAATCCGCGTAGCCGGCTCATCCCCATGCCGCCTACTCCGATAAATCCCATATTGATCCGGTCATTCGGCGCGGCCAGTCCCGAACGGAAAAATGCGGGAACTCCCGCTCCCAGGGCCACTAAGCTTCTTCGTGTCATAGGCTAAAAGAAATTGTATGGCATCGGAACTCCTCCCCTATCTGAAATCCCACCTCGACTCCATCGTCATCGACGCCGATACGCACGCCTCCGACCCCGCCTGCTTCCCTAACCGCTCCCCTCACTACTTCCACGGTCGTCCCCTCTCCGCCGAAGAAATCATTGCTGAAATGGACTCGGCCCAAGTCCACCTCGCCAACATCTGGCAAAACCCCGCCGCCACCGTCTACCCCGGCTCAGTTGCAGAAAACTACGCTGCCCTCCTCGCCGCAAATCAATACATCCGCGACGCCGCCGCGCGATACCCCACTCGCTTCATCCCCTCCGGTTGGGTCGATCCCAAGGCCACCGGTGTCGACGGCGCCTGCCGCATGGCCAGCTCCTGCGTTCAGGATTTCGGCTTCGCCATCGTCAAGCTCAACCCCGCGCAAAACCGCTTCCCCATGGATTCGCCCGAAGTCATCGCCGTCGTCGATCACATCGTTTCCCTCGGCGCTGTCCCTGCCTTCCATTACGGAGCAGACACTCCCTTCACCCCGGCCAGTGGCCTTGAAACCATCGCCCGCCGTCTCGGCAATCATCCCGTCTTAGCCGTCCACATGGGCGGCGGCGGCGCGGGCTACGTGGAAGCCGAGCAGCAATACCACGACTCCATCGCCCTCGGCCTCCAACTTCTCAACATCCACTACGTCTTCAGCGCCCTCCGCGACACCTACATCGCCAGTGCCGTCCTGCAATTTGAAACGGCCAACCAGGGCCACCGGCTCTTCTGCGCCAGCGACGCACCCTATGGCCGCATCGCTTGGAATTACGGCGGCTTCCGCGCCCTCTTTGCGTCCCTCAACCTCGACCCTTCCGGCTACCTCGGCCGAAACTTCGCCAACTTCATCCTCGCCGCCTATGCTCGCCTCGGCATAGAATAGCCCGCATGAAGCTCCTACTTTGCCTCTGTCTTGCCTTCACCCTCACCGCCCAGGAAAAACGTCGCCAGGAAACCGCTCCCGCTCTCCCTTCTGACAAAAAAGCTCTCGACCCCAAAGTGCCGGAGGCCACCACCGTCTCGGCTCAATTTGAAAGAATTGTCGTCGTCCGCCTCAAGCACCAGGCCGATATCCTCAACGCTCTCTCGAGCGCCGTCAAGGAACAGAACATCCAGAACGCGATCATCCTCTCCGGCTTCGGTTCCGCCACCAGCACCCATTTCCACGTCGTCGCCAACCGCAGCTTTCCGCCGGCCAATGCCTTCATCGAAAACGAAAAGAACGGGGTAGACATCGTCAACATCAACGGCGCAGTTCTCAAGGGCCGAGTCCATTGCCACATCACTTATGCCGATGCGGACAAAGCCTTCGGCGGCCATCTCGAACCCCGCTCCCAGGCCTTCACCTTCGCCGTCATCACCCTCGGCGTCCTGCCCCCGTCTATCGACATGAGCCGCTTTGATGACTACTCGCTCCGTTAACTAGCCGCGTCCCACCAGCGGCATCTTCGTCGCCATCACGGTCATGGTCAGCACGTTCGCATCCAGCGGCAGGCTGGCCATGTAAACCACGGCATTGGCCACATGCTCCAGGTCCATCCGCGGCTCGGGGGCAACCGTCCCATTCGCCTGCGGCACTCCCTGCGTCATCCGCGCCGTCATCTCGCTTGCAGCATTGCCGATATCAATCTGCCCGCACGCAATATCAAAGGCTCGCCCGTCGAGGCATGCGAGGAGTTGCTGAACTTCATGCTGGCA
>CAZECF010000034.1:11395-46764 GCA_964510335.1 uncultured Bryobacter sp. | reverse complement strand
AATTGGCCGAGGTCGTGCAATTGGCCACGATCATGTTCTCTTCCGCGCACAACTGCAGGAAGCGTTCGAGGCGCGCACTGGAATGTTCCGGGCCTTGGCCTTCATAGCCATGCGGCAGCAGCAGCACCAGGCCACTCGGCTGGCCCCACTTTGATTCGGCAGCGGCGATGAACTGGTCAATCATGATCTGCGCCCCGTTGACGAAGTCGCCAAACTGGGCTTCCCAGAGGACCAGCGTCAGCGGGTCGGCCACGCTGTAGCCGAACTCAAAGCCCATCACGGCAAACTCGCTCAGCGAAGAGTCCACCGCCTCAAACTTTGCCTGGTCGGCAGAGAGGTTCTGTAGCGGGAAATAGGAATCTCCGGTTTCATAATCCACTAATTCCAGGTGGCGCTGCGAGAAAGTGCCGCGCGGGCAATCCTGTCCGCTCAAGCGGACCGGCGTACCTTCCAGCACCAGACTGCCAAAAGCCACCATCTCCGCCGTAGCCCAATCAAGAGCTGCACCATTGAGTACTTCGCGCCGCTTGTCGAGAGTATTCGTCTTCAACTTGGGGTGAACCGTGAAGCCTTCCGGCAGAGTGAGGTAGCCGTTTATCACCCGCTCCAGCAGGCTGCGGTCGATCGCGGTGTTGCTCGAATGATGGGGCTTGATCGCCTCATCGTCGTAGCTGGTCATCTCGACGGTTTCAAACTTCTCTGCGTTGGTCTGCGCCGCCTGATAGCCCTCCTCCATCTTCGCGGTGAGACGCTTCTTGACCGAGTCCAGTTCGGCGGCACTCAGCACACCTTCCTTTACCAGCCGCTCGCTATATTGAGTGGCGACTGAAGGATGGTTCTTGATCAGTTTGTACATCAACGGCTGGGTGTAGGAAGGATCATCCCCTTCGTTGTGGCCGTGCTTGCGATAGCAGATCATGTCAATCACGACATCGCGCTTGAACTGCTGGCGATAGTCGAAAGCAATTTGCGCCACGCGCAAACAAGCTTCCGGATCGTCGCCATTCACATGGAAGATCGGTGCCTGCACCATGCGGGCAATGTCGGTGCAATAGCTGGACGATCGTGCATCCACCGGGTTGGTAGTGAAGCCGATCTGATTGTTGATGACCAGATGAATCGTGCCACCCGTGGTGTAGCCTTCCAGTTGGGAAAGATTCAAGGTCTCCATTACGACACCCTGACCTGCAAAGGCGGCGTCGCCGTGGATCAGCACCGGGATCACCCGTTCGCGCCTGGTATCGCCCAGACGTTCCTGCTTCGGACGAACACTGCTTCCAGATGGCTCGGGTTGGGAGCGAGACTGACTACAACTTCTCTACCTTTGGAAGAAGTTCGCACACTGGTTGCCCCCAGGTGATACTTGACATCTCCGGAGCCTTGGGTGGAATTCGGGTCAATCTGACCTTCAAACTCGCTGAAGATCTGCGCCATGCGCTTGCCAACCGTGTTCGCAAGGACGTTCAGCCGCCCCCGGTGCGCCATTCCGATTACGATTTCATGCACGTTGGAAGCAGCGCTGCGTTCGATGATTTCATCCAGAATCGCCAGCGCGGTTTCTCCGCCTTCCAGCGAGAAGCGCTTCTGCCCCACAAAGCGGGTGTGCAGGAATTGTTCGAATAATTCGGCTAGAAGGATGCGGTCCAGGATGCGCCGGCGCGTATCTTCATCGAGCGGCGCGTGGCTTGAAGGCGGTTCCATGCGGTGCTGCAGCCAGAGCTTCTGCTCCGGGTACTGGATATGCATGTACTCGACGCCAACCTTGTTGCAATAGGTGCGGCGGAGGGTTTCGAGAGTTTCCCGCAGCGAGCTGACGCCGGGAACATCGCCAAGTCCGGTTGCGGCCCCGAGGCTACCGGTGATGAATTCGCGGTCCAGATCCCAGATGGTCAAGCCGTAGCTCGACGGGTCCAATTCAGGGTGGTACTGTGCTTCAACGCCAAGCGGATTGAGGTCAGCAATCAGATGCCCGCGCACCCGGTAGGCGTGGATCAGTTGCAGTACGGCAGCTTCCTTGGCCGATTCCGCGCTGACTTTGCCGGAAGCCACGCCCGGCAGTGCAATCGGGGCCCGGTCAGTTTGCCAGGACACCGGGCGGAAAGGCAGCTTGAGGTCGGTAAAGATCCTCTCGTAAAAACTGTCTCCGCCGTTGAGTAATTCCTGCAGACGAGCCAGGAACATGCCACTTTCAGCGCCTTGAATGATCCGGTGATCGTAAGTGCAGGTCATCATCATGACCTTGCTCAAGCCAAGTTGCGAGCGGGTCTCCGGACGTACGCCCTGGTATTCAGCCGGGTAGTCAATCGCCCCGGTGGCAATGATGGCCCCTTGCGTCGGCATCAGCCGCGGGACAGAACCGAGGGTGCCGACAGTGCCCGGATTGGTGAGAGAGATCGTTGTGCCCTGAAAGTCGGACAATTGCAGCTTGCCGTTGCGGCCCTTCTTGACAAGCTCATCAAAGCCAGCCAGAAACTGCACGAAGTTCATCTGCCCGGCATTCTTGATGTTGGGCACCACCAGCGAGCGGGCACCATCTTTGCCGGCCACGTCGATGGCCAGCCCCAGATTGATTTGGCCCTTCACCCAACGGAAGGGCTGACCTTCACTTTCGGCATAGGCATTGTTGAGGTTGGGGAAGTTTTCCAGCGCTTTGACGATGGCGTAAGCGATGATGTGCGTATAGGAGACCTTGCTCTTGCCCGCCATCGTACGGCTCTGGTTGATCAAGGTGCGGTTTTCGTCAATTACTTTTACCGGGATCACGCGTTGGCTGGTGGCCGTTGGCACCGCGAGCGAAAGGTTCATGTTTTCGGCAAGGCGGGCGGCGGCACCCCGCAAGGGCACAAGCTGCTCGGCCGGGCCCAACTCTTTGGGCGGCGCGGAGGCGCGGGCGATCAAGTCATTTGACGTCGGAGCGGGAGTATTGGACGGGGCAGCGGCGGGTGGGGCGGCTTTCGTTTCCACGGGTTGGGTTTCCTTCGGGGACGGGGCGGGGGTAGGGGGTGGCGGCGCCGGCGCTGCCGGAACGTCGGTGTCGAAGATGCCCTTCCAGGCCGAATCGACAGCGGTACGGTTGTTCAGATATTCCTGATAAAGCTCTTGGGCGAGCCAGTCGTTGAGAGATGCGGAGGCTGAGTCTGACATGGGGTTTTTGGCGCACAGGCGCACTTCGGCCATTTGGCCGATGCTCTCTCCATGATAACGAAAGGCGTGAAGAAAGATTCAGGTCGCTTTGGATAACCAGACTTGCTTTAGCCGCAAAAACCACTCGCTAAGGAAACTCTTCGCCCCCAAAGTTTCCTTAGCGCAGGCAAAGACAACCACAGATGCGCGCGAGGAGCGAAGAAGAGACGAATAGTTCCGCTCTTCCACGGCTCGGCATAGAATGGTGCTCGTCATGAATGAGGCCAGACGAATACTTGCGCACCAGAACTTGCCGGAGGGCGACCCGGGGGCAGCGCCCACCTCCACCAAGCGCTTTGCAGACGGCAAGGCCTGGAAGATCGAGATTCCTTCGACAGAGAGTCCGCGCGCGCTGGCCTTAGTCATTGAAGAAGCCGCCAGGCGGAACGTGCCGGTAGACCGCATTAGCCAGGGCAGTGGCATCATGCTCCTCACCGATGACGAAATTCTCGAAATGGTGCGGCTGGGCAAGGAAAACAACATCGAGGTGAATCTCTTCATCGGTCCGCGGGCCACCTTCGACGTGGGAGCGCAAGTCTTCTCCCCTGCCGGCAAATCACTCGGACTGAGCCTGCGCGGGGCCGATCAGTTGGCCTTTGCCATAGAAGATGTCCTGCGGGCAATCAGGCTGGGAATCCGCAGCATCCTCGTCAGTGATCTTGGCAACCTCAAGGTCATGGGCGAGGCGAAAAAGCTCGGAGACCTCCCCGCAGATCTGATCATCAAGACCAGCGTGATGATGGCTCCCGCGAACCCCGCTTCCGCCCGGCTCCTGGAAGACCTCGGTGCCACCACCATCAACATACCCAGCGATCTTTCCATCCCTCAAATTGCAGCCATCCGGTCGGCAATCGACGCGCCGATTGATTTTTATGTAGAAGCGCCCGACAACATTGGCGGCTTTCTGCGCTACTACGAAATCCCGGAATTGATCCGCGTCGCCGCGCCGATCTATCTGAAATTTGGCTTGCGCAACTCGCCGGACATCTACCCTTACGGGACGCACATTGAGAACACCGCGCTAGCCTTGACGCGGGAGCGGATGCGTCGGGCCGAGATCGCAATGGGCTTTATTGCTTAGAGGCGTTTTTTCCGGCGTTGCGTGGCGGCTTGACTTTCGCCTTGGCTTCTTTTGATTTTGGCTTTTCGGCTTCGTCCTTGCGGCCCCGGCCCGCCGTAACCTTGGCTTTGATCTCAATCGGCGTCGGGCCGAAGCTGAAATGCTTGCGGATCTGATTGATCAGGAAGCGCTCTTCGGAAAAATGCAGCGGTTTTGACTTGTCCGTAAAGACGACAAAAGTAGGCGGACGCACACTGCCTTGCGTAATGTACTTCACCTTCATGTTGGTCTCATGCGTGATGTAGTCCACAAAGCGGTTCAGCTCACCCGTGGTGACGCGCTTGTTCATGGCATCGCGAGCCGCGGTGATGTACTCAAAGAGCTTTTTCACATTGGTGCCCTTGACGGCGGAGATGAACTCAACCGGCGCGTAGTCCAGAAACTTCATCGTGTCGCGGACGGCAGCTTCAAACTCTTTCGTCTTGCGCGTGGGATGCGCGTCCCACTTGTTCACCAGCAGAATCACCGGTCGGCCTTCTTCATGCGCATAGCCCGCGATGTGAGCGTCCTGCGCCGTTGGCCCTTCCATGGCATCAATGATCATGAGCACCACATTGGCCATGCCAATATGCCGCCGCGCCATCATCACGCTCAGCTTCTCGGCCATTTCGGTCGTCTTGCCCTTGCGCCGGATCCCCGCCGTATCGACAAAGATGAAGTCCTGTCCGTCGATGGTGACAGTCTCATCCACTGCGTCGCGCGTGGTTCCCGCTATGGGAGAAACAATGGCCCGCTCGGTGCCCGTGAGTGAATTCAACAAGGTTGATTTCCCGACGTTCGGGCGTCCAATGATGGCCACCTTGATCGGGTAAAGCTCCGGCTTTTCTTCCGGCTCATCCGAGCTGGGAAAATCGGCCGTAACGTGTTCCAGCAAAACATCGATCCCGATGCGGTGTTCGGCGGAAACCGGAATCACCGGGTCCAGCCCGAGCACGTGAAAGTCACTGGTAAGAATCTCTCGCTTCTCGACGTCAATCTTGTTTACGGCGAGCGTGATCGGTTTCCCCAGTCGCCGCAGCATTTGTGCCAGGTCCCGGTCAGCCGAGGTGATTTCCGTGCGGCCGTCGATCACAAAGATGATTTGCGACGCCTCATCGAAGGCTTTTCGCGCCTGCTTCAGGATATTCGACGGGATCAATTCATCGTCGTTGGGGATGATGCCGCCTGTGTCAATCAACGTAAAGGACCGGCCCTGAAAACGGGCGTCGCCACGAATGCGGTCGCGCGTGATACCCGGCTCGTCCCCCACGATCGAGCGGCGAGTTCCAGTTATAGCGTTGAAGAGAGTGGACTTGCCTACGTTCGGTCGACCGACGATCACAACCGTAGGAGTCTCAGCGGAGTGATCCATTCCATCCTAGATTAGCAGTTACAGATTGGTAACGAGCGGCAAGATTGCACAACGTGCGATCCTGTAGATTACCTTTCTCATGCCTTTTTCACCTGACAAAATTCGAAACATCGCTATTGTTGCGCACGTTGACCACGGAAAGACGACTCTGGTTGACACCATGTTGCGACAGAGCGGCATCTTCCGCGCGAACGAAGAATTGACTGACCGAGTAATGGATTCCAACGATCTGGAGCGCGAACGTGGCATCACGATTCTGGCCAAGATCACGGGCCTGCGCTATAAGGGCGTCAAGATCAACATCTGCGACACCCCGGGCCACAGCGACTTTGGCGGCGAAGTAGAACGCGCACTGAAGATGGTGGACGGCGTGATGTTGCTGGTGGACGCGAGCGAAGGCCCGCTGCCGCAGACGCGCTACGTATTGTCGAAGGCCCTTGAGGCTCACCTCACTCCCATCGTGGTGATCAACAAGATTGACCGCCCGGACGCCCGCGTCCAGGAAGTGCTCAATGAAGTCTACGACCTCTTCATCGATCTCGATGCGCGCGAGGACCAACTCGATTTCCCGGTTGTTTACGCCATCGGCAAGGCGGGCATCGCGAAGATGAGCATGGAAGAAGAGAGCGAGACGCTGGAGCCCTTGTTTGAAACGATCGTCAAGCACATTCCGCCGCCGAAGGGTGCCGAAGAGGCCGAATTGCAGATGCTGATCGCCAACCTCGACTACTCGGACTACCTGGGACGCCTGGGTATTGGCCGCGTGGTGAACGGCACGCTGAAGCATGGCCAGGAAGTCTCGATCGCGAAGCTGGATGGCTCTTTCCAGAAGACGCGTATCACGAAGATGTTCAGCTTTGAAGGTCTGAAGCGCGTCGAAGAGACAGAAGCCTTCCCGGGCAACATTATCTCCATTGCCGGCGTGGAAGGCATCACCATCGGCGAGACGGTGACGAGTGTCGAGAACCCGAAGCCACTGCCGCGCATTCACATTGATGAGCCGACGATCGCGATGACGTTCACGATCAACACTTCACCCTTTGTGGGCCGTGAAGGTTCGCTGGTGACGTCGCGCAACCTCAAGGATCGTCTTGAGAAGGAATTGCTGACCAACGTTGCGTTGCGCGTGGAAGACACGGGCTCGCCGGACAGCATGAAGGTAATGGGCCGCGGCGAATTGCAGTTGGCGATCCTGATTGAAACAATGCGACGCGAAGGGTATGAACTGCAGGTATCCAAGCCCGAGATCGTGACCAGGGAAATTGACGGCGTGCTCAAGGAGCCGCAGGAAATTCTGTTGATCGATTGCTCGGAAGCCTTCATTGGCGTAGTGATCGAAAAGATGGGCTACCGCAAGGGCAAGATGATGAAGATGGTGAACCATGGATCAGGCCGCGTTCGGCTTGAGTTCCAGGTGCCGTCGCGCGGCCTGATCGGTATCCGCAATGAAATGCTGACGGAGACTCGCGGTACGGCGATCATGAACTCGCTGTTTAACGGCTACATGGACTGGCAGGGCGACATCCCGATGCGTCCAACGGGCGTGCTGATTTCTGACCGCACCGGCGTGACCACCGCGTTTGCGATCAATGGTCTGCAGGAGCGCGGCGAGATTTTTGTGTCGCCGGGCCAGGAAGTCTATGAAGGGATGATCGTGGGTGAGAACTCGCGTGATTCCGACTTGACCGTCAACATCGTGCGTGAAAAGAAGCTGACCAACATGCGCAGCTCTTCGGCCGATGATGCGATCCGTCTGGTGCCGCCCAAGATCATGACGCTGGAGTTGGCGATTGAATTCATCGAGATCGATGAGTTTGTCGAGATCACCCCCAAGTCCATCCGCCTGCGAAAGAAAATTCTGAAGGCCAATCAGCGTTGATTGAAACGTTGAAAGAGGCTCTCCGCGGCAGTCATCAGGACTTCACCGAAGGGAGCCTCAAGCGCGCCATCGCGCTGCTCGCCATCCCCATGGTGCTCGAGCTATCGATGGAGAGTCTCTTTGTGGTGGTCAACGTATTCTGGGTGGCGGGCCTCGGGGCCGACGCTGTAGCTACGGTTGGCCTCACCGAAGCGATGGAGACCATTGTCTTCGCGGTCGCAATGGGCTTGTGTACGGGCGCGACCGCATTTGTTGCGCGTCGTATTGGTGAAAAGAATCCGGAAGGTGCCAGTGCCGCCGCCGGGCAAGCCATTCTCATCGGCTTGGCCTTCAGCGTTGTGCTGGGGCTGCCCGCTGCGATGATGGCGAAAGCGCTCCTTGGGTGGATGACGCCGGAGACGCGCATCGTCGAAAACGGCTACGGCTACACGACGATCATGTTTGGTGGCACGTACTCCATCCTGCTCATCTTCCTGATCAATGCAATTTTCCGGGGTGCGGGCGACGCAGCCATCGCGATGCGCGTTCTCTGGATTGCCAATGCCGTCAACCTCGTCCTCGACCCCTGTCTGATTTTTGGCTGGGGGCCCTTTCCCGCTATGGGCGTTGCCGGCAGCGCGGTTGCGACAACCATCGGCCGCACGGTCGGCGTTGCCTACCAGTTTTACCGGCTCTTCCAGCCAGGCGAGCGCCTCACGATGCACCTGCGGCATTTGCGGCCAGACTGGCATCTGATCGGCGAGATGCTCAAGGTTAGCGGCCCGGGTATCCTGCAATACCTGATCGGCACTGCAAGCTGGCTATTGCTGAGCCGCATTGTTGCTCAATTCGGTGCAGTCGCCACGGCCGGCTACACGATCGCCATGCGCATCATCATCTTCACCATCCTGCCCAGTTGGGGCCTGGGTGCTGCTGCGGCCACGCTGATGGGCCAGAACCTGGGTGCAGGCAAGCCGGAGAGAAGTGAGCAAGCCGCCTGGCTCTGCGGTTTCTACAACATGATCTTCCTCGGCTTGATCAGCATCATTTTCATCTTCCAATCCGAGCCGCTGATCCGGATCTTTACCCAGGACGCCGAGGTGATAGCCGTCGGGCAGCGCGCTTTGCGCTTGATCTCCTACGGCTACCTGCTCTATGCCTATGGCATGGTTCTGGTGCAGGCTTTCAACGGGGCGGGCGACACTTTGACCCCCACCCTGATCAACATCTTTTGCTACTGGGTGTTTCAGTTGCCTGCTGCCTACTGGATGGCCGGCCGGATGGGCACTGACGGGGTCTTTATCGCCATTACCTTGACCGAGAGCCTGATCGCCGTTTGTGGCATTCTCGCCTTTCGCAGTGGCCGCTGGAAGCGCGTCGCAGTCTAGCGATCAGTTGCGGAGCGCCTCGGCAATCAGCATGTGCACCTTGAGCTGCACCTCCGGGTCGAACTCCATCTTCAGATGCGGATTTAAAATCAGTCGGTGGCCAATCGGCATGGCGCTGGTATCGAAGACCTTATCCGGTGGGTAGGTATAGCGCCAGTTGCCAAGAATCCGGGTCCTGGCCGGGTCCTCGGCTCTGATCCTCGATTGCCCCCGTATGGGGCCAAAGTCACGCTGGTAGAGATTGGCCGCTGCCTGAACATTCGACGGGATCTTGCCATCCCTGATTCCGACGCTGTCTATCTGGACATTCAGTCGTACAGGCACCTTTTGCTTTTTGAGCCAGCGGCATAGCTTCAGAGTTGCCGCGCCGCCCATCGACTGGCCATAGAGAATAATCCGGGAGGAATTTCTCTCGGTATCGCTGAGCTTGCCGTCACCATCCTTGTCCAACATTTCCATGAGGATGGCGCGAGCTTCCTCCAGGCGGTGATTGCTGACCGCGGCAAAGCGGGTTTGCGGAGGAGCTTCCAAGGCCAGCAAGGTATTCACTCGCGTGGTCAGCGACCACGGTGCAGCGGCCGGTTCCCAGCCTCCAGCAATGCCCAATACCAAAGTAGGAGGCGGGTCTGCGGCCAACAGTGTAGACGCAAAAAGGAGCCCGCGCAGGAGGACAAGCGCGGGCTCAAAGGACAAACAAGGAGTTGGAAACCAGCCTGATCTCATAGCCCTCTCGAAGGGAGGATGTCAGGGTTATTTTCCGACGCGCAGGTTATTGGTGACTGTGAAGACACCCGCAACCTGGTTGGCGAAAAGCCCGGCCATATTCTTGTCCATCTCGTTTATCACGACGCCGGTTAAGGTCACGTCGCCGTTCTTGACGAGAATGCGTACCGGTGGGATGGCGCCCAGGGTATAGCGGCCGAGCGAGGCCTGACTAAAAATGGTGCGATACACGGCAATCCGCAGCCGGTCATCGTTTGGAGAAAGCGGCAGTACTTCAATCCGGTTTTCGACTTCTTCAACGCCCGTGATTCGCCGCACAACGTTGGCTGCTGAACTGGCCAGCACTGGCCGGGTTACTTGGCCCGTAAGAATTACCTTACGGCCTTGCAGCGAAAATCGCAGGTCATCAAAGACGCCGTAAAACGGGAGCGTCACAAGTTCGCGCCGGATCTGTTTGGCCAGCCGCTCTTCCGTCTGCTCCACGGGTAAGTTGGAGCCGATAAGAGGAGTAGTGGCCAGAACACTGGCGAGTACCGCACTGAAAATGGTGTATTTCATGTTCTTGGCCTTTCTTGATACTTGCTCATTGAGATGCAAGGCAGCGAGGCCAAGTTTCGAGATTCGGTACGAATCGTTAGCGGCGCAGGATGCGTTCCAGTGCTTCGACGAAGAAGTAATCGCCCCAGACCACACTCTCGTTGATTCCCAATCCGCGATGCATATGGTACAGCGATCCCTGCAAGATGCCTTCCCAGCCCGGGCTTTCTTTGCCCAGATACTCGTCACAAAGCGTTCGTAGAATTCGCACGGCCGTCATGTAGTAGAAGTGGCCCTTGACCGGATCCTGGATCAGGCGCGAGAGCCGGATCAGGGCAGAAGCCATGATTGCGGCAGCAGACGTATCTACCAACTTGCGAAATTCCGGCGGCGCACTGAAATCCCAAGGGCAGATTCCATCAGCGTTGGCATGCGTAACGTAATAATCGGCGCAGGCTTCTGACGTGGCCAGAAAACGCGGATCACGGGAGTATTCGTAGCAGGTGCTGTAGCCGTAGGCAGCCCACGCCAGGCCGCGCGACCAGCAGGAATCGCGGCGATAGCCCTGGTGAGTGGACTGCTCCAGAAATTCGCCGGAATCGAGGTCAAAGACACCTTCCTGCGCTACAGAGCCATCTCCACGAACTAGTGTTTTCCTCACGGTCAAGGCGTGACGCATGGCGATCTCGCGCAATCGCTTGTCGCCAGTCTCGCGTGCGGCGAGAAAAATCATGCCCACATTCATCATGCTGTCAATGAAGAGCGAATTCGGCGCGACAAAGCTGCGCAAGTAACCACCGCGCTCCTGAAAGCGCTGCGCCAGGGTTTGCCCGGATGTGATCAGAATTTCTTTGTGCGAAGGATCCTTGTCGAGCCCCATCCAGCGGTAGTAGGTGGAGAAGTAGAGGAAGCCCTGGTCATAAACCTCGCGGTCGGTCTTGCGGTCTTCGAGCGGCCGGGTGTAGTCAATCGCTTTGCCCCGCCAGAATTTACTTACTTCACCCTTGTTATGACGCGCAAAGATCCACATCATACCCGGCAGAAACCCGTCACACCAATGGGTCCAAGCCTCTCCCTCGTGCTTCCATTTGCCGTCTTTCGTGTAGAGCGGATAGAAGTTGGGATGGCGTTCCAGCAGTGTTTTCACTTGCTCTTGAGAAAACACCAGCGCTTCTTCAAAGCGGGCACGATCAGTAGGCAGCTCAAATTGGATCAACCGGTTTCTCCTCCAAAGGTCACTTCCGAGTCTCCCATATCGTATTGAACCCTTGCGGCAACTTCAATTGCTTTGCAAAGACCAGGAAGCCATTCGCATCCGGCGCGGGCGCATCAAAAAAATAGTCGCCCTGCCGCCGCGCGATGATTTGACGCGGCTTACTCACATACGGCTCCGTTCTCAGAAATCGCAACTTCAGTGGTGCCCGGAATTCTACCCCTTCCAATTCCGTAAACTCGAGGGTCACATTGAAGGTGACATACGTAGCCTCATTCCGCGAAAGCCGCAAAATTCGGCCGCGCGCCAGACTACCTTTTGGCGCAACGACAGTCTTGCCCACTTTGATATCCCTTACCAGCGTGGCCTCTATCGGGTCTCCCACGGCGAAGTCTTCCTGGTTGAGCTCTTTCGTCAACGCCAGTTCGATCTCCATATCCGGCTCCAACTCCAATAGTTTCTTCGCCGGAGCAGCGGAAGCAACATTTGCCATATCTTCAAACTTCAACGTGCTCTCCCCCACATACTGCTTGCAGCGGGTCAGGCGGGTCCGGTTAATGGCCAACCGTCCGTTGGCGTCATAGATTTGCATTTCACTTGCCAGGGGCAGTAGCGCCCTTCCTTCGCCAATCGGAGTCAGTTTGTAGTCCATTTGGTTTCGAACGCGCTCAATCTCAATCTCGGGTGGAATCTCATCCGATTCAATTACGATCCGCATCAGCTCAAGGTTGTCCCGCCGCGCCCAAATACTGCCGTGGTAAGCGACGATTGCACCCTGCCTGAGCTTGGGATTCTGAATTTGATAGCCGCTGCGAAATTGAGGCGTCACATAATCGAAGCGCCATGCCGGCACGCTGCCCAATTCTTCTGCCCTGCCGGGCCGGAAAGTGGTTCCGTCTTCCAGAAAAATTGACCGCGCGTGCAGCACGAACCCGCCTGTCGAGAAAGCGCCTGTCGTTACCAGGCCCCCCAAAAGGCCATCCTGAAACTGGGTCCAGCCGGGCCAGGCAAACATCTCTTTGCCTGACACATAAGCCACTTCCAGCCGTAAAGCGTCAACCAGGTATTCCCGCTCCGCTCGCGGCAGACGCTCATAGCGCTCCACTGTCTGCTGGCAGGTATAGTTCGGCATGCCGTCCAGATGCTTGCGGATCGCATTCTTGATCCGCGCGAGGCGCAGAATGTCCTCCTGCTCCCAGAACTGGCCCGCAAGGCTGAGCGTGCCCAGAAGACAGGCGAGGATCATGCGTGCGATCATCTTCTTTCAGACTATGTCAACCAAAGTTACGATTTTCAATAACGGACCCATCCGCATCGAAGGCGACTTCCAGATTGTTGACGCCGAAGGCAATCCTTATGACCTCGCCGGACGCGCCGCCATTGGCCTTTGCCGCTGCGGATTGAGCCACAACAAGCCCTTCTGCGACGGTACCCATGGACGCCAGGGATTTGATAGCGCCTGCAAAGCCTTCGCCCTGCCTGCTCCGAAACCCAAAGTCTAGCTTTCCAGGACGCAGATGTCCTTCAGGTTTCGATAGTCCTCGGCAAAGTCGAGACCGAAGCCGACGACAAACTCGTCCGGAATTTCAAAGCCACAATAGTTCACTTTGATGGGCCGCATCCGCCGGTCTGGCTTGTCGAGCAGTGCGGCAATACGGATCGAACGCGGACGCCGTTGGCTCAACAGGTGGATGAGGTAAGTGAGCGTTACTCCGCTGTCGACGATATCCTCCACCACCAGCACGTCCAGCCCCTCTACGCTCATATCGAGGTCCTTGGTCAAGCGCACCTCGCCCGACGTGGATTTCGAATTGCCGTAGCTGGAAATCCCCATAAAGTCGATGCGTGTTGGCCGGTCGATCACCCGGGCCAGATCTGACATAAAGATAAAGGCACCCTTGAGGATGCCGATCATGATGATCGGGCCTGGATAATCCTGGCTGATCTGTTTGCCCAATTCATCAATGCGCGCCTTGATTTTTTCGGCCGGAACAAGGACACGAAGGGTAGCGTTAGGGTTCGGTGCGGATGACATAGCTTTGGAGCTATTAGTTTAGACCGCCGCTGCCCACCGCGTCAGCGCTGCGAAGCCGCAAGCTTGGCAATCCGATGTGAACATGCGGTGCGGTGCTCTTGCCGGGAATCATCGCCCGCAGTGCAATGTAGGGCACCTGGAGGGTTTGCAGTTGTTGGCGGAGCCATTGTCCTTCGTCATCATCCGGATTCACGCCAACATCCACCCGCCCCGAGTGGTCAAAGCCAAGCATCGTGTGCAGCGAGCTTTGCCCGCGTGCACTCACCGGCAGTGGCTTGCCGAATTGTTTTTCAAAAGCAGCCGCCACAAAGTGCAAGTGGGCTTCTTTGAAAACCCCGCTCCCGGTAAATTTCTCAACCAAGGGAGGTGGTTCAATGTCAGCTTCGTCCTCAGACGTGGCAAATTCTTCTTCAATCCGGGCCATGCCAATTAAATCTTCAAACACCTTGGCTCGTCCCTCTGCCAATTGGAGCGCCAATCGACGATCTGCCAACTGCCGTTCCAATTCGTCCACCTGGCCCTTTGGAATCACGCCCTGTTCCACCAACTCCGTCTGTCCCCGGTATTGCCGGGCCACGCGGTCCACCCGCCTGGATGCAGCTTCTACCAGTAGCCGGGCCTGATCCTCGCTCAGGTCCTCTACGCGCACGCTGCCGTAAAGCAGACGCCGCAGGGTGTCTTCGTCCTGGGCATCCGCCAGCCGGTCTTCCGCCTGCTGCAGCCGAGCCCGCGAAACAGCCCCAATTCCGGCCAGTTCCCGCAGCCGCTCAATCTCCTGACGGGCCTTTTGGGTAGCAAAGCTTTCGTCCGCGCCGTAGCTCAAGGAGCCGAGCAGAAAAACCGCCGCGAGGAAAAAGCTTTGACGCACTCTCTTTATTGTAGTATTCTGCCGCTCAAGAGCCTAATTGATGGAGCAAGTTTGAGTATCACCTTTGAAAACCTTCCTGAAGAGCTGCAGGCCGCCTGCCGAGCCGCTGAATCGAAGAAGGCCACTGACCTGAAAATTCTGTATGTGGAAGAAATTTCCAGCTTTACAGACTACTTCCTGATCTGTTCCGGATCGAATCCCCGCCAGAACCACGCCATCAGCGACGAGATTGGACAACAACTCGCTCGCCTTGGCATGAAGCCAGTCAGCTCGGAAGGCTACGAAACAGCTTCCTGGATCCTGATGGACTACGGCGATTTCGTCATCCATATTTTCAGCGAAGAAGCCCGTACTTTCTACGATCTCGAACGGCTGTGGGGCACGGCCCCGCTCGTGGAAGTGCCAGCCGAAACGGCCAACGCGGTCTAAACGATTTCGCCCCCGTGCGCCCGCAGTTCCGCAAAGAACTGCTCCCGGGCAGCTGTGTCCAATTCCTTCACTGCATTCGCCACCACTCGCACGGCAATGCCTCTTTCGGCAAGGCCGCGGGCGGCATGGAGCACACAGATCTCGGTCACCACGCCGTACACAACCGCTTCACGAATCTCCCATTGCTGTAGCCATTCAGCCAGCCGGGGGTTCGTGAAGCAGTCCACTGACTGCTTTTCAAGAATCGTCATGCCTTCCACGATCGTCTCTGGTGCCTTGCGCTGCCCCAGACAGCCCGTCACGCAATGAGGCGGATAGACTTTGAACTCCAGGTCATTCTCAGCGTGCGCGTCCATTGTGGCCACCAGCCGGTGCCCTGAGGCGAGGGCTTCCTGGTTGAGCGCCCCGACCCGGGCAAGAATCTTTTCTGAGCCCGGCACATAGAGCGATCCCGACGGGCACACAAAGTCCAATTGCGTATCGACATCCAAATAGAGCGTTGCCATCTTCCTATTCCTCACCGCCGGCTAGCGCAGCCAACTTTTCGCTTAACTCCACCACTCGCCCCGGCCGCCCAAAGTCGGCAATTTCCTGACGAGCATATTGCCGCATCCGGTTGAGATTCTTCTCATCCACAATCAGTTCCCCTCCCGCCATCACCTGCTGCAGGAGCTTGCGCGCCCACGCCGGACACTCCTCATCGGCGAGTGCAACGACATCTCGATCTGGAAACCGGAATACCTGCTTGGCCCCCGGCAGGGTTCGCTTGCCCTCGCTGTGTTTAGATGCGAATCGCTTACCGGCCGGGCCTTCCATCTCCACCAGCTTGTAAACAGCCGACATCGCCGGAGCATCAAAACTGGTCGCCAAACTCGTCCCCACTCCAAAAACATCAATCGGTGCCCCCGCTCCAACCAGCGCCCCAATCGTGTCTTCATCCAGATCATTTGTCGCCATGATCTTCACCTTGCCCAGTCCCGCTCCGTCCAGAATGCCCCGTACTTCGCGAGAAAGCGCCAGCAAGTCGCCACTATCCAGCCGGACACCCCACAAGGGCTCACCCAGCGAGGCCGCCAACCGCGCCCCGGCAAGAGTATCGTAGGTATCAATCAATTGAACCGTGCGTTCACCCAACAGTTCTTGCAGATGCCGGAAAGAATCCACTTCCTTTTCAAAACTCAACACCCAGCTATGCGCTGCCGTACCAAAGACCGGAATCGCAAAGCGGCGTCCCGCTTCAACATTGCTGGTACCCGCGCAACCTGCCACGTAAGCAGCTCGTCCAGCGAGACAACCCGCTTCCGGTGCGTGCGCCCGGCGGCATCCGAACTCCACCACATCCCGGCCTGCTGCTGCCTTCAGAATCCGGGCAGCTTTACTCGCGATCACGGTCTGAAAGCCAATCGTGCTGAGCAAATAAGTTTCCGGGATCTGAGCTTCAAT
The DNA here is from genome assembly GCA_964510335.1 of uncultured Bryobacter sp. Classification (GTDB taxonomy): domain Bacteria; phylum Acidobacteriota; class Terriglobia; order Bryobacterales; family Bryobacteraceae; genus Bryobacter. The sequence goes on along the minus strand of CAZECF010000034.1, from coordinate 30,616 downwards.
CAGCGGCGCCCGCAACCTCAGCAAGGGTTCGGAGGCAAAGAGCACCGTCCCCTCCGGCGCCGCATAGACATCCCCCGTAAAGCGGAATTCCGCCAAATAATCCCAAAAACCCGGCGCCGCACCGGTCAGTTGCGGCAGGGACTTTAAATACGTGATATCTGACGGGCTGAACCTCAGGTCGGCCAGATACTCGAGCGCCTGCGCCAGCCCGCACACCACCAGAAAATCTCTGCGGGGCGGCAGTCGCCTGACAAAGAGCTCAAAGGTTGCGAATTCATGGGTCTTATCCGCCATCCAGTAGCCGGCGGCCATGGTGAGCTGATAGAGATCCGTGTAAAGAGCGCGCAAGGGGTGCTATTTCTTGGCCGCGCCGGCCTCTTTGATTTTGCCGATTTCGGCTTCGAGGTCCGCGAGCGTCTTGGGGTCGATTTCGTATTCGCCAACCTCGCCGTCGCGCTTGGCGTAATGGAAGTTGCCGGACTTGGACACCCTCAGCTTTTCCACTGTTTTGCCGTCGTTCTGCGTCAACGTTACGCTGAACACTGGTTCTGTGAAGCCCTTCGCGACAAAGCCGAGGGCGCTAAATCCGCGTAATTGCTCCAGAAAACTAACCACTGTGGCCGAGTCTGCCTTCTTACCATTCCAGATCCAGTCTTCCCCCTTCTTCTCCAGCACGCTGGTCTTGCCGCCGCTCACCACCTCAACTCGCTTCGGATCTTCATAGCCAAAGTCCATCAGCTTTTTCGAGCGGTAGTCTTCCAGTGGTTTCCCGAGCGCCTCACCCAGATTCGGATCCAGTTTGTAAATGCCCTCAACACTCGTTGACCGGCCCAGGTAGTCACCCGCCACAGTCTTGCGAATCTCCAACCGCTTGGCGCCGCCCGCATCGCTAACCGTAACGGCACCGACAGGGGACGCCGACGCAAAGCTGGTTGCAAATTGTTTCGCTTCCGCGGCTGGTAAGGCCGGGTCAAAACTCGCCTCGCGAAGCTTGTTTAAAAAGTCATCCACAACCGTGGCGTCGGTCCGGTAAGGTTGAGGCTTTAACAACTGCCATAAACCCTGCCCCGACTTCCCAAACTCCAGCACTTCCCCGGCCCGCGAAACTTCAATCCTTGCCAGCTTCGTTTCGTCCAGGATCAAGAGGCGCTTGTCCCGCAAGTCGTTGACTGTCTTGTCGAGGCCCACCTTGAAGTACTGGTCAATGGCATAAACCTTCTTCTCATTGGGCCGGCGCGCATAAAACTTGTTACCCACCGGGCTTTCGTCACCAATCAACAATTGCTGTGTCTTGCCGGCCTGATCCTTCAAGGTAACGGTGACGTTAGCTGGCTCCAGGCCGAACTGAATCAGGTCCGTTGCGTTCTCTTCCACCATCTGGCTGCTCGAGATGGTCGCCGCATTCGTCACCACATCCATGGCATCCTTCGCGCTAGTTGGAAGCGAGGGGTCGAGCACCATTTCCCAGTTATTGCCAGCCGGGTTCTTCTTGAGCACTAGCGGGGCTTCGCCCTTCCGGGCTACCGTTACTTCCACCAGATCAGCCTGCTGAAGCGTTACCAATTGTTCACGCTTGGAATCCGCTACAGCATCCGGCGCTGCCGGGTTGCGGTTGCTCCACCACAAGTATCCGCTCAATGCCGCCAGCGTGACGGTTGCGATCAGTAATCCACGAGATTGCAGCATCCGGGCCCGGTCTCCTTAGCGGCGCTTCCGCCACATGTATACCGCGCCGCCAAGCGCAATCAGCGGCAGCAAGAACTGGCTGACGACGATCACGGTATTCATCTGTCCTTGATCCAACTGAATGCGGCGGTCCTCGGGATCCTTGGGGCGAATCGAGATGAGATCTTCGTCCGCACTCAACCATGCCAGCATGTTGAGAAAGAGGTCCGAGTTGCCGTAAAGCTGTATGTTGCTGTTGTCGATGAAACTCGAATTTCCGACCACGACAAAACGTCCATCCTTGCCCTCCTGGCCGGTCCGGTAAGTGCCCGCAACGGCCATCGCAAAGGGGCCGCGCTTATCCGTATCCGGATTGGGCTCCAGTTCGGCTTTATTCAAATTCGTGAGCGCAAAGCTGGAGGAAAGCGACGAGAAGAGGTTTTCTACCGTCGTTTTGTCCGTTGACTTTCCTTCGAGCGAGCGAGGGAAGGTCATCACCACCGGCCGACCCGACATCTCGCGCACAATCGGGTGCGGGTCAAAACGGTTAGCCAGTACCGCGCCGCCCATCATTTGTCCGACACGGCTCAAGTCCACCACCAGGTCCTTGTGAAGCGTCACACCCCACTGGGCCAGCGCATCCACCAAGGCCTTGTTCTCGGCGATCTTGAATTTGTCTACATTGAAGGGCGGGTCCAGCAAGAAGAGCGCTTTTCCGCCAGCTTCAACGTGCTTCTTGAGCGTCTCCACCGCTGCGGCCGGGTAGTCAAACTTTGGCCCCGGCACAACGAGGAGAGAACAGGACGCCGGAATTTCTGACGTCTCAAGCAGGTTGACGCTGTCAACCTTGTAGTTGTCCCGCTCAATCATTTCCTTCACAGCGGTGTAGCCATCCCGCTCACTGCGGTCGAGTTGCTTTTCGCTGCCACCCTGCGCAAAACAAACCGTGCGCTCCGTGCCTTTCAGCACACGCACAATCGCACTCGTAATCTGTTCTTCGCTCAGCCCCTTGGCTTCTTCCCGCTTGTTGTTGGCCTCGATAATGATCGTGCCCAAATTGGAAATCCCGGCGGCACGAGCCAGCGCCGGCTTCTTCAACGCGTCGATATATTCCACCTTGAGCTTGGAGGAAAGAATCGTGTATTGCCCCAGCAGATCGCGTGCCGGAGTGAAGCCGTCCTGGTTATCCCAGTAGGTGATGCTCACTTCTTTGTCCAGGCCCTTGACGATCTTGACCGTCTGCTCGGACAGGCTATAGCGCTTGTTGGCGGTCGTATCGAAGGTTTTGTTGTTCTTGTTGGCCAGATAGTTGGCAATACCAAGAACCCCGATGATTACAATGATGTAGACCGTCGAGTAGATGCTGTATTTCTGTTGACGTGCGTTCATGTTGTTAACCCCGGTACCGAAGTGATTCGAGTGAACGGGCCGTCAGAAAAAGCCCAAGAAAACTGACGCTGACATAGTAAAGGGTGTCCTTCAAGTCGAGCACTCCCTTGATAAACGATTCATTGTGCCGCAGCAGCGACATATAGGTCAGGATCTCCGTCAACATGTTCTGGTCCATGTTCGACATCCATTCAAAAATCCAGAGCATCAGCAGCAGCACAAAGGTGCTGAAGGCTGCCGTTACCTGGCTCTGCGTCACCGAAGACAAAAACATACCGAGGGCCAGCATCGCGGCCCCTTGCAGCAAAAGCCCGAGATAGCCCACCGCCAGCGGCTTCCAGTCCGGCTTGCCGTGTACAAACAGGAAGATCATGTTGAGGCTGGAGAACAACAACAGGCTGCCGTACATGGCAACTGCTCCGGCCCACTTGCCAAGCAGAATTTCCCAGTCCCGCAATGGTGAAGTCAGCAGCAATTCCATCGTGCCTCGGTTCTTCTCTTCTGCAAAAAGTCGCATCGTGAGAATCGGCACCATGAACAGACACAGCACGCCACAATTGCCCAGCAGATTCCGGATTACCAGTTCATTGATGTTCATCGGCATGGACCGGCCCGTCATCTGCGCCTGCATGCTGGCCCGCACAAAGAAGTACACCAGCGACCAGAAGAAGTAGCCGAACATGGCCGCATAAGCGCCAATCAGAACATAAGCAATCGGTGATTGAAAGTAGGAATTGATTTCTTTCCGTGCGATCGTCAGAACATTTCTCATTGCGGCACCTCGTCAGCGGCGCTGGTCAGCCGCAGGAACGTTTCATCAAGCGTCTCGGTCGCGGCATCCAGCCGGTGCAGATTCCATCCCTGCCCCAGGGCCGCCACCGCCAGCCGGGGCCGCAAATCGTCACTGGAATCCGTATCGATGGAAATTCGCCAGAGGCCACCGTCATCTTCGGCCTTCACGCTCTTTACCCCTTCCACTGCCGCCAGCGGTACCGTGATCTGATCCTCGCTTGCCCCCTGCGGCACTGTCACTTCAAGCACCGCTCCATTGCGACGGGTCAGGTCTTCAAGCGAACCGGACGTCACGATCTTGCCTTTGTTAATGATCACCAGGCTTTCGCACATCGCTTTCACTTCTTGCAAAATATGCGTGCTCAGCACGATCGTGTGACTGCCCCCCAGGCTCCGGATCAGGTCTCGCGTTTCGAGAATCTGCTTCGGGTCAAAGCCGCTGGTGGGTTCATCCAGAATCAGAACATCCGGGTTGTGCAGAATGGCCTGCGCCAGCCCAACCCGCTGGCGGTAGCCCTTGGAAAGCTTGCCAATCAGCTTCGACCAGGAGTCCTTTACAAAGCAGCGTGTGGCTGATTCTTCGGCCCGCTGGCGAACATCCTTCTCCGCGATCCCTTTGAGCCGCGCCACAAACTGCAGGTACTCGCCCACTTCCATATCCGGATAAACGGGGGGATTCTCGGGAAGATAGCCAATCCGCTTCTTGACCTCAAGCGGCTGCTCGATGACATCAAATCCGGCGATCTTGGCTGTCCCTTCTGACGGTGGCATATAGCAGGTGAGCATGCGCATCGTTGTCGTTTTGCCCGCGCCGTTGGGCCCGAGAAACCCGACGATCTGCCCCTTTTCCACCGAGAAGGTGACATGATCGACCGCGACGTTGCGCGCGTAGCGCTTCGTCAAACCTTCGACCTGAATCATAGTTTTTCTTTTGCTTTCTTGTGTTTTGGGGTAAATTCCATCATACCCAAGCAGGACCGGCTCCAATTCCCGTTTCCGGCAGCGACGCAAAAGGAGGATAGAGGCCGGGAAACCAGGCCTCCAGTGCATCAATCGGACAAGCCAGCCGCAATGGACCGCGAGCGGACTCTGCCTTTAAGACTCGCATCGACACCAGACGTGAGACGATTTCTCTCGCCTGCCGCTCCTTGACATTCGCCATCTCCATTACGCGCCCACGCTCGACAGGCCCCATCAGCCATGCCTCGCGCAGTACGGAAAAACTGCCGCGCTCCAGCCGCTTGGCCGCGATCTCGGCCGCGCTCCAAACCTCAAGGCGGTGCAGGAGTCCCGCCGGTTTTAGCAGCTTCGCCATGAAGCGCACCTGATCGATCGCAGTCTCTAGAAAATAGGCGCAAAACGCCTCCAGCCCCGCTGCGCTCAGCACACCGCGGCCATCGTAATCGTTGTCGCGGCGGCGATCCGCCGCAGCCAGCAAACCTTTGTATTGGTCTTGTGACCTCGCCAGCCCCCGCGCAATGCTCCACATTCCGCTCCCCAGCCCGCCGCGCAGAAGCATCGCATGCGACTGAGCCGCACCACGCGGCCATTGCCGTCATAAAACGGATGGATCCAGGCAAAGCGATGATGCGCCGCCCCGAGCGCCGCAATGTAGCGCATGCCCGGCAACTTCGCGCCCGCATAGCTTTCCTCAAAGCGTTTCAGATAGACCGGCACTTCCTCCGCGCGTGGCGGCACATGACTGCCCACGGCAACACCGCCATCGCGAAACGCCCCCGGCACTACCTTCTTGCGCTCTCCGGTCTCAGGGTTTTCCACCACCAGCAATTCTTCCGGCAGAGGCGCGCAAAACTCCCGGTGCAACCATCTCGCAAATTCCGCACTCGCCGGTTCCAAGGCAGGCGCGCGGCCTTCATCGATCAATCCCTGCACGTGAATATGCGCCCTGGCTTCCAGTTGCAGGTTGCGCTTCTCCGGCTCAAGCGAGTAATCCCGCGTCATCGCCGTATCGATATCGCGCGGATGCGTGTGATGACCCTCGATCAGATTCGAGTAGTAACAATTCATCGATCGCACCAGCTCTGCCATCATGAACTGGTTTTCCACCGGCACCTGCCCGGCAAACGCACTGGCCTCGCGGGTCAGTTCAAAGGCCAGCGCTTCAATGCCCGCCTTTCCATCGCGCGGTAGCAAGGGGGTCATGCCGTCGCCAGAAAGCGAACCAGGGGGTTTCAGCCGCGTTTGCGTTGTGCTCGGTGCCGCTTGCTGTGCCGCTTTTTTTGTCGCCGTCATAACAACCCTAACTTATTGTATCAAATGAAATAACTCTCATTCAATGTTTAGGTTGTGCCGCTTTTCATACCGCTTGCTGTGCCGTTTTCTGTGCCGCTATTCCGGCGACTGCAAACCCATCACCTGAAAGCCCGCATCTACATACAGCACGTTTCCCGTCACGCCGCGACCCAAGCCACTTGCCAGAAACACTGCCGTATCCGCCACCTCAGCCGGGTCCGTATTCCGGCGCAAGGGCGAAATCGCCGCCACGCCGTCCAGTACCTTCGAAAAATCCTTGATCCCGCGCGCACTCGCCGTCTTGATTGGCCCCGCCGAAATCGCATTCACGCGAATCCCCTTGGCCCCCAGATCGCTTGCCAGATAGCGCACGCACGCTTCCAACGCCGCCTTCGCCACGCCCATCACGTTGTAGTTCGGAATCACCCGCACGCTGCCCAGATAGGTCAGCGTCATGATCGCGCCACCTTCGGTCATCAACGGCGACAGCGCCCGCGACACGCTCACCAGCGAATAGCTCGACACTTCCTGGGCCAGCAAATAACCGTCCCGCGACGTCTCAAGAAAAGGCCGGCTCAAATCATCCCGATTGGCAAACGCGATCGAATGCACCACTGCATCCAGCTTCTCGCCATCGAGCGCACTCACCAATGCCGCCAACTCTTCTTCCTTCGTCACATCGCAATTCAACACCCGCGCCGCGTTCAGCTCCTTGCCTAAGTCCTCCACCGTGGCTTTCTGGCGGTCACCCTGATAAGTCAAAATCAGCCGCGCACCCTCACGGCGGAATGCCTCCGCAATCGCGTAAGCGATACTCCATCGATTGGCAACACCGAGAACAATGGCCGTTTTTCCGGCAAGAAGTTGAGACATATCGTCTATTGTGTCATCTAACATAGGAAAAGGAAGAACCCTAGAACCATGGCCTTTACACTCCCCGCACTCCCCTACGCGCATGACGCGCTCGAACCACATATCGATACCGCCACGATGGAAATCCACCATGGCAAGCACCATAACGCCTACGTCACCAATCTCAACAAGGCGCTCGAGTCGGCTCCTGAACTGGCTGGCAAGTCGCTCGAAGAGCTCCTGGCCAATAACCTGGCCATCGTACCCGATGCCATCAAGCCCGCCGTTCGCAACAATGGTGGCGGCCACTACAACCACTCCCTCTTCTGGACCATCCTCGGCCCCGGCACCGGTGGCACTCCCATCGGCAAGCTGGCCGCAGCCATCGACGAAACCTTCGGCACCTTCGACGCCTTCAAGGAAAAATTCAACGCTGCCGCCACCACGCGCTTTGGCTCTGGCTGGGCCTGGCTCGTCAAGACTGCCGACGGCAAGCTGGAAGTCACTTCCACCCCCAACCAGGACAACCCCTTCATGGAAGGCAAGCACCCCATCATCGGCCTCGATGTTTGGGAACACGCTTACTATCTGAAGTATCAGAACCGCCGCCCCGATTACATCGGTGCCTGGTGGAATGTCGTCAACTGGGCGGAAGCCGACACCCGCTTCAACGGCTAGTTCCAGTCTCCACTGCAACCTCAAAAAGACCCGCCGCGTGCGGGTCTTTTTACGTTACGATTCGATTCTATGGTTGACGTGCTCAAGCTCACTGGGGTGTCCAAAGTCTTCCCGACTCACCGGGCCGTGGACCAGGTAAACTTCAGCATCCCGGCCGGCGAGTTTCATGCTCTGGTCGGCCCTTCCGGTTGCGGCAAAACAACAACCCTGCGCATGGTCGCCGGCTTTGAAATCCCCACCGAGGGCACCATTCTGCTCGAAGGCAAAAACGTAGCCAAACTGCCCCCCTACGAGCGCAACGTCTCAACCGTCTTTCAAAATTACGCCCTCTTCCCTCACCTCACCGTCCAACAAAATGTCGAGTTTGGGCTACGCCGCAAGCAAGGCAATGGCGACCTTGGCACCAGGGTCCGCGAAACCCTCAGCCTCGTCCAGCTCAGCGGCAAGGAAGATCGCCCCCCCTCGCAGCTCTCCGGCGGCGAAAGACAGCGCGCAGCCCTGGCTCGCTCCCTTGCCCTCGCTCCCGCCGTACTGCTCCTCGACGAACCGCTCAGCGCCCTCGACCCCAACCTGCGCAAACAGGTCCGCGTTGAGCTCAAGGCCTTGCAACGCCGCGTCGGCATCACCTTCCTGATGGTCACCCATGACCAGGAGGAAGCCCTCACGCTCGCCGACCGCATCACCGTCATGAACCAGGGCAAAGTAGAGCAAACCGGTACCCCGCAGGAAATCTACCTCAAGCCCGCAACTCCCTTCGTAGCCCAGTTTCTTGGGGCCATGAACTGGCTCAATGGCTTTGGCCTGCGCCCGGAGGCCACCCGCATCTCCACCGATCCACCGCCCAGCGGCGTCCACACCATCCCGGCCACGGTGCTCGATTCCACCTTCCTCGGCAATTGCATCCACGTCCTGGCCGAAATGCCCGGTGGCGACAAAGTCACCGTGGAAGTATCGCGCTTTGTCGGCGCTCATTCAAAAGGCGAACGAGTCCACCTCTGGTGGAATCCGGAAGACGAACTGCACTTCTCATGACCCTCCGGCGCATCTTCCTCCTGCCTGCTTCTCTGGTCATGATCGGCCTCTTCCTGATGCCGATGGCGATCATCCTTGCCTACAGTCTGATGACGCGCGGCCCCTACGGCGGCCAGGACTTTCCGCTCACCCTCGAAAGCTACCAGCGCTTCTTTGACCCCCTCTATGGGGAAATCCTCCTGCGCTCTTTCTGGATTGCTGCCGAAACCACGGTGCTCTGCCTCGTCCTCGGCTTTCCCCTCGCCTGGTTCCTCGCCCGCTCCGGCACGCGCCGCGGCCTCTACCTGCAACTCGTCATGTTGCCCTTCTGGACCAGCTTCCTTGTGCGCACCTACGCCTGGGTCTTTCTCCTGCGTGACACCGGTCTATTCAATACCGTCCTCCTTGCGCTTGGAATCATTCAGGAGCCGCTCCCGCTGCTCTACAATCACGGGGCAGTGCTGCTGGGCCTTGTTTATTGCAGCCTTCCGCTCGCCGTGCTTCCGATCTACTCGACACTGGAACGGCTCGACTATTCTCTGGTCGAAGCGGCGGCCGATCTCGGCGCCCGCCCCTGGGAAACCTTCACGAAAATTGTGGTCCCGGTCTCCGCACCCGGTTTGCGAGCCGCCGCCTTCCTCGTCTTCGTTCCCTCATTGGGCACATACCTCACCAGCGACCTGCTCGGCGGTGGCAGTACGATCCTCATCGGCAACCTCGTACAAAATCAATTCACCACCTCTCGGGACTGGCCCTTCGGTGCAGCCGCATCCCTGATCCTGATGGCCATCGTCCTCGCCGGTCTGATCTTTGTCACCCGCAACAATGAGGACGTCCTGTGAAGATCACTGCCCTCGGCCTTTACGCCACTCTTGCTTACGCCTTCCTCCACCTGCCGCTGCTGGTGCTGGCCATCTTCAGCTTCAACAGCTCCCGACTTACCGCCTGGGAGGGCTTCTCGCTCCACTGGTATGAAGTCGCCTTGTCTGACCCTGTCCTCGTTGAAGCTACTCTCAACAGCCTGCTCATTGCCTTTTTCGCAACCATCCTGTCCACCACCATCGGCACGCTGGCCGCCTATGGTCTGTGGAAGAAAAAGTCCCGCTGGCTCACGGCATCGCTTTCTGTCTCGCTCGTCACTCCCGAGATCGTGACCGCCGTTTCCCTGCTCGCCTTGTTCCAAATGGTGTTCCGTGTCCTCAAGCTGCAACTCGGCATGCACACCGTCATCCTCGCTCACCTCAGCTTTTGTCTGGTCTACGTCGTGATGGTTGTACTCGCCCGCCTCCGCACCATGGACGGCAGTTTTGAAGAAGCCGCGCAGGACCTTGGTGCCACTCCCTGGCAGGCCTTCCGCTACGTCACGCTCCCCATGCTGCAGCCGGGCATCATCGCCGCCGCCTTGCTGGCTTTCACTACCTCGCTCGACGATTACGTCATCACCAGCCTCGTTGCTGGCGTCGATAGCGAAACCCTTCCCATGGTCATCTACGGCATGGCCCGCCGCGGCGTCAACCCGGCTGTCAATGCCATCTCCACCATCATCGTCTTCGGGCTGGGCATCCTCATCGTCATCTCCCAGCGCCTGGAGCAGCGCACATGAAGCGCCGTCTCTTTCTGATGGGCCTGCCCGGTCTGGCGGGCTGCACGCGTTCCGGCAAACCCAGGCTGAATGTCATCAACTATTCCGACTACATCGCCAGGGAAACCCTCACCAACTTTGAAAAAGACTTCGGCGTCACCGTGCGCTATTCCGCCGTGATTGAAGGCTCAGAAGAAACGGTTGCCAAAACAATTTCCGGCAATTCCGGTTGGGATGTCGTCTTCCCTGAAAACCGGCTGGTTGGCCCGATGCGCGAAATGGGCCTGCTGGCCCCGCTTGAAGCCAAGCGTCTTCCTAACGTAAAGAATTTATCTCCGCTCTTCCAGAAGCCGGATTGGGATCCCGGGCTCGACGTTTGCCTGCCTTATCTCTGGGGCTGTTGCGGCATTCTTAGCGGTCCCGCCGCCAACCCACCACCAAGCAGTTGGCAGGACCTTTGGTCTCCCCGGCTCAAGGGCAAGATCACGATGCTCGATGAACCCAGCGAGGTCTTCGGCGCTTGTCTGAAGATCCTTGGCTTTTCCATCAACACTACCTCGCCCGATGAACTCAAAAAGGCGCAACAGCTCGCAATCGACCAAAAGAAAGTTCTCCGCGCCTACATCAACACCGAGGTCCGTGATCAGGTGGCTGCCGGGGATGTCGTGGCAGCTCAGCTCTGGGAAGGCAGCTCGCAGTTGGCCATCGATACCGCCCCGCAGCTTCGCTATGTCTATCCAAGTGAAGGCTATTCACTCTATTGCGATTGCGTCGCGATTCTCGCTGAATCGAAGCGCCGGGAATTGGCCCACGAATTTTTGAATTACCTCTACCAGCCGGACGTAGCCAAAGCCAATAGTGAGGCCAGCTTTACTGCTTCTCCCTGCGCCTCCGGCAACGAAGGGGTCATCGAGCGCGGGGAATGGTTCCGCACTGCCTCCGGCCCGGCGCAACGCCTGCGCGATCGCCTCTGGACGGAAGTCAAATCCGCCTAGCTGTGCATCGCACGCTCAGCCGTTGAGCGATAGATCCACGCCGCCAGCAAATAAAGCAGGCCTCCCAACACCAGGCTCTGATACAGACCCAGATAGATCGCAAAGAAGATCGCCAATGCCGAGCCCAGCACGCTGGAAGCAGCGTTCATGGACCATCCCCAGCGCACTGCGGATTTCTCCCAGCTCTCAAGCGTCGCCAGCCCGGTCGGGAAGGGGATTCCCATCATGAAGCCCAAAGGCGCAATCAGAATCACCGTCACCAGCATCTTGACAGGCACCGGCAGCGCCGGGCCAAGGTCCGTTACCAGCCCCGCAAAGTAGCCCAGCACTGGCACCAGAATCACAATCAGCAGCAGCACAATCCGCAACCTCTCAGCGCTATTCTGCACAATCCGCTTGGAGTACAGACTACCCAGACCGCTTGAAATCAGCATGGAGAAAATGATCACCGTGAGCGCGTAGGTGGGATGCCCAAGCAGCAATACAAACTTCTGGATCAGCGCTACCTGAATCATGATGTAGCCCGCCCCCAGACACACAAAGTAAAGCAGGAAGCCGCGCAAGCCGCGCCCGGATGGCAGCTTCTGCCCCAACACCAGCGGCGGCAGCAACAGCGTCACCAACGTCGCAAGGATGCTCACGATCAAGACTCCGAAGAGCATGGGCACTGCGCGGTTGATCTTGTAATCCGCATTTTCCTTGGAATCAACGGTCAGGAATTCCCAGATGTCACGCGGCTGAACCGTGTAGAAGAAGAAAGGCCGGTTGTCATTTACCGGGGTAACGTTGTACCGGTATGCCGCATGAAAGCCGTCGCGGTCTGCCGTAGTCAGCAACTCACGGAAAGGCGAGTTGCGCTGGGTCTGCGGCACGTAAACCTCTTCCATATTTGATTCGCGCAATGCCGCCTGAGCCCGTTCCACAAATTCCGCCGTCATGGGCTTGCGCGAAAAGATCACTGTATCCGTCGCGCCCCAGCCCTGAATCTTGTTGGAACTCTCACGAGCCACGACCACATGCTGAGCCGGATTCGTCTCCCCTAACCGCTCCAGCGCATCAATGGCGATGGATAGCAGCCGCAAGGATTCGCGTGGCGGGTCAAAGCCCCAACGGGTGAAGGCCAGAACGCCGTCATCCGTCAAATGGCTCAAATAGTCATAGAAGGCATCGCTGGTATAAAGATTGTTCTCACTCAGACTGAATGCCCCCGCCGCCGTCGAGGCCCAGGTATCTACCAGCGTCGCCTGAATCACCTGATACTTCTCTTCCGACCGGCGCACAAAACTGCGGCCATCCTCCACCTGGATCCGGATCTCCGGACGCCGGTACAAACCATGGCTCAAATTCGCAAAGCGCTCCCGCATCACCGTCGTCGCGATAATCGGGTTGATCTCCACCCCCGTGATGTCTTTGCTGCCACTTGCCAGCGCCCGCGAAACGTCCCAGCCGCCACCCGGACCAATAATCAGTGTCTTGGCCCCCGGCTTCAACTTGTAAGGCAAACCGGGCCCACCGTTCAGCAGCCGCAAGCGCTCGTCATCCGGCATCGTGTCGTGGTTGCGGGTATAGATCCCGGTCGCCGCATCGGCATCAATCACGATGTTGGGAAAGTTTGTTCCCGGCTCTCTCGACACGGCAATCCGCGAGAAACTATTCCACTTCACAAACTCTTCGTTGGCCAGCGTCATGCCCTTCGCGTAACGGACATCAATCCAGTTCGCCCGAATGTTAAACACAAACAGTGCCGTCAGGACCAACGCCAGAATCACCGCCATGACGCGGCCGCCCTGTTCCCGCCCCAGGTTGAACCAGATGGCGGATGTGGTGGCAAACAGCACGGCGACGGCTATCAGCGTATTGGGTCCGCCAAAGGTATCCAGCAGCGGAATCAACAAGAGACAACCCGCTGCGGCACCAAGCAAGTCGTAGAAGTAGACCTTTTCAATGCGTTCAATCGTTTCTGAAATCACCAGTGAAACGATGGCCCCGGCCAGGAGAAAGGGCAGCGCGGAAAAGAAGTAAATGATGATGAGCTCACCGTTGCCAGGCGAGCCTTGTCGCGTCAGCAGGAAGATCAAGGAAGCCACTACGGCAATCGCATTGACCGCTGCCAGCCGGCCGAGCTTCTGATAGAAACCGCCCTTCCAGCCACTCACCACGTAGGAAAAAACACCACCCGCTCCAAGGCCAAAGAGCGCAACGGAAATTGCCAGAAACGCAAAGTGGTAATAGAAAACCACGCTGTAGATGCGGGTCAGCGTCAGTTCCAGCAGCAGCGTAGCCATGGTTGTCAGCGCTACGCCGGTGTAAATAATGGGCCAGGGCGGAGCGCCAGGCACGGGGATCGAGGTCGAAATACGGGTCAAGACTACATCATAGCCGTCGGGGGTGCGGGCTCATCCGCCCGGCCTGCTGCACTCAGCGGAATCCGGATCAGGAGCATTGCCAGCAAACCCAGAACCAGCAGGCCCATCAAGTAGCTCGGCTCAGCAAAGATTTCCCAGGTTTTGATCTCCCGCCAGGCGAAGTAAGCGGTGATCAAGCCGCAAAGCGCCTCTCCTGCAATCAGCCCCGAACTCACCAGCACTCCCGCATTCTCCACCCGGGCCCGCTGCGCGTCATTCAGGCCGCGCCGCGTCGCGATCGAATCTCCAAACCAGCGAATCATGCCACCCACGAAAATCGCAAAGGTGGTTGCGATCGGCAGGTACATGCCAACCGCCACCAGCATTGGGCTCTTCACCTGCACCATGATCAGGGCGATGCCAAAGAAGATGCCCGCAATGATCAGCGGCCAGGCCATCTCACCGCCCACAATGCCCTGCGCCAGCGATGCCATCAATCCGGCTTGCGGTGCAGGCAATGCCTTGTCGCCAAAGCCCAAACCACCTGCCTTGATGTTGCCTTCGTTCAGAATCCAGAGCGGCCAGTACATCGCCGCACTCGCTACAAGGACGGCCACAAGCTCCACCAACTGAATCGTGCGCGGAGTCCCTCCCAGCAGCCAGCCAACCTTGAAGTCCTGAAGGAGTTCACCCGCCACTGCCGAGCTGACGCAAACCACACTGGCTACCCCCAGCACAGCAGTCACACCCTCCGGCCCGGTCACTCCCAGTGCCACCATCAGCAGCGCGGCAATGATCAAGGTTGACAGCGTCAACCCCGAGATCGGGTTATTGGAGGAGCCAATTACGCCCACCAGAAAGCCCGAAACCGTGGCGAAGAAAAAGCCGACTACCAGCATCACGATCGCTGCCGTGATGCCACCACCAATCGAATCCGCGAGATAGGAATAAAGCACACACATCACTGCAAAGAGCACCCCGATCAGGATCAGCACCAGCTTCGAGCTCATGTAGCGTTCGGTACGGTTCAGCTTTTCCAGATCCACCTTCGGCCCTGTCAATTCGCCAAAGGCCCGCTTGAGGCCAACGCCCAGATTCGAGCGCATCTTGAAGAGCGTGTAGGCCGCGCCCACCAGCATGCCGCCGATGGCAATTGGCCGCACGATGTAGCGCCAGATCGAACCCGCCAGGTCGGCCCAGCTCTCATCCCTGGCTACCTCACCTGCCGGTAGATATTTCTGCACTTCCGGCCCCAATAGATACAAGAAGAGCGGAACAAACACGCCCCACGCAATCACTCCACCTGAAAATTGCAAGGCAGCCAACTTCGGCCCGATGATATAGCCCACGCCAAGATAGGCAGGGCTCACAGACGGGGCCGCAATCATCGTCGTCGCTCCGACCGGAATCGTCTGCGGGCTGCCCGCCGGGCCCAACCGCAAAATGCTTCGTCCCAACTCGCCGATGTGCACGAAGAAATCCTTTTCCACGGCAAAGAGCTTGAAGACGCCCAGCAGATAAACCAGCCCGCCAGTGCCGATATTCCAGAACAGGAACTTCGCCGCGCCTGAGCCCTGTTGACCGGCTTTATGAATCTCCGCCGCAGCCACGGATTCCGGGAATGGCAACTCCCGATCTTCCACTAAGGCCCGCCGCACCAGGCTGACAAACAACACACCCAACAAGCTGCCGATCACCATCAGGACCGTTGACTTCCAATACGCCTCAGGGCCCGAAAAACTCGGCCACACCTTGGCAATCACAAAGGCGGGCAGCGTAAAAATCGCACCGGCCGCAACGCTCTCGCCAATCGAACCCGCCGTACGGGCGATGTTTTCTTCAAGGATGGTTCCGCGCCACATGCGGATCACCGCCATGCCAATTACGGCGGCCGGATACGTTGCGGCAATTGTAATTCCAGCGCGCAAGCCAAGATAGGCATTGGCCGCACCGAGAACAACCGTCATGACCAGCCCCAGAATCAGGGCAGCCCAGGAGAACTCCTTCATGCTCATCGATTCGGGTACGTAAGGGGTATGCTTGGCAGACATAGGGGTGAATATCAGACTACAACCAAATCGATATCGATTTGAGGAAAGGATTGATTTCCATGCGCTACGCTCTCATCGGGATCACACTGATCCATGGTATTTCTCACTTCGCCGGCTACGACCTTATCCAGAAGGCAGGTGGCAGCCGCCTTTGGTCTCTCTTCTGGGTATTCCTCGGACTCGCCTTCCTGGCTCTCGCCGCCGGCATGCTCTGGCGGCTGAGCTGGTGGCTGCAAGTGCTTCCCTTTCTCGTGTTGATCTCCACTGTCTGCTGCGGCATTGAGTTTCGTGAGGCCAAGATTGGCATCTTTGCCAACTTGCTGGTCTTCGTGCTGGCCTGTGCCGCCATTCGCTATCCCGGCGATGTGCCCGCAATTTCAAGCCCATCCCTCGAAGCACTTTGGCAGCAAGGAACCGGCACCGCTCCGGCGGTGCGCCTGCGGATGCGCGGCGAAATCAAACTGGGTGCCTGGCATCCCTTTGTCGCCGAGGAAGTGCTCAGCGCGCAACAAGGGATGATCTGGGCAGGCACGGTCAGCATGTGGGGGCTGCCGCTGGTGGGTGCCGATGAAATCGTGAAGGGCCGTGGCGCACTGGCCTGGCGCGTCTTCGGGCTCATCCCGGTTGCACAAGGTGAAGGCCCGGACATGACCCGCAGCGCCATTGCCCGATACCTTGGTGAAACCGTAGCCTGGCTACCATCGGTCCTGACGGCACAAGACAAAGGCGTCATTGAAGTATCGGAAGCCAACCCCAATGAAGTGTCGCTCGCTGCCTTTGGCGAGACGACAAGGATCACTTACCACCGCGACGCAAATGGCGAGGTCGTCGCCTACTCCTTCCCCCGCTGGCACAATCCCGAGGGCGGGGAACATCGTTACATGACCTTCGGAGTCGTCGTTGAAGAGTATGGCAACTTCGACGGTGTCCGCATCCCCAGCCGCCTGCGAGCGGGCTGGGGCTATGGCTCACCCGGCTTCGAGCCGGAAGGGGTCTTCTTTCGGGCCGTGATCACGGACGCGGTTTCCACGCCCAGCGCTCGTCAAAAAAGCCAGCATTGACGATGCGCCCCGGACGCACAGGGCCCGGCGGCTCATCCAGCCCTACCAGCGCATAGTCCGGCAAGCGCGGCGTCTGTTGCGAGTTCGTAACGTCGGAGTCTTCCCGCATCGTCGGCCCGGAATTCAAAACAACATAGCGTTCCGGGTTGAGCGGATTCGGATAGACCATCACCGCTACGCAATTCGTGCAGGATTCCTGCCCCAGTTTCACTCCCGCGGCATTCCACTGCAAAGGAAGCTGCCCCACCACTTTGGCCAGCAAACTGTTGCTCGACGGATCGCCCCAGAGCACCAGATTAGATTGCGCAATGTCGGCATCCGTAATCTCAGTGTCTTTCTTCACGCGGGCTGCCCCTCGAAAGAGCCCCCGCCACCGCGCAATGGCCCTTTCGCTTTCGGCCTTCACCCAAGCTTCGCTCTTGGCGTCAAATCCCTTCTTCGTGGGCAGCACCATGATGAAGCTCGACAGAAAGGCGTCATCAATTGGCCCTTGCAAACCGGGCTTCTTACGCAATCCAGCAGCCGGCATTCCCACCTGCCAGCGCCCCGCCTGCTTGATGAAGTTTCCTGTCAGACTCCGGTCCGTCAGCGGCGCAATCTGGCCTGCCTCCTGACCATCGATCTTCACCTTCACTCCCTTGGCGGAAGCTTGCTTCCAGCCACCGGCACCAAAGTCAATCCGCACGGCGTTCACGTTGCTGGTTTCAAGCGTGATCTCGCCCTCGCCCACCCGCGCATTCACGCGAGCCTTTTCCCAGTGCTCCTCCAGACCTTCGACGCGAATCCAGCGTAGCTGCGGGTAGCGCAGCGTGTAAGTCGTGAAGCGAATTTCCGCTGGATAGGCATCGCGGCCCTGCCGCTCAATGGCTGCCAGGCGCTTCTCAATTTCTACCTTCGAATCCGGATGATAGCGGTGTTCGGTCTTCGGCCCGATCACGTGCGCCAACTGCATTCCCTCTTCCCGCAGGTAGCGGTCCATGATGGTCGCCGCCTGCATCTGTCTGTCGAGCTCTCCAGAGTAGGCCACCAGCGGCAGGTTGAAGAAATTCGCGGCATATTCGGTTACGTCATACCAGCGCCAGAGCTTCTGTTCATACCAGGGCCGCACGTCATTTTTTGCCGCCAGATTCGCATACTCGCGGGTCTCGGCAAAGCCGGCACCGGGTGCCGCGGCGGCAAACAGGCCCGCAAAGTGCGCTGCAATATGCCAGGTGGATGCGCCGCCCATCGAGAATCCGCGTGCGAAAACCCGATCTTCGTCAATGTGATAGTGCGCCTTGACATGCTCCATTGCTTCGAGCACGTCCACCTCGCCAGCGAACTTTGTCGCGTTGCAGTAGCGGCCGTAGAGATGCAGCACAATCGCCCCTGGTGGCGTGAATTCACCAGGCCGCGTGATCCGCTCAGTAATGAAATTCACTTCGCTGAGCGTATTGCCCCGGCCGTGGAACCACAGGTCCAGCCGGGAAGGGCCACGCCAGTTGTGCGGAATCACGAGGCCGTAGGGCTGCACGCTCCCGTCAATCTTTGATACATAGCCTCGCACCACCAGCCCGGTGGCAGTTGTCCAAGGTGCCCGGCCCGCCGCGAGATGTCGCGCCCGCTCCAGCCCCATTTCGAGCAGCCGCATCGCCTTGGCTGGCTCGTCCAGCTTATAGAACTCGTTGTAGTCCAGCGCCGTCCGGACGGCATCCCGGAAAACGAGAACATCGGCGATCAGAGGATGATGCGCAACAGCCGCAATGGCCTGATCCAGTGCCCCCAGCTTGCGGCTCAGATCGGAACGGTTCTCAGCGGGGATATCAATGCCGGGGGGCGGCAACTGCGGCGGTGCCTGAGCACTCAGCCACACACTTGCCAGCAACAATAAAAAAACAGGTCTCATGGTTTACTCTTTTCGTGTTCGCGGCGGAGATAGAAAGGATCATCCATTCGCGGCCCCTTGATGGGGTCTTTCGGTTCGCGCGCTTTTGCGGGATCAAAGATCTCCGGGTTCGCGGGCAGCACTTCAAAGGGAGTCAGGTCCGGGCTCTGCGCGAATAGGTCCGAGAGATCCTGCGCGGCCTGATCATAAAGATTCAAGGCGGGTATACCCAGTAAGCGGAAGATGGTCTTAAGCAAACCGGGAAAGCTGGAATTCACTCGCGACACATAGTTCTGCTTCACGTAAGGGCCCATCGCCATCAGGACCGTGCGGTGGGTATCGATGTGGTCCACGCCCCCCTGGGAGTCATCTTCCGTCACAAAGATCGTCATCCCCGGCCAGTACTTGGTATGGGAGAGAAAATCTACGATGCGACCCAGAGCGTAGTCGTTGTCAGCCATAAAACTGGCGGGCACCGGATAGCCATCCTCCAGCCGCGGCTTGGCGCCGTGATCATTCGGAAGATGAATATAGATGAAGCGGGGCAGTTCTTCCGGGCCATCCACAAAGCGCTCTTTCACATCCTTGATGAATTGATCGGCGCGGAACTGATCGGGAATATTGGTGTTGTAGTTGGGATAATCGCGCGCCGTGTTCCGGTAAAGCGGATCAGGCATCGGAAC
>CAZECF010000034.1:0-11385 GCA_964510335.1 uncultured Bryobacter sp. | reverse complement strand
AGCGGCCACCCGTCGGCTTGAGGCCAGTCCCTTCATCAACGCCAGCCAGCTCAAAGCCTTCTCCGTAATTTCGGAAGGGAATTCCGTGCCGCTCCAGATGGTGCCAAAGCGCACCGCCCTCAAGCTGTTCTTCCGGGTGGAGGCTTGAATTGCTTTCCGGGTAAAGCAGACGCCCCGGCGCGGTGGTTGGCAGGCGAAAATCCTTTTTGCCGCCATATGCCGCCATGAGCGTTGATTCCGTAAAGGCATTGGGATAGCTGCCAACAATCCAGTGGTGGCCATCAACACTTACTTCACTGTCTGCATAAAAGTTGTCGCTGATGGCATAGCGCTGGGCCAGGGCAATGTGATTCGGGCTGATGATTTGCCCCTTTTGGCTGATACGCGGCTTCAGTGCGTTGCGCTCGATCTCAACGATGCCATAGCGGCCGTAACGCGCCAAGAGCCAGGCACCACGGATGGGACCGTTCCCCGCTTTCTCGAGGTCTCCAAACACCTCATCAAAAGTCCGGTTCTCCTTGACGATCAGCACCACATGCTTCACTCCCGCCGGCAATGGCCCGGGGGGCTCCGTGGTGGGAAGAAAGCCGTTATTGCGCCAGACGGTTTGCGTCATTGCGGCGACTTCGCTGTCTGAGGGCAACTCGAAATGTTGGATCATGCCGCGCCGGAGGTCTGCCTGAAAACTGCGTTCGTGAGCGAGTGTGGTTGTCGCATTCGGACCCGTGCCCAACCCCTTGGCGGCGACCACGTGCACATGATTGCCGGCCACAGTTAGATCCGTGGGAAACCAGGCGCTGGGGATGTGCCCCACTACCCGGCGTGCTTGGGCATCAATTACCCCGATCGCGTTCATGCCTGCTTCTGCTACCAATAGCCGCCGCGAGGGCTCATGCCAGGCCAGCCCGATCGGCAAGACACCCCTTAGCTTCTCCAGCCCCGGCACGCGGATTGGGATGTCTTCGATTCGCTCCAGCTTGCGGGCGTCGACCACCGTAATCGAATCGTTGTGCCCATTGGCAACAAAGATGCGGTCTGAGTTTGCCACTACTCCACTTGGCGAACTGCCTCCCATGCTTTGCGCACCAAAAGGCAAACCCGTGCGGACGAACTTCAGGAGCCGCGCCTGTCCCCGGCTGGAGACGTCGAGGATGGCCAGTGAGTTCGATTCTTCCCGGTTTGGATCGCCAAGAGCAGGCACCTGGATTTTGACTCCCGTCATCGTTTCCCGCTCTACCCCCTCCGCGGATTCTTTCGAGGGAAACCCAAATGCGGGGAACTCCAAGCCCGTCTCGCGTGCTTTCGCGCGGTCGGCTCCCGGTAAGGCCTGGTACTCAAACATTCCCAGATTCGTGACATAAAGCCGGCGCTGATCTGGCGACAGGGCGATCGCAAAAGGCAGGCGGCCTACCTTCACGCTCTGGATCAGGCTTCGTTTGGCCGTATCAAAAATAGCCACCCGGAAGTTGGCTTGGTCCACCACGTAGAGCAGCTTGCGGCGGCTGTCAAAGGCGAGGTCGCCGCTGTAGCTATCCCGCCATTGGCCCTGGTTCAGTTCCAGCTTGAACTGCGTACGGCCGTTTTCCGGATTCAGCCGCCGCACCACCCCCGAGTTGCCTTCTGACACATAGAGGCTCGAATCCCCTTCAAAGGCCATGCCCTGGAATACGCTATGAAAGCCCTCTTCCTCTTCTTCCTCGTAATCCTCACGACGCGTCTTCTTGCCCTTGATGGTGCGAGACCGCCAATTGGCTCCATCACGCTTGACGACGGTCAGTGAATAGCGGTTGGGGCCGCCATCGGCAGAGATAATCATGTTGGCCCGTGAGTTGACCACCACGCCAAAGGGCCCAGGGCCTGTGACATGCGTCTGGCCATGTGGTGTGACGTAGCGCCCCCCGGGAATGATGGTCAGAGCACCCGGACGCCGGGCGGTCGTTTCCGTTCCCGCCGGGGTGCGAAAATCCTGCGCCGACAGCAAGAAGGCAATAAAGGGCACGATCCACAAACAAAGAGACATCAAGTGTACTCTAACGATTAGCCCACCCGCGGCGCAAATCACAAAGCCATGAATCGCCGCGAATTTCTGGAATTTTGGGGAGGATCCGCCACTATGATCGGTGTTGCAGCGCAATACGAATCCGGTCCGATTTATGCCATGCACCAGTTTCTGCTGGATAACGGCGAGCAGTTGGGACGCTTGCATCAATACCTCAGCGTGCTACGGGAAGAGGCGCAAACCACTTCGCTCACCCTTGAGGCCATTGTGGCCGCTCACCAGCCTCAGGTCCTCTTTATTCAGCAGTATCCCAGCGTGGGAGCCTGGCGAGAGTCCGGGCTGCGGCTGAAGGACAATGAAGCGTTAGCTGCAGCCAATCAGGCCTGGAACGCCGAGATTCCCTATCAGACACACAGCGTCAGTCTGCTCGCGGGCACTGACTACTGCCCTCCCTTCGAGGGCCTCAAGGACGGCCAGCGCATTTTCGAACTGCGGATCTACCAGGCAGCCAGCGAATGGCAACTCAACGGGGTTCATGATCGCTTTGCCGGTCCGGAGATTCCGATCTTCCATCGCTGCGGTATTCATCCAGCTATTTATGCCACCACGATTGCCGGCCCGCAAATGCCCAATATGACTTATCTGACGCCATTTGCCAGCCTGGCGGAGCGCGAGGCGGCCTGGACGCGCTTTCAGGCTGACCCCGAATGGCACAAAGTCCGTCAGGCTTCCATTGAAAGTCACGGCTATGCCCCGCGCGTGATTACGGTATCGCTCTTTAAGGCACTTGCGTAAAGCTGGGTTGGGAGCCGGGAATCAGCGCCTTGGCGATCGAGAGTTCGTAAGCGGCATAGGCACGGAAGTAGTCGGCCAACGCGTTGGCCTCGCGGATGGCAGCTTCCGCGGTTGCCTGCTCACGCAGATTGAGCACAAAGAGCGTGCTGTCGCCCAGCTCAAAGCGCAATCTTTCGGCTGCTTCCACCTGCCGGGTGATGTCCAATTCACTCGTCAACACCTGGGAGCGTTCATAGGCTGCCCTCACGGCTGAAGCTGCGTCGCGCACATCAGCCGTCACCTGGTCACGCTGGAACTGCTCCAGTTGCGCCAGTCGGCCCAGCCGGGCCTCGGCATCCTGCAAGCGTGCAGTCGCCTGGCGTCGTTGCAGCGGCAGATCAAAGATGATGCCCACGCGCAAATCGTTGGGCCCGCGTATGACTGGACCGGAGCCCGCTTCCCGAACGTATTCCGTGAAGAGGTCGACGTTGGGAAGCCGCTGGTTCTGAGCGAGACGCCGGTCGATGCTGACCTGATCCCGCTGGAAAAGAAATCGCAATACATCGGGCCGCCGGGCCATGGCCGCATTCATGTCATCGAGAGTTTGGCCCTCGGTCAGTTCAGCTGGCTCCGGGAAGCCGGGCACCAACCGATCGATTTCAGCAAGCAGCGGCTGGCCCGATGCATCGCGATAGAAGAGGCTCAGTTCAATAGCGGTGTTTTCGAGGCTCCGCCGCGCTTCCACAACGTTGTTGCGGCGCTGCAGCACAATGCGCTGGTTATCGAGTTGCTCGAACTGAGGCAGGGCACCAATGCGGACGGCTTCCTGCAGAATGGCATCCCGGCCAATGGCGACTTCGAGCAGCGTGTTGGCGATGAGCAAACGTCGCCCGGCAGCAATCCAGTCCCAATAGCGCCGGGTGGCTGTTTGCAGGATCGTCAGCCGCTGCTGGTCGATGGTGAGGTCAGCCAAGCGTAAGCCAAGCCGGGCTTTGCCGAGACCAGCCCGGCGGTCGTCAATGGCGCGGTCCCGCGCGAGCGGCAAGCGCACCCCGCCGGTATACTGCCCGATACTATTCGTAGTGAACTTGCCTTCGTAGCCGGGATAGCGTCCTTCGCTGATCGCGTAGCCACTGTAGACAGTGGCCCCCCAGGTTTGTAGTGGCTGCGAGAGGCCGATCTCAAAACGCTCGTTCTGGTAGAAGCCAAAATTTTGTGTATCCAGCCGGGAGCGCAAGGAGAGGTCAAAGCGGCCTTCCTGATTCAGCAACGCAGCTTCGGCCAGGGGTCTTTCCAGCAATGCTGCACGCAGCGGCGGATAGTTCCGGTTGACACTTTCAAGCAGTGCTCCCAGTGTCAGCATGCGCGGCGTCAGCTCAGCCTTACTCGTAACGAGACGATTGGAGAGCGGCTTCGGCTCCGGTAAACGGAACTGCTGCTGCGCCTGAGCCGTGAGAGACAGAATGAGGAGAAGGGCTCCGCGAAGCCTCATTTCTTCTTCCCACCCTCCTTTTGTCCGGTTTCCATTTGCGGCGTGACCGTCGGCGGGAAGCCATTGAATTGCCGCCAGAGCTCATAGCCCAAGCTGACCTGGTTGAGGAGTACCCAGCCATTGGTGCGCACGCCCTGACGAAGATAACGATTCGACGGCCAGGGATCGTCTTTCGGATCCGGTTCCACCAGAATCCGGAACTTTCCCTCGCCATTGTCAGTTGCGTCAACGAGCATCACCCGGCCCCCAAATGTGCCGATGGCGACGGACGGCCAGCCGGTAAACTGCACCGCCGGCCAGCCTTCAAATTGCAGGCGCACCGGGTCACCGCGGTGGATCAGGGGGATGTCGTTGCCGTTCATCCAGAGCTCGACGACGAGGTTGGCGGTATCCGGCACGAATGCCGCAACGGAATCCCCCGACTTCAGCAGTTCGCCGCCTGGCTGAGCTAGCAACCGCAGGACGGTACCGTTGCGCGGCGCACGGATGGTTTGGGTGGACTGCCGCGCCACGCGCACTTCAACGCGCTGCATCTCGGCAGCAGAGTTGGCCACGTCCGCCTTGCTGGCCGCCAGTGTTGCATTTGCTGTAGCGATGGAGTTCTGAAAGTCTGTCTCGATTTTCTGGTAGTCGGCATCCCGGGCCAGTTTCTCGTTGATGGAAGCCTGCAGGCTCGCCTTCGCCCGATCCACGTCCGCCTCGGAACTGGCGTTGGCTTGAATCTGTTGCTCATATTGGCGCTGGGAGAACAATCCGGAAGCGAGACCCACTTTCACGCGATCCAGGTTGAGTTTGTTGGCAGTGAGCATGGCCTCGGCTGAGATCAGGGAATTTTGCGCTGCTTTGATGTTGTCTTCAGCAACACGAATCCGGCTGCGGGCGCTTTCGAGGGCATTGCGGCGGGAAAGCTCGAGTTGTTGCAGGCCAATCTCCTGTGCGGTCACCCGGCTCCTGGCCTGGTCAACGCGCATCGAAATGAGGTTGCGCTCTTCCTTGAGCCGATCGAGCAGAAGTGGATCGTTATCGGCCACTTCAGCGATGAGGTCGCCTTCCTTTACGGCCGACCCTTCAATGACGTACCACTTCACGACCCGGCCCTCGACGGGAGTGTCAATGGTCTGCTGCCGCTCGAAGGGAGTGGTTCCCACCACCTTGCCAAAGCCGGAAACATTCTGCACCCAGGGTGCCAGGATCAGGGTGGGGATGCCGGTCACGAAAATCGTGAACAGACTCCAGGCCAGCATTCGGGAGGCGTTTGCGCCTCCCGCCTTAGACATGGCAGGCAGATTGAAATCGATTTCCGGTTTCATCGTCCTATCCCTCCTGGCCGTCGATGCGGCCGTTCGCCAAATGGATATGGTTCATGCAGTGCTTGAGTACGGAACGGGAGCGGCTGACTACAATCAGAGTCCAGTTGTTTTCCGGGGTTGTCAACTTTTCCATCAGATTGTCCTGCTCGGGGCCGTCTTCCATCCGGTCGAGAATTTCATCCAGAATCAATACTCGCGGCTGCAAAGCGAGTGCCCGAGCTAGCATCAGACGGTAGCACTGGCCCGGAGTGAGCGGCTGGCCGCCCGTGGTGAGCATGGTGCGCAATCCATCTGGTAATGTTTCGACGACTTCGAGCAGGCCAACGGTTGCGAGAATCTGACGGAGTTCGGCCGAGCTGAGATTCTTGACGCCCAGGCGGATGTTGTCTTCAAGCGAACCGTGAAAAATCTCGATCCCGCGAACGAGGGCAATCTTTCCCCGCAAGTCATAGAGCTTGAGCTTGCGATAGTCGCTGCCTTCAAAGATCATTGTGCCGCTGGTAGGTTCGCGCAATCCATAAATGAGGTCAACCAGCGTGCTTTTGCCGGAGCCGGTGGCCCCCGTGATACCGAAGCGGCTTCCGGCGGGGATCTTCAGGTTCAGATCGTCGAGCAGCGGCTTGCCGCTAAAGTGGGCAAAGTTCACCTGACGAAGTTCGATACTCGCGGGTGCCCCATCGCGAGTGTTTTCGGTTCCGCTTTCCTCCGTCGGAAGGTCAGTTAGGTAGCCCAGCTTGTCTACGGCAGCGAGCAGGTCATAAAAGGTTTCGAGCTGCTTGCCAAACTTGGAAAAGCTGTTGAGGGAGGCGGCAACCACCAGCTCGGCCGCTACCAATTGCCCGAGTGTCAATTGCCGCTCCATAACCAGCCAGCCGCCGGCACCGAGCACCGCGGCGGTACCGACCGCCTGCATGGCTTGTGAGCCTATGACCTGGCGCACTAGAACGCGCCAGTGGGCCCGGCGGTATTTGAGGTAGTCCGCTACCATCCCGTCGCAACGCTCAAGGGCGAAGGTTGCGCCCGAAAAGGACTTGAAGGTAGCCGGATGGCGCGCCAGCTCCTGCAACCAGGCGGCCAGATTGTACTTGGCTTTGCTTTCGTAAATCGCTGTCTTGACCGCACCGAAGCCCAGCGGATAGATCACAAAAAAGACGCTGAATAGCAGGACTACCGCAAAAATAAGCAGCACCGGGTGATAGACAGCCAGCAGGATCATGCCGATCAGTGTCGTCATGAGAACCTCAAGGCCATCCACGAGCAGCGATGCGCCGCCCTTCTGGAGCGTCACCACTTCAAAGAAGCGGTTGACCAATTGGGGGCCGTGGTCGTCGTCGTAGGCCTGGATCTTGACACGCAGGAGCCGCTCGACTGAATCGGCTGATACGCGGACAAAGAGACGCCGCTGCATGACTTCAACAACGTGGCTGCGCATCACCTTCAGCACTGCCGCGAAGCCAAGGCCGATGAGGACCAGAACAGAAAGCACAATCAGGGGTTGGAGGAGAGTTCCAAACGCGATCGTGTTGACCAGCGATTGGGTGGCAATCGGGACTACAAGGGAGAGAACCCCAATCGCAACGGAATAGATAACGACAACCCATATGTCGGTTCTTTCCGCTTCCATCCAGCCAGCCAACCGCTTGAGCGGGGAGATGTTGCCATGCGCGACAGCATGATCGTTTCCTTGCGCCATATCAGTTGCTTGAAGGATCTTTCAGTGTGGACAAAACGTCTTGCACCATCATACGCGCACTCATATATATGCAAAGATTTTAACATGCGCATGGATACATGTGTGAATGTATTGGATATACTTTTATCAGGAAGTGAGTTGGTAGACGTGCCTTGGCGATCGCTATTGACGAAGGAGATGTCGGATTTTTTGGGGATCCTGGCGCATCCGCACCGCTTGCGCATCATCCACGAATTGCGATCAAGGGAGCTCGACGTCAACAGCCTGCAGTCCTTGCTTGAAATCAGCCACTCGCGAGTGTCCCAGCATTTATCCATACTGCGCGGTCATCGGGTGGTCAGTGAACGGCGTGACGGGCGGCATGTCTTTTACCGCCTCCAGCAACCGAATCTGGCGAAGTGGCTTCTTGACGGCTTGGAGTTCATGGGCCACGAAGCCTCGCACTTTGCCGAGGTCAGCAGTGCAGTGAAGAAGTCCCGAACCATGTGGTCGCAGACTGCTGGGCCCGAGGTATGATTCTAAAGAACTTAACTCAGATTGGCTTTGTTCTGTTCCAGAAGGTCATAGGCTTGCCGCTTGGATAGGCCCGCTTCGCGGGCAGCTTGCTTGATCGCCTCCATCCGACTCAACCCCTGCCGCTCCAGACTTTCGACGGCAGCGGCCAGACTTTCCGGACTGGCTTCGTTCGGTTCAACCGTCCCTCTTTCGATCACCAGGGTGAACTCGCCCTTAATGGCGGGGCGGGCGGCGAGGGCGGCGCGGATTTCCTCGGCGCTTCCTCGCAACACTTCTTCGTGCAGTTTCGTCAGTTCGCGGCAGGCGGCGATACGCCGGGTGGGCCAAATTTGCGCTAGAGTGCTGAGGCTTTCGAGTATCCGGTGGGGAGATTCAAAGCAAACCAGGGTTGCTTCGACGCTGGCCCATGACTCAAGATAATTCTGCCTGGCCTGCGCCTTGTGGGGAAGAAAGCCCAGAAACACAAATCGGTCCGTTGGCAACCCGGCAACCGATAGCGCGCTCATAACGGCGCTGGCCCCCGGAATGGGACTGACCCGGATACCGGCGGCAGCGGCAGCCTCTACCAGGCGATAGCCGGGGTCGGAGATGAGCGGCGTGCCCGCGTCGGAAATGAGAGCAACATCTTCACCAGCAGCGAGGCGGGCCAGAAGCTCCTCACAGCGTTTGGCTTCGTTGTGTTCGTGCAGACTGAGCAAGGGCCGATGGGCGTCTGCGGTGGCCATCAGCTTACTGCTTTGCCGGGTATCCTCACAGGCGACAACGGCTACGGAGCGGAGGATCCCACAGGCGCGGGGCGTCAGATCTTCCAGGTTGCCAATCGGTGTGCCAACAACATAAAGTACTCCCGCCACTTGACGATATTATCGAATGAAGCTCGGTCTCGGCTTGAGTAATATTCCTCTTGCGCTTAGCATGGATATTTGTAACGAAAACAACTGAATGGAAAACCTCGTCCAAGCGCCCTCCCACTATGTGTGGGAAGTGGCCGGTAAGCCGATCTCGATTCACCTCGAGTTCGGCGTGGTAGATCGCCTCGGCATGGAGGTGATGCGTGGCTTTGGGGCGGTACCCAAGCGGGGAGCCGAGGTAGGCGGGCTGCTATTGGGTTCGTTTGAGAAGTCTGGCGAAAACATGGTTGTTCGGGTGGGAGACTTTGTCCCGGTGGCTTGTGATTATCTCCGGGGACCTTCTTTTCTGCTGACCGAAAAAGATGAGGCGCGATTTGCTGAAGCGGTAGAGCGCGCAAAATCAGGAGATTTGGCACTGGTTGGTTTCTACCGAAGCCACACTCGCGACGGTCTGGGTTTGACGGATGAAGACCTGGAACTGTTCGGTCGCTATTTCGGGTCGCCATCGGAAGTGATCCTGCTGGTGCGGCCTTTTGCGACCAAGACGAGTATTGGCGCCTTCTTTTTTGAGGAGCCGGGGGGCTTTCGCCGGGAGTCGTCGTATCAGGAATTTCCGTTTCGACGGAAGGATTTGGGGGGAGGCGCTTCGCCTCCGATGCGGCGGGAGCCGGTGATGGAATTGCCATCCCAAGGTGTTGCGGGAGAAGAGACGGGCAGCCCGGACTTGAGGGACTGGATCCGGACACAGCGCGGGGAGCCACGGCCGACAGTCCTGCCGGTTGAGAAGCTTCCAGCGCAATCGCAGCCCCCGGCGCAGTTTCGGAGCCGTTGGGTCTGGGTTCCGCTGTCGCTGGTGTTTTTGGTAGTGGGTTTGGTCGTCGGCTTTCAGGGTGCGCTGATGCTGAACCAGGGGGATGCAGAACGAGCGGCCTTACAGACGCTTTCGATGGGCCTGAATGTCCGGCTTGAGAATGGCAAGGCTGTATTGCGGTGGAACCGGAATTCGCCGGCAATTTTGCATGCGACAGCCGGAGTGTTGCGGATTCTTGATGGAGATTCGTCCAAGGTAGTGACGCTGGATACGCGGCAACTCCTTCATGGCACAGTAATCTACATGAGTGCTGACAGCCCGGTAAACTTCCGGCTGGAGGTGACAACCGACCAGAAGACGGTTATCACCGAAAGTGCAGACTTTACTCCTCCCCCTGCCAACTAGTCAACGTCGTCATCAGTGTGAATCCGGATCAGGATTTTCTCACCGTTTTTAAGATCCATATCCACCAGACTGCGCGGAGGAATCTGCCCGTTGTTGATCACGCCCGCCAGGGGTTGGAGAACAAAACGCTGGATGGTGCGTTTGAGTTCACGGGCCCCATATTGGACGCTGGTGCCTTTATCGAGCAGAAATTTTTTTAACCTGGCCGTGACTTCCAGCTCAAAGGACCGAGCCCCCATCCTCGCGTCGATGTGTTTCTGAATCTGCTCGATCTGGAGATCCAGAATTTGCAGGAGCGCCTTGTCATCCAGCGGCTGATAGGCAATGGTTGCATCGATACGGTTCATGAATTCGGGAGAGAACTTGCGTTTGGCGGCGGCGAGCCCAATGGATTCCAGGCGCTTGGCCCCAGGGCCGCGGTCTTCCTTTAGCGAGGAAGAAAAGCCGAGGGTGGGCGTAAGTTCACGCTGCATCTTGTCTGCGCCAAGATTGCTGGTCATGAAGATCATGGTGCGTTCGAGGTTGACGAGGTTGTTGTCACCGAGGCGTAGGATGCCGCGGTCGAGAATTCCCAGCAACATCCGCATCATGGAGGGAGCTGCTTTCTCGATCTCATCGAACAGCAATATGGAGAGTGAGGTTCTTTCGCTGGCCACCGAGTTGATGCGGGCCTGTGAGAGCAGCGGCTGAGTTTCACGGTGTCCGAGGTATCCCGGGGGGGCACCAATCAATTTGGCAACTTCGTGATCCATCTGGTATTCGCCACAGTCGATGCGGAGAACGTGGCGGCTGGACCCGTGCAGGGTTTCGGCCAGGGCTTCGACCGATCGCGTTTTGCCCGTTCCAGTGGGGCCAAGCAAAAGGAAAACTCCAGCCGGGCGGCCTTCCGGGCAAAGGCCTGCCTCGAACATTTCAACGAAGGGCAGAATCTGTTTCGCAACAATCGGCTGCCCGACGAGCAGCCGTTCAAATTGACCACCTTGAGTGGTACGGCGGTTGTTATTGTTTCCCGATCCAAAGCTTGGCATGTGGTTTCACCTCAGAGGCAAGGCTAGGCAAAGGCT
Source organism: uncultured Bryobacter sp. (assembly GCA_964510335.1). GTDB lineage: Bacteria > Acidobacteriota > Terriglobia > Bryobacterales > Bryobacteraceae > Bryobacter. Next base: position 470 of record CAZECF010000034.1, on the reverse strand, counting down.
TTGGCCAAAACGATGACAACGCTGGGCGGGGAGTTGCGGCGCGATGGCTCCAAGATTTCTGGAATCAATAAGATAAGGGCTCCGCGGAGCCCTTACAAAAAAATCCAAACTGGTGTGAACGCCTTATTTGTGGCGATAGGTGATACGGCCTTTGGTGAGGTCGTAGGGGGAGAGTTCCAAAGTGACCCGGTCACCGGCAAGAACACGGATGCGATTCTGTCGAAGTTTCCCCGCCAAGTGGGCCAGCACCATCCGTTCCTGGTCCAACTGGACGCTAAACTTTCCGTCGGGGAGTTTTTCAATGACAACCCCATTTACTTCAATCGAATCTTCCTTACTCATCCGTCTCCTTCAATTTCAATTTTCCAGTATGAGTATAACTTAAGCGGGAATGGCTTCGCACCCCACTCGAAAGCCCCCGGGCTGCGATACACTCCGAAAGGCGACTTGATTGGGTGCATTGATGGCAA
>CAZECF010000033.1:41591-47405 GCA_964510335.1 uncultured Bryobacter sp. | reverse complement strand
ATTCTCCTCGCCTATCCCCACATTACTCGCGAAGGAGTCCCTGCCGCGCTCGCCTTTGCTGGAGAAGCCTTGCAAGCATCCGCGATCTATCCTTTGTAACGCGCAGCATCGTGATCCTGGTGGAGGATGAGAATGTCGAAGGACCAACTGTCTCCAGACTACGCACCGCTGGACATGAGGCCTTATCTATTGCGGAGAATTCGCCAGGAATTGAAGACGCCGCAGTCTTAAACTTGCCTTCCAGCGCCAGGCTCTGCTTCTAACAGCCGAAAAGGATTTTGGCGAAGCAGTCTTTGGCAAAAGAGAACCGTATCATGGTGTGCTTCTCATCCGCTCGACGGACGCTGGTCTGAACAGGAACGCCGACAATACTCTCGCAGCCGTTGAGTAACACGGGACGGAAATGCTGAATCGGTTCTCCGTTCTGACAGGATCGACGCTTCGCATCAGGACAATCCTTGCGCTCCACCTGCGATAGCCTAGAACCAGCCAAAACCTGGCACTCCCAAGTCCGCTTCGCACGATGAGAACGTCCATCCTTTTCCTCTTTTTTGCACTGCTGCTCCCTGCCGCTACGGTCCCCGGCGCAGACTCCTTCTTTCGTCAGAACTGCGTCGCCTGCCACAACTCCAAAGCGCCCCAGGCTGGCCTCGACCTCACCAAACTTACCTATGAACCCGGCAGCGCCGACAACCTGGCTGTCTGGATCAACATCCATGACCGCGTCGCCGCCGGTGAAATGCCTCCCAAGGCCCTGCCCCGTCCTTCCGCCGCGACTCTCACTCCCTTCCTCAAACAGATCTCCACTACTCTCACCCAAACCGAAACCGAAGCTGCTGCCAAGTTTGGACGCGCCGGTCTGCGCCGGCTCAATGCCTATGAATACGAAAACGCAATTCGAGACCTTCTTTCTGTTCCCTGGCTGCGCATCAAGGACAAGCTGCCGCAGGACGGCATTGCCCATCGCTTCAACAAAACCGGCGGCGCACTCGATGTCTCCCACGTCCAGATGGCCCGCTACCTGAGCACAGCCCAGCTCGCCATGCGTGAAGCCATGGCCGTCAAACTTGTCCAGCCCCAAACCGCTACCACTCGCGTCTACGCTCGCCAGGAACCCAGCCTCACCCGCAATATGTGGCCCCGCGAAGGCAATACTCGCACTGACCGGATGAGCTTTCCTGTCCTCGACTCCCGCGCACAACCCGACGTCCGCGCTGGACGCAGCCCCATCACCAGTCCCGAATCCAGAGAGCGCGAAGCCATGGGCCGCGTTTCCAGCATCTTCTCCGATGCTGGCGGCTTCAGTTGGTCTTCCTTCCGCGTCCCCGTCGCCGGCCGCTATCGCATCAAGGTCAAGGGCTACTCCATCTGGGTCAGTGGCGGCGGTATTGACCATTGGAACTTTACCGGCTTCGGCCCGGCCAAAACCGCCTACCTCTACACGCCGCGTCCGGAGCGCCCCAACTCAGACGAAATCTGGCCCGGCCGCCGCAATGAACCTATCGGCGTTTACGCCCAAAGTTCTGGCCAGTCGCGTCCTCTCGGCGATTTCGACTTCACCCCGGAACCCTCTGTACACGAGCTCGAAGTTTATCTGGCCGCCAATGAAGTCCTCCAGACCGACACGATGCGCCTCTTCCGCACGCGCGTCAATGGCAGCGAACTCGAATACATCAACCCTCTCGCTGAAAAAGATGGCATGCCCGGAGCCGCCTTTCAGTGGATTGAAGTTGAAGGCCCAATTTACGATCAAAGCTCTGATGCCGGCTACAAACTTCTCTTCGACAATCTCCCCTTGCGCCGCCTCGACTCGCCCGTGTCCGGCGGACTCACCCTCCCCGTTGTCGCCCCTTTCAATCCCGCCGACAATGCTCCGGGCTTCCGCAACCGAGCGCCCCGCATGCTGGAAGTCGGAGTCGCTGTGGATTCTCAGCAGCCGCGCCAGGACGCCGAACGACTCCTCCGTGCCTTTGTTTCGCAAGCTTATCGCGCCCCCGCGGCGGAAGCTGACCTCAAGCGCTTCCTGGAGCTTTTTGATCAGCAATTCGCCGCCAATCGCAACTTTGCCAAATCCCTTCTGGCCGCCTATACCGCCGTCCTCAGCTCTCCCGGTTTCCTCTACATTCAGGAGGCACCCGGTAAACTTTCTGACTATGCGCTAGCCTCCCGCCTCTCCCTCTTCGCCTGGAACTCCCAGCCGGATGCCGAGTTGCGTTCTCTCGCCGCCGCAGGGAAGCTCAGCAAGCCGGACGTCCTCCGTGCCCAGACCGAACGTCTTCTCAAGAGCCCCAAGATGGAGCGCTTCCTGGAAGCCTTTACCGACTACTGGCTCGACCTCCGCAAGATTGACGACACGTCTCCCTCTACCACTCTCTATAACGACTACGAACTCGACGACCCCCTCAAGCTCGCGGCCGTTCGCGAAACCCAGCTCTTCGTGGCGGAGCTGGTCCGGCAGAATCTTCCGGCACGCAACATCATCAAGTCCGACTTCACTTTCCTCAACGAGCGCCTCGCCAAACACTACGGCTTGCCCGGCGTCACCGGCACCCAAATGCGCCGCGTGAGCCTGCCCAGGGACTCCGTGCGCGGCGGCCTCATGACGCAAGCCAGCGTCCTCAAAGTCACTGCCAACGGCACCACTACTTCTCCCGTCCTGCGCGGCGTCTGGATCATGGAGCGCATCCTCGGCTTCCAGACTGCGCCTCCGCCCAACGTGCCCGCTGTCGAGCCGGACATCCGCGGCGCGGTGACCATCCGCCAGCAACTCGACAAGCACCGAGCCGACCCTTCCTGCGCTTCCTGCCACCGCAAGATTGACCCTCCCGGCTTTGCCCTTGAAAGCTTCGACGTCATGGGAGCCTGGCGTGAACGGTATCGTGCCGCTGTCGACGACGCCAAACCCGAACCTGGCGTTGGCTTTTCCGGCCAGCGCTTCGCCTTCCACTACGCTCTGCCTGTCGATTCCGCTGGCACGCTCCCCAACGGCGCGGCCTTCCGCGAAGTCCGGCAATTCAAGCAACTCCTCCTCGAACATGATGAGAAAACGGTCGCCCGCAATCTCGTCAACCAGCTTCTGATTTATGCTACCGGCGCGCCCCTCGGCTTTTCCAGCCGCCAGCACGTCGAAGACATTCTGGAGAACTCTCGCGCCTCCGGCTACGGCCTCCGCGACATCATCCACGGCATTGTCCAAAGCAAATTATTCCAGTCCAAGTGACGCAGCCAGAAGGTCCCCAAAAATGAAACCTAAAAATGGACACTACATTCGGCGAGCCCTCTCACGGCGCACCCTCCTCCGCGGCGCCGGCGTCAGCCTCGCCCTTCCTTTACTCAACGTCATGTCCCCCGCCGTCAACGCCCAGGACAAAGCCGGCTTACCCCGCCGCATGTTTGCCATCTGCAACAACCTCGGCCTGCTTCCCGCAGAGTTCTTTCCCGCCGGTGCCGGCAGCAACTACGTAGCCTCTCCCTACCTCAAACTTCTTGAAGACCACCGCGGCAAATTCACCGTCTTCTCCGGCGTCTCCCATCCCAACGTCGATGGCGGCCACCCTTCTGACATCAGCTTCCTCACGGCCGCTCCGCACCCTGCCAGCAGTTCCTTCCGCAACTCCATCTCGCTCGACCAGTACATCGCCGAGCGCATCGGCAGCCAGACCCGCTTCCCTTCGCTCACTCTTTCGGTCAATACCGGTTTCCGCTCCCTCTCCTGGAGCGGTAGCGGCGTTGCCATCCCCCCGGAACAGAGCGCCGCTAGCGTCTTTCGCCAGATGTTCATCCAGGGCACACCGCAGGAAGTCGAAGCCAAGATCGCCGAACTCGACACCGGCCGCTCCATCCTTGATGCCGTCACCGACCAGGTGCGCCGCCTCGAGAGCAGTGTCGGCTCGCAGGATCGTGCCCGGCTCGACCAATACTTCACCAGTGTTCGCGATCTCGAAGGCCGCCTTCAGGCGTCGCGTGGCTGGGAACGCAAACCCAAGCCTGTGGTCAAGGAATCTGAACCGCAAGATCTCCCCAATCCCGCCATGTACATGGCCAAAGTCGCTCAGATGTACTCGCTTGTCCGCCTCGCCTATGAAACGGATTCCACCCGTGCGGTCACCCTGATGCTCGATAGCGTCAGCTCGCCCGCCTTGCAGATTCGCGGTGCCGCCATCAACGACGGCTATCACAACCTTTCTCATCACGGCAAATCCGAAGACAAGCTCTCGCAGCTCCGCATCATCGACACCATGCACATGCGTCTCCTCGCCGACCTCTTCAAAGGTCTGCAGTCTGTTGCCGAAGATGGCGATACTTTGCTTGACCGCACTATGGTTCTCTATGGTTCGAACCTGGGCGATGCCAACGCCCACTCCACCACCAACATGCCCACTCTGCTTGCGGGCGGTGGTTTCAAGCATGCGGGCCACCTCGCCTTCAATCGTGAACAAAATTACCCGTTGCCGAACCTCTTCGTTTCCATGCTCCAGCGCATGGGCATTGAGACCGACAAGTTTGCTTCCGCCACCGGCGCCATGACCGGTCTCGATTTGAAATCCACCTAGCGATGATGATCCTTCCCCTTTTCCTGTTACTCGCGCAATCTGCCCCGGTGATTGTCGATTTTGAAAGCGTCACGGTCCTGCACCAGCCGGGCGACAAGGCCAACCGCATGGAGCAATACGAGGAGAAAGGCGTCGTGTTCCGCCTTGCCCAAGCTCCCGCCTCCACCAAGGGGAAAGGCCTCGTCATGTTCTTTGAAAATCTTTCTAACGGCCACAAAGGCATCGGCAACGCGATGGCTCTCGAAGCCGTTCCCGTGCGCGCCACTTTTCCCAAGCCCGTTGCTTCGGTCACGGTTTCCTTCTGGGGTTCCACCGGCAGCCCGGCGCTTCTGGAAGCCTTTGACGCCGACGGCAAAGTCGTCGACCGCGCCCAACTCCCAGCCGCCCCGGCCCGCAAAGCGCCCGGGGATCCCGTGCCCACTTTCACGCTCACCGTCAAGGCTCCGCGCATCGCCTATATCCACTTTTCCGGTCCTCGCCCCGGCGAATATCTTGCCGCCGATGAGTTACGTTTCACGCCTCTTCCGGACTAGCTTATTTTGCTAGTCTGAAAATGATGTTTCGCCTCGCACTTACTTTTACCCTTGTTGTTTCGGCGCTGAGCGCCAACCCCGTCCTCCTCGGCACCTGGCAACTTAGCTCCCAGGATGGAGACGGCAACACCATCAAATCCGAGATCACTTTTCGCGAAGAGGCGGGCGATCTGAAAGCTGTTCTCAAAGCCAAAGACACCAAGATCGACGTGACTCGAATCAAGTCCACCGATGACGGCGTCCTTTTTGAAATTCCCTGGGGCGACGCATTTGTTGCCATTCAACTCGCGCCCAAGGGCGACAGCCAGATCGCCGGCAAGTGGATGGCTGATGATCAGTCCGGCCCTATCACTGGCGTGAAATCCGACCCCTGGACCGGTCTTTGGAAGCTCGCCGCCTCCCGTCCCAACGGTGGCACAACTCGTCTCGAACTCGACCTCAAGCCGGGTGGCAAGTTTGCTCTCCGCACCGCCAACGGGGACGACATTCCTGTCGAGCAATTCGCCCTCTCCGGTACCGATCTCAGCTTCAATATTGCCGCTCCCCAGGGAACTTTCAAGGTCAGCCTCAAGCTCGAAGGCGATGGACTCAAAGGCACCTGGTCTTCCGCCGACGCTGGATCCGGTTCTGTCGAAGGCCGCCGCTGAACCGATTTGCTCACGAGTTTGAAGGCGTGATTACGCGCCTCGGCGCAGGGAAGCAGCGCGTCATTTGGTACACGGTGCTTT
>CAZECF010000033.1:0-41491 GCA_964510335.1 uncultured Bryobacter sp. | reverse complement strand
GGGTCCGCATGCGCTTCTCGATCGACGATCAGGACCGCGTCGACATCCCGGATCTTCTTCAGGACGAGCTGAATCGCGATGAAGACTTGCGCAATGCCTGGACGAAGCTGACACCCGGACGCCAACGCGGCTTCGCCCACCTGATCCATTCTGCAAAGTCTCACAAAACCCGGGAACGCCGGCTCTTCGAAGTCATTGACCGGATCATGGATGCCGGGCGATAGCTGCGTCTCGCAGTTGCGTCTAGACCCTGAAATAGTCTGCTCTCGCGTATCATCATAGACGCCCATGCGCCCCTCTCCCTGGCCCCTCGCCGCACTACTTAGCCTGACTGCCTGCAGCGCTGCCGACCCGCAAGCGAACCCAAAGACCACTCCCAAGTCCATCGCCCAGACCGCCACCCCCGCCGTCGAAGGTGCCGATTTCATCGTCCTCGAACGCAAGCGCTTCTTTGACGACAAAGGCTACGTCCAACCGGTCGAAGCCTTCAGCATCCTGGTGCCCAAGGGCTGGCGCTCCGAAGGCGGCGTTCAGTGGAAGAACCCCTTCAACTGCGCTGGCGAAGTCTACTCGCCTTTCCTCCGCATTAGCTCGCCCGACGGCGGCATCGAGTATCGCAGCCTTCCCTACCAATCGTGGGGCTCGTCTACTGACCCCGGCATGCGCCAGAACATGCAAAATTTGTCTCAACAAGGCGGCTGCACTGTCGCGCCCCCGATGAGTGCCGAGCAGTATCTCCGCCAGGTGCTGGCCCCCCGCGAATTCGGAAATCCCACCATCGTGAGTGTCGAGGTGAATCAGGAAGTCATTCAGCAACTCCTCGCCAAGAGCGAAAAGAGCCGACTGACGGCCCAATCCATGGGCATGAACCTCGACTTCCGCACCGACGCCGTGCTCGCCCGCCTCAAATGGCCGGACGGCACTGAAGGCATCGCCTTCACCACCGTTATCAATGGCATCAACTCCATGCAGAATCCTTACACCGGCGGGATGCAACAGCTCAGCACCAGCGTCGCTGGCGAACGCAGCATGCTGCGCTACCCCGCTTCCCGCCGCAAAGAGGGCGAACAGTTCATTGCCACTCTCCGCTCGAGTTACCGCACCAACCCGGAATGGGAACAAGCCATCGAAAGCTTCTCCCAACGCATGCGCGAATGGCGTAACCAGAACCACCAGCAAGTCATGGCTGGCCTTGAAGCCAACCGCCAGCAAATGATCGCCAGCCATAACCAGCGCATGGCGGATATCCAGCGTCAGGGCGCTGCCAACACTGCCGCCTACAACCAGCGCATGACCTCGATGGACCAGAACATGCGCGCCTGGGAATCCCGCCAATCTGCCAGCGACCGCATGCACACTGCTTTCGTTCAATCGATCCGCGGCGTCGAAACCTGGCAGGGCACAGGCGGCCCGGTTGAACTCACCTCCGGCTACGAAAACGCCTGGGCCCGCGGCGATGGCACCTATATCCTGTCCAACAAGCCAGGCTTCGACCCCGCCGCCGCCTTCCAGGACCAAGCCTGGCAAGCCCTCAAGCGCGCAAAGTAGTAGCTTGCTACAAACATAGAATGCAAAACTCCGGCTACGACATCATCGGCGACATCCACGGACAAGCCGACAAACTGGAGAAGCTGTTGTGCGAACTCGGCTACAGCAATTCTTCCCGCACCTGGCGCCACCCTGATCGCACCGCAATCTTTGTCGGCGATTTCATTGACCGTGGCCCTGATCAGGTACGTTCCGTAGACATCGTGCGGCGGATGGTGGAATCAGGATCGGCCTTGGCAGTATTGGGCAACCACGAACTGAATGCCATTGCCTGGCATACACCAGATCCTCGAAATCCCGGTGAGTTCCTGCGCCCCCACTATTCCGCAAAATGGGGCGATAAGAATCGAAAACAACACGCCGCCTTCCTCGCGGAGGTCGAAGACAAACCGAAATTGCACGAGGAACTCATCAACTGGTTCTTGACGCTTCCGCTTTGGCTGGATTTGCCTGAACTGCGTGTGGTTCATGCCTGTTGGCACTCTCCATTCTTAAACTGGCTCTCGCCGCAACTCCACCAGGGCAGCTATCTCACCCGGGATTTGATGTTGCCGGCAACCGAGGAAGGTCCAACGGAGCGAGACAACTCCCAGCCCAGCTTTTTCAAGGCCGTCGAAGCCCTGGCGAAAGGTATCGAGATTCCCCTGCCGAAGGGCCACAGTTTTTGGGACAAAGACGGCATCGAGCGGTACCGCGTCCGCGTGCGGTGGTGGGACGAAAGCGGCACCACCTATAGATCGGCAGCATTGTTGTCTGCCGAGGAACGTCAGGCATTGCCAGAGCTGCCGATTCCGGATTATGCCCGGATCGAACCCATGAATAAGCCGACCTTCTTTGGTCATTACTGGCTTACCGGACCAATAGAATTTCAGACGAATAAAGTGGCGTGCGTGGACTACAGCGCAGGCAAAGGCGGCCCCTTAGTGGCTTACCGCTTTGATGGGGAGTCCGAGCTGTCAGACGAGGGTTTCGCTTGGGTGGATTAGCTGCCGCCTCACCCACTCGTCAGTGTCAGCTTCCCGTGCTTCACTCCCTTGGTCGCAATCAGCCGCTCCGCAATCTTCCGCATACTCCCCACCTTCCCCTTGAGCACAATCACCTCCAGACAATTGTCATGGTCCAGATGAATATGTAGCGTGGAAAGAATTTCCTTGTGGTGGTCATGCCCCATCCTGGTCAGCTTGTCGTTCAACGACCGCACATGATGGTCATACACCAGCGTCAACGTCCCCACTCCTGTCGCCTTCGGGTGGCTTGCTTCCTCCCCGATCAGCCGCTCCCGGATCAGGTCCCGGAAGGCCTCAGACCGGTTCGCATATCCCTTTTTTCCAATCAATTCATCGAACTCAGCCAGCAAATCTGCATCAATCGCTACCCCAATCCGGCTCAGCTCACTCACTGCCCCAGCCTCACATCCATATCCGCCAGCACATAGGCAAAGACCGCCAACTGCGCGATATTGCGCCGGAACTCATCCGGGTTGATCTTGTCGATCGTATCCGCCGTCGTGTGATGCCATTCAAAATACCGCTTGCCCACGGTCCGCACTCCGCTTCCGATTACGCCTTCCCGCATGATCGGCCCAATGTCGGTGCCGCCGCCGCCCGCCGTCACCAGTCCTGCCCCGATCGGCTGTAATAGTTTCCCGATCTCCCGCATTTGGGCGATTGCCTTCTCGCCACCCCCCGTTACCCCCAGCCCCACTGGCCGCTCGGCGCCACCGTCCATCTCGATCGCGATCACGTGGTTCTTTAGCTCATCCTTATACTGATCCCGGTAGGCCAGTCCGCCTCGCGTCCCGTTCTCTTCATTGGCCCAGAAGACCACCCGGATCGTCCGCTTGGGCCGCAGCCCCAACTGCTTTAGCAGGATCAACGCCTGCAGCGGCGCAATGCATCCGCTGGCATCATCATGCGCGCCCTGCCCGGCATCCCAGCTATCCAGATGTCCGCTGATCACCACTACTTCTTCCGGCTTCTCCGTCCCCCGCAACTCGCCGATCACATTTGCCCCATCCGCATCCGGCAATTGCTTTGCCTCGCTCCGGTAATGCACCACTACCTTATCCCCGCTCGCCAGTAAGCGCTCCAATAACCCAAGGCTCTCCTCCGTCAGCGCCGCCGCCGGAATCACCGGCACCCCCGTCTCAAATTGCGTCGTGCCCGTATGTGCGGTATTCGCCGCCGGAATCCCCGCGCTCCGGATCAAAACCGCCGCCGCCCCCAGCTTTGAAGCGCGCGACGGACCCTGACGCCGGAATGCCCCTGTCACCCCATAGCTCACCCAGGGCGGATGATAGAGCACGATCTTGCCCTCCACTCCCGCTCGCCCCAGCTTGTCCAACTCTTCAAAACTCCTGACGCCGACCACTTCGGCCGTCACATCGCCGCTGCCCGTCATTCCCAGCCCCAGCATGTCCAGCTTGGCGCGTACCGGCGTCACAATTTCCGCCATCTCATTGCCTCGCACCCAATGCGGAATCTTCACCGGCGGCGTTGATACATTTTCGAGGCCTCCTTCTATCATTTGCTGCGCGCTCCAGGCCACTGCCCTCGTAAAGGCCTCGCTGCCGCTCAACCGGTGGCCGATCCGGTCGCACAAATAGGTCAGCTTCTTCATCCCTTCCTCGTCCTGCATCGCCGTCGCGATAATCTTCCGCGCCCTCGCCCGGTATTGCTCGGACACGCTCTGCGCGCTCAAAATCGAAAAGCTGAGGAGAAATAAGCCAAGTGTTCGCATGGGAGAATCTGTATAGCTTAGCCTATGTCGGACGCAATTCTCTTCGTCAGCTTCGGTGGCCCCAATGAGCCCGCCGATGTCATGCCCTTTCTTGAAAACGTTACCCGCGGCCGCGGCGTTCCTCGCGAACGACTGGAAGTCGTGGCTGAACACTACCTCCACTTTGGCGGCAAGAGCCCCATCAATGAGCAGAACCTCGGCATCATTGAGTCCCTCACCACTCTCCTTGCCCGGCAGGGGCCCGACCTGCCTGTCTACTTCGGCAACCGCAACTGGAACCCATTCCTCAATGACACCTTCCTCCAGATGAAGGCCGACGGGGTCACGCGTGTCTTCGCCTTTGTTACCTCTGCCTTTTCCTGCTATTCCGGGTGCCGCCAGTATCGCGAGAATATCTATGCCGCCCAGGCCGCCACGGGCACCGAGTCCATGGAAATTTTGAAGCTCCGTGTCTACTTCAATCACCCCGGCTACATTGAGCCTCTGGTTGATGCCGTGAAAGAGCGCCTGCCTGCTCACCTCATTTTCACGGCCCACTCGATCCCGCTCTGGATGTCGAACGGTTCCAAGTACGTCCAGCAACTGGAAGAGGCCTCCCGCCTGGTCGCCACCGGCGCCGGCGTCACCGATTACGATCTGGTCTACCAGTCCCGCTCCGGCCCCCCCGGCCAGCCGTGGCTTGAACCCGACATCCTCGACCACATGCGCGCCCTTCACGCCCGCGGCATCAAGGACATCCTCATCTGCCCCATCGGCTTCATCTCCGACCACATGGAAGTTCTCTATGATCTTGACGAAGAGGCCCGCCTCCTTGCCGCTGAACTGGGTATGAATCTCCAACGCACGCCAACCTCTTCCTCGGACCCGCGCTTCGCCGCCATGATTCGTGAACTTGTGCTTGAACGCCGTGGCGACATCCCCACCCGCATCGCCCTCGGCACCTACGGCCCGAGCCACGACGTTTGTCCTGTGGATTGCTGCACGCCGCCGCCGCCCCGTCCCGCCGCGCGATGAGTCTTTCTAAGGACGGCTACGATCTCATCTCCCCGGGCCTGCTCCCGGAAGAGCTAGCCGCCCTTCGGCGAGAATTCCCCCTCGGCGCACCCAACCGGCGCAACCTCTTCCTCTTTTCGCCCCTGGTCGAAAAACTGGTCCGGGGTGGTTCCATCTCCGGTCATGCCCAAAACATTCTCGGGCCGAAATGTTTCGCCGTCCGCGCTGTCTTTTTCAACAAGATTGAGAAGGCCAACTGGCACGCTCCGTGGCACCAGGACATTGGCATCCCCATCCGCAGCCGCATCGACGTTCCCGGTTTTTGTGCTTTCAATGTGAAGGAGGGTGTTCTCCACGCCAATGCGCCGACCGAGGTTCTGGAGCAGCTTCTAATCCTCCGTCTCCACCTGGACCCCGCTACTCCCGAAAACGGAGCGATGCAACTCTTACCCGGATCTCACCGCTTTGGCCGGTTGCAGGAGCCTCCAGCCAATTGTCCTCCACCCGTCCAACCTGTTTCGGAAGCCGGGGACATTCTGCGGCTCCGTCCGCTGCTTTTCCACGCCTCTGCCCATAGTCTTACGGACGCCCCCCGCCGCGTTGTGCACATTGAATACGCGGCTCAGGACCTGCCCGGCGGGCTAGAATGGGCAACGCGAGTCCATCCCCTTTGAACATCCAATTCCAGTTCGCCCAGCATGGGTTTGAAGTCCTCCGCCAAATCGGCGCCGATGCCCAGGAAGCCCAACTCCTCGAAATCGCCCAAAACATTTCCGGCCACCCGTGTCAGCTCGTCTCCCGAGCCGAGGACCCCGGCGATCTCATCCCCGTTGTCTGGCAACAATCCGACCCGACGCTGGCTATTATTCTTCGCCTCGCACTGGACCCGTGCACATTCTTCGATGGAGCACTGAAGCTCTGCCCCGCCTCCCACAAGCACGGGCTGTTGACGGTGCAAGAAATCCGTGGCCATTCCATCCGTCCTTTTTCCTCCCCCGAACTCGCCGCCGGCGACCTCCTCGCCCTCCACCCCTTTACGATCCACGCCGCAGCCCCGGCAAGTTCCGGCAAACCCCACCGTTCCCTCCACCTTTGCTACGGCAAGATCTGAATGGTGCAGAAAATTAACCGCTCCGCTTTTGTGGGTCGCGGACCCATAAAAATGCTCTACCCGGGCAAGTTGCTCTCCGCAACCGACACGGGTATTGGCAGCATCGGCAGGATAGATCATCCTGAATTCCGGGGCAAAACAGTGATTCCGATGCACCCGCACGTCAACGACGAAATCCTGTCGTACTTCAGAACAGGCAAGGCGGAACACAGAGATTCTGGCGGCTTTGAAAAGACGATTGGCCAAAGCACGCTCATGCTCATGAAGGCGGGAATACTCTTCCAGCACGAAGAGAAAATTCTGGGGGCAGATGAAGTTTTTGAAGGCCTGCAAATCTTCATCCGTCCGGGCAGGAAGGATTTGGCTCCTGAGGTGAGCTTCCTGGAACTGGAAACCCTGCATAGCGAAAACGCCTGGCGATTGCTTGCTTCCCCGAACCCGGAAACGCAATTCCAGTTCAGCAGCCAAACTTGGATTTATGACTGCAAGCTACTGCAGGACTCACGTACGCTGCTGCCCAAATTGCCAAGGTCCGGCCTTAGCTGCCTCCTTTACATTTTCAAAGGCCAAGCAGCAATCAACAACAGCATGGAACTGAGCAAGATGGACAGTTTGTTGATTCGCGATGAAGAAATTCAGATCGATGCCATCAACGGCGACGTTGAACTCGTTCTATTCGTCACAGATGAAGCCGCCGCAAGCTGCGACACGGGTATGTACAGCGGCAATCAGGCCTAGCTTCAAGATGTGCTCAATTCGTCGTGCATTTGAGGTCATCAATTTTCTCTGCTCCGCTGCAGGACCGCCACCAGTCGCGCTACCCGCAAGCTGATCCGCTCGCGATCAGCCGGGGCAGGAATGCTGCGGTGGCTCAGTTCCTGAAGTGCTCGTGCCTGTTCCAGAAGCACCTGCCGCCGCTTAGCCAATGTCGTCCGCTCGGCCAAGGTCTCCAGCGACCAGAGCAGACGTGAGAGCACTGCTACGTTGCCACCCGAGTTCTGGCGAATCTGGTCGAAGGACTCGCCCACGAGGCCCGCGAATGTTGCACCGCGAGTCAGCAGCCGCAACTCGCCATCCTCGGCCCGGTAAGGCGACTCGATCCGTCGGTCCGTCAATCGGGCAAGGATTGCCGTCAGGTAATCGACGCACATCACCGCAGTGGTGGTGTCATTTATCCCTGGCGAAAGGGCCTTCATGGCTACATCCACCAGTTGCCGGATTCCAAAAGCAGCATCCTGCTCAACTGTTCGCTGCCGGTCAACCAGATAGGCCTCGCTAAGCCGCTCTACCGTCTGTTGGTCTAAGGGCTTGCTGCCCAGGACTGACAACACGGGACTTCCTTCGATGAGAAACTCCCCGATGCCCAATTCCATTCGTATGACAGTCTTGTGCTCCCCGGCGAAGGTAAACAACTCGGCCGTGTCGATCTCCTGGATATAACCTGTTTGCTTAATGGAGAGTGCTTGCCAGGCCTGCGTGGGGTCGATGTTTTCCATCTCCCGGGAGTCGTCCTCCTGACCTACGCCTGCGGGGAATAGGCGTTCAACTGCCCGAATGGTTTCTGCAGCGACCGCAGCAAGAATTTGGGATGCCTGGATAGAAGTTGCAATATGGTGGATGAAAAAGATCAGAACGCCGATCCCGACAAGGCCAAGGATCAGCCCGGCAAGCATGGCCAGGGCCGGCACAAACTCGCCTTCGTCACCTCCCCGAATCGTTCGAAGTACGACCAGGCAATAGGCGAAGATTCCGACGAAGAGACCGAGGACCGTTTGATTGATACGGTCGCTCATGAAGTTGCGGAGCACGCGGGAAGTGTACTGGCTCGATGCTAAAGAAAGCGCGACGATGGTAATGGAGAAGACCACTCCAGCCACGGTGATCATTGAACTTGCAATCGTGGCCAATAGCCCGCGCGAACCTGTCGCCCCAGCGCCGAAAAGAAGCGGCCAGCGCAAGAGCATCTCCTGATCGATAGAGACACTAAGCTTGATCAAGCCAATTGCGAGTGCAATTGCCCCAAGAACAATGAGTGCGGGCACGAACCAGAAGCTTGATCGTGCGTTATGCCAATAGAGAACAAGTCGATTCACAAGGCTGCGGCGCTCAAGTCGTAAGGGATGATGCTTCGTCTCATTGCACCTAGCTTACCAAACGCACTCTGCCTCTTTTTGAAACCAGCCCCTCCCCGATTCGAGCCCAATGGCTGGCCAAATCCGGTCAATTGCCGATTGCACGTCGCGGGGCTCGGTATGTCGCCTGCAAACCCCAATGCAATATTTCGATTTTTCCTTTATGGCGGATTGGTTACTGGAGTGCAGTGTTTTCAGGCGACCACGCTCCCCTCTATTGCTGGATATCGCAATCGACTCATCATGCGTAACGCCATAGCGAATCACTATCTGGGCATGGTTTTGCTCTCTGCCGCATTGAGCTTGACCGTCGCACCGATCCCGGCGCAACAACCCGTCGGACAAAGTCAGGAACCGCCGAACCCACTCACATCCGCGACGGAGGACTTCGCGCCGACACCCGGAAAGGTGAGCGTGAATCCCGTCGCGCGCGATGAAGAGATCCGAAAGCGGCTCCAAAGTGTCATGGAAGCCACCGGCTGGTTCACCGGCCCACAGGTGCGTGTCAAAGAAGGCGTGGTTTTCCTGCAGGGCTTAGTGGAGACCGATGAACTCAAGAAATGGGCTGGCGATTTGGCGCGCAATACCCAGGATGTTGTCGCCGTAGCGAATCGAATGGAGGTGGTTGAGTCGTCAGCCTGGGATTTCAGTGCGACTCAGGCCGGCCTTCGAGAGTTGTGGCGCGACACAATCCGCTCGCTTCCCGCTTTTGTATTTGGGCTGGTTCTGCTTGCTGTATCGGCAGGCGCAGCCATGGTGGCAACGCGATGGGCCCGAGTGCTGTTAGTGGATCGTATTCGAGCCAGGCTGCTTCGCAACGTGGCCGCTTTTGCTGCAGGCGGGTTTGTTTTTTTGCTGGGTACCCATGTCGTTTTGAAAGTTTTCGGGCTGACGCAACTTGCCCTTACCTTGGTCGGCGGCACTGGCCTGATTGGCTTGGCCTTGGGCATTGCTTTCCGGGATATCGCCGAAAACTTTCTGGCCAGTATTATCCTCAGCATGCAACGGCCCTTTGAGACGGGTGATTTGCTTGAAGTAAATGGCGTGACTGGCTACGTGCAGCAGTTGAACGTGCGCGCTACGATCCTGATGACCCTCGACGGAAATCTGGTGCAAATCCCAAACGCAACAATCTACAAGAGCAATCTGCGGAACTTCACTACGAACTCCAACCGGCGCGAGGATTTCGTCGTCGGTATTGGCTATGACGATTCGATCAACGATGCCCAGGAGCTTGCGCGCAAGGTTCTAGAGAGTCACCCTGCGGTTTTGAACGACCCTGAGCCTTCTGTGTTGGCGGACAGCATGGGCAAGGCAACCATCAACCTCCGGGTCTACTTTTGGCTCAATGGGCGGGAGCACAGTTGGTTGAAGGTACGATCCTCTGTGATCCGATTGATAAAGCTCACCTTTCAGCAAAATGGCATTTCCATGCCCGACGAAGCCCGCGAGATTGTCTTTCCGCAAGGCATCCCGGTTACTGTACTCGACAGCCATGCCAAGGGGATACCGAGTGTCGGGCCACAAACTCAGCCTGTCCCCAACGAAAAACTCGATGTCACTTCGACAAAAGCGGAAACCGGCTTGTCCAGCGATGCTGCTGTCATCGAAGAACAAGCTCGCCAAGCACAACCTTCAACCGTAGGGGAGAACCTTTTGCCGGGTACTCCAGAAGTGCTCGCTTCTTGAGATCCTACCTGCCGGCAAAACAGCGGGTGTTACTTATTCTCCAGCGGAGCCCCCCCGACTGCAGCAGGGGCGTCGGGGGCGTTGCTCTTGGGGAGCCATTGGGCGAGGTCGGCTTTCCTGGCCATGTGCCGCGGATTGTTGGCGAGATTGGTCCACTCGTGGGGGTCGGAGCGGCGGTCGTAGAGTTCCTCGGAGCCGTCGCGATAACGAATGTAGCGCCAGTCCTCACTTCGGACGGCGTGGTTATTTCGGCCGAAGGTGGTGAGAGTGGGCTCGCGCTTGGGGGCCTTGGGATTGGCGAGCCAGCGGCGGAGAGACTGGCCATCGAATCCGCCGGGGTTGGGCAAGCCGCAGAGATCGGTGAGGGTGGGGTAGATGTCGAGCAGGTTAACGGGCCGTGGGCAGGTTCCGCCGGGTTTGGTGACGCCGCTAAACCGGGCCATCAGGACGTTGCGAGTGGCGCGCTCCCAGAGGGTGAACTTGCGCCAGTGCACCTTTTCCCCCAGGTGCCAGCCGTGGTCAGACCACAGGATGACGTCCATGTCGTTGGCGTAGGGGCCGGTTTCAAGGCCGCGGAGGATCCGGCCGATCATGGCATCGGCGAAGGAGATGCAGGCCAGGTAGGCCTGGATGGCTTGCTTCCACGCCTCGGCGCGGGTGATGCGCTGATGGTCATTGTTGGATCGCGCAATTTTCTGCCCGATTGCAGGAATGTCGTCGAGATCGTCTTCTCTGACGATGGGTGGTTGGATTTTGGCAAGAGGGTAGAGGTCGAAATACTGCTTGGGCACGTACCAGGGCAGGTGGGGCCGATAAATGCCGGCGGCCAGGAAGAGTGGCTGCTGGCGCCTGCGAGAGAGTTGGCCGATGGCCCACGAGGCGACGCGGTAGTCATTCATCTCTCCGTCTTCCGTCGCCGTGGGGCCGAAGTCGAAATTACCTTGACCTGCTCGGCCGGCCAGGGGCTTGGGGCCGCCAAGGGTGTAGTCGCCCGGGAGATGAGCGATATCGTCCCAATTCTTCATGTCGGCAAAGGAGCCGATGGTGCCGTGATAAATTTTGCCACGGGTGGCGGTCCAATAGCCATGGTTTCGGAAGTGGTGGTTGAGGGTGGTGACACCCTCCAGCAGCGGGGCGGTAAGGTAGGGCTGGCTATTTTCGTAAACACCGGAGCTGGAGGGGCGGCGGCCGGTCATGATGGCGGCGCGCGACGGGTTGCACAAGGGCGCGGCGCAATGAGCATTGGTAAAGAGCACGCCTTGGCCGGCGAGGCGGTCGATGTTGGGAGTAATCGCGGGTCCGCCGAGGCAGCCGATCCAATCGTTGAGGTCGTCGACGGCAATAAAAAGGACGTTGCGCCTGGCGGGAGCAGCTTTGATGTGAAGAGCGGGAATACTGGCCAGGAGTGCGCGCCGGGTCATTACTTTTGAGGATGGTATCAGAATCGGCACCCCCTCCAATTGCACTCCCAATGGCGAATCGTGCTTTTGCGCTGCGCCTGGTGGCATGCCGATGGATCAGTTCGACAAAGCTCTAGCCCTGACGGTGTAAGGTTGACCCGGGCCCAATGCTAAGGCGAGTATAAGGGCACGATGATGTTACTGGTGATGAGTGCGCTCGAAGTACTGCGGTTGGTGGCGGGAGCGGAAGAGAGTCAGCGGGAGTTGCGGAAGCAATATGTGTACCAGGAAGTACAGGAGAACTGGCGGCTGGATCCCTACGGCCGCAAGATTGCGGAGAGCTACCGGACGAAGGCATTTGAAGTGGTTTGGGTGCGGGGGCAGCGTTACCGAAAACTGGTGGAGCGCAACGGGCAGCCGTTGAGCGCTGAGGAGAAATGGCAGGTGGAAGAGGACATGAAGCGGCTGCCGGAGATGAAGGATGCCGGGGTGGGTTTGATGGGATTGGCGGCGGCGTATGAGTTGCGGGTGGAGGGGAATGTGATCAGCGGGGAGGCGGAGGGGAAGCGAGTAGAGGTTGAGTTTGGGCAGGACGATTTTGTCGTGCGGAGACAGGTGAGCGAGGGAGGCGGGACGCGGAGCGTAGTGGAATTTGAGAAGGTGGACGGGGTGGTTAGCTTGCCGCGGCGCATCGAAGTGGAGTTTGAAGTGGAGGGAGTGAGGGGATTCCAGTTGAGCCGTTTTCATGGACATCGCAGAATGGAAGAATGAGACGAGCCGTAATACTGGCCGCGGGCAAGGGCACGCGGATGGGAGAACTGACGCGGGAAACGCCGAAGCCACTGATTGAGCTGAATGGGCGGCCGATGCTGCTGCATATCCTGGACCGTCTAGCCGCAGCGGGGGTGGAAGCGGCGCTGATCGTGACGGGGTATCTGGCCGAGCAGATTGAAGCTGCGGCGCGGGGGCATGGGATGGAAGTGACGTTCCGGCGGCAGGAGGTGGTGAACGGGACTGCGAAGGCGGCTCTTTTGGCGCGGGACTGGGTGGGAGAGGATCCCTTCCTGCTGACATTTGGAGACATCCTGGCTGAGCCGGAGCATTATGCCGGGATGTGGGAAGCCTTTGCGGGCGAGGAAGGCGTGCTGGCGGCGCGCTGGGTGGATGACCCCTGGAAAGGCGCAGCGATTTATGTGGATGAGGGGCGGCGGGTGCACAAGATCATTGAAAAGCCGGAACGGGGGACTTCCACGACGAACTGGAATAGCGCGGGGATCTATGTGTTTTCGCCGGTGGTGTTTGAGGAGCTGGAGCGCGTGGGCGTAAGTGCGCGGGGCGAGTATGAGGCGACGAGCGCGATTGAGCAGATGATCGCGGCGGGGCGGCGGGTGGTAATGTTCCCGCTCGATGGGGACTGGATGGATGTGGGGCGGCCCGAGGATCTGGAGCGCGCCCGCAAGATTACCGCAGGGTAGTTTTGGCGACGCTCTGGTTGTCGAATTCGTCGGTGACGCGGACGGCAATGGTGAGTTCGCCGGGAGCGGGGCGATCCAGAGGGATTTGGAATTCAAGATCCTTGGAATCGGCGAGACGGACGGTGGGGTCGATGAGTTTCCAGTCGCCGCCGTTCAATGAGATTTCCGCTTTGGTGACGACACTGGCAGTGTCGGTCGCCTTGAAACGCAGATTGACCCGGCCGCCAGCGGGAGAGGCAGCCAGACCGGTGATGGCGGGCGGGGTGTTGTCGATTAGGAAAGGCGGGCTGATGGCCTGGTGGGTAAGGGCCTGATTCAGAGGATTGGCTGGAGCATCGCTGGCGGTGACGCGGACCTGATAGCGGCCATCCGGAAAGGCGGTTGAGTCATAGCTGTAGTAGCGGTCTTTGAGCTTGTCCTTGAGGGGCTTCCAGGACTGTTCCGACTCGCCTTTGATTTCGATCGCGAATTCGAGAGCGTCGCCGTTTTCGTCCGAGGCGATCCAGCGGGCTCCAATCATGCCGCGGCTGTAGGTGAGAGCGGGGGAGTTGGAACCGTCCGCCGGGGCAGCGGTAGTGGCCGTTGAAGACTTGCCAATCGGGGGGAGGCTCAGGGTTTGGGCGGCCGGGATGATGGTGGAGCTGGGGGCAGGGAAGCGGTAGTTGGCGGGCGTGGGTTCGACCGTATCCACGCGCGGTGCGATGTTCTTGGGCAGGTAGGCGATGTCGATCTGGGTGAGCGAGGGGCCATCCTGCTGGCCGCCTGCGAGGACGGCGCGCCACTGGAGGAAGCGGGCGGCGGGGGAGACGACACGGCCATTGTTGAGCGGCGCCCAGGGGCTCCACATCTGGCTGGGGCGGTCGAGGTTGCCGCTGCGGGTTTCATAGCGGATAGTTCCGTTGTTGGGGATTTCTTTGGAATGGAGGCGGCCCCATTGGGTGAAATTACCGGCGTCGAAGACGGTACTTTCGTAGGTGCCTTCGGCTTCAAGGCCCGCACCGATTTCATAGAATTTACCGATGTTGCCGGTGACGGCGAGCAGGCGTGCGCCCTGGCGGGCGAAGGCTGTGATTTGGGTAGATGACAGATTGCTGAGCAGGGTAAATTGCGAAGGGCTGTCGATGCGGTAGAGGTTGCCCTTGTTGCCGGTGCCGACGAGGAGGCGGTTGGAGGAATCGAAGCCAAGCGCGTAGACGAGGTCATTGGGGTGGGACCAGAAGCGAGTGGGTGCGCCGCTGGGATCAATATGGATGAGTTCCGTACCGCCGGGAACGAGAGACTGGACGATAGGAGGCGGAGCAGCGGTAGGGGCAGGGCGAACCTGGACGTTGACGGGGCCGGCGTTCTGGGCTGGCGGAGGTGGAGCGACGACGGGAGGAACAGTGGGGACCATGGGCGATCCACCGGCAACTTTGTTGCCGATGACGGAAGCGTAGATTGAGCCGTCGGGTGCTGCCGCGAGGGCAGTCACTTCCCGTTTGGAGGATTGGTGGAGGACGAAGGGGTTGCCTTGAGCATCGGCGCGGAGGATGAGACCGTTGGGTTCCGTGCCTGCGTAGACGGTGCCTTTGGCATCGATGGCGAGCGAGCGGACGTGGTCCTCATCGACCTTAAGCCAGACGCGCCCAGTGCCATTGGGGGAGATGCGGTGGAGTTCGCCTTTGTCGCCAGTGGCAGCAAGGAGGTCGCCGTTGGGGAGGAAGGCAAAAGACCAGATGTATTTCGCCTTGGGATCGTAGAAGACTTCGGAAGTACCGTTCGGGGCGATGCGGTGGATCTTGCCGTCGGGAGAGGATCCGGCATAGATGCGGCCGGAAGAGTCGATGGCGAGGGCGAAGATGTTCATGCCGTCAATTTCGGCGAGGGTCCGGAGTTGGCCGGTGGGGGAGAGTTCAAAGATGGCGGATTTGGAGGAGGTCGGGCCGCCGGCGGCGTAGACGTTCCCGTTGGCGGCGGCGACGGCCGTCCAGAGATAGGGAATCGAAGGGTCAGCCAATTCTTTGATGGCAGGGGCGAGCGAGAGGCGGCCATCGTTGCGCAAGGCGACGCGTTTGAGGTTGCCTTTTTCGAAATCGGACTGGGTGTCCTGCGACCAGTAGCGCGTGTCGACCGCGAGCGCGGCCAAGGCCAGGCCCAAAAGGGTGGGGGCGAATTTATGCATGGAGAGAAATTTTCCTTAGCGCACTGTGAAGCGCAGAGAGTAGTTGCCGCTGATGACGTAATCGAAGGGGATCGCGGCGGCCTCGGTGTATGACTCAAACATCGTGAGCATGGGACGAGTGGGGGCGCGGCCGGCCTGGAGCACGTTCATGACGGAACCGGGCAGACTGGTGAGGCTTTTGTCGTCGAGATAAACCGTGGGTTTCATGCTGGTGATGACGGCGTAGAGCTGAGTGTTGAGGCGTTCCTGATTGATCAGGCTAACGGTTTGGGAGAGTTCGAGATAGCGGTTGGAGCTGCCGGCAACCATGGGGGCGCGGTTGAGCGTGTCGGCATCGACGAGGACGATGCGGTGTTCGCCTTTTGAAAGGCCCTTGGGGATTTTGATGGTAAGGTTGCGGCTCAATCGTTCGCCGCGGTAGGGCTGGACGAAGACCTTGAGGGAGACTTCATCGCCGGGGTCGACTTCGGTGCGGTCAATCCAGGCGCTTTCGACGGTAGCGGCGCGGCGCTCGGGGATGAGGTCGACGGAAACATTGACGCCCTTGAGCTTGGGGTTGACGAGGGTGTTGCCGTAGAGGCGGTTGAACTTGTCGCCCCACCAGGTGGCGAGGGCAATGGCGGGCGGCAGGGGGCTGTCGTTGATGGTAGCCATACCGGCGAGGTTGATGGAGGGGAGACCGTCGAGATCGACCTGGCCGCTGAGGCGGTAGGTGGTTTCGTCAGAGAATTCGTTGAGTCCGGAGATGGAGTTGAAGAGGGTCATCGTCATGAGGAAGGGGGTCCACTTCTGGTTGACGAAGACATTGAAGCGAAAATCCTTTTCCCTGGGGGCAGAGCCGGTGGCGGCGAGATTTCTGACCTTGACTGTGACCGGGATGGTGTCGGCCTGTTCTCCGAGGAGGCCCTGGATGCCGGAGTGGCGGTCCTGGCGAAGTGCGCCGACGATGTCGGTCGCGTTGCCGACTTTGTTGGGCTGGAAGCTGGAGCTGAGAACCGTGAGGATTTCGCCTTTGGCCATGGGCATATCGACGGGGCCCATGTTGAAGAAGGGGTGGCCGAAGCCGAGAACCTTGTTGCCATCGTTGTAGGTGACGGTGCCGAGACCGGAGACGTTCATGTCGCCAGAGACGAGGACGCCCACGATGGGCTGTCCGGGCTGGAGGGAGCTTTTCCAATCGGAGGCGGGCTTGGTTTCGTAGTTGGCACCGGCCGCACCGCCTCCCATAACAGGGCGGAGGCCCATTTGCTGGAGGGCGGGGCCAAAGTGTCGGAGGGTGGACTCATGGAAGCCTGAAAAAGTAAGGGGCGTCTCGATGGGCTGCATGAGTGCGCCGGAGAGAACGTGATCGGGAACGTTGACGGCGCGATTGCCGGCCACAGTTTGCGGAGTTTTGGCGTCGGCGGGCTTGGAGGAATCGAACTGGTTGATTTCGAGCATCAGGTCAATGGGGGTGATGCCGCAGATGGCATCCGGGGAAAAAACGCTGATTCGGAGGCTGACAGCGCCGACGAGCTTGCCGTCAATGTAGACAGGGGAGCCTGACATGCCGCCAGCGACGCCTGTGCGCAGAGCTTTGCCGAACATTTTGGCGAGGATGATGTCCTGTTTGGGGCCCCAGGCGTTCTTCCAGACACCGATGATCTCAATCGGGACAGGCTCGACTTCCGATCCTTCAAAGACAGTCCAAGCCGTAGCCTTCTGGCCGGGTTTGACCTGGTCGAGAGGATAGGCCTCTACTTTGCCGATCCTGGGGGCCTGGGCAAAGGCGAGGGTGGCGAAAGTGAGAGTGGCAAGAGCCCAACGGGTAATTTGGTTCATTAACTTCCTAAGCTTCTGTCTTATTAGACGACGGTGCGAGCCAGATCGGTGCCCAACCTGTTCACATTATATTGTCGAGACGAATCAGGAAGCTTTCAGTTGGGAGTTTGGAGAAGCGGGCGCGGACTGGCGCGAGAGGCGGAGTATCTGGGTTTCGAGAGCGACGAGGGAGTGGCGGATCTCCTCTTCCTGGCTGGTTTCATATGCCTCCAGGAGTTTTTTAGCAGAATCGGCGACACTGACAGCAGCAATGCGGTCGGCTGCAGCGCGGATTTTGCGCAATTCGCGCTCGAAAGAAGCCCGGTCATTGCAGGTGATGGCCGTTTGAACTTTTTCGAGGCGTTCTGGTGCCATTT
Organism: uncultured Bryobacter sp.; assembly: GCA_964510335.1. Lineage (GTDB taxonomy): Bacteria > Acidobacteriota > Terriglobia > Bryobacterales > Bryobacteraceae > Bryobacter. The sequence continues at coordinate 24,066 of CAZECF010000033.1, read as the reverse complement.
GCAGAAAGAGGAGAAGCATGCCTTCAAAGAGAGTAGAGTCGTCTCCCGTTAGGCGGGCGGCGAGAGTATGGTCAATGGCTTCGAGGGCGGGGATTTCGGCAGGCGGGGCCACGGGTTGGCGCAGCGGCTGGGCTGATTCGAGAAATTTCAGGATGGATTGGATGAGAGTGTTGGGATTGACGGGCTTCGAGACGTAGTCGTTCATGCCAGCGCTGAGGCAGCGTTCACGGTCGCCGGTCATGGCGTGAGCGGTCATGGCGATGATGGGCAGGTCGAGCAATTGCAAGTCTTCGCGAATTTTGCGTGTAGCTTCAATGCCGTCCATGTAGGGCATCTGGACGTCCATGAGAACGACGTCGAAGGTGGTGCGCTGCAACTGGGAGAGGGCCTCCAGGCCATTGCTGGCCACGTCGACATCGATGCCGCGCTTGGTGAGGATCGAGACCACTACCTTCTGGTTAACGGCGTTATCTTCGACGAGGAGGATACGGGGCGTGCGTCCGGAAAAGGTAAGGGGGCTCGAAGCGGACGGTTGGAGCTTGCGCTGGGAACTGGCAGTCTGCTCGGCGGCGGGTAAAGGGAGGCGGACAAAGAACTTGCTGCCTTGGCCTTCAACCGACTCCACCCAGATGCGGCCACCAAACATTTCGGCCAGACGGCGGGTGATGGCGAGGCCGAGGCCAGTGCCACCGTAGCGGCGGGTAATGCTGCCATCGGCCTGGGTGAATTTCTCGAAGATGGAGTTGATTTTTGAGGCGGGAATGCCGACACCGGAATCTTCCACGACCAGCTCATATTCCTGCGTGGTGGAGCCTGGGACGGGGGCCAGCTTGAGGCGGACAAAGCCGGATTCGGTGAACTTGATGGCATTGCTGAGCAGGTTGGCGAGAATCTGGCGGAAGCGCATCGGGTCGCCAATGACGGTGTCGGCGAGGTTGGCATCGAGGTCGCAGACAAGTTCGATACGCTTCTGGCGGGCCCGGGCCTGGTGGGTTTTGACGGCTTCGTTGATGACGTTCTTGAGCGGGAAGGGGATTTTCTCGAGGCCCATCTTGCCGCTTTCGATCTTGGACAGGTCGAGGATGTCGTTGAGCAAAGCAAGCAGGGAATGGGCGCAGCGCTGGGCGGTTTCCAATTCTTCGCGCTGTTCGGAACTGAGGGAGCTTTCGAGGACAACGTCGAGCATGCCGAGGATGCCGTTCATGGGCGTTCTCAGTTCGTGGCTCATATTGGCCAGAAATTCGCTTTTGGCCTGGCTGGCAGCAAGGGCGCGCTCCATCGCTTCCCGCAGGGCTTCGGTGCGTTGTTCGATGCGGGCTTCGAGCATTTCGCGGTGCTCGGCGATCTGGCGGTCGCGTTCTTTGAGGGCGAGGATGGTTTCGTTGAAAACTTCGCCGACAAACTGGATTTCGTCGCCGGTGCGGCTGACCTGGATTTTTTCGAGCTGGCCCATCTGGGCGCGCTTCATGCCCGCGGCCAGATTCTCGAGCGGCTTGGCCATAAGGGTGGCGGTAAAGCGGCCGATGGCGCCGGATACGAGCACCAGAATGGCCAACATGAGGAAGCCCTTGCCCCAATCAAACATGTTGTTGTGGATGTCGTAGCCCAAATTGACGAGGATTACCCAGCCCACCAGCAGCGATGTAAACATCGAAAACTTGGCGGCGAGAGTCCGGGATGTGGGGCGCTTGGACAAAATCGGCTCGTCTAAGGTGTTTCGGCAGATTCAGTTTGCCACTTTATGCCCTGTTTTCCCATTGGGTTTATTACTTAGTACTTTTTCTAAGCAGGGCACCAGTGAGGGCGTTTGTTAGACTGCGAAACAGATGGCAATATCGAGCCGGATGGCGACGACGCTGTGCGGAATTCCTTTAAGAAACCCGGTGCTGGCGGCGTCGGGGACCTTTGCGTACGGGGTTGAGTTTGCGAAGGTGGTAGACCTGAACCGGATCGGGGGGATCGTGGTGAAGGGGCTGAGCCGGGAGCCGATTGAGGGGAACCGGCCGCCGCGGCTGTGGGAGACAGCGGCGGGAATGATGAATTCGATCGGGTTGCAGAATATCGGAGTGCGGGAGTTCGTGCGGACGAAGTTGCCAGGCTTACAGGGTTACGAGGCCAAGATATTTGCGAATGTTTTCGGGTATGAGCCGGAGGACTATTTTGAAGTGATCCGGGTGCTGGAAGATGCCGAGGGGATTGCCGGGTACGAAGTGAATGTGTCGTGTCCGAATACGAAGCATGGGGGGATCTTTTTTTCGTCGGACCCGGTTTTGCTGGGAGGGCTAGTAGCGGAGATCCGGAAGCAGACGCGGCGGCCGGTGATTGTAAAGTTGTCACCGAACGTGGCCCGGATCGATCCATTGGCGAAAGCAGCGGAGGACGCGGGGGCGGATGCGATCTCGCTGATCAATACGGTGATTTCCCTCGCAATTGATGCGCGGACGCGGAAGCCCAGAATTGGTGCAGGTTATGGGGGGCTGAGCGGGCCGGCGGTAAAGCCGATTGCGCTGCGGATGGTGCATGAAGCCTGGAAGGCAGTGAAGATTCCGGTAGTGGGGCTGGGGGGGATTGCGACGGGAGAAGATGCGGCGGAGTTTCTGATTGCGGGGGCGGCGGCGGTGGAAGTGGGAACAGCGAGCTTTTGGGACCCGGAAGCACCGGCGCGGATTGCGGCCGAGTTGGAGACATTTTGCGCAGAAACGGGAGTGGACCGGGTCGGGGATTTGACAGGTACGTTAGAGTTTGGAAGATGAGACAAGTAATTGAGACGAAGGCTGCGCCGCAGGCGATCGGACCGTATTCGCAGGCGATTGTGCACAACGGAATTGCCTATTTGAGCGGGCAGATTCCGCTGGACCCGGCGACGGGGCAATTGGTGGAAGGGGGAATTGAAGAACAAACGGTGAGGGTGCTGGAGAATCTGGGGGCGGTGCTGGAGGCGTGCGGGTCGAGTTACGCGAAGGTGTTGAAGACGACGATTTTCGTGAAGGATATGGGGGACTTTGCGAAGGTGAATGAAGTGTATGGGCGTTACTTCAACGTGGAACCGCCAGCGCGGGCAACGGTTGAGGCGGCGCGACTGCCGCGGGATGTCAGGGTCGAGATCGAGGCAATCGCCGCCGTTTGACCGAGGCATTGCTTAGAGTAGGGAGATGGCTATTCAAAGGCTTCTCCTGCTGGCAGGATTGATAAGTGGTGCCCTGACGGCGGCTCCGGTGCGAACCGACGTACTGATTTACGGCTGTACGTCGGGAGCGATGACGGCCGCGATCCAGACGAAGAAAATGGGTAAACGGGTGATGGTCGTTTGCCCGGAGAAGCATCTGGGTGGACTGACGGCGGGCGGGCTGGGGTGGACGGATTCCGGCAACAAGGCGGTGATTGGAGGGCTGTCGCGGGAGTTCTATCACCGGGTTTGGCAGTATTACCAGAAGCCCGAGGCGTGGCGCTGGCAAAAGCGGGAAGCCTATGGCAACAAGGGGCAGGGGACGGAAGCGCTCGATTCGACGGGGCGGACGATGTGGATCTTTGAACCGCATGTGGCCGAGAAGGTTTACGAGGATTGGGTGAAAGAGTTGAAGATCCCGATTGTGCGGGATGCGTGGCTGGACCGGGAGAAGGGCGTGAAGATGGCGGGGGGCAAGATTCAATCCATTGCCACGCTGGACGGGAAGGTGTATGAAGCGCGGGTCTTCATTGATGCGACCTATGAAGGGGACCTGATGGCGGCCGCCAAGGTGGACTATCACGTGGGGCGGGAGTCGATGGCGCAGTATGGGGAGAAGTGGGCGGGAGTGCAAACGGGAGTGCTGCATCACCGGCATCATTTTGGGGTGCTGCCGAAAGGGATTTCACCCTATGTAGTGCCGGGCGACCCGAAGAGCGGCGTGCTGCCGAGGATCTCGACTGCACCACCCGGAGAGTATGGCGCGGCGGATGACAAAGTGCAGGCGTATTGCTTCCGGATGTGTCTGACCAAGGAGCCGCAGAACCGCGTGCCCTTCCCAAAGCCCGCGCAGTATGACCCGAAAGAGTATGAACTGCTAGTGCGGATTTTTGAAGCAGGGTGGCGCGAGACTTTTGACAAGTTTGATCCGATTCCGAACCTGAAGACAGACACGAACAACCACGGGCCGTTTTCCACCGACAATATCGGGCGCAACTACGACTATCCGGAAGCGAGCTATGCGCGGCGCAAGGAGATTATCGCCGAGCACGTGAATTATCAGCAGGGGTGGCTTTACTTCATTGCCAATGACCCGCGTGTTCCCGCTGATGTGAGGGAAGAGATGGCAAAGTGGGGGCTGGCCAAGGACGAGTTTGTCGAGAGCCAGAACTGGCCACATCAGATGTACATTCGGGAAGCGCGGCGGATGGTGGGCAAGTATGTGATGACGGAGAACGAACTGGTGAAGCGGCGATCGACGCCGGAACCGGTGGGGATGGGGTCGTACGGGATCGATTCGCACAATATCCAGCGCTATATTACGCCCGAAGGCTTTGTGCAGAATGAAGGAGATATTGGTGTTTCGACGAATGGGCCGTACCAGATTTCGTATGGTTCACTGGTGCCGAAGAAGGGGCAGGCGGGGAATCTGCTGGTGCCGGTGGCGCTGTCGAGTTCCCACATTGCGTATGGATCGATCCGGATGGAGCCGGTGTTCATGATCCTGGGGCAGTCCGCGGCAACGGCGGCGGTACTGGCGATGGACGGAAAGCTGGATGTGCAGGATGTGCCGTACGAACGATTGCGGGCGAGGCTGGTGGCTGATGGGCAGGTACTGGAATACCCGCAGGCAGCCAATGTCCGGATTGTGAGAGACAAGTGGGGCATCGCGCACGTTTATGGCAGGACCGATGCGGATGCGGTGTTCGGGGCGATTTATGCGCAGGCCGAAGACGACTTCAACCGGGTGGAGAACAACTATCTGCTGGCGATGGGTCGCAGTGCGGAGGCCGAGGGCGAAGACAAGATCATTCAGGATTTGCGGATGAAATTGTTTATTGATCCGGCGGAGTTGAAGCAGATGTATGCCGCGAGTCCGGCGTGGTTAAAGAAGTTGATGGACGCCTGGGCGAACGGGTTGAACTACTTTCTGGCGAAGAACCCGCAAGTGAAGCCGCGAGTGATCCGCCGCTTTGAGCCGTGGATGGCCTTGAGCTTTACGGAGGGAAGTATTGGCGGAGATATTGAACGGGTGAACCTAGGGGAGTTGGGGGCGTTTTATAACCAGCCGGTGGCCTATCAGCCGGTGCTGGACCGGGAGCCGCGGGGATCAAACGGCATTGCGATTTCGCCCAAAAACACCAAGAACGGGGCGGCACTGCTATTGATCAATCCGCACACTTCGTTCTACTTCCGGTCGGAATTGCAGATGGCGAGTGAGGAAGGGTTGAATGCCTACGGGGCGGCGACGTGGGGACAGTTTTTCATCTATCAAGGCTTCAACGAGAAGGCGGGCTGGATGCATACATCGAGCGGGGCGGATGTGATTGATGAGTTTCTGGAGACAGTTACGAAGAAGGGGAATGGGTATGTCTACCGGTATGGCGGGGAAGAGCGGCCGGTGGTGGCAAAGAAGATCAGCGTGCCTTATCGGACGGCGGGTGGAATGAAGACGCGGGAGTTCACGGCATACTTTACGCATCATGGACCGGTGGTGCGGGCGATGGACGGCAAGTGGGTGACGGTAAAGCTGATGAATGAGCCGGTCAAGGCGCTGTCGCAATCCTATCTGCGGACGAAGGCGACGGATTACAAGGGCTATCGCGAGACGATGGAGTTGAAGACGAATTCGTCGAACAATACGATCTTTGCGGATGCCAAGGGGAATGTCGCATACTTTCACGGGAACTTTATGCCGCGGCGGGACACGCGTTTTGATTACACCAAGCCGGTGGATGGCAGTGATCCGGCAACGGACTGGAAGGGGCTGCACGAGCTGAGCGAGATTCCGAATCTGCTGAATCCGGCGACAGGGTGGCTGTACAACTCGAATAACTGGCCGTGGTCAGCAGCGGGGACAGCGAGCCCGAAGCGGGAGCAGTATCCGACCTATGTCGAGAACGGGACGGAGAATGCGCGGGGGATTCATGCGGTGCGGCTGCTGGATGGCAAGCGGGAGTTTACAGTGGAAACATTGCTGGCTGCGGCGTATTCAAATCAGTTGCCGTGGTTTGAGGAGCGGATTCCGGCGCTGATCCGGGCCTGGGAAGCGAAGCCGGAGGCGGCGACGGCTGAAGCGATTGAGGTGTTGCGGAAATGGAATTTCCGGTGGGGGGTGGATTCCGTAGCGACCTCGCTGGCAGTGTTTTATGGGGAGGAGATCCGGCGGGTGCGCGACGAGGTGAACGATACGCAGCGGCTGGAAGCGTGGGCGAAGGCGATTGCGCGCTTGAAGGCGGAGCATGGTAGCTGGAAGACGCCCTGGGGTGAGATCAACCGTTTTCAGCGGCTGGGGCCCGAGATCGAAGCACGATTTGATGATGCGAAGCCAAGTCTTGCGGTGGGCTTTACTTCGGGAACCTATGGAAGTTTGGCCAGCTTTGGAGCGCGGCCTTATCCGAATACGAAGAAGTGGTACGGCAATAGCGGGAACAGCTTTGTGGCGATTGTGGAGTTTGGCAAGCGCGTGAGGGCAATTGCGCTATCGGCCGGGGGAGAGAGTGGCGATCCGGCGAGCCCGCACTTTCGCGATCAGGCGGAGTTTTATCCGGGAGGGAAGCTGCGGCCGGTGTATTTTTATCCGGAAGAAGTGAAGGCCAACCAACAGCGCGAGTACCGCCTGCAATAGCGCCGATGATCCAGAAGACTTCGTTGCCGGAGGCAACTTCGGCGGGAACGGGTTCGTCGGGCGCGGCGAAGGAAAGGTCTTCCTGGAGTGCAAAGAAGCGGATGAAGGGCCGCCGCTTTTGGTTGACATGATCGCGGATGGTGCCGCGCAGCATGGGGTAGCGTGCTTCGAGCGCGTCAAGGATGGTGCGCTGGGTAACGGGGGCTGGGACTTCAAGCTGGACTTCACCCTGGATGCCGGCGAGGAAACGTAAATGGGCCGGCATCTCGACCCGGATCATCGCAGGGTTTGGACCTCGACGCTGAGCACTGCGGGAAGGTCGCGGACGATTGCCTGCCAGTTATCGCCGCCGTCGGGAGAGACATAGACCTGGCCGCCGGTGGTGCCGAAGTAGATGCCGCAGTCGTCGCACTGATCGACTGCCATGGCGTCGCGGAGGACGTTGACGTAGCAGTCCTGCTGGGGGAGACCTTTGGTGAGGGCTTCCCAGGTATTGCCTCCGGTGCGGCTGCGCCAGACCTGAAGGGCGCCAGCGATGGGAAAGTGCTCAGAGTCGCTCTTGATGGGGACGACGTAGATGGTTTCGGGTTCGTGAGTGTGAACGTCGATAACGAAGCCAAAATCGGTGGGCAGGTTGCCGGAAACTTCGTGCCAGAGATCGCCGCCATTGTCGGTACGCAGGACATCCCAGTGTTTTTGCATGAAGAGGGTGCCGGGCCGCGAGGGGTGCATGGCCATGCGGTGGACGCAATGACCGACTTCGGCTTCGCCGTCGGGGATGTAGTTGGACTTGAGGCCGCGGTTGATGGATTGCCAGGTGAGGCCGCCGTCATCGGTGCGGAAGGCGCCGGCAGCGGAGATGGCGATGAAGATGCGGTCTGGATTGGTGGGGTCGAGGATGATGGTGTGGAGGCCCAGGCCACCGGCACCGGGCTGCCATTGCGGGCCGGTGCCGTGACCGCGGAGGCCGGAGAGTTCGTGCCAGGATTGTCCGCCATCGGTGGAGCGGAAGAGGGCTGCATCTTCGACGCCAGCGTAGACGGTGTCGGGCTCGGTGAGGGAGGGTTCCAAGTGCCAGACGCGTTTGAATTCCCAGGGGTGAGGGGTGCCGTCGTACCACTGGTGGGTGCCGGGGATGCCGTCATAGACAAACTTGTTGTCAACGGGAGCGAAGGTTTTACCGCCATCTTCGCTGCGCTGGATGATCTGGCCGAACCAGCCGGTGGACTGCGAAACGTAGATCCGGTCTGGATTGAGCGGGGAAGCTTTAGCGTGGTAAATCTCCCAGCCGGCGAAGTGGGGACCCTCGACTTGCCACTGCTGGCGAGTTTCGTCAGAGGTCAGAATAAAGAGACCTTTTTTGGTGCCAGCGAGTACACGGACCTTGGCCATGACCAACATTTTGCCAGACTGAAAAATCAGGCCGCAAGCTTTAAGGATATTAAGGTTTTGAAAGGGGCGAAAGGGTTTCCGGTGGCGGCGCAGGGGCAAGCCAGTCGGCGGTGTAGATGTTGCCGTCGCGGGTGAAGGCAATGGTGCGGCCGTCGGGGGAAAAGCTTGCTTCGCCGATGAACTTGCTGCCCGTGGTGAGTTGTGTCAAGCCCGTGCCGTCGAGATTGACCATAAAGAGTTCGTAGCGATCCCCCTGGCAATTGGGGAGATCGGCGGAGAAAACGAGGCGGCGGTTGTCGGGAGTCCAGGAAGGGTGGAGGATGCTGCAGCCGTAGCTGGTGACCTGCTTTTCGTCGAGGCCTTTGAGGGTAATGACAAAGATTTCACTGGGGCTCATTTGGGCGCGACCGAAGGCGAGCTGATCCTTGACCTGCTTTTGAGCTTCGACGGATTTGGCGCGAGTGGATCGGAAGGCGATGCGGCGGCCGTCGCCGGAGACGTTGGGCTGTCCGTCGTAACCGGGGCTGCGGGTGAGTTGGCGCTTGTTCATGCCGTCCCATTCCATGGACCAGATTTCGAGGTCGCCGCTGGCTTGACTGGTGTAGACGATGAGCTTGTCGGTGGCGCTGGAATCGACTTCGGCATCATAGCCACTGGCGCTGGCAATGCGCTGGAGTTTTCCTTTATCGTTCAAGGAAAAAATGTTGAATTCGGCGGGGACGCTGCCGAGCATGGTGGGGGCGCAGGCGTCGCCGGAATCATGAGTAGAGTCAAAGATCCATTGTTTGGATTTAGAAAGGGGAGCCGCAGTGCGGACGCTGCCATTGCCGGTACTGGCAAGCTTACGCTCTTTGGTGGCCGGGTCCATCCAGTAGGCCTGAGCGCATTTGCCCTCTTCGGTCGAGATGATGAGCAGGGAGCGGCCGTCACCCGAGAAATGGGGCTTGCGACTTTGGCCGTTGGTGGTGAGCTGTACCGGCTTGCCAAGATAGCCGGTTTCGACCGGAATCGCCGCACCGAAACGCGCGGGCGTCTGGGCCCAGCCGACACAAGCGATCAGAAACAACAAGAAACGCATGATTTACCTCAGCAAATCCTCAAGCTGTAATTTGGTATCGGTCTTTTGGTCCCGATACTTCACAATCACGGGGGTATAGAGCGAAAGGCCCCATTCCTTGCCAATGCCACGGGCCACCTGACGGGCTCCCGCAACTACGACGGCTTCCGCTGGAATGACAAGCGGTTGGTCATCGGTAGCCGTGAGAACCTGCTCCCTGACCAGATCATAGACGGGAGTGGAGCGGTTCAGGATAACGCCGCTGCCGAGCACCGCTCGGCGCTCAATCAGGGTGCCTTCATAAACGCCACAATTGCCACCGACCATCACTTCATCTTCAATAATGACGGGCAGCGCGCCAACAGGTTCCAATACGCCACCAATTTGTGCGGCAGCGGAGATGTGGCAGTTCTTGCCGATCTGGGCGCAACTGCCGATGAGGGCGTGGCTATCGACCATGGTTCCGTCGTCGACATAAGCGCCGGCGTTGATGTACATGGGCGGCATGCAGGTGACGCCGCGGCCGACGTAACAGCCGTCGCGAATGCTGGAGCCGCCAGGTACGATGCGGACACCGCTTTGCTCGTTGAAGGTTTTGACCGGGTAGGTGGCTTTGTCAAAGAAGGGCTGTCGCTGGGTATCGACGCTCATGTCGACAATCTGACCGAGGCGGAAGCCGAGGAGGATGCCCTGTTTGACCCACGAGTTGACGACCCAGCCATTGGGAGAGGGCGAAGCGGCGCGGTAATCACCACGGTTGAGCCCGGCCTTGAATTCCTGGAAGAGGCGCTGTTCGGCTTCGCCGAGCTGTGCGGCGGGAATCTGGAAAGCGGCTTCGATTTGAGCTTGCATTAAAGGAGGCCTACCTGCTTGAGAACGGATTCGATTTTGGCCTGACTCGCTTCGGAGGGAGGCACGAGGGGCAAGCGCCAGACGGGCTTGCAAAGCTTCATCATGGCGAGAGCCGCCTTGACGGGAATTGGGTTCGATTCGATGAAGTTGACTTCCATGAGCGGGAGGAAGCGGCGCTGGATGGCGCGGGCGGTGCCGAAATCCTGATTGAGGCAGGCTTCCGCGAGGTTGGCCATTTCACCCGGAATCTGGTTGGCGGCGACGGAGATGATGCCTTGACCGCCAAGGGCCATAAGCGGAATGGTGACGCTATCGTCTCCGCTGAGGACGAGGAAGTTTTCCGGCACCGCCTGGATGACGCGGGCCACTTGAGCCATGTTGCCGGAGGCCTCTTTGATGCCAATGATGTTCTTGATTGCAGCGAGGCGCGCTACGGTAGCGGGCTCGATGTTGACGCCGGTGCGGCCCTGGACGCTGTAAAGAATGATTGGAAGTTTGGTGGCCCTGGCGAGAGCCTTGTAGTGCTGGAAGAGGCCTTCCTGGGTGGGCCGGTTGTAATAGGGTGTGACGCTGAGGATGCCATCGACGCCGAGCTTTTCAATGCGCTCCATGAGGTCGATGACGTCATCGGTCCAGTAGCCGCCGGCCCCGGCGAGTACCGGGACGGTGCCTTTGGCTTCGGCGACGACGATTTCCACCACCCGGAGGTGTTCTTCGAGCGAAAGCGTGGGGCTTTCGCCGGTGGTGCCACAGGGAACGAGGTAATGAATGCCGGCTTCAATTTGCCGGCGGACAAGTTTGCGGAGGGCCGCCTCGTCAAGAGAACCGTTTTTCTGAAAGGGCGTGATGAGCGCCGTGCCACAACCTTGGAACATGGTTTTACCTTATCCGAAAAGTATTTCGCCGAATTCGTAGACGCCTTTTTTGCCCTGAATCCACTGGGCGGCTTTGAGCGCGCCCCGGGCGAAGCCTTCGCGGCTGCGGGCGGTGTGGCGCAGGGTGATGGTGTCGGCTGGGGAATCAAAGCCGATTTCATGGGTGCCGGGGACAGCCCCCGCGCGGGAAGAGGATTCGTCGATGGAATGAGTATAGCCACCGCGGCGCATCTGTTCGACGGCCATTTTGAGGGTGCCGCTGGGGGCGTCCTTCTTGGCCGAGTGATGAATTTCCCAGGCCCAGGCGCCGTATTCCGGGTAGTCTTCCATGCGGCTGGCGAGCTGCTTGACAGCGGCGAAGAAGAGGTTTACGCCGATGGAAAAATTGGGGCTCCAAACGAGAGCGCCGTTCTGCTGGTTGACGGCTTCGGCCACGCGCGGCAGCTCGTCCAGCCAGCCGGTGGTGCCAACGACGGTGGGAATACCGAGGCTTGCGAGCTTGACGATGTTGGCGACAGCGGTGTGGGGCGTGGTGAATTCGATGGCGGCGTCGATACCGGCGAAGTGTTCCGGGGTCATCATGACCTGATCGGGGTTGTTGAACTCATCGAGGCGAAGGGCGACTTCCGCACCATATTCGGGAGCCAGGCCTTCGATCATGCGGCCCATTTTGCCGTAGCCGACGAGGGCGATTTTCATTCAAAGACCTCCTGATCCACTTCGGTGAAGAATTCTTCGTGCAGCCTGGCGACGGCATCGCGCAAGCTGGATTGCGCAACGACGAGGCTCAGGTTGCGCAGGCTGGCGCCCTGGCTGATCATGCGGACGTTGATGGAATCGAGGGCGCGGAAAACACGGTGAGCGACGCCGGTTTGCCACCGGATGTTATCGCCGACGATGCAAACGATCGAATTGTCCTGCTCAATGTCCACCTGGGCGAAGGTTCTGAGTTCGGCGGCGATGGCTTCGATCTGGGAGGCGTTGTCGATGGTAAGCGAAACGCTGACCTCGCTGGTCGCGACCATGTCAACGGGGGTCTCAAAGCGGTCGAAGACTTCGAAGATGCGGCGCAGGAAACCGTGAGCCATCAGCATGCGAGTGGACTGGATGTTGAAGAGCGTGATGTTCTTTTTGCAGGCGATCGACTTTGCGACGGTGGTGGTGCGGGGGCCGGTAGCCGTGATGAGGGTGCCGCTTACCGTTGGGCGGCGGGAGTTGAGGATGCGGACTGGGATGTTGTGTTCAACGGCAGGCACGACGGTTGAGGGGTGCAATACTTTGGCACCGAAGTAGGCGAGTTCAGCGGCTTCGGCGAAGCTGAGCCACTTGACGCGGCGGCCGCCTTCGAGCACGGTGGGGTCGCAAGTCAGCATGCCATCGACGTCGGTCCAGATCTGGATTTCTTTGGCCCCGACGCCAGCGCCGACGATGGAAGCAGTGAAGTCGCTGCCGCCGCGGCCGAGCGTGGTGGTGATGCCCTTGGATGAAGACGCGATGAAGCCGCCCATGACGGTAATCTCGCCCCAGACGGTGTCGCGCAAGCGCTGATTGGTTTCGGCGTAGAGGGGGGCGGCCATGGTGTGGCGCTCGTCGGTGATGATGACAGCGCGGCTGTCGATATGCTTGGCGCCCAGGGCGAGAGCGACGATGCGGCTGGAGATGCGTTCGCCGAAGCTGGAGATGGCGTCGATGCTGCGGGGGGTGAGTTCCCCCAGGATGCTGAGGCCGCGGATGAGCTCCGTGAGTTCCTGGAAATGGTCTTCGATGAGGCTCGCTGCGCCGTAGCCGTCGGCTTCCTGGTGATGGTAAGCGCGCAGGGATTCGATTTTGTCGAGGGCTTCGGTGCGTTGTCCGGAAACGGCGAGGTGGGCCGCTTCGAGGAGGCGATTGGTAGTTTTGCCCATGGCCGAAACGACGACGATGGGCTGATCCGCAGCGTAGCTGCGGACGATAGTGGCGAGCCGTTCGATCGCAGCTTCCGATTCGACGCTGGTACCGCCGAATTTCATGACCAGCATGGAATTAAAGCAGGCCTTCGCTATGCATGAGTTCCGCGTTGAGGACGGCTGCGCCGGCAGCCCCGCGAATGGTGTTGTGGCCGAGGCAGACAAACTTCCAGTCAAAGATGGAGCAGGGGCGAAGGCGGCCCATCGACACGGTCATGCCGCCATCGCGAGGGATATCGCGGCGCGGTTGGGGGCGGTTCTCTTCGGTCATGTAGACCAGCGGTATGGGTGGGGCGCTGGGGAGATTGCGCTCTTGTGGCAAGCCGCGGAACCTGGCGATGTCGTCCAGAAGCTGCTCGCGGGTGGGCTTTTGGGAAAGCTCCACGCTTACGGTCAGCAGGTGGCCATCGATGACGGCGACGCGATTGCAGTGCGCGCTGGCTTTGGCTTTGAGGAATTCCACTTTGCCATTGACGAGGTCGCCCAGGATCTTGAGCGGTTCTTCTTCAACCTTGGGTTCTTCACCGCCGATGTAGGGGATGACGTTGCCGAGGATATCCATGGAGGCGACGCCAGGATAGCCCGCTCCGCTGACCGCCTGCATGCTGGTGGTGATGAAGCGCTCGATGCCGTACTTCTTGAAGGGCGCAAGTGCAGTGGCCAGCGGCACGGCGACGCAATTGGGGTTGGTGATGATGGCACCTTTCCAGCCACGGTTCGTGCGCTGTTGCGCAATGAGGGCGAGGTGGTCGGCATTGACTTCCGGGACGAGGAGAGGCACGTCGTCGTACATGCGGAAGTTCTTCGAGTTGGAAACGACGATGTGACCAGCGGCAGCGAATTGCTGCTCGATTTCGGTGGCAACGTCTGCGTCCATGGAGGAAAAGACGAGTTTGGGAGCGCCCTCGGGTTTGCACTCGTTGACGGTGAGGTTGGCGACGCTCGCGGGCATGGTGCCGTCGAGCCGCCAACTGGTGGCCTCTGAGTATTTCTTGCCGGCTGAACGACCGGAAGCTCCAACCCAAGTGAGTTCAAACCAGGGGTGACCGGCCAAAAGCCGGGCAAAATTCTGACCCACCATGCCGGTGGCGCCAAGTACACCTACTTCAATACGGGATGACATCTCGCGAGCAGCGTCCTTACCATTTTTTGATAAATTTCCACCGCATCCAGCAGTTGGCTTTTGGGGATTCTTTCTTCGCTGGTGTGGGCGACGTGAATCGTACCAGGGCCCAGGAGGTAAGGTTGACCCCAAGCGCCCTGAAAGGCTGGAATGTCAGTGGTATAGGAAGCTACCATCGTATCAAAACCATCGAGTGAACCAAGCAGGACGGCGGGAATGCGAAGAATTTCGGTGACCTCGACCAGGTTCTGGCAGGCCTCGCTGACGGCGGCCACAGTCGAGTTGCCATCATCGACGAGACGGATCAGGAGTTCCGCGCGAGCCGAGTCAGGAATGACATTCGGGGCGCGGCCGCCGGAGATGAGGCCGATGTTGAGGGTGGACGGGCCAAGGATTTCGTTGGCGGGAAGCGGCAGGGCGCGGATGCGGGTCAGGGCGTCGAGGAGCTTTTCGATTGCGGATTCGCCGAGTTCGGGATAGGCGGAATGGGCCATGCGGCCGGATGCATTGAGTTCGAGGCGGAGTGCGCCTTTGGAGCCGAGCGCAAGGCGGTTTTCGGTGGGTTCCCCGTTGATGACGAAGCGGTGATCGCCCTTGGGGTGCTGGCCGGCGTAGTAGGCCCCAACGCTGTTGCGTTCTTCACCGACGACGAAGAGGAAGGCGAAATTTCGGTGACCAGCGGTCAGGAGGTGTTCGCCGGCGGTGAGCATGGCGGCGATGATGCCTTTGACGTCACACGCGCCACGGCCCCAGATGAACTCATCGTCTTCGCGGGAAGGGAAGAAGGGAGGGACCGTGTCCATGTGGGTAGACAGGGTGACCCAGGGGTCGCCGAAGTGGCAGTAGAGATTGTCGCGATTGGGCTCGACGGGAATGCGCTCGACGGTACCGTCAAAGCGGGCAGCAAGATCCTGAAGCAATTGCTCCAGGCTCAGTGAGACGGGCAGTTCATTGCCAGTGATGGATTCGATATCGACGAGACGGCGCGTGAGGGCTATAGGGTCGAGCATGCGTAGTTACATTGTCGCGGATTCCGGCTTGGAAAAACCGGAATCCGACAATGCAAAGTGGGCCTAGCAGTGCTCTTCGAAAGCTTCGCGCAAACGGTTGGCGAGGGAGAAGGGGTCACTCGATTCGATGTCGCGGCGGTGGAGGGCGAAGACGGGCTTGCCCTGCTTGAAGAGGAACATCGAAGGGCTGGAGGGCGGGAATTCGCTGAGGAGCCCGCGGAGATGGGCCGTAGCGGCTTCATCGCCGCCGGCAAAAACAGTAGCTGCTTTGGCAGGCTTCTTGGTGTTCTTCAGCGCAGCGCCAATCGCGGGACGGGCCTTACCGGCCGCACAACCGCAAATGGAATTGACGACCATCAAAACGGTTTCGGCCTTGAGAGCCTCATCCACTTCGCTGGGCGTGCGGGTCTCTTCTACACCGTACTGCGTGAGATCTTGACGCATGGGAATGAGAAATTGCTCGGGATATGCCATGCTTCTATTTTCACTCATGTCGAGCGTCTATAGCCTGAAGCAATCTCCCTATTCCAGTCATATGTTGCTTTTGGGGATGCTTCAGCCGGAAAGAGACGGGCGGCGAGTTCTCGATGTGGGGTGCGGAAATGGATTTCTTTCGAATTTGTTGAGGGAAAAGGGATTTGTGGTGACGGGGATGGAGCATCCGCAAGGATTTGACGGCCCGCCACCGCAGATTGTGCACGATCTGGAGTTGCCGCTGCCGGAGTTGCCAGGGCCCTTTGACATCATCCTGATCGGGGATGTGCTGGAGCACTTGCGGCGGCCGCAGGAAGTGTTGGAGCAATTACGGACCTGGCTGGCTGAGGGGGGCCGGGTGGTGGCGTCATTGCCAAATAGCGGGAATTTGTACTTTCGGTTGATGATTCTGCTGGGACAATTTCCCGAGGACGACAAGGGGCTATTTGACCGGACACACCTGCACTTCTGGATGTTGCGGAACTGGCGGGGATTGTTTGAGCGGGCGGGCTATGAGTTTGAGGTGGCGGAAGTGACAGGGATTCCGGTGGGGTTGGCGATTCCGGCGCTTGGATGGCTGGAGGGCGTTTGCTATTATTTGGCACGAGGATGGAAAACACTGTTCGCGTACCAGTTTCTGGTGGTGGCGAAGCTAAAGTCGTTGTCGTAATGCCCGCATACAATGCGGCAAAGACGCTGCATATGACCTATGCGGAGTTGCCCCATGATGTGGTGGATCTGGTGATTGTGGTGGATGACGGATCCAAGGACGAAACGATCCGGATTGCAAGGGAACTGGGGCTGGAACTGTTTGTGCACAACCGGAACTACGGCTATGGGGCAAACCAGAAGACGTGCTATCGGGAAGCGTTGCGGGCGGGGGCGGACATCATTGTGATGGTGCACCCGGACTACCAATACGACCCGACGCTGCTGCCGCAAGTGATTGCTCCGATCCAGGAAGGCAAGGCGGACGTGGTGTTGGGGTCGAGGCTATTGAATGGCGACCCGATGAGCGGGGGGATGCCGTGGTGGAAGTACATCTCAAACCGCTTCCTGACTTGGGCCGAGAATACGGTTTTTGGCTTGCAGTTGGCGGAATATCACACAGGGTACCGGGCGTATACGCGGACGGCGCTGGAGTCAGTGAATGTCGAGATGAATTCGGACAACTTCATTTTTGATCAGGAGATCATGGCGCAGTTTGTGGAAGTGGGGTCACGGGTGGCGGAAGTGCCGGTGCCGACGAGGTACTTTCCGCAGGCGTCGAGTGCGAGTTTTGTGCAGAGTTCGGTTTATGGACTCTCGATCCTCTGGCTGCTCTTCCGGTTGTTGCTGCACCGGACTGGGGTACTGAGGCAGAAGCAGTTTATTTCTCTGCAGCGGCGTTATTCGAGGGCGGCAGCGGCGACGCCATAAACGATGTTTAAGGGTCGCTGGAGTTGGATCTTCGACTTTTTGTTGATTGCCTTTATCGCGGGGTTGTTGATCCGGCCCTGGTGGAAGCTGAAATTTCACGACAACTGGCCGTCAATTGAATCCACATTTATTGCTGATGCGCGGATCCTGAAGGACCACTGGCCGCGGCCGTTGTGGAGTCCCTTCTGGTACACGGGTACCCGGTCTGATTACATTTATCCACCCGCCCTTCGCTATGGGACGGCGGCACTGGCCAAGTATTACCCGATGACAACGGTGAAGGCGTATCACCTGTACACAGGATTTTTTTACTGCATTGGGATCGCAGGAGTGTATTTGCTGGCCCGGCTGGGCTTCCGTAGGCGGGGCATGGGGTATGCAGCGGCCTTTGGGGCGGCGGTGGTTTCTCCTGGCTATTTGTTCATTCCGGAGGTGGCGATTGACGGGTTTGGCTTTGGAACTTCGAAGCTGAATGCGCTGGTGCGCTATGGGGAAGGGCCGCACATGACGGCGCTGGCCTGGATTCCGCTAGCCCTGGCGTTTAGCTGGCTGTCTCTGCGCAAGAGGTCCTGGCCGTGGGCGATGGCGGGAGCTGTCGCCTGTGCGATGGTGGTGGCGAATAATTTTTACGGGGCAACGGCGCTGGCGATGTTCTTTCCGCTGCTGGTATGGGCGATTTGGGTAACGGAACGGGATTGGCGGCTGCTGCCGTATGCGGCGGCAATCCCGGCAGTGGCGTACGGGTTGTGTGCGCCCTGGCTGACGGTGTCTTATCTCAAGCTGACCCTGCGCAATATGCAGTATGTGTCATCAGAGGGCAATTTATGGTCTGGCACGATTGCGGTACTGGTGCTGGTGGCTTTTCTGGCGATAACAGACCGGCGCTACCGGGGACAACGGGAGCGGGCCTGGGAATTGTTCGTGGTGGGGTCAGCACTGTTTTTCGTGTTGAACACAGTGGGAAACCGGTGGATGAACTTCCGGGTGATCGGCGAGCCGGCGCGGATGATTCCAGAGTTGGATATCGTGCTGATTTTCGGAACGCTGGGAGTGGCGCTGTGGTTGTGGGGTAAAGGACAAGCGGCGCGGGTGGCGGTGGTATTGGCAGGGATGGCGATCGTAGGCTTCCACCACAACTATTTGTGGCGGCACCGTTCGATATTTCCGGCGCGGGTGGATGCGGAGCCGACGGTTTATTATCAGATCCCAGCCTGGATCGCGGCGCATCATCCTGAGGCGAGGAGTTATGTAACGGGTGGGGTGCGGTTCTGGTTTAACACCTGGCATGATTTGTACCAGATGGGCGGCAGCTCAGAGCAGGGTTTGCAGAACCAGATGGTGATGCCGTCGCAGTGGGAGATCAATTTGGGGGAAGATCCACGACTGGCTATTGCCTGGTTTCAGCTATTGGGGGTGGATCTGGTGGCGGTGCATGGGCCGCAGAGCGAGGAGTCCTATAAGGACTTTCAGTACCCCAGGAAGTTTGATGGTGTGCTTCCGGTTGTTTATGACGATGGGAAAGACAATCGCATTTTTGAAGTGCCGAGGCGTTACCGATCCCTGGCGCGAGTAGTGGAGCGGAGCGCGCTGGATGCTGCGCCGCAGAAGCTGGGTCAGACGGATCTTGACGCGTTGCAGAAATATGCAGCAGTGCTGGAGCATGGGCCGGAGACGGCGATAAGCACGAAGTGGAATGGCACCGAGGACTTGGAAGTGCGGACGGAGACTGAAGTGAACCAGGCGGTTGTTGTGCAAGTGACCTACGACAAGTGCTGGAGCGCGGAGTCGAATCTGGGGCCATTGCAGATTGAGAAATTGGACGCACTGGGGTTTATGCGGATCAATACGCCGCCTGGGGTCACTGAGATCCGGTTGCGATTCAACAAGCCGCTGGAGAAGTCAGTGGGAGAAGGGCTGTTCGGGCTGACATTACTGGGAATGGGGTGGACGCTGTGGCGGCATCGCGCGAACAAAAAGTCCTCGGCCTTGGCCTGACGCTGATCTTTGGGTTGAATCTGGTGCTATATGGGCCCTTGTTCAGCCGGCAGCAGCGGCCTTATCCGGGCTCGATCGCGGCCGGTTATGCGGGGATCACGCGATTTGTGGCGGAACATCCGAACCCCTGGGGCTGGAACCCGCAGCAGTATGCCGGGCAGCCGACGCAGTTCAGCTATCCTCCGCTGTTGCCGTACACGGCGGCGGCATTGCACTGGGTGAGCGGGGTGGAGCCTTACTATGCCTACCGGCTGTTGGTGGGGCTGGCTGCTTGCCTGGGTCCGGTGACGCTGGGGCTGGCCTTTTATTCTTTCGGGGGCGGGCTCTGGTGGAGTTTGCTGCTGGCGCTGATCTATACGTGTTGTTCGCCAGTATATGGGCTCTTTTCCCAAATTGATGGTGACCGAGGCCAGTATTATTTGCCGTGGCGCCTGTTGGTGTTGATGAAGTATGGAGAAGGGCCTCATGTGGTGGGGTTGACCATGTTGCCGCTGATCCTGATGGCTGTGCGGTGGGGGTTGGCGCGGCGAGGAATAGCCGGGTTGGTGGTGATGGCGATTGGGCTGGCCGTAGCGCCCTTAACGAACTGGCTGGTGGCCTTTGCGCTAACGATTACGATGGCTGTCTGGATGCTGAGCGGGCATGCGGGAACTTGGCGGCTGATGGGGGCGGGGTTTGTGGGATATGGACTCTCCTGTTTTTGGCTAACGCCAGAGTATGTGATGGTGACTCTGTTCAACTGGCCGAAGGACGCCTACGGCTATCAAGTGAGTCAACAGGGTTGGCCCTACTACACAGTCGGAGCACTGATGGTCGGAATTGCGGCGTGGCTCTTGCGACGATACCGCGCACCGTGGGATTTAAGATTCTGGACGCTGGGACTGGTGGCGTATCTGGCGATTGCGGGGGGCTTTTACCTGTATGGGTTTGACCTCATTCCGGAATCGCGGCGTTATGTGTTGGAGTTTGAGCTGTTTGCGCTGGCGGCAGCGATAGCCTGGCTGCGGTTGGCACTGGTGTCGCGGGAGGGAGTGGACCGGGCTTGTGCATTTTTCTTTGTGCTCTTCCTGGTTTGGTCTGGCTTGCCGCAAATGAAGCAATCGGTGAAGCGGAAGTGGGGCGACTGGGGGCGGG
Source organism: uncultured Bryobacter sp. (assembly GCA_964510335.1). Classification (GTDB taxonomy): domain Bacteria; phylum Acidobacteriota; class Terriglobia; order Bryobacterales; family Bryobacteraceae; genus Bryobacter. Next base: position 3,995 of record CAZECF010000033.1, on the reverse strand, counting down.
TGGATGTGTCGCAAATGCTCGAGTACCGGCTGGGAGAATGGCTTTATGAACAGAAGCCCGCGGGAAGAGTGTTTGTCAGCGGAGCGTTGCGCTTCCGGCTGAATGCCTGGTTTCCCTTGCACCAGGTGAGTGGGACTTTTGAAAGCGGGTTGCGGAACCGGATCGCTGTGGACTACTTCTATCAGGTGCGCACGGATGCCGGATCTCAGCCAGGCGAGGCTGTTGCGGATGCGCGGCGGGAGTTGGCCGTGATTGGGGCCGAGTATGCGGTGGTTCACGGTGTGGGATCAACGGAATACTACAAGGACATCAAGACCCCGGGAAAGTTTGCGGAATTGGGGCAACTGGTGTTTGAAGCGACGCCGGAAGACCGGGTTTACAAGTTGCCGTTCCACGGGTATGCGCATCTGGTCGAGCCCGGGGAATTGCCGCAGGATCAATATAAGGAAGCGCTGCCGCGATATTACGAGGCGATTACGGATGTGGCGCGGCCGCAGCTTCAGGTTCAAGAATTGAACCCGAGCCACTGGCGGATCAGCGGACCCGTGCCGCGGGGCAAGCTTGTGAGCTTTGCGATGAACTGGGATCCGGGCTGGCGGGCCGAACAGGAGGGCAAGCCCGTGGAGATTCGCAAGACGGAAATTGGGCTGATGGCGGTAGAGGCAGCCCCGGCGGAGCGGGCGCAAATCGAGCTGCGTTATGGCGGTACAGGGCAGCAAAAAGTCTTTGGTGGAATCAGCGCTCTGGTGTGGATTGTTAGCATAGGCCTATGCATTCGAACGAGGAGCTGGCGGGGCAGCGCTTCGATGCCATCATCGTAGGCGGTGGGATCAATGGGGCGGGCCTCGCGCGGGATTTGGCACTGCGGGCCGAGGCTGGCGGGAAGTCGATGCGGATTCTGCTGCTCGAAAAATCGTTCTGGGGTATGGGGACCAGCGGCCGGAATTCTCACCTGATTCATGGCGGGCTCCGCTACTTGAAATATTTCGATATCCGGTTGGTGAAGGAAGCGCTGCGGGAGCGGGCCCGATTGCTGGAGCTTGCGCCAGATACGGTGCGGCCGCTGCGCTTTGAATTGACGGCAAAGACCCTCTTTGACCGGGTCTTTTATGGTGCGGGCATTGTGCTCTATGACTTGCTGGCCGGGCGCTACCGGATCGGCAAGAGCACCTATTTCTTCGGCCGGCTGGCCTATTGGGATGCGGCTAGCGATTCGGCGGCGCTGGTGATTGACAATGTGCGGGATGCGCAGCGCTGTGGCGCGGTTTGCGTAACAGGGGCGGCTGTCGCAGCGCTCGACAACGCAGGAGTGACGCTGAAAAGCGGTGAGCGGATTTCAGCCGGGTGTGTAGTGGATGCGCGGGGGCCCTGGATGACGGGAACAGCGATGCGGCTGGTACGCGGATCGCACATCGTGTTGCCGCGGCTTTATGAGGGGGACCATGCGATTGCCCACTTCCACAAAGATGGGCGCATTATCTTTTTCATCCCCTGGGGGGATCTGGAGCCGGTGACGCTGGTTGGCACTACGGATGCGGATCATGCAGGGGACGCGGACCGGGTAACAATTTCCGGGGAAGAGATATCGTATTTGCGTGGCATTGCTGGACAGTTGTTTCCGGCCAGCGCGAACATGAAGACGCTGGGTTGCTTTAGTTCGCTGCGGCCGCTGCTGGCAGCACAAGGCAAGAGCGCGAGTGCGACCAGCCGTGAGCACCAGATTGAATTTGCTGACAATGGCGTGCTTCAGATTCGGGGCGGAAAGTACACAACTTACCGGGCGATGGCCGAGGAAGCAGGAGATCTGGTGTGCGGCCGGGTGGCCCCGGACCTGGTGGCATTGCATCCAACGCGGACGGCCGGCTACGGAGTACCAACCGCGCGGCCACTGGATATCCAGGAGCGCGTGGACTGGGCCAAGCGCGAAGAAGGCTGCCAGACGCTGGAAGCATTTCTCACCTGTTCGACAAACTGGGCCTGGCAGCGCCGGTGGACGGAGGAGGAGTTGGAGCCGATCGCGGCTCAGTTTGGCGGTGGAGCGAAAGAGTTTCTTGAGAAGTACAGGCCATGCGACTGATCAGGCGATTCTGGATCATCCTGCGCCACGCGGCGGTCTCAACTTATGAGAACGGGTTGATCGATATCGCCAAGGGGATTGCCTTCTCGGCGATTCTGAGTTTTCTGCCGGTGCTCACAACGGTGGCAACGATTCTGGTGCAGGCGAATGCGGAACGGGTATCCCTGGCCATTTCGAAGTTCTTGTTTGATGTGGTGCCACCAGGGACCGAGGATCTGGTGCAATATGCCTTTACCTTGCGCGGCGCAAGGCCAAACTGGCTGATTGTCGGAGCCGGGTTGCTGTCGATCTGGTCGGCGAGTGAAGTCGTGGTTGGCCTGATGGCTGGATTTCAGGCGGCCTACCGGACGCCGAACCGGCGCAGCTTCTGGAAGCAGCGGGGAATCGCGATCGTGCTGGTTTTTTCGACGATCTTACCGACGATCCTGGCTTCGCTGCTACTGGTGTTTGGAGAGGCGATTGAGTCGCTGGTGTTGCGGTATTCGGGCTATGTGTCGATGGGAGGGCCCTTGCCGGTGGTAGTAGGATTTGCAACTCGCGTGGCAACGGATGTGGTGGCGATTGCCACGCTGGTGATGGCGACGAGCTGGCTCTACCGGTTTGCGCCGAGCCGGCCGCGGCGCTGGTTCCGCGTTTGGCCGGGGGCCTTGCTGGCAACGGCCCTTTGGAGTCTGGCAACAATCCTTTTCGGCTGGTACGTGCGGAACATTGCAACTTATAACATCATGTACGGGAGTATTGGAGCGGCGGTGGCTTTGTTGATGTGGATGTTCATCCTGAGCATCATTGCGCTGCTGGGTTGCGCTTACAACGCTGAGACAGAGAGACTGAGAAAAGAAGGGGTGATTCAGTGAGGTACAAGAAGCCAACCGAGAAGATTGTGCTGAAGCCGGCGGTGAAGCGGAATCCGGCGGCCCGGGTGGTGAACCAGAAAGCGCAGACGATGCAGGATGGCCCCCGGCGGCTCGGTACTCGCAAAGCACGCGAACGGGCAGCGCTCAAAGATCAGGGAGTAAATTAGACCAGTATGGGGTTTCAACTTGCGGGAGACTACCGCCCGCGGGGCGATCAGGAGACTGCAATTGCGGAGTTGTGCCGCGGCCTGGATGAAGGGGAACCACACCAGACTTTGTTGGGTGTAACAGGCTCCGGCAAGACGTTTACGATGGCCAAGATTATCGAGACGGTAAATCGTCCGAGCCTGATCATGGCCCACAACAAGACATTGGCGGCGCAGTTGTATCAGGAGTTCAAGCAATTCTTTCCGCGCAATGCGGTGGAGTATTTTGTCAGCTACTACGACTACTACCAGCCCGAAGCCTACATTCCGAACAGTGATACCTACATTGAGAAGGAAGCGACAATTAACGATGAACTCGACAAGCTGAGGTTGTCGGCGACGCGGTCGCTGTTTGAGCGCCGGGATGTGATCATCATTTCGAGTGTGAGCTGTATCTACGGCCTGGGTTCGCCGGAGGCTTACTACGGCATGTTGTTGATGCTGGAGAAGGGCAAGCAAATCAAGCGGGGCGATCTGCTGGCGAAGCTGGTGGAGATTTTGTACCAGCGGAACGATCATGACTTTCAGCGGGGAACTTTCCGGGTGCGGGGCGATGTGATCGAAATCTATCCTACCTATGATGACAATGCTTACCGGGTAGAGCTTTGGGGGGACGAAATTGAAGCGCTGTCGCAGATTGACCCGCTGCTGGGCACGGTGAAGCAAACTTATCAGCGGCTGCCGATTTACCCGAAGAGTCACTACGTGCTGACGCCGGTGAACAAAGAGCAGGCGATTGTGACGATCGAGCAGGAATTGGTGAGCTGGCACGCGGAGATGGAGCGGCAAGGGAAGTTGATTGAGGCACAGCGCATCTGGCAACGGACGCAGTTTGATCTGGAGATGATCAAGACGATT
>CAZECF010000032.1:2745-48107 GCA_964510335.1 uncultured Bryobacter sp. | reverse complement strand
GCCCGCCGATCTTCACGCGGCCTTTTGAGGACGAATCTGACGCTGTTTTCTGGCCTGCTCGCTGGGGCGCGGATCTCAGCCTGAAGCCTGGCGAGAATGTCATTCGGCGTCATCTAGCCAACCGCGCGGCTCAAAGGCAAGGCACTGGCGGGTGCCGGGGACGATGTGGTGCATGGCGATGGTCAGATGGTATCGGCGCGATTGGACCAAAGATCATCTTCGGTGGCAAATCCTGGCCGGGGGTTGAGTGGCAACTGGAGGCCGAGGCCCAGGATTTCTGCGAATCCGCCGCTCTTTGCAGAGATGCACGGGTTGGCGGACTCGGCAACTGCCCAGCGCATTGGCTCAGATCTGGGATGGAGAAGGAGGTCTCGCTCAAGATCGGAGAGCCGGAAAAGATCGTTTCGATCCATACCGCTATTATGCGGATTGTGGGAATGTTGCGGGGGCGCTACAAATCCGGTAGACTATGAGTTTGTGGCAGCACTGCCGCGCGCTTTCGTGCGCATCCAGCGCTGAACTTTCCACAGTTTGATCCGCCTTACAAAGGAAACAGACAGAGTTATGTACGCAGTGATTGAAGCCGGCGGGAAGCAATACAAAGTCGCACCCGGTGATCTGGTTCGTGTGGATACGTTGACGGTGGAACCTGGTGTTCAGGTTGAGCTGGGCAAGGTACTGATGGTATCCGGCGATGGTGGCCTGAAGACGGGCGAAGAAGCCGCCAGCCTGAAGGTGACCGGAACGGTAACCAAGCATGGCCGTGGCGAGAAGATCATCGTTTTCAAGTTCAAGCGCAAAAAGCAGTACAAGCGCACGCAGGGCCACCGGCAGAACTATACCGAAGTGAAAGTGGACGCGATCGCCTAGGGCGAGCGCATCGAGGAGTTACAGCAAATGGCAAGTAAAAAAGGCGCAGGCTCTACTAGAAACGGACGCGATTCACAAAGCCAACGGCTGGGTGTGAAGAAGTTTGGCGGCGAGGTCGTAACTGGCGGTTCGATCATCGTGCGGCAACGCGGCACCCGCATCAAGCCCGGCGAAAACGTCGGCATTGGCAAGGACGATACCTTGTACGCACGCATTCCGGGCATCGTGGAATTCCGCGACCGGGGCCGGATGGGCAAGTTCGTATCGATCAAGGAAGTTAGCGCGAACTAGTTTTCGGCGAGAAAGTTTTCCCAAGCAGGCCGCCAGTTGAAGTCTGGCGGCCTTTTCTATTTTTATGCTCCACTCCTCTAAATTCATCGACGAAGCCAAGGTTTACGTCAAGGGCGGCGACGGCGGCAACGGCTGTTCGGCCTTCCGGCGGGAAAAATTTGTCCCGCGCGGCGGCCCCTCCGGCGGCGACGGCGGTCGTGGGGGCGATGTTATTTTTGAAGCGTCGCGGCATTACAATACTCTCTTCCATTTGCGGATGAATCCAGAGCACTCGGGGGACCGCGGGCGGCACGGCGAGGGGTCAAACAAGTCAGGGCGGCACGGGGAATCGCACATCGTGCATGTGCCGGTAGGGACGATTGCTTACCACTGGGATACGGGAGAGCAGATTCACGACTTTACCCATCACGGGGAACAGTTTGTGGTGGCGCGCGGGGGACGCGGAGGCCGGGGCAACCAGCACTTTGCGACACCGACGCACCAGGCGCCGACCGAGAAGGAAGACGGCCAGCCGGGGCAGCAATTTACGTTACGGCTGGAGATGAAGCTGCTGGCGGATGTGGGACTGGTGGGCTTTCCGAATGCCGGCAAGAGTACGCTCATTTCACGGCTGTCGGCAGCCAAGCCGGAGATTGCCGCCTATCCGTTTACGACGAAAGAACCGGTATTGGGCGTGGTGGCGATGGACGAGTTTGGCAATGATACGTTCATCATGGCCGACATTCCCGGCTTGATCGAGGGCGCGAGTGAAGGGCATGGGCTGGGGATGACCTTTCTGCGTCACGTGGAGCGGACGCGCGTGCTGCTACATCTGATTGACCTGTCTGACTTTAACGAGCACCGTCCGGTGGATGCTTACCACATCATTCAGAATGAGCTGGCGAGCTTTAGCGACCAGTTGGTAGGCAAGCCGCAGATTGTGGTGGCAACCAAGCTCGATTCGGCGCAGGATGAGACGCGGCTGGCCGAGCTGGAAGAGTTTTGCGCGGCGCACGACTTGCCGCTGCACAAAATCTCCGCCATCACTGGCGAGGGGTTGAAGGAGCTGAAGTCGGCTACCTGGGTGATGGTACGGGAGGCGCTGGAGCAGCCTGCGCCGCCGGATGATCCGAATGATCCCGGGGTGCTGCTGAAGCTCTAGGTGCCGAGGATATAGGTCGTCAGGAAGCTGCTGGTCATCTTGCCGGGGCCGTCGAATTGATTGAGGAGAGCGCGAAACCGGGGCATCTTTTCATACTGGGAAGAGACCTCGGCGGCGGATAGCGTGAAGACTTTGCCCCAATGCGGACGGGGCCCAAAGGGCATGAGCGCGGCTTCGACGAGCGGCAATACCGCGAGAACACCGGCTTCGTCTTTCTTCCAGGTGAAGTGAATGGCGATGGAATCGCGGCCATAGGCGGGGCTGAGCCAGAGCGAATCTCCCTTGATGGCGCGGATCTCGGAAATCTGGAGAACCGGGGCGATCTGGCTGTGGAGAGCGAAGATCGCGGCTAGCGCCTTGACGGCATCCTTGCGGGGTACGAAAAACTCGGATTGAATTTCCTCACCACTTGAAGGGGTGAAGCCCATGCGGAAATGGGGCAACCGCTCATACCAGGGGCCGGGGACGCCCATCTGCGGCGTGCAGGGTTCCGGGGGCAAGCCCTTGATGGGGTGGACGTCGGTGGTGGAGGGAGTGGCGCCGTAAAAATCTTTGCCGGCGACCGAGCGGGATTTCGAGTCGGTACGCTCCTTGATCCAGACCTCTTCGATCCCTTTTTCGCCCCAAGTGGTGAAGAGACTTACGCTGTAGGCCGCGTCCATGATGGCGTTGAAGTTGCGCTCCATGGCGACGCGGGAGAGCCCCTCGAAAACGTATTGGCGCATCTGGTAAGTTGGCTCGACGCGCAGGGTCACTTTGGTGAGGAAGCCCAAAGCGCCGAGGCTGACGACCATGCCGTCAAAGTGTTCGGGGAAGGCGGCGCGGGACACTTTGTGGACGGCCCCGGCACTGGTGACCAGTTCAAAGGCTTCGACGGCTGTCGCCAGATTGCCGTTGGCGCTGCCGGAACCGTGGGTGCCGGTGGCGATGGCCCCAGCGATAGAGATGTGCGGCAGGGAGGCAAGGTTGTGCAGGGCATAGCCCTGCCCGTCGAGTTTGACGACCATATCGCCGTACTTGACGCCGCCACCCACAGTGACGGTCTGCATGGATTTGTTCACTTCGCCAACTTCGTCGAAGTGGCGCATCGAGATGAGCGACCCCGATGTGTCGGCGACTCGGCTGAAAGAGTGGCGGGAGCCGAGCGCCTTCAGTTGGGTTCCCGCCTGGATGGCCTTTTGCAGTTCGTCGAGGGACTTTGGCTCAGCAAAGGCGGCGGCGCGGTAGCGGAAAGTCCTGGCCCAGTTTTCACCGGCACCGGCGGAAACCGGCTGCGTTTCAGGGGCGGGAGAGGAGCAACTCATGGATGCGATTCCGGCCGCGAGGCCTCCGAGGAAGGCGCGACGAGGCGGCCTGGGTTGTTGACTCATTTCACGACAGCATATCAGCGCCGCCGGCTAATTGGCACTGGAAGGCGCTGAAGTGCCGACGCTGTTGACAATGGTGACGCTGACGCCTCCAATTCCGGAAGCATCGCCGCTGACCGAGAAGGGCAGCGTGAGCGAGAAGCGTCCGCCGAACTGAGCGCTGGCGGCGCTGGCAAACCAGTTCTGAATGGCCTGGGCGACGTTAACGGTGAGGCTGGAGGTGGTGAGATCCACATTGCCAGCAGCGGTAAAGTTGACGCGAGCTTCACTGAGTTGCCGCGTATTGGTGAAGCCTTCGATGCGGACTTCAAGGTTCGAGCCGGAGCGCGTCAGTTGCAACGAGGTGATGACCGGAGCTGCCGGGCGGAGGAGGACCGCGCGGGTGGGTCCGGGTACCGATGCGCCACCGAAGCCGAGCGTCGATTGAACACGGATAGTGCCGGCAAGCGTCCCCGTGGCGATGGTGGCACCGGAGGGCAGCGTAATTTGCGTCGCGCCGGCCGGAATGGTGAAGGCGAAGGTGCGGGAATTGTTTCCGAAGCGAATCGCTGGATCATCCGCGCCGTGGCTGTCGGGGGCAAAGACGAGAGTCAACTGGCCGCTGACAGCAACCGGGAAGGCGCTGGCGATACTCAGGGTGAAAGGCAGGTTCTGGTTGGGATTGGCCGTTTCGGGTAAGCCTTCAATGGAAAGGCTGGGTACGCGATCGGCCGCGATGCGGAGCGAGAGAGTCCGGGAGGCACGGAGGCCGAGCGAATCGGTGACGCTGGCCACGAAGGTCGCCGTCCCGATGGCGGTGGGCGTGCCGGTGATGCTACCGTCGGCAGCGAGGCTGAGTCCGGCGGGGATGTCGCCGTTGATCGAGAAGGCGTAGGGTGGCTGGCCACCGGTGGCACCGATGCTGGCTGAGTAAGCAAAGCCGGCGCTACCGTCGGGCAGGGATTCGGTGGTGATGGAGAGGCGCTCGATGCCCGGGGGCCGGACTTCAAAGCTGTAGCTGCGGCGGGAAGTGGCGCCGGTTGCGTCAGTCACTTCGAGGGTGAGCGCAAAAGGCCCGCTGGCAGCAGGGTTGCCGGAGAAGGTGCCCGTAGAGGGATCAAAGGTGACACCCGTGGGGATACTGCCGCGGACGATGGACCAGACGAGCGGTGGAGTGCCACCCTGGCTGGACACGCCGGTGCCGTAGGGGTTGCCGAGTTCGCCATCGGGCAGCTCTTCGGTGGTGATGAAGAGACCATCAGCCTTGACGCGAAGCAGGAAAGACTTGGTGGCCGTAGCGCCGTTGGCGTCACGAGCGGAGACATCGACGGTGGCATCGCCGGCAGCGGTGGGAGTGCCGCTAAAGGAATTGCCGCTGGCGGTGAGCCCGGCAGGGAGTCCACCGATGGTGAACACGTAGGGAGCCTTGCCGCCGTCGGCTGCAAAGCCGCCAGAGTAGTCCCGGCCCACGAGTGCATCGGAGAGCGGAGAATCGGTAGTGATGCGGAAGGGGAGACTTCCGTCTGCAATGCGCAGGGAGAGGCTGCGGACGGTGGTGCGGCGGAGATCATCGGTGGCGCTGAGGCCGACGGTGAAGTCGCCTTCCTGTTCCGGCAAGCCGGAGATCGCCCCATTGTCCCCATCGATTGCAAGCCCCCGAGGCAGGTTGCCGCTGGCCAAGCCGAAGCGGACCCGACCGACTGCGCCGCTGGTGGCGACGCCGGTGGAATAGGGAGTGCCGACGGTGCCATCAGGCAGGGCGGCGGTGGTGATGAGCAGCGGCGTGCCCGTAATTTCAAAAGTGCAGCGGGCGTTGGCGGCCGTGTTGGTGCTATCGACTGCTTGTACCTGCGCGGTGAAGGTGCCGTTTTCGGTAGCGCGGATGTTGAAGGCACCATCATTTGCGATGACCATACCGGGAGGCAGACTGCCTTCGAGCACAGAGAAGCGAAGTGGTGCGATCCCGCCGGTGACGCCGAAGCGGCCGGTGGCGTTGACGCCGATCTGGAAGGAGGTTGCGACGGGGCAAGCAAGGGTAAGGTTGGAATCGCCGACTTCAAGGACGAGAGTGCGCGTGGCAGTTGCGCCGGCACTATCGCGGGCCTGCACGGTGAAGGAGAAGTTGCCGCGCCGGGTGGCCCGACCGGTGAAGCCACCGTTGGCAGCCACAGTGATACCGGCTTCCGGTGCGGAGCTCAGAAGAGCGAAGGTGTAAGGGGCAGAGCCACCGGCGGCTTCAAGGGTGCCCTGGTAGTCTGCGCCAGCGCGGACCGGGACCGGGCTGGCGGTGATGATGCGCAACGCGCCGCCAACTACGCCAATGCTGCACTGGGTTTGGGTGCGGTCCTGGCGGGCGTCGGTGACGCTATAGGTGAAGATGTATGCGCCCGCAGTGGTGGGACGGCCGCTGATGGTTCCGTTCCCTTGCGACAGGAGCAAGCCTGGCGGCAATTGTCCGGCGGCGATGGCGAAGCTATAGGGTTGCGATCCACCAATGATGTTGGCCGGGGCATTGTAGGGGACACCAACTTCGGCTTGAGCAGCGGGGCAGCCGAGGCGGAAATTGCCCTGGAATACGGCCAGCGAGTAGGTTCCTTCGATGGTGCCACCAGCGGCATCCGTGAGTTGGACGACGAAGCGGAAGGTGCCTGCGGTGGTGGGAACACCGCGGATGCTCCCATCCGGGCTCAGGGTGACGCCCGGGGCTTGAGAGCCACCACTCACCGCGAAACGGTAAGGGGGTGTGCCTCCAGCGGCAAAGAGGGTCTGGAAGAAGTTCACGCCTACGGTGGCGCTCTGGAGGAAGCTGGTGGTGAAGCGGAGCGGATCGGCCAGGCCAATCAGAATTTCGTAGTTGCGGAGAGCGGACTGCTGGGCGGAATCACTCACGCTCAGGCTGAAGCTGGTGGCGCCGGGTTGCAGCGGGATACCGGTGATGCGGATGCCTTGGGAGTCAGACACTAGCTGCAAGCCAGCCGGGAGGCTGCCAGAGATCGATGCGTTGAGCGGGGGCGCACCACCAGCGGTCTGGATGGTGACGTTGTAGTTGGAGCCGACGGTGCCGGCGGGGAGGGTGGTGGTGAGAATGGAGACGGGCGGGGCGGCGGCGACGGTGCCGGAGCAAATTGGGCTGTTGGTGCTGAAGCCCAGGCCATCCTCCACCCTCAAGATATAGATAAAGGAAGAGGGAGCGCTTGGATTCGTGATCGTTCCCGAAACCAGGCCGGTATTGGGATTGAGACTGAGGCCATCCGGGAGGCTGGTCTGGTAAAGCATGAAGGAATAGGGCCGCCGGCCACCGGTGGCAATGGCGGGGGAGGCGTAGGCCTCATTGCGGACGAGGTCTTGCTGGTCCGGGCAAGCGAGTGAGAGATAGGCAGGAGGAGCTTCCGTGATGAAGATCTCACATTGCGCAGTAGGCGGGCCGCTAGTGGCACCGGGGAAGTTGGCCTGTACGGTGAATTGAGTCGAACCGGGGAGGGGGAAATCGCCAGATATGCGGCCGGTGGCAGTATTGAGAGTCAGTCCGGAAGGAAGCGAGCCCGCAATGATGGAGTAGGTAACCGGGCCGGTAGCATTCAGGCTGACAGCGGAATTGTAGGCGGTGCCGGCAATGCCGGAAGGCAGCGGGCAGCGGAGCGTGGGAGGAGCCGGACGCCCCAGAGTGTACATGACAAAATCCCGTTCCGTCGCAGCGCCGAGACTATCCTGGGTGCGGACGCGATAACCGATAGAGCCGGGGGTTTGGGGTGTGCCGGTAATCTGGCCGGTTGACGGATTTAGAAACAAGCCCTCGGGGAGTGAGCCAGCAACGATGGAATGGGTGTAGGACGAGGTTCCACCGGTGGCACCGACTGCGGATTGGTAAGGAACTCCAACGCGCGCGGTGGTGCGGGGGCTGCTGGATTGGATGAGGCTTTGAGTAGTGATGGAGCAGGAGCGGCTGACTTGGCGTCCGCCGGTATCGTTCGCCGTAGTTGTGAAGGTGTAGGAACCCTCTACCGTCGGCGTTCCAGTGAGTTGGCCGTTGATGCCACTCAGTATTAAGCCGGGCGGTAAGGAGCCGCTGGAAACTGTGTAGGCGGCGGCTGAGAATGGACTCAGGACAAAGCTGGAGTTGTAGCTGGAGCCAACCGTTGCTATGGCAGTGGGGCAGGTAAAGTTCGTGACAGTCAGGAGGAAGCTGCGAGTGGTGAAGTTTGAGCCGCTATCGACAACGCCGATTGAAACATTTTGGTTATAGGGAGCAGGGGCAGTGCCATTGATTAGACCTGCTGAACTAATGGGAAGTCCAGGCGGATCTGGTTCAGAGAAGTAATAAAAGCTATATCCGGTGCCGGTTCCGCCGCTGGCTAACACAGTGGCCTGGTAGGGTTGCCCTACAATTCCGACCGGGAGGGCGGAGGTTGTGATTTGAAGAGCGTTGACAGGGTTGATGACGGTGATGCCCAGGGGGATGGAGGCAATCGCACCAGCGGCGTCAGTGGCCGTCAGGGTGAAAGTGAAGGGTCCTTGGGCGGTGGGGGTACCGGAGATGATACCGGACAAGGAGTTGATCGTTAACCCATTTGGTAGAGTGCCGCCGGTGATGGAGTAGGAGAAGGGAGCAGTGCCGCCGCCAAGTGCATTGGGGACGAGGTTGGAGCTATAAAAAGTACCAACAGTGCCGTTGGGCAGGGAGAATGGAGAAAAGGCGGGGGCGGGATTGATGGTGATCAAGAATTCGGCGTTGTTGGAATTGTTGATTCCGTCACGAACACTAAAGCTCGTGAAATAATCGCCAGCTTGCGTGGGGACGCCTCGGAGAGCCATGGCATTGACGTCCTGGGTACCGGTAAAGGTGCGCAGGGTACAAGCCTGATCCGTAGTGTTGGAACCGACCTGAACACGAACGGTATAGTTAAATTCCCCGGGGCTACCTGAGGGAATACCGAGGATTTGTCCGGTGCCTGGGGAGAGTGTCAAGCCGGTGGGGAGGCTGCCCGCGAAAAGGGTGAAGGTAGAGGGCTGGGATTCCGCATTCTCAACTACCAGAGCGGAAGCGTAGTGGCTACCGATGACGGCCGTGGGGGCAGCACAGGAGAGGGAAAGCGGGGGAGGTGCAGCAAAGGTAATTGAGAGGAAGCAATCGCGATAGACGCCAAGGCCATTCGGATCCTCGGCCTGTACGCGGTATTGAAAGAAGCCGCCTCCGCCGATGATGCCACTTAAGAGGCCGCTACTGGAAAAGCTCAAGCCCGGGGGCAGAGTGCTACCCGCGCCCAAGCTGTAAGTAGCAGGGCCAGAGCCACCGACCAAACTTGCCTGCCCGCTAATAAAGTAGTTGCCGATCGGATTCTGGACAAATGCTGGACAGGCCAACTTGAGGTCTGGTTGAATGCCCGGCGGATAATTATTACCCTCATTTTCAGTAAAGCGGTAAAAACCGGAACCACCCTGTGCGTTGACCGGTTGGTGGTAGGGACGCCCTACAGTCCAAGCCGGCAGCGAAGGCGTCGTAAAAGCGAGCGGGTTCTGGAGAATCAAGATGCCAATAAAGGTGGCGTTGGACGTGGCGCCATTGGCGTCCACGACGGAAAAGCTAATTTCTGCGCTTCCGGGCCCGAGACGCGGAGCACCGGAAATCGTGGTGCCTTGCGAATTGGTGGTCAAGCCAAGCAAAGAAGTGTTCTGAACGAATCGATAGGGGGCGACACCGCCACTGATGTTAAAGAAGGGGGCGAGCACCTGGCTGTAGGGTACGTTGCCAGTGGCGTTGGGGAGCGAAATGCCAGGTGAAAACAAGGACAGGCTTGGGGCCGCCACCACATTGATTGTGAAATCACGAGTGCCGGAGGGGCCGCCGGCAAATTGTTGGGCAAGTACGGTGAACGTGTAGGGACCGGGGGCAGCAGTGACTGTTCCCGATACTGAGCCTCCCAGTGAGAGCGTTAGACCCGCAGGAAAATTTCCACCGGATATCAACCATTCATTTGCGCCGCCCTGGCCAGTGAGTTGGAAGGGACCATAGGTACCGGTGCGGGTAGCGGTGGGGAAAGTGAAGTTATTGATGACAACCTGGGCCATCAAGGGAGAGGCAAGGAGAACTGCTAGAAGTAGACGGTTCATTATCGCGGGGCTCCTGCAGCGGGGGTTCCCGCACTCACACCAACAGAGGAACGGGCTGGGCCACCGTTGTTATCGCGCGTCACCGCGTACGCGGTCCCGGCCGCGACTGCGGCGCCGGCAACAATTAATGCCGCAGCTAGACCTGAAATCGCTGCGCCTGCCGCTATAACATTTGACTGCGCTACGACGATTTGTCCAAAGGATTGCTGGAAGTTGGCTCTCACCTGGATGTTGTAGTTGCCGCTCTGCCCGTTGGGCTTCAGGCCCCGGGCGGCGGCACGGCCGTTGGCGTCGGTCATGGAAGTGACCATGCGTGAACCATTAGAACTGACAACACCGGGCCCCGAATCGGGCAACAGGAAGGCGACACTGGCGCCGGCGACCGGCTTGTTGTTCTCGTCGCGCACCTCGACAATCATTTCCCGGGCAGTGCGGCTTTTGATGTTGTTGATGGCACCATCCCCTCGGATAACAACGATGTTCAACTTGGGCGCGGCCGCCTCCTGGGCGGGAAGCAACCCCTGAACCATGAGCAACGCGAGTGCATTGGCAAGCAGTGGGCGGATGGGTGGCATTGTCATTCTGTCCTATAAGAATATACTGAAGTAGAAATTGGAGGCTGTATTATGTTTCAACGAATCACATACTTGGCGCTTTTGGGTGCCTGTTTGGCGAGTGCGCAGAGCGGTGCGGGGCCGCGCATGACAGCCCGCGAAATTTTTTATGGCGCAAAGCCCGCACCCTCGGCCGCGGCAAAAGCGCCGGTAGCGGTGGCAAAGGCCAAGACTCCCGCGCCAGCCAGGAAAGCTGCACAACAACTGGACCAGGTCGCGCAGCAAACACCAGTTCAGAACGAGAGCCTGCCCGTGCGACTGGCGGCTGACACCGTCTCTTCCGGTAGCGGCCTGGCCATGCGCTGGACCATTACGCAATTGATGCCCAACGGGGACAAGAAGGAAGTTCCAACGACGACGGCTTTCAAAAGCGGCGACAAGATCAACGTGCGGGTGGAGGTGAACGATTTTGGATACCTCTATATTTTGGCGCGCGGTTCTTCCGGCAAGTGGAGTCCGCTCTTCCCTTCCCCGAAGGTGGCGGGCGGCGATAACCGCGTCGGGCCGGGAGTGCCGTACACGCTCCCTACCGGCTATGTGTTTACCTTCGACGACCAACCGGGCGAGGAAAGGATCTTCATCGTCTTCAGTCGCAAGCCAGAACCGGACTTTGACAGTCTGCTCTACAAGGTTGCGCCGGAACGCGATCCGGAACCCACCCCTGGAATTACCAAGCCGGCACCGGGCATCATCATGGCCTCCAACACCATGATCGGTGACCCCTTTGTGGACAGGGTCCGCGTGATGTATGCCCGCGACCTGATTGTGGAAAAGGTGGAGGGTGAAGTGAAGAACTCCAAGGTTGGCCCACGATTTGAGCATGCCGCTTATGTAGCGAGTAAACGGAACGACGACCCGCGCGTCACGGCGGAAGTGACGCTCATACACAAATGAAGAAGCTCACGCTATTCGTGCTTGCGGCCAGCCTGCTTTGCGGGCAGCAGAAAAAGACTGCTCGTGATTTGCGGGTGGAAGCAGACCCCTTTCCTGAGGGCGAATCCCAACTGTTGACGCGGCAGGTGGATATTCCGCGCAGCTACGCGATTGTGATGGGCGTCGGGGCGTATCAGAATTTGCCAAAGGATCTTCACCTTGCTTATTCCGAGCGCGATGCGGATGCTTTGTACTCCGTGCTAATCAGCCTCGAAGGCGGCAACTTCCGCTCGGAAAACGTCAAGAAACTGCTGGGCCCGAAGGCAACGCTGGCCAATCTGAAAACGGAACTCGAAGAATGGCTGCCAAGGGTGGCCAAAGAGAATGACCGGGTCTTCATTTACTTTGCCGGTCATGGATTCGTGCACCAGGGCAAGGGCTATCTGGCACCCTATGACTTTGACTTGAACAATGTGGCGGGAAGCGGCTACCCGATGGAAACGCTGGCCAAGACGGTGGGCAAGACGGTGAAGGCGAAGTGGAAAGTCCTGCTGACGGACAGTTGCCATTCCGGCTTTGTGACGAATGAGACGCGGGCGGAAAACCTGAATAATCTTTGGCAGAACCTGGACACCAACATGTTCAGCCTGACGGCATCGCGCGACGCCGAGCGTAGCTTTGAGTCACCTGATTTTGGGGGCGGCCATGGCGTCTTCACCTATTACGTGGTGAAGGGCATGGGAGGCGAAGCCGACGACGACCGCGACGGCATCGTGACCGCAGTCGAGTTGACAGAGTATGTCCGCAAGAACGTGCGTGAAGCAACACGCGGCAAGCAAACGCCGAGGTCTGACCGTGGCAGCTTCGACCCTGAGATGCTGATTTCTTATGTGCCGTCTTATGCGACGGCGGCACCTCCACCGGCACCCAAGTTTGGAGCGCTCATTTTTGAGACCAACCGGGAAGAGGTTGAAGTCTTCCTGGACGGCAAAAGCGTCGGGGTGGCGAGCAAGAATGCGCCGTTGCGAATTCCAGGTTTGCGGCCCGGTGCGCATCAGGTGCAGGGCGTGAAGATGGGCTATGAGCCGGACGGACCGCGGGAAGAAATGGTCTATCCGGGGCAGGAATCCACGATCAAGTTGCAAATCCTGATTCCGCGCAAACGTCCCAAGGCAGCGGTCGACCTCTTTGACAAGGGGCTTGACTTCTATAACAAGGGCTTTGAGCAGAATTACAAGAAGGCGGTAGAGCAGTTTGCGCGTGCTCTCGAAATCGACGCGACCTACAGCCAGGCTGCGCTCTATCTGGGCCGGACCTACAATGCGCTCTTTGAGCAGGAGAAGGCCCGGCAGTATTTTGAGAAGGCGATCCAGATTGACCCGGATTATTCTGAGGCGCGATCGAGCTTTGGGGGGATGCTGCTGGACATCGGGGACATTGATAGCAGTATCCGGCAGTTTGATGTCGTGCTGCGCCGGAACCCGAAGGATGTGCAGACGCTCTACCTCAGGGCGCAGGCTTACCGGATCAAGGAACGCTACGACGACGCGATTGACAGCGCGCGGGCCGCGATCAAATTGCTGCCCACGGCTGCCGAACCCTATTTCTGGCTGGCGGAAAGTTTGCGGATGAAGGGTGACTATAAGGATTCGCGCCGGGCCTATGTTGACTATTTGAAATACAGCAACTTTGATTCCGGGATGGCAGGTAACCTCAATTACTATGTGGTTGGATTTCTGGTTGGGCATGGCAAGCGTCGCCGTGCCGCGCAAAAGGATATCTGGCAGGACTTGCGCAGCATGGCCTATTTCGGACTTTGCGATTGTGCCTTCCGGGACCAGAAGCTGACGGACGCCACTTTGTTTTGCCAGAAGAGCTTGCAGTACGACCCGAGTTACCCCTACACGCACTACTTGAGCGGCCTTGTCTACGCGACGCAGGCGCAGGACACAGGAAGCCTCGAAACGCTGGCCGTCGCCCGCAAGCACTTTCACAAGATGTTGGACCTGAACCCGGATATGGATGAGGCCAAGAATGTGAAAGTGATGTTATCGAGTTTTGACCAAGCCCTTGCCTCCCGCTAAGTTCTAAACCTTAGACTCACCACAAATCTGCGCTGAATTGCCTTTCGCCTCGTACAATATGTAGCGTGGACGCAAGTGACGCAAACATAACCCTGCTGCTGGAGCGTTGGCGTTCCGGCCAACAGGAAGCTTTGGCTGAGCTGATGCCATTGGTCTATCAACGCTTGCACCACCTTGCAGCCGGTTTGATGCGCAGCGAAAGGGTTGGCCACACGCTGAGCCCGACGGCAGTGGTGCATGAGGCCTACGTGCGGCTACATGGAGCGGATGTTGCCTGGCAGGATCGCGGACATTTTCTGGCTATCGCTTCGCGGGAAATGCGACGTGTCCTGGTGGACCATGCCCGGGCCAGGAAGCGGGAAAAGCGTGGCGGGGATTTGCAGCGTGTTTCGCTCAGTGGAACCGAAGAAGCCGATGCGATGGAACTCGATATGGCGGGAATGCTTGCCATCGAGAGTGCCCTCGACAAGCTGAATGAACTGGATTCACGCAAGACGCAGGTGGTTGACCTAATCCTGTTTGGCGGGCTCTCGATCCCGGAAACCGCTGAGGCGCTGGGTCTCAGTATGGCAACGGTCAACCGGGATTGGAAGTTTGCCCGTGGCTTTCTGCAACACGAATTGAAGAGCAATTCAAGCGAATGAATCTGAGTACCTGGCAGCGGATTCAACAGGTTTTTGAAGCCGTGGTGGATTTGCCGGCGGAGGAGCGAAACCGTGCGCTCGAGCGCGAGTGCGGCTCAGACCCTTCGCTGCGCCGCCGGGTGGAAAGCCTGATTCTGTGTGAGGATGGCGGAGAGTTGCAGAACCTGGTGCAGGGCGCGGCGGCCGCGGCGATCCAGCAGCAAGAGCCTGATCAAATCGGGCAGTACCGGATTCTGCAACGGCTGGGCGAAGGCGGCATGGGGGTTGTCTACGAAGCCGAACAGTTGCACCCGCGCCGGAAGGTTGCCTTGAAGCTCATGCGCTCGGGCCATCTGGCGAGCGACCGGGAGAAGCGATTGTTTGAGCGGGAAGCTGAAGCCCTGGGGCGCTTGCTGCACCCCGGTATTGCGACGATCTTCGAGAGCGGTGTTTCGCCCACCGGGCAACCCTTTCTGGTGATGGAGTTCATTGCAGGCCAGACCTTGTCTGACTTTGTGGCCGGGAGCGGCAAGCCCACAGCCTATCGTCGTGCGGAGCTTGCGCCGCGGATTGAGCTTTTCCTGGAGATTTGCGAGGCCATCACTTATGCACATCAGCGCGGGGTGATTCATCGCGATTTGAAGCCATCGAACATCATGGTGAGTGGCGGCAAGGTGAAGGTGCTGGATTTTGGCTTGGCTCGCATGACCGATGAGGCAGGGGCGACGCGGACCGAAACAGGAATTGTGCAGGGCAGCCTTCGCTACATGTCGCCCGAGCAGGCCCGCGGCGAGGCCGGGCGCATCGACGTTCGGACGGATACCTATGCGTTGGGCGTCATCCTGTATGAAATGATTTCGGGCCAGCACCCCTATCTGGACAAAACGGATTTGCTGGCGGCGATCCAGCAGATTTGCGAAGCGCCGGTGCGTTCGCTGCGAGCGAGCGGCTATGCCGTGGATGCGGATCTGGAAACGATTCTGGCCAAGGCCATGGCCAAGGATCCCGATCAACGTTATGACAGCGTCGCAGCATTTTCGGGAGACCTGCGCCGATTTCTGAATCGCGAACCGATTCTGGCGAGGCCCGCCACGATCCGGTATCAGATCCGGATGATGGTGGGCCGCAACCGGCTGGCCGCGGGAGCCATTGCAGCCCTGGTCGTGTTCATTCTCGGTTTTGGTGCTATCTCTTTCTGGCAGGCACTGCGCATTCGCGCGGAGCGAGACCGGGCGAATCATCAGGCCGAAACGGCCCGGGAAGTGAGCAGCTTTCTGGTGAACTTGTTTCGCGAAACCAACCCCATTCAGACAAACGGAGTCCTGACCGCGAAAGACCTTTTGATCTCCGGACGCAAGCGCCTGGAAACCGAGCTGAAAGACAAGCCCGAGATTCGCGCGAGCCTGCTGGATAACATCGGCAGCGCGTTTAGCGTGGTGGGCCCGGTAGAAGAGTCAGTTCGTGCCTATCAGGAGAGCATTCGCATCCGGGGTGAAGATGCGCTGGAATCGAGTGATTCCTGGAGCGGACTCGGTGTCGCTTACTACAACCTGGGACGCTATCCGGAAGCGGTGACCGCCTCGCGCAAGGCGGTGGAACTGGTGCGAAAGTCTCGCCCGGCATCATCGCCGGAAGTGGTGAACGAAGTGCAACTGCTGGCGTCGAATCTGAGCGCGGCGGGGAAATACGAAGAAGCGGCTGGTCACTACGCGGAGATTGAATCGCTCGATGAACGAGCTGGCAGGCAGCAGGAGATGGCGGCGATAGCCCGACTATCCGGCTATGGATCTTTGCTGCGGCGGATGACACGCTATTCCGAAGCGATTGAAAAGCTCTCGCTGGCGGCAAGAAGAATGGAAGCACATCCAGTCCAGACCGATCACCTGCGGACCTGGAACGACCTTGGCACGACCTTGAACCTGGCTGGCCGGCCCGCGGAAGGAGAAGTCTTTATCCGCCGGGCCTTTGAGCAGACGAGCAAAATATACGGAGAGACGCATCCGAACCTGGGAATTCTGCAACTCAACCTGGCCTTCAGCCTGACTGCCCAATCGAAGTGGCCCCAGGCTGAGGCAGCCATCGCGGCGGCAGAGTCTCTGCTACGTCCGGCGCTACCGGAGAATCATCCGTCGTGGTGCGATCTTTGGCGGGTCCGGGCGGAATTGGAAAACGGACAAAGGCAACCGGCTTCCGCTGCCCGGTCGCTGGACCGCGCCTACCAACTTGCGCTGGCGTCCGGGGGTTCCACGCATCCCCGCACCTTGCAGTTAGAAGTGCTCCGCTTGCGTCAAATGTTAAGGATGGGGCAATCAAGAGAGGCGCTACCCCGGCTGGAGAAAATCATCAGCAACCTGAGACCGGGATCACCAGACTATATTGCTGCGACGCAAGCCTTGGCAGAAGTCCGGGCAGCGAGGCGGTAACAGCACAGTATAAAAAGTTTACCCGGAATAACCGTTGCGAACAACGGCCATTCCGGGTGAGTAAACTGATCGTGAACTTACCTGGTCATCCGACGGCGAATCAACAAGCCAGCCAAGGCTGAGCCAACCAACACGTACGCGGAAGGCTCAGGGATTCCTGTCTGAGTGATGATCTCCTCAACTTTGATGTCAACAAATGCAGCAGTGAAAGATGCCGCATCCGTGCCGCCGTTGCGGAGAATATTCAGATTCCAAGCCGCACCCCCACTGTTTAGCGCCAAAGGGACGTAATCAGTTTCGGTGGCACCGTCTCCATTGCCCGTTGTGGGAGAAGCGCAGCTATTATAACCGCCCGAACCATCCACACGATAGCCCGATGAGGTCGTACGACCGATTACGCTGCCGGTTCCGCCCGTGCAACCAAATGGATTATTCAAAACCGCGTTCAACAGAGCGCTTTGGCCAGAAAGCAGGGCTGCAGTGGTGGCAAAAGTATTCGCAGCAACTCGAACGTCACGGTCTTCATCAGTGACCAAAATATAGTTGCGGGCCGAACCTGCAGTAAAGGTATAGTTATCTGAAGCAAACTTGATCCCTGTATAGCCGTCCTCGGTCCCACCATCGGTCACCAAGTTGTTGTCAGCCGCAAGAAATTGGGCAGCGGTGCCCGAGTCCAGAAGTTCACGACCATCAATCCCTGCACCGCTTCTGCCAAAACCATAGAGGCCGAATTTGACCGTGTAGCCTAAAGCCTCCAGTTTGGTGTTGAGCGAAGTTACCATCCCACCCAACCAGGCATGCTCACCAGCCATGGAACCAGATTCATCAACAACCACAACAATATCCACAAAAGTAGCCGCACTGAGCTGAGGCCCAGCAGCGCTCATTGCGACAAGAACACAAGCACCAAATAATTTTCGAAACATCGTTTCTTCCTCCTGATGTGACTGCGTTGCTTGCACTGTTTGCATGGACGAAAGCTATGAGTGGTCTGCTAACGTTTCGACATTACCAAAGAAAGCGAAAATTATTCCAACTATATGGTTTCTATAAGTACTATCAGTCAGTTTGATTTATTAAAACCTTAGTACCACAACTTTTTCGGAAAAGTTTGTGGGACTCTGAGGCAGGCAATGCCAGCACCTATTACTTCGGGCCGTAGTTCTCATAAATCAACACGGGATCTTCCATGCGGAAACCGTGGTCGTTGGTGGTGAAAACCCAGTCGTCCACCAGTTTGCGCATGGCGATCAGACGTTGCTGGTGTTGCGACTGCGCGGCCAGGTTCTTTACCTCGTGGGGGTCGGCAGAGAGATCGAAAAGTTCTTCGACGGGCTTGCTTTCGGCCGTGAACAGGGCCTGCACGGGTGTCAGCTTCCCCTCTTGCTTTAACTGCTTGAGCAAGTTCCAAGTGGCATACTCACGCTCTTTGTAGGGGTTGGATTGCATGTAGGGAATGCCGGGCATAAAGTTGCGGATGTATTTGAATTGGCGGTCGCGTACGCAACGAATTCGTTCCGAAGCCGTGTCGCAACGGTCCCGGGCCGCAAAGATGTGCTGCCGGGGCGTGGCGTTGGGAGCCAGGAAGTCCCGACCCTGCATGTAGCTGGGGACAGGCACCCCGGCAGCAGCAAGGGTTGCCGCCGTCAGGTCGATATGTTCGACAAAATTGTCGCGCACGACGCCCTCGCCGACTTTGCCCGGCCAGCGCACCAGGAAGGGAACCTGGATGCCGGGGTCGTAAAGGAATTGCTTGGAACGGAAGGTGCAGGCACCGTTGTCACCCAGGAAGACGACCATGGTGTTGTCGGCTACGCCTTCCTTTTCGAGACGGTCCATGACCTCGCCGAAGTAGCGGTCCATCAACTGAATGGCTTCAAGGTAGTTGGCATATTCATCGCGGGCCACCGGGTGGTCTGGCCAATACGGGGGTAGTTTCAACTTTGCTGGATCTACTTTGGGGGTGTGCTGGCGGCCAAGCGGCCAACCCTGCCCCTTGTGGCTTTCCTGAATCGTCAATTGCGCGAAGAATGGCTTGTCCTTGGGGCGATTTGTCCAGTTACTGCCATCAAAGGGCTTGTCGATCAAAAAATTGTAGTCCGTTTTGGGCGAACCCCAGGCGCCATTGCCCTGACCCAAACTGGATTTCATCCCCGGCGGAGGAGCGGCGAGCACGGTGTAATAGCCGGCTTCACGCAGATACTCATTGATGTGACGCACGGGCGGGGGCAGCGGCTTTTTGTCAAAGGTACGGTGCTGGTGGGCGCCGATGGTCGTCTGGTACATCCCCGTGGCGAGGGCACTGCGGGCTGCCGAGCACACGGGAGCCGTGGTGAAGGCATGGGTATAGCGAGCCCCTTGCCTGGCGAACCGGTCCAGGTTTGGCGTTTGGACCAACGGCTCACCATAGCAACCCAAATTGGTGCTGATATCTTCGGCCAACACCCAAAGGATGTTGGGCCTCGGGGCTTGCGCCCGCAATCCTTGGGGAGCAAGCGCTAGGGCGCTTGAGGACAGGAGACCACGGCGGGAAATTGTATGAGCCACGCGCTCAATTTATCAGCGTTGGGGGTCTGGTGGAGAAGGCTGGCTCAGGTGGCGCACGGCTTGCTCCACAGTGGCGGTAATGGCGGCCGGGTCCTCTGCCGCATCGAAGTCTAGTGCCCGTCCAATTCGCAGGCTCAGGTCTCCGGCACTAGCGCGACGGCGGCCCTGCAGCCGCAGTTCGTGGAGCCCCCCTAACCACACTGGGACCACGGGCATTCGCAAGTCCCGCGCCAGGATGCCGGTGCCGGGTTGGAAGGCCAATAGTTCCCCCGTCTCGGAGCGCCGCCCCTCCGGAAAAACCAGGACCGAATACCCCTCGTCTGCGAGCCGGCCCGCATGTTGAAAGGCCCGACGGACTCCGCCGCTGCGGGGGAGAGGGAAGACCTGATACGCAAGAAGGACCAGCACGTACTGAACCCTTAAGGAGAAGCGCTTGTACCAGGGCAGCGAGGGAGAGGGTTGCTGGTACTCACGCAGGATTTCCCCACTCATCGCAATCGCCACCTTGCGACTGCGCCGCCAGGGCAAACGCCCCACCAGCAAGGCCCCATCCATGGAAGTGAGGTGGTTTGCCACCAGCAAGACAGGGCCCGGCACGCTGGACAGGTTTTCCAGTCCGTGTACTTTGGCGTGGCCGGAAAACCAGGCGGTCAATGGCCGGAGAAGAAGCCGTTGGAATGGCCAGCGCAAAGCAACCGCCCACCAGGATCGCGGCCAATGCGGAAACGAGTAGGCTTCTTCAACAGGACTCGCTGCGGGTACGGTGGGCAGCGGTTCCGGTGTTGCCGGTTCCGCTGCCGGGGCCGCCATCTGGATCGCAATGCTCTGGCGCAAAGTGCCGACCGTGGTTGATTCCGAAATCTGGCTCTCATCGAGCGACACCGAGAAGCGGGCTTCAAGAGCCGTAACCAGACCGACGCGGGCCAGCGAATCGAGGGCAAGCTGGCGGCCGAGTTCCCACTCGTCGCGCAGCGCACCTTGCCAGCGGGCACCCGCGTCGCGGAGCAGTTGTTCGAGGGCACTTGCCCGGAGCGATTCGACGGGCTCACCGCTGACAAGCGCCTGGGCATAGTCGCGGACGGCCCCCCGCCGGATCTTGCCGGTGCCGGTGCGGGGAAAATCGAGTTCTGGCCACTGGCCCCAACGCGCAATGCGCTGGTGAGATTCGAGGCGCGTGTTGCTACGCTGGACGACCGCCTCCCAGTCAGCATGCCCGCGGAAGAGGGCCATGGGAGAGGGTCCACCGGGAACTTCGACGCCCACAACGACGACGTCGGATACTTCCGGTTCGGCGCGCAGGGTTTGCTCAATGTCTTCCGGGTAGATGTTCATGCCGTTGGAGGCGACGATGAGTTCCTTGCTGCGGCCGCGGAAGAAGTAGTTTCCCGCGGCGTCCGTTTCCGCCAGATCGCCGGTTGAAAACCATTCCCCGCCCCAACCCTTTGCCCCTCCTTCTTTGCTCCAATAGCCAGGCGAGACAGTTTCTCCCTTTACAAGGATTTCGCCCGTTTCGCTGATGCGGACCTGGCGGCCGGGCATCGACTTGCCGATACTGCCGCGGCTCATTTTGAAAGGGTGATTGACGCTAATCAACGAGGCGGTTTCTGTCATGCCATAACCCTGGATAACGGCGTAGCCGAGGCGCCGCCAGAGGACTTCCGTGGCCTCCGGCAAGGAGGCTCCCCCACAGACGAAGGCCCAGAACTTCCAACCGAGGCGGGCGTGGACGTCGCGGAAGGTCCACCAGCTTTTGAGGAAGTGGCCCTGGCCGGAGGTGGCAAGCCGGTCAGCCAAGCGGCTACGGCTGCCGCGCGCCACTTCGGCCCCGAGAAGATCCAAATAGCGAGGGACGGTAGCCAGCACGGAGATACGGCGCTCGCGAACGGACCGGATGACTTCAGCCGGGCTCAGTTCGGGCAAAAAGTGCATTTCGCCTCGCAGCAGCGGGGGGATGAAGAGCCCCAGCATCTGGCCAAAGACGTGAGACAGAGGAAGCTGGACAAGGAAGCGGAGCGGATGGAAGGGGCCTTCCCAATGGAGATATTTGCGGATCTCCTGCTCCATGGGTTCGAGGCTGGCCAGAGTGTTGCCGTGGGTGAGGCAGACGCCTTTGGGCGCGGCGGTGGAGCCGGAGGTAAAAATGATTTGTGCCAGGGTATCGCGAGAGGGGCCTTCGCCAGTGGGGGGCGCGGCGGGAAGGCCGGCGGTCAAGCGGCGCAGATTGGGAAAGTCCTGCCAGAGCAGTTTGGCACCGGTCTCTTCCACGATGCGGTTGACCCATTCCTGACTCGATTGAGCATCGACCGGAACGGCAACGATTCCCGTGGCCAGACAGCCCCAGAAGACGGCGGCCCATTCTCCGGAATTGACACCCCAGAGGACTACCCGATCGCCGTCACGGAGACCCTGCCGCCGCATCCACTCGCCTGCTTGCCAGGCGAGCTGGGCGAGTTCCGCGTAGGAGATCCGGCGAGTGCGGAGGCCGTCCGCGTAAACGTAGGCGAGGTTCCGGTGGTCATCTGCCATTTGCTCCAGGTAGCTTCCCAGGTTGCGCCGCATGGCTCTATCGTAATTGGCTGCCGAGCGGGACTGAAAAAAAGGGGCAGGCTATACATGCCCTGCCCTTGCAGTAGAAACCCTCTGAAGAGTTTCATAGCGAGCGGCGTCCTTAGTCGTAGGAAGCCTGGGATTGGCTCGCTGGAGTCCGCGTGTAGTAACTGGATGCGGGGGTCTTACTGTAATAGGTTGAATCCGGGGTACGAATGTATTCGCTATCGGTGTCGAGGCCGTAGTCTGCACCCGAGCCGGTCGGTTTTGGCCCGGTCAAGCTCTTGAGCTTGGCCTGATTGTCCTTCAGGTCTTGCTGATTCTGTTTCATATGCGAGACAACCTCGCTCCAATCCCGCCGTGAAAGAATCAGCGCCGCGGTGCCAATGTTCTTACCCAGGAAATCCTGCACGATCACGCGCTCCAGCGGAACCTGCTGCATGCGCAACATTTGCAGCAACGCCATCACGTTGACATCGCCAGGTTGAAAGTGGCCGCTATCAGGGCAAATTTTTTCGATTTCGCCGTTGCGAATGAGCATGGTTCCGGCGCAAGAAACGGTGTGGTTGCCAAAGTAGCTGGAGTGAAACACTCGTGAGCCTCTGGTGTTGGGCCCACCGTGCCGGGCCATGTACAGGTCGCGCCCCATGGTCATGACGAAGCCACCGAAGTCGGTCTTGTCGGCATTGGTGTTAAAGAAGGCCTTGGTGTCGCAGGCGTGGCGGCTATTGGCCAGCACCTTCTTCTTGAGATTGACGGGCGTCGACCACCATTCAAACTGGAAGGCCTTGCCGCCCGAAAAATCGAGCTTATAGAGCTTGCGTTCTGCCTCTTCCATGTACTTCACCAGCCCCAGTTCCACATCCACCCGGAGCCCATGCACGCCTACGGTGCGGCCAAAGGCATATTCCAGTTCGTTGGGAAGCGTGTTGATCTGGCAGCCGAAGTATCCGCACAGGAGATTGGCACTGGTAGCGAAAAGGCGATAGACGGCCGGCTCCCGCTTTTTGTCCAGCTTGGGATCGCGTGAAAGCGTTTTCAGCCAGTGGTCGCAGGTCCAGAAGAGGTCGACAACCAGGAGTCGCTTCAGGTTTTCATCGGCGTGTTCGATGGTGCCAACCAGGCCATCAATGGAAGTCAGAATGGGGTCGCTCTTGCGATTGGCCAACAGCACGGAGCTGTCGCTTTGCCATTGCTTGAGATTGGGTATCGCGGTGTAAGGCAGGATCATTTTGCTCTCCTTCGGCTCTCAAACGGATATGCGCCGAAGGACTTACAACCGTGTCAGTTGAATTTACAAATCTACACGGCCCGTGCTGTCCCCGAAGCTGTCCTTTTCCACGCCTGCCAGTTCGAGCATTTTGAGGAAGAGATTGGTGGCAGGTGTCCTGGCTTCAACATCCACGCGGCGGCCTCCCTTCAGGCCTCCGGCATGTCCCGCCAGCAAGAGCGGCAGATTGTGGGGCGAATGGCCGTTGCCTTCGCTGAGCGCGCCACCATAGAGGACGAGCGAATGATCAAGCAAGCTCCCATCCCCGTCTTCTGCGGACTTCAGCTTGGCCACAAAGTGGCTGAAGAGCTGCGCATGGTGTATGTTGATTTGCGCCACTTTCTCAATAAAGTCGGGCATACCGCGGTGGTGCGTCAAGGGATGGTGCGGGTCCGGAACGCCGATCTCCGGGTAGGTGCGGACGCTGCCTTCACGGCCCAGCATCATGGTAGAAACGCGGGTCAGATCAGACTGGAAGGCGATGACCTGAAGATCAAACATCAACTTCACGTATTCGCTATAGAGGAAAGGAATGCCACTGGGCTTCTCGCCGACTGGCACGTCTTGCGGGTCCTGCTCGGCTTTGCGAATGCCCTGCTCCACTTCGCGAATGGCTGTCAGATACTCATCCAGCTTTCGTTTGTCGAGAGCGCCCAACTGGCGGGTCATCGCCTCGGTGCTTTCGCGAGTCACGTCGAGAATGCTGTTCTTGTAGAGCATGCGGCGGGCGCGGGTGGCCGCGTCGAGGCTGGGGTCCATGGTGCCAAAGAGCCGCTCAAAGACGGAGCGCGGGTTCACTTCCACCGCCATCGGTGTATCGGGATTCTTCCAGGAAAGCGTATTGGTGTAGGCGCAACTGGAACCGGTGTCGCAGTTGCCAATCATGCGCGAATCTTCGCAGCCCAACTGCAATGACGGCACGCGGGTCTCGGCGGCAAATTGCTGCGCTGCAAGTTGATCAAAAGTAGTGCCGGCGTAGACATCGGCACCCGCCGTGTACTTGGGGATTGCGCCCGAAAGAAAGCTGCCGCTGGCCTTGGCGTGTGCGCCACCCTTGGCCTTTTCGCTGGCCAGATTGGAGAGCCCCGTGATCAGAGTGACATCTTCGCGAAAGGGTTCCAACGGCTTCAGGATGCGTTTGAAATCAAAATCTTTGCCGGTGCCTTCCGGCGTCCAGTCTTTCATGATGATGCCATTTGGCACATAGACAACGGCCAAACGGCGCGCCTGCCTGGCCGTCCGCGGCCCGGCAAAGGCCGGCTGCATGGAATCAAGGAAAGGCAAACCGATGGCGACGCCAGCACCTCGCAATAGTGTCCGGCGAGAAACGGCCTTACGGGTCACAAAATTCATGACAATCCTCCCGTCCGCCGCATTTGGAAGGGCAGACTCTTCACAATCTCTTCTATCAGGCTATGGAAGCGATAACCAGCGGCAGGCGCTTTCGTCGCAATGGCATTCACCACGGGTTTGTCGGCACGCTCGAGGCCACGGCCGAGTGAGTAAGTCAGTAACTTTTCCGTCAGGCCACGGACATAAGCTTCTTTGTCGGCAAGCAGAAGTTGCTTGAGCTCGATGGGTCCCTGGAAATCGCCCTTGCCCGGCAGGGTGCCACTGGGGTCAATCGGTACCTTGCCGTCGAAGTCCCGCCATTTGCCGATCGCATCAAAGTTTTCAAGACCAAAGCCAAGCGGGTCCATGCGGGCGTGACAGGAAGCGCAGGCAGGATTCTTGCGGTGTTCTTCCATTTGCTGGCGCAGGCTGACGCTGCCATCGGCCTTGGCTTCCTCAAGCGGAGGAACCGCAGGCGGAGGCGGCGGGGGTGGCGCGTGCAATAGATTCTCCAGAATCCAGCGGCCCCGCAGCACGGGCGAAGTACGCGTGGAGTAACTGGATGTGGTCAACATACTGGCCTGGGCAAGAATGCCGCCCCCACGCGGCGTTTTCGACATATCGACGCGGCGGAATTGCTGGCCTTCCACGCCAGGCACACCATAAAAACGCGCCAGACGCTCGTTGAGGTAACTATGTTTGGCATCCAGCACGCCAAGCACGCTGCCGTTCTCGCGAATCAGGTTTTCAAGGAAGAGCGTTGTCTCCAGCTTCATGGAATGACGCAGGCTCTCGTCGAAGTCGGGGAATTTTTCGACGTCGGGCTTCATCACGTCTACGTTGCGGTATTGCAGCCACTGGCCGGCAAAGTTTTCAACCAGCGCCCGCGAACGTTCATCCTTCAACATGCGGGCAATCTGGGCCTTGAGCACGGCCGGCTGGCGCAAGGTCTTCTGCGCTGCCAGGCGCATCAAAGTACTGTCAGGGGTGGAACTCCACAGGAAGTAACTCAGGCGCGTAGCGAATTCGTAGTCAGTTACCGGGGCGTATTGCTTGCCTGCCAGCGCAGGCCGGTCCTGCTCGACGCGGAAGAGGAAATGCGGCGAAACGAGCACACCTTGCAGCGCAGTGCCAATGCCTTCGCGGAAGTCGTCACCGGATTTCCGGGCCAGCGCGTAAAGCTGAAGGAAAGGTGCCGTTTCCGCCGCAGTGACCGGCCGGCGGAAGGCACGCCGCGTAAAGTTACGGACGATCTGTTCCGCGCAGGCCTTCGTCTTTTCCGCACAGACAAAGATCAGGCGAGTGCTTTGGGCGTTGGGGCCCATCGTCTGGGTAAAGGGTCCGCCAATGTCGATCGACTCGAAACGGTTGTCTGCGCGCACTTCTGCCCGGTCCGTCTTGAGCTTGGTGCCATACTTTCGCAGCAGTTCAATATCCTTCTCGGTCAACTGGCCCTTGGGCGAAGACAGGGTTGGCAAGTCTTCCGGAGTGGAGGGATTCGGCCCACCATATTTGGGCGGCAGGCCTTCGTACACGTTCAGGTAGGAAGCCGAGATCAGATGCTCGCCTGCCTTGACTGCGACGCGAGTCTCGACAATGCGGCCTTCCAGATCTTCACCCTCTTCCTGCCAGCTCTGGATGAAGTTGCCATCGATGAAGAGAGCCGGCGTCACCGGGTTGGAGCCTTGCGGCCGGTGGCCATTCAACACAAAGCGAAAGCTATACTCACCATCCACCGGAAAGCGGTGCAGCACGTGCGTTGCGTGGTGGGTGCTCAAGCCCGTCTTGTCGTATTGAAAGAGGTCCTTGGGCAGCACGGGGATACGCACAGGCGAAGGGTAGTGGGTGGCCGCGGGCTTCAGTTTTTCCGGCCCGTAGAGCGCCGTTCGCACAGCGCGTTCGGCAGCGTAAAGATACTTTTCGAGCAGCACCGGCGACAAGGTCAAGGCGTCCGCGATGTTGTCGAAACCATAGGCCGCCTCATCGTTTGGAAAGCTCTCGGCGGGCTGGATATCGACGCCCAACAAGTCCCGCAGCGTATTGGTGTACTCGGCCTTGTTCAGGCGGCGGGCGGTCACGCGACCGGGGTCTGGCGTGGCTTCGCGATCCTGGCGCGCAAACTCAGCCTTCAGGTATTTTGTTACTGCATCGCGCTCAACAGCAGGAGGCTTGGGTAGTGGTGGCGGAGGCATCTCCCCGCTTTCGAGCCGCTGCACGACGCGCTCCCAAAGTTCCCGGTGCTCGTCGAGGTCGCCGGTTTTGTTGAGCGATGCCAGATCAACATCGCCCGATGGATTGGCTTTGTTGTGGCAGCCGTAGCAATTCTTTTTTGCGAAGCCAAAGACCGGATTCGGCGCTTGTGCGAAGCTCAGCCCGGCTCCGATTCCCAGAGCTATCAGGACTTTACGTGGCCTCATGAACCAAGCTTAACCGACTTGACAGAATGTCGTCCACGGTAAGAGACTGACGACAGTCATGTTGAGATCCATATCTATCCTGCTGCTGGCGCTGGCCCCCCTGCTTGCTACCGAACCGAACTTCAATATTCCGCTTTGGCCCGCTGGCAAGGTGCCACTGGCGACCGGAGACGGGCCCCTCGATCAACCCTTTCTGACAGCTTTCCTGCCACCCAAAGAGAAGCGCAACGGCTCGGCCGTGATCATCGCGCCGGGAGGCTCCAACATCATGTTGATGTATGGCGTCGAAGGAATTGAAATTGCCGAGCGCTTCAACGACTGGGGCACCTGCGCCTTCGTGTTGACTTACCGCCTCAACCCCAAATACAACGACGAGGCGCGGGTACTCGATGGCAACCGCGCGCTGCGGCTGCTGAAATCCCGCGCCGCCGAATTTGGCCTCGACCCCAACCGCATTCTCTTTTCCGGCTATTCGGCCGGCTCCACGATGGCCCGCAACGTCATCGCCAATTCCGGCCCCGGCGACCCGAACGCCGCCGACCCCATCGATCGCCTGGACTCGACCGCGCACACCCTCCTGATGGTTTACGGCCCGGGGCGGCCAACACCCAGGGAAAATCTGAAGAATTTCCCTCCCACCTTCCTGCTCTCGGCCGCCTGGGACCGGGGTGCGGCCAATGGCTCGGCGCAGCTCTTTCTCGACATCAACAAGGCTGGAGGGGTCGCTGAGATTCATCTCTTCCAGCGTGGCCGTCATGGCTTTGGTTCCGCCAAGACAAGCCCTGAGTACGGCTTGTGGATGGACATCCTCAAGCACTTCCTGGAACTCAATCACTTCTTTGGAGGCAAGAAATAGATGCTGCCTCTATTGCTCCTGCTCAGCCTGGCTCAAGCCAAGACCGTCAATGATGGCTATGGCGAAATGATTCTCATCCCCGCGGGTTCCTTCACCATGGGCGACACTTTCGGCGACGGGGAAGACCGCGAGCGCCCTGCTCATGCGGTCACGCTTGATGCCTACTACATCGCCAAGTTTGAAGTTACGAATGCGGACTGGCGCAAGTTCCGCGATGACGCCGGCTACAACGATCCCAAGTTCTGGCCTGAGGGCCGCGTGATGCCGAAAGACCAGATCCCTTACTGGACGCAGGCCAACAATCACGGTGGCGGCACGCCGGATTCAGACAACTATCCGGTGCTGGGCGTCAACTGGGACGGAGCCACGGCTTACTGCAACTGGCTGAGCGCGAAGACCGGCAAGAAGTATCGCTTGCCCACGGAAGCCGAATGGGAAAAGGCGGCCCGCGGCACCACCAAAAACCGCTTCCCCTGGGGCAATGAAATCACGCATGAGCACGCCAATTTTGTCGGCAAGCAGCAATTTGATACCGGTATGATTGTCGGCTCTTTCCCCAAGGGCGCCAGCCCTTATGGCGTGATGGATATGGCCGGCAACGTCATGGAATGGACGAACGACTGGTATAGCCGCGACTACTATCAATCCAGCCCGAAGAAGAACCCCAAGGGGCCGGAAACGGGTGCCTACCGGGTTCTGCGCGGCGGCAGTTTCTTCTTTGAAGGGCAGGACAATCGCAGCTATGCGCGCTCTGGTGCCTGGCCGAGCTTTCAGGCCTTCCGCATGGTGGGCTTCCGTGTTGCTCGCGACGCCAACTAGGCGTCAAACGTAACCCGATTGAGATTTAAGCTCGATACAATCTCGGTATGTCTCGAATCCGTCTGTCCGCCTTGATCCTGCTTGGTGTCGCTGGCACCTACCTGGTTGCCCAGCAGGCCATCAAGTACGCCGATGCCAAGATCCATGCGCCGACGCCGGTACCGGACCGGCTGATTCTGAACTGGTCGGCTGATCCGGCCACGACGCAGTCCTTTACCTGGCGGACGGACACTTCCGTGACAGCCGCAGAGGTCCAGTACGGGCCCACCACCGATGGTCCGCTCTTTCAAAAGACTGTCGCGACGGCAAAGGCCACTTCCACACCACTTACGACGGACATCTCTACGGCGCATTATCATTCGGCCACTCTGACTAACCTGAGTCCTGCCACTTCTTACACTTACCGCGTCGGGGACGGGGTGAACTGGTCTTCCTGGTATCGCTTTCAGACGGCAGCGGCGCAGGCGGCTCCCTTTGAGTTTCTTTACTTCGGAGACGCGCAGAATAATATCGCCGAGCATTGCGCGCATATGTTTGCCTCGGCCCTGCGCCACGCACCCAATGCGCGCTTCATGGTTCACGCTGGCGATCTGATCAACAATTTCAACAATGATGCACAGTGGGGAGAATGGCATCGTGCGATGTCGTTTGTAAGCCACACCATTCCCAGCATCACCACACCCGGCAACCACGAGTACGGCAGCATCAATGGCCAGCGCGGCATTACCACGCACTGGCGTTCCACCTTTACGCTTCCGGCGCACGGGCCGGAAAGCTACGAAGAAACTACTTACTATATTGACTATCAGGGACTGCGGATGATCTCGCTGGACTCCAACCGCGTCACACCGGAACAGACCGCCTGGCTCGAAAATACTCTGCAGAACAATCCCAACCGCTGGACCATCCTGACCTTCCACCATCCCGTGCTGAGCCCAGCCAAGGGCCGCGACAATCCGAAGATCCGCGAAATGTGGCAGCCGCTGATTGAGAAGTACAAGGTGGATATGGTTCTCAACGGTCACGACCACACCTACGCCCGTTCTTCCTTGCAGAACGGAGTTGTCTATGCCGTTAGCGTGCTGGGGCCCAAACAGTACAATCTGGAGCGCAAGCCCTGGATGGCACGCACGGCTGAAGATACGCAGCTCTTTCAGATCATCCGGGTCGATGCAGGCAAGCTGAGCTACGAATCCCGCACCGCCGCGGGCGTGCTCTACGACGCCTTTGAACTCCTCAAGCAGCCCAAAAAGCAAAACCGGCTTATCGACCGCATTCCGCGGGATAAGCCGGAAAACCACCGGGCTGTGCCTGCCAGCGAATAAGCTACTCCGGTAATTGCGGCTTGGCGATATAGGCCCGCGGAATCTCCCCGGTCAGCGACTTCAAAAAAGCAATGATGTCGTTCATCTGATCGGCAGTCAGGTCGCGGTTCAACTGGTGAACGGACATCATCCGGATGGCATCTTCGAGCTTGTCGGTCTTGCCGTCGTGGAAGTAGGGCCCGGTCTTTTCAATGTTGCGCAAGCCCGGTACTTTGAAGTTCATCCGGTCGCGCTCGTTCTTGGTGATCTCGACGCGTCCGGCATCCTTCTCGTTTGGCCAGGGCTTCATCTGCCCCAGCTTCTTGTAGCTGTTGCCACCGAGATAGGTTCCGTTGTGGCAGGATGCGCAGCCGGCGTTTTGGAATTCCTTAAATCCCCGAACTTCCTGCGGCGTTAATCCACTGCCGGTTTTGAGGAAGCGGTCAAAGCGCGAAGGAGTCACCAGCCCGCGCTCAAAGGCACCAATCGCCAGTGCCATGTTGTGGAAGGTGACGGGATTGGCTTCATCCGGAAAAGCCTCCTTGAACAAAGGCAAATATCCCGGTATGCGGCGTAAGCGCCACTCCACCTCCGCCTTGGAAGGCATCGCCATCTCAATCGGATTCAGCACCGGACCTTTGGCCTGCGCTTCCACGTCATCGGCACGGCCATCCCAGAATTGCGCCAGGTGTCCCGCTGCGTGATAGACGGTAGGCGAATTGCGCCCCCCGAACTGCCCTTTGTGCCCCCTGGAAGTGGGCATTCCGTCCACACCGTAATTCTCCAGATCGTGGCAGGAATTGCAGCTTACGTCGTTCGCCAGGGATATGCGCGGCTCGTAGTAAAGCATGCGGCCCAGTTTCACTTTGGCGTCCGTGGCAGGGTTGTGGCCAGACGCCATGTTGTCGGGCAGAGGGCTGAAGAGCGGCGGCGGAGCAGGCTGTTGAGCCCATAGAATGCCCATTCCAGCAAAAGCGATAAATAAACAGAATTTCATCTTATGACCTTTTCCTCATTATGATCGATACCCGAGATCCTTCGCCTGGAGCCAAAAAAAGACCGCCCGGGCAGCGCCATCGCCTTGGGCGGATTTGCAAGATCAATTTACGTGCGGGCCGTCCCCTTGGCCCTCGGCGGCGGCCCGATTGGCCGCCGCCACAACAATACGTTGCGATTTAGTCAATGAGCCTCCTTTCTTTCACTAGCACCAACCCAGGAGCCGCCCCGCGAAAATCAGCATCAGGATGATTACTTTGACTATTGTCATTTGGGCTTTTCTCCTTTCACTAGTGCAGACTCAATTGCGCACTAAAGGTGACAAAACCCCGGCCCGCTCCATCGCTTTTCGCAGGGCTCCCCGGGCCCGGTGTAGTCGCGTTTTGACGACTTCTTCGGTGACACCGAGAACCTCCGCAGTTTCGGCCACACTCATCTCTTCGAGTTCGCGCAGGATCACAACCTGCCGGTACTTCGCCGGCAAATCGTGGATGGCCCGCGCCACCAGTCGCTTGAGCTCTTCGCCATAAGCAGCCTCTTCCGGCAGCAAGGCCTGGTCCCTTACCTCGCCCAGCCAGTGCGGCGGCAAATTTTCGAGCGAAAGCTCTTCGCTGGGGGCAAATTCACTCTTGCGCTGGCGGGTGAAGCAGGTATTGCGGGCAATCTGAAAAGCCCAGGTCCTGACAGCCGCGGGGTCACGCAACTGATCCAGATGAGTGACCATCTTCAGCAGCGTTTCCTGGGCCACCTCTTCGGCATCCTCACGCCGGCCGCAGGTGAGATAGCTGTACTGGAAGACCTTGCGGCCGAAGACGCGGAGGAATTCTTCCATTGCCTCCGCGTCTCCCGCCTTGAGCCGCCGCACCAGATCGATGTCTGAACTCATCAGCTTCAAACTACCATCCGGTCCCGGCGGACTTTTCCTGTGATACTCATAAAACTACTCACATGAAGTTTGGCTCACTGGCGCTGCTCTTGCTGATGACTGCATCGGATCTGGTCGCCCAACAACGGCAACGCGAGTTCTGGGCCTTCCGCAGTCCGGTCAAAGCTCCGCTGCGTTCGATCGATGAGTTCCTTGCTGCCAGGCTCAGCGCAAAGGGGCTCTCGCCAAATCCGAAGGCCGATCATCGCACGCTCATTCGCCGCCTGCACTTCGACCTCACCGGACTGCCTCCCCAGCCGGAAGATTACGCCCGTAGCTATGAAGACACCATCGACCGGCTGCTGGCCTCCCCCCGTTACGCCGAACGCTGGGCCAGGCACTGGCTTGACGTCGTGCGCTTCGGCGAAACCGATGGCGGCGAGCACAACTATGAGCGCCTCCACGCCTGGCCTTATCGTGACTATGTCATCGACGCCTTCCACCGCGACAAACCATATACCGACTTCATCCGCGAACAGATTGCTGGCGATCTGCTGGAGCCCAAACGGACCGAAGCCACGGGCTTTCTGGTTGCCGGCCCCTGGGATCAAGTCAGCGCGGAGCTGAACAAGGACAAGCTGCTGGCTGCAACCGCCCGCGTGGACGAACTCGACGACATGGCCACCACGACCTTTCATACCTTCCAGGCCATGACGGTCAATTGTGCGCGTTGCCATGACCACAAGTTCGACCCGATTCCGGCCAAGGACTTCTACCGGCTCACGGCTGTCTTTGGCGGCGTTACCTTCGGTACGATTTCCGCTGCCACCCCCGCGGAGATCGACGCCTATGAGGCCAAGGCAAAGCCGCTCCGGGCCGAACTGGCCGCCGTCAACGCGAAGATCGCCGCCATCGAAGACCCCGTTCGAGCCCGCCTCCTGCTGGCCCGCTATCAGGAACTTGACGCCGCCCGCAAAGAAGCTCCCCGCCGCATTCCGCTCAATCCCGTCTGGAACTGGAATCACTTCCCTGCTTCCAATGCGTCGCGC
This sequence comes from uncultured Bryobacter sp., assembly GCA_964510335.1. Lineage (GTDB taxonomy): Bacteria > Acidobacteriota > Terriglobia > Bryobacterales > Bryobacteraceae > Bryobacter. The sequence goes on along the minus strand of CAZECF010000032.1, from coordinate 15,732 downwards.
TTCCGCTTCGTCATCACCGGTCACCAGAAAGAATGGGCCCAACTGGAAGAGCTCACTCTGCTCCCTGCAAAGCTGACGGTCAAAGGCTGGAAGGCCAACCGCAAGGCGACCGTCGAAGAGCCCGTCATCATCGAGATTGCCAACCCGAATGGCCAGCCGGTGCAGCGAGTCGAGTGGTGGTCAGACCAACGCACGGCCCGCAATGAAGGGATGCCCAAGGTCTTCCGGCTGGAAGCGCTCGTCAACGGCCAGTGGCAAACACTTTGCTCCTCGCTCGATCACGTCCGCGACCTCGAAATGGACCTGCCCCGTGTAGCGGACCACGAGTTGCCAGACCGCCGCGAACTGCTGGCGGAACGCCAACAACTGGAAGCCAAGCTGGCCGCAATCCCTCCCCCGCGTAAACTCTATGCGGCCAAGCCCAAGGCCGTCGACAAGGCCTTCCACCTCGACCGTGGCAGTGTCGCCAAGCCCATTGAAGAAGTCAGCCCCGGCACCCTCAGCGCGATCCCGCAATTGAATCCAAACCTCGGCCTCAGCCTCGAAGCAACCGATGCCCAACGCCGCCTGGCGCTGGCCAACTGGATCGCCAGCAAGGACAATCCGCTCACGGCGCGCGTAGTCGTCAACCGCATCTGGTATTGGCATTTCGGCAACGGCATCGTCAATACGCCCAGTGATTTTGGCCTGGCGGGTGAACGCCCCTCCCACCCCGAACTCCTCGACTGGCTCGCCCTTTCCTTCATGGAAAATGGCTGGAGCATCAAATGGCTCCACCGCCAGATTCTGCTCTCTGCCGCCTACCAGCGCAGCACCGCCATGAACGAAGACGCCTACGCTGCCGACGCCGACAACCGCCTGCTTTGGCGCATTCCCTTGCGCCGCATGGATGCCGAAATGCTCCGCGATAGCATGCTCGCCGTCAGTGGTGCCTTGCGTCTCGATCCGGTTGGCGGGCCCAGCTACGCTTTGCAAAAGAAGAAAGACCGTGGGGCCTTCATCTATGAAGCTCTGGATAACGACGGGCCCGAAGTCTGGCGCAGGGCGGTCTACCGCTTTGTCGTACGCGGTGGCGAGCGCATCATGCTCGACAGTTTTGATTGCCCCGACCCATCGGTCGCCACTCCCCAGCGCAGCGTCTCCAACACTCCGGTACAGGCACTTACTCTGCTCAATAATCCCTTTGTCCTGCGGCAAGCCGAGTTACTGGCCCAGCGTCTGGAGCGCGAAGCAGGATCTTCTCCTTCGCAACAGATTCAGCATGCCTACCGCTTGCTCTTCGGCCGCGAGCCCAACACAAAAGAAAAGGAAGTGGGCCAACACTTCATCCAGACCCAGTCGCTCAGCCTCTACGGCCGGGCACTCCTGAACACCAACGAGCTTCTCTATGTCCCCTAAGCGCCGAGACTTCTTATGGAGCGCCGGTGGCGGCCTGGCCGGCATCGCCCTCTCTCAATTGATGGCGGAGGCGGCACCGGGGCGTCTGCGCCAGCCCAAGCCCGACTTTGAGCCCAAGGCCAAAAACGTCATCATGATCTTCCTGCCCGGCGGCTTCAGCTCAGTCGATTCCTTCGACTACAAACCCGAGCTAGCCAGGCATCACGGCAAAGAGACGCAAGGCGCTAACGCCATCACTCCCTTCTTCGGCCAGCGCGGTACGGTCATGAAATCACCCTGGACCTTCCGCCCGAAAGGCAAGAGTGGCAAGTATGTCTCCGACTTAGTCCCCCATATGGGCGACTTAGTCGATGACATGACCTTCATTCACTCGATGGTCAGCCGCAGCAATGCCCACGGCCCCGCGCTCTTCCAGATGTCCACCGGCTTCATCTTCCAGGGCTTTCCTTCCATCGGCTCCTGGGTCAGCTACGGGCTGGGTTCGGAAAACAAGAACCTTCCGAGTTTCGTGGTCCTGCCGGATCGCCGCGGCTTGCCTCCCTGCGGCGTCGCCAACTGGGGCAATGGCTTCCTGCCCGCCTCCCACCAGGGCGTCATCTTCGGCGATCAGAAGCAGCCCATCGCAGACCTGCGTCCGGGTGCCCAAGTTTCGGCTCAGGCTCAAACAGCCAGCTATGACCTGCTCAGCACTCTCAATGAGGAGCACTTGCGCGAGAACCCCAACGAAGACGCCCTTGTCTCCCGAATCCGGGCCTATGAACTCGCCGCCCGCATGCAATCGAGCGCCCCGGACTTGACCGACATCAGCGGCGAAACCGAAGCCACGCGCGAAGCTTACGGTCTCAACGATCCCGTCACGCGCGACTACGGCTACAACTGCCTGCTCGCCCGGCGTCTGGTTGAAAAGGGCGTCCGCTGCGTCCAGATGTACAACGGCGGCCACTTTGGCGAGCCGCGTGTCAACTGGGATGCGCACGAAGATCTGGTGGCCAATCACAACAAGAACGCGGCGATTCTGGACCGTCCCACCGCCACACTCCTCAAGGACCTCAAGCAGCGCGGCATGCTCGATGACACCCTGGTTGTCTTTACCACCGAATTTGGCCGCCTGCCCATTAGCCAGGGTCTGGGCGAGGGCGGTCGTGATCATAACCCCGAAGGCTTCACGTCCTTTCTGGTAGGCCCCGGCCTCAAGCGAGGCTTCAGCTTCGGCGCGACCGATGAGATGGGCTACAAGGCCGTTGAGGACCCCGTGACGCTCTATGACTTCCATGCCACCATCCTCCATTTGATGGGCCTCGATCACAAAGGCTTGAGCTGGTATCACAACGGCATACAGCGCCGGCTCACCGATGTGCACGGCCATGTTCTCAAAGGCCTGCTGGCTTAAAGCGATAATGAAGTTGTGCCCGAACTCATCGGAATGGAGTTGGCCGATATCGAGGCCGCTCTCGCTCCGCAACTGAAGAAATTCCACGCCCGCAAGGTCTTCGACGCCATCTACGCACGGCGCGATTGGGACCTCACGGGCTTGCCCTCGCATCTCTCGCTCGGCGCGCTCCAGCAATTCGCGCGCTATGTCAGCGAAGACGGCACGGTCCGCTATCTGATGGAGCTGGCCGATGGCAAAACCGTCGAAACCGTCTTCATGACCGAGGGCAGCCGCGACACCATCTGCGTCTCTTCACAAGTTGGTTGCCCCGTCGACTGCAAATTCTGTCTGACGGCGCTCATGGGCCTTGAACGAAATCTCACCGCAGGCGAGATCGTCGGCCAGGTCCTGCATGTCATGCGCGAGCATAACCTCGCCCCCAAGAGCCGCACCATGAACATCGTCATGATGGGCCAGGGTGAGCCGCTCATGAACCTCGACAACGTGCTCAAGGCCACCCGCATCCTCACCGACCAGCGCGGCATTGGCATGGGCGAGCGCCGCATCTGTCTATCCACTTCCGGTCTCATTCCCAAGATCGACGAACTTGCCCAAGCCTCCGTACGCCCTCGACTGGCGATCAGCTTGAATGCCTCCCACGAAGAACAGCGTCAGGCGATCATGCCCATCACAAAGAAGTGGCATCTGGCCGACCTGATCGAAGCCTGCCGCCGCTTTCCGCTCAAACCCAAAGAACACATCTTCTTTGAGTACGTGCTCCTCGGTGGTGTAAACGATAGCGACGAGGACGCTGAACGCGTGGCAAATCTCCTCGAAGGCCTGACTGCCAAATTGAATCTGATCCCGCTCAACCCCGGCCCCGGTATTCCCTTCTCCACCCCGCTGCCAGAACGCGTAGAACGCTTCCAGCGAATTCTCATGCGTTCTGTCCTCACTTATGTGCGCAAACCGCGTGGTCGCGACATCTATGCAGCATGCGGACAATTGAAAAGAATGGAAGAGGGTCTGGTTCAGATCGGGGCAAATCCTTGAGCCGCGTCACCTGGGCCTTTTGCGGCTACCTGATTCTCGTTATTCTCTTTGGCGCCTGGGTGCGCATCTCCGGCTCCGGCGCCGGTTGCGGTAATCATTGGCCCACCTGTCACGGCGAAGTGATTCCCATCGAGCCTGGCCTGAAGACCATGATTGAGTTCACCCATCGGGTCACTAGCGGACTGTCCGGTATCTGGGGCCTCGGCATCCTCATCTGGGCCTGGCGCAAGAAGTCCCCTGCACTCGGCTGGGCCACTGGAATGTTCTTCTTTCTTCTGGTGGAAGGCTTCATCGGCGCGGTCCTGGTGAAGAAAGAACTCGTCGAAAACAATGCCTCGCTGAGCCGGGCTATCGTCATCGCGCTCCACCTGGTCAACACCATGCTGCTGATGTTGTGCGCGGTTGCGACAGCGATGCGATTGAGCGAACGCACGTACCGCACCGTGAACGCAAGTGGCCTCATCCTGGCCGGAATGGCCGCGCTGGTCGTCACCAACGCAACCGGCGCCGTCACGGCCTTGGGAGATACGCTCTTTCCGGTTCAACCCGCCATGGGCCCGGAATTACTCGCCAAAGTAAAGGAAGAACTCCTGCCCAGTCAGCACTTCCTGGTCCGGCTCAGGATCCTGCACCCCATCGTCGCCATGATTTCCGCCGCGGGTCTATTCGGCATTCTGAGTTATTTGCAACGCCGGTCACATAGTCGCTGGGCGGCAGCCGGGCTGGCCATGGTGCTTCTGCAAGTCGTGCTCGGCTTCGCCACCATCTGGCTCGCCGCACCCCCCGTCATGCAAATTTCCCACTTGCTGACAGCCCAATTGCTATGGGTCTGCGTTGTGGCGGTCTGGCTAGAGTAGCGCTACTTCTTTTTCTTCTTCACGGGTTGATTGACAGAAATCAGGTTCTTGACGCTGAACACATTCGGTACGCCATTGGCAAGCAAGTTCGCGCGGTCCGCGTCGGTCTTGTTGTCCACTACGCCCACCAGAACCACGTTGCCATTCTTCACGATGATATGAATCGGGAAATTTCCCAGCGGCTGCTGTGTGCCGCTCGGAGCGCGCCAGCGCTCAAAAGGTCCGCCAAAAAAGGTTCCTCCCCCTTGACGCATGAACAGCCCCAAGCCACCGCCCGGAGCATACCGGGAGAGCACGGGATCCCGATAAATCGCCCGGAAAACGGACCAGCGGACATCATCATCGGCGGGGCTCAGCGGAAGAACTTCAATCTGGTTTTCTACCTTCGAGATCTGCTCGATGTCTTTCACCACGCGCTCGGCATCATCCTTGAGGGTAGGCCGCATGGCGTAGCCACCGAGAGTCAACACGGTGCCTTCAATCTTGAAAGTTAGAAAATCAAAGAGGCCGTAGTAGGGGAGGGTTATTAATTCCTTGCGGACTTTTTCAATAAGTTCCGCCTCGGTTCTCTGGGCAAAAAGAGGGGCCGCCACGGCGGCGAGTAACAGGTCTCTACGTTTCATGGCTGCCCCTATCTTATCATTAACCGAGCCGATATGTAACCACGATTATTCCGGCAAACGGGTTGTCTGCCGGGCCACCAGTCGCCAATCGCCCTTTTCCTTGGCCCAAACCATCAATACACTCAATGGCGTCGTCTTCGGCGAACCCTTTTGCACATTGCGCACCATCATCTTTGTCTGGACGATACCTACGTTAGATCCAATAAAGCGGAAAGTTGTTTCCGATGTATCAAGCGCTTTGTACTGCATGTCCGGTGAAAGGAATGCGGCTAGCATCTGCTCACGGTTTTCCATTAGTGCATTGGAATGCGAATAAGTAACATTCGGTGCGGTGTAACGCTCAATGGAAGCGCGATCTTTTTGGATAACCGCAGTTTTCCACTTTTCCATCGTCGTCTTGAGCTCTTCTTCCGGTGTGGCGGCAAAAGTCAGGGCCACCGCGCCAAGCGCCAGCAATAAAAATCGGGTTTTCATGCCGCCTAGCTTATCGCAAGATCTAGAACGAAAAGCGTCCGCCCAACTGGAAGGCCCTTGGGCCACCCGATCCAAAGATCTGTCCTGCGCGGCTGGTCGGAACCCCAAAGTTGGCCGAGTTCAATACCGTACTGATTCCACCCAGGTTGGCGATGTTGAAGATGTTGAACCCTTCCGCAAAAACGTTGAGCTTGTAACGCTCGCGGAATTGGAAGACCTTGGTGACGCGGATATCCTGCGAAGAGAAGTTCTCACCGAAGGAGTAATTGGCAGGCAGTACCAGCCGCGGGATGGCTTGTCCGCGCGCCGTGCGTGGGCGCTGGCCGTTCACATCCGGGTGAGCGGCGTTCCATGCGGCAACCGCTTGCTCCAGACGCTCCGCGGTCGGCTTGCGGTCCGGAACATTCCAGCCGGGCAGGAACGAAACGTCCAGCCCATCGCCGTCCAGATCCACCGAGTTGACCTGCGGCCGATACGGTCCACGAGTCCCGATCGAGGAGATAAACGAGAACTGCACCTTATAGGGCAAGTCCACTATGCCAGACACATTCAGGCCATGACGGCCGCCCGTGGGGCCCCAGTTCTGAAACCAGTTGTCGAGGTTTGTGATGCTGTTCATTCCGCGCGCTGCGGCAAGCGAATAAGAAGCCAGGAACTGGTAACGGTTCGAGAAACGCTTGTCCACCTTGAGCAGCAGGGCCCGGTACACCGAACGTCCTGCCGAGGTGCGGATCCCAATCGAACCAGTGGAGCAATTTTCCGCGGGATTTCTCGCGGCAGCACCCACGCAACGCGGAATCACCGGCCCTTGCACGCGGAAAAAGCGATTGTAGTCCAGCGAGCCGATATCTTCCCGGAAGCCATGGCGATACACAAAATCCGCATTCACCACCAGATCCTTGCGCACTTCACGCTGCACGCCAAGCGTCAAATGGCGGGAGTACCCGGGACCATAGCGGTAAGGGTAAATGTCCGTGCCCTGCTTGGTGACATTGATGTTGCGCACCGAAAGATCATTGGGATTCGGGTTGGCAATTGCCGCTTCAGCCTGCGCCCGAATCTGCGGCAGAATGCTCATCAAGTCCGACAATCGGAAGCCCGTGGGCAAGGTCCGGAAATCTAGCGGAGCGCCAACATTGACGTTGGGGAGAGCCCCGGGGATGGGATTTACAATTCCGGCGATTGGATTGGGAATAGACTGCCCGCCGATCGCCACGCGTCCATTGCCAACCGGCCCGAGCGCCGCCCGTTCCCCCAACCGCTGCGATAACTCGGTCGTGTCGTAATAGAAGCCGCCTCCACCGCGAATCACCGTCTTGTTGTTCTGGAAAGGATTCCACGCAAATCCAAGCGAAGGGCTCCAGTTTGAATAAACCGGACGAGTCGGCTCCAGACTTTCCATCAACGGCGCCAGCAAAGCCGGCTTGCTCAAGTCATGATTGAAGAGCGTGGACTCAAACTGCCACGCCAGGCCATAGTTCAAGGTGAACTTTGAATTGATCCGCCAGGTGTCCTGCACATAGGCGTGATAGCGCTTGTTATTCCGGGCATTCGCACTGTTGAAGGGCGGGGGCTGGGAGGGGTCGCCAATGCCCATCTGAAAAGCCGCAAGCGGCAATTTGAGTACGTCCGCATTGGTCACAAATTGATTCGGCAATCCAAAGGCAGCCAGCGGAATTCGATTGGCGGCCATGATGTCCGGGCCCCAAACGTTGCCCGCCGCAGGATCGCCAAAGGCCCAGAAGCCGTTGAAGGGCGAAGTTTCATAAGTCCCGCCAAAGCGAATCCGGTGCGCACCCCGCTGCCAGGTCATGTTATTCACCAGGTTGTAGCGGCGGATGTCGCGGCCCTGCGGGGCATTAGCCGTATTGCCAAAACGGACATTCGTACCGACCACTGACATTTCCGGCAGCCCCAGACCAAGACAACCCGGGCACTCCCGCTCTGTGGGATGCAGGTTGCGATTATTCCAGTAGTGATAAGCGAAGCGGAAGTCGTTCACCAGGTTCGCCGACAAGGTGCTGGTCAGACCAAGAACGCTCTGGTCCGCCCAGTTCCGATTTACCAGCCAGTTGGACGGCAGCGGCGATCCGCTCCGGGGGCCGAAGCCCTTATTGCCATCGTGTGAGTAGCGCACAAAGAGGTTGTGGTTCGTGTTGATGCGGTAATCAAACTTCGCCGAAAGCTGCATGCCGTCATACGGATTCGTCGCATTCTGAGCCAGCGTGGAAAAGAATGGCGAATCCGGCTGCACCGTCACCACGGCATCCTGATTGTTGTTCTCCAGGTTAAAGAAGAAGAAGAGCTTGTCCTTCTTGATCGGCCCTGACACCAGGAAGCCACTCTGACGCCGCGCAAAGAAGGGGTCCGGATTAAAGGGGTCTCGGCGCAGCGCCGGATATGCCGAAAGATTGTTATCGCGAAAGAAGAAGTAAGCGCCACCGTGGAAGTCATTGCCTCCGGAGCGCGAAACGATATTTACCGCACCCGATCCGGCAATGCCCGTGGACAAGTCGAAATTCGCCGTCGAGATCTGAAACTCTTCCACGATCTCCTGCGAGAAATTCTGCGCGGAATTGCCTTCCAGCGCGTTCCGGACATTGCCACCATCCACCGTGATCGCCGTCTTGCTGGAACTCGCCCCCATCACGGAAACGCTGAACTGTGAATTGTATTGCGCCAGGCTCTGTGTGCCCACCCCAACGCCCGGCTCCAGAAACGCCAGTTGCAGGAAGCTACGGCCATTGAGCGGCAGATTCTCAATCTGCTGTCGATTCACCACTCCATCGATCTTGTGCGCATCAAAGGAAAGCTGCGCGGTTGCCGCATCCACACTGATCGTCTCCGACACCGCTCCCACCTGGAGCTTGAGATCAACCGTCGTCGTGCTTCCAACGATCACTGTTGCCCCACGCACCAATTGTCGAAATCCGGCCATCTGCGCTCGCACTTCATAGCGGCCAGCCGGCAGCGCCGCCACGCTGTACTGCCCTTCCGGATTCGACTGGACTTCCCGTTTCAGCCCCGTATCCAGGTTTGTGATCGTCAGCGACGCGCCCGTCACAACAGCACCGGAATCATCAGCAACCAGCCCGGCAATCGATCCAATGGGAGCCTGGGCAGAAACAAGAACAAGGGCCAATAGCCCCGAGAAAAGCACCTTCAGCATAGATAGAGAATAGTCTAGCCGAACAAAGTTACAACCCGGTCAAGACCCCTCAGAAACGCCTTCCCACGATTGGCCCCCCAATTGCTTCCTTACTCTCCATGCAAACAATTGACCCGGTAGTTGTGAACGAAGCTCAATTCACCAAAGGCTACGCCAAGGGCTTCCCCATCACCTTTCGATTTCTCATCTCACTCGGTGCCAACCCCGACGCAGCCGAAGAAGTCTCACAGGCGGCCTGGGCTCGCGGCTGGCAATACCGCGATCAATTGATGAACCCCGCTGTCCTCGGTACCTGGGTCAACTCCATTGCCCGCAACCTCTACTGGACCCATGCCCGCAGTGAGAACAAGCTTACAGAGCTCGCCGACTACCAGACTCCGCCCACCGCCCAGCGCCTCTTTGAGGCCTCCAGTCTGATCTCCCATTGCTCACCGGTGGAGTGGAAAATGCTCACTCTCTTTTACATCGAAGGCTTTACAACCAAGGAAATTGCGGAGTTAGAAGGCTTGTGCCCCATCACCGTAAGAGTAAGGCTCATGCGCCTCCGGCGCCATCTTCGTCATCTCATTTCTCCCTCCAGCCCCTCGCTCAACCACACCGCCCGCGTCCTGGACTAAGTCTCCCCCGCAAACAAAAAGGGCCGGTGCAGCATCTTGCTGCACCGGCCCTTTCTATTGCCCGTTTAGAACAGGAAGCGTCCGCCAAATTGAAATTGACGACCCAGTCCATTATTCACAACGCCCGCGGAAGTGCCCACCGCCGGACTCGACAGGAATCCGTTCGGGTTCACCAGATTGGTTGAGTTCGTCACATTGTAAGCTTCCGCTCTCAACTCAAATGCCAGGTTCTCCCCAAACGCAAAGGTCCGGAACAAGGAGGTGTCGTAGGTGAAAAAGCTCGGCCCACGGATCTGATTCCTCCCCGCCATGCCCAGTGAACCGCTTGCAGGAGCCGAAAATGAGCTGCCGGCAAACGATGACTGACCATTTATGGTCATATTTCCGGTCGTATCCGCCCGGACCAGGCCAACTCCCGGACAATTACAGTTCAAGGGATCGGCAAAAACCGAGTACGGCGTTCCCGACGCGTAGCGCAAGATGCCGTTCAGTTGCCAACTGCCCAGAATCTGCGCTGCCCAGCCCTCTTTGAGATAAGCCGACCCGGGCCCAAACGGCAACTGCCACAAGTGACTCATCGCCAGAATGTGCTTCCGGTCAAAATCCGCAGGACCATAATTGTTGTTATTCCCGAACGGATTCGTCTGCTGAAAGCCCGTATCCAGGACTTTCCCATACGTATAGGCTCCGGCCAGCGCCAGCCCGGCCGCAAACCGCTTCGTCAGGTTCGCTTGCAACGCATTGTAATTGCTGTTCGTGCCCGTGCCACGGTCTGTGAACGATGCCGTCCGGCCAAACTGCGATCCCGGCATTCCCATCAGTCCTGATCCCGGCATCGCCGCATTCAGTTCCCGACTATAAGGCAGGTGACGGCCACGATTGCCCACATAACCCAAGTCCAACAGGATCCCGTTGCCAAGATCCGACTGCACCATCAAGTTCGTGGTTTGTACATACGGCATCTGAGAGTCGCGCGCCGTATAATTTAGCGGCTGGTTCGGATTCAAGTTAGCCGTCGTTCCGGCCACCGGCACCGTAAACTGCGTCGATTGAAATCCGGACATCTGCCCGCGCTGCGCACTGAACAGGGCCTGGTTGAGTCCTGCCAGCGCAAAGGGCACCGGGAAGTACTGAATGCCATACCCGGCTCGGATCGCCACTCGCTCAATCGGCCGCATCACAATCCCAATGCGAGGCGCGATGTTTCTCAGGTCATGACGCCCTCGTCCATCAGACCGGCGGAATTCATTCGAATTCTGGTCGAAGGTCGCCGTTCCATCCGTTCCGCGTGTCCGCAGCGGGCTGAACACGTCATAGCGTACGCCCAACTCCAGATGCACGTTCTTCCACAGATTCAACGTGTCCGTAATATAGGCCGAAGTCAGTAACTGACGGTTAGTCGGCGTTTGTTCAAAATTCGAAACACCAGCCTGTGTTGGATTCCCCGTCAGAAAGGACGCGAAACTGTTCAAGGCCGGGGACTGGCCATTCATAGTCGCCGAAGACGTCGCTCCCGGCGTAAAGGCAAAGCTGCCCCGCCGCGAGAAAGCTCCCGTGTCAAAGCCATCCGCGCGAATCTGCACGGCCTGCACGCCGAACTTCAAATGGTGCATGCCGTTATGCCAATTCCAGTTTGTCGCCGCGTCGTAGGTGTTATTCACCACCTTATCCGGATAGTTTGCCGGGTAGCCATAGTCGCCATATCCGGAGATCGAAATCTGCGGTAAGCCCTGGCTGAAGCCCAGGTTGGCCAGATCCTGCGCAATGGTGCTTCCACCCAGCACAATCGGTGAAATGCGATTCCGGTATCTCGAAAAGCCGACCCGGAATTCCGCCGCCAGCGTAGTGCTGATGCTCTGCGTCAAACTTGCCACCGCATTGTGATTGCGCATCCCGGCTGTCGCGCCATTCCCCAGCGCTCCCAGTTGCGAGCCACGCTCCACATCGCCATGCGTAAAGCCATAGCGGAAGAATCCCGTCGACTTCTCCGAAAACCGGTGATCGATCTTTCCATCGAATCGATGCTGGTCTTCAAGCAGCAAAGCATCGCCCACCAGATTGTTGGCGTTGCCCGGCAGATTGGCCTGCGGCAGCTCTCTCAGGATTCGCGCCGATACCGGATTCATTTGGAACATCGGTATCCGGTTGCCCGGCAGCGGAATCCGGTTCTGCCCGGCGGCAGTTCCCGTATTCGGATCATAAGCAGTAAACCCGCTTACGCCACTGAAGTCCCCGCCGCGAATTCCCATCCCCGGCACGGTATCAATCTGCAAAACGGAACCACGGCGATTGTAGCGTTCGTAGGCGCCAAACCAGAAGGTCTTATCCTTCACGACGGGTCCGCCCACTGAGCCACCATATTGGTTCACGTTGAAGCCCGGCTGGTTCGTGCTGAAGTTCACCGGACTCCGCCTCGTCAAATAGCGGTTCGTATGCAGCCCGAACAAGCTGCCATGCAGCCCATTCGTTCCCGGCCGCGTCACCGTATTGATCCAGCCGCCACCGGCCAAACCATTCTCGGCATTGTAATTGCTCGTCTTCACATTCAATTGCTGCACGGCTTCGTTCGGCACAATCCGTGTCGCCCGCCCGCTGTAGTTCTCATTGGCATAAGCCCCGTCCTGAAAGTACGTGTTCGCCACATCCGGCAGTCCGTTGATGTTAAAGATCCGCGTGCGCTGGGGGTCGGCTACCCGGTCCTCCAGCAACACCGGCGGCGTCACACCCGGCATCAGGCTGATCAGTTCCTGGTTCTGCCGGTCAATCAGCGGCAGCGATCGTACCGCCCGCGTCTCATACGCCCGGGATACTTCCGCTGACGAGGACTGGATCGGCGAACTCGTCGCCTCAATCGTCACCGGTCCGCTCGGCGGAGCCGACGTTGTCTGCGGTCCCTCAAACACCAGTTGCGCCATCGTCATGGCCGTGCTGCCAATCTCGATCACGGCCGGCGAAGACTGGATCTTCCCATTCGTTTCAATCTCTACGTTGTAGGTGCCCGGGGCGACATTGTCAAAGCTGTACATCCCCCGCTCATCTGATCGCGTTCGCTGCTGCACTCCCGCCGTGGAGCGCAATCGCACTTCCGCCTCTTGCAGCGCTTCTCCGCGATCATTGGTCACCCTTCCTGACAATTTGCCACCATTCTGACTTAGCCCCAAACAGGCCGTCAGCACCAATAGCGTTAACATTTTCACCATCGCCTGAACTCGACGTATCTTCATACAAAGTCTCCTTGACTCTTCATTCGCTCAATGTTTTTTAAATTTGGTTGCTGCGTAGGCTTACATGCGTTGCTTGTTCAGCACATGCAGGATTCCTGCCGCTGTCACCAGTCCCGCCCCACCCAGCGTCAACAGCGCCCATCCAAAGGAGGTGCTCGGCAGTCGCCGCTGCGGAAAGCCGGGCTGCTGATCTTGCGGCG
>CAZECF010000032.1:613-2645 GCA_964510335.1 uncultured Bryobacter sp. | reverse complement strand
GGAGCAGGAGCTGGCGTTGCCGCCACTACCCGGTTCGGCTCATAAGCAGCAGACATCCGGATCCCCGGGGCCGCCCTGGCCACCACTGTGTCCGCTGGCCCATCCACCGGAAATTCGTAGCCATAGCTCTTGCCCCGAATCCAGATGCGGTGCACATGCTGTACCCCGCCCCGGTTCTCCAGAATCACGCTGCTTTCGTTACGGTTGTTGTTGTCGATCGTCGCGATGGCTGTCGCGGTCGCCTGAATCTTGGTACCACTCTCGGTTGTGAATTCCAGCAACCTCGGGTTGCTCGCCGTGCCCAATTGACGGATCGTGTATTCTCCCGCCGGCATCATCTGAGTTCCGACTCGGACACTGTTCGCAAATTGAACCACGACAGTATCCTGGATAGGGGTTTGAGCCGTCAGAACCGGCATCAGTAAGCCGAATCCCAACATTGCATTGCAAATTCTAAGTCTTTTCATAGGACCCTCTTTTACCCACTCACTTGGTTGTGAATGAGTATCTGTTCACTGATGCGAGAATTTCTGTACCAAAAGGTTTCAAATCAAACACCGCGCCCGTCCGGGCTTATACTGCAATTACCATGTCCCCTCTCTCCCGCCGCTCTTTCTTCGCCCTCGCCGCCGCGCCCGCCATCGCCGCTCCCCCCACCCCCGCCATCAAAATCGAAGCCCTCACCTTTGACCTCGAAGAAATCCGCTACCGCACCCCCTACAAGTTCGGCGGCGTCGCCATGGACCACACCACCCTGCTCAACGTCACCGCCCGCGTCCGCACCCGCGCGGGAAAGCTTGCCACCGGCTTCGGTTCCATGCCGCTCAGCAACCCCTGGGCCTTCCCTTCCCGCACCATGTCCTACGACACGGTCCAGGACGCCATGCGCGAGCTCGGCAAGCGTCTGGTCGCCCTCACCAACACCTACCGCGAATTCGGCCATCCCATCGACATCAATACGGCCCTCGAGCCCGCCTGGCTTGAAACCGCCGCCGCCCTCGGCACGGAGCTCAAGCTCGACACCCCCATCCCCAAACTCTGCACCCTGGTCGTCGCCAGCCCCATCGACGCCGCCCTCCACGATGCCTTCGGCAAATCCCTCGGCCGCAATTGTTATTCCACTTATGGGCAGGACTTACTGCCGCAAGATCTCTCTGCCTATCTGGGGAACGAATTCCGCGGCGAATACCTCCACTCTTATCTTTCTTCCAAACCCCATCCATCGATCAACGTCTATCATTCCGTAGGTGGACTCGACCCGCTCACCAACGCGGACTTAGCCGAGCGCCTGAACGACGGCTTACCGGAAACCTTACCCGAATGGATCCGCTACAACGGGCTCCACCACATCAAGATCAAGCTCCAGGGCGATGACTTGAAGTGGGACATCGACCGTACAGTGGCCATCAACCGCATTGCCGAAGAAACCAGCCCCAAAGTGGACTGGCGTTATTGTGTGGACTTCAACGAGCGCTGCCCCAACGTAGAAGCCTTACTCGAATATCTGCGTAAGGTAAAGGAACTTTCCCCCCGCGGCTTCGAGCGCATTGAGTATATTGAGCAGCCTACGGCCAGGGACTTAAGGGCCGACAGCCGCAACGCCATGCACCAGGCGGCCAAGCTCCGCCCGGTAGTAATAGATGAATCCTTGACGGATTTGGAAACCCTCCTGCTGGCCCGCGACTTGGGTTATACAGGCGTAGCGCTCAAGGCATGTAAGGGCCAGAGCCAGGCCATGTTAATGGCCGCCGCCGCGCAGAAGTACAAGATGTTCTTGTGTGTGCAGGACCTGAGTTGCCCAGGCGCATCGCTGATCCACTCCGCGGGCATTGCCGCGCACGTACCAGGAGTCTCCGGGATCGAGGCCAACTCGCGACAGTATTTGCCAGCCGCCAACGACGCCTGGCGCCCCAAATTTCCGGGAATTTTCACGATTAAGGACGGCACCATGAAGACGTCCGGCCTCACCAAACCGGGCTTGAGCGCTGTGGCGTAAGCGGCCGCCTCTAATTTCTTGTCAAATTCGCAAGAT
>CAZECF010000032.1:0-600 GCA_964510335.1 uncultured Bryobacter sp. | reverse complement strand
GAGCTGAAGCTCGATGAACTGGCCAACCAACCTTCCTCACGGGAAGTCCCAATCCGCGTCGAGCCAATTGCGCTCAGCCTCCCGTCCGGCCTGTCCTTCGACAACGTGCAGGAACTGCTGGACCATCTGGACCACGAGGATCAGCTATGGCTGTCCAAGCCGGATTATTGCTCTGCCGGATCAGGCATCAAATAAACTGCACATTCGTGTTCAATCAAGCCGAACCGGATGCGGTTGAGCCAGCCGCTCAGGCCAAGAACATTTCGGGGGAAGTTCTCCAGGGCTGCAAAGTAAACAGTGGATTCCAACTCAATTCCACACGACTTGATCAAAACCGTATGACCGAAAGCTTCGAAACTGCCGGTAGCAGTGCCAATCGCCATCCTTTCGCCCGCTTCAACGTCTAAGCCAAGTTGCTCGGCATATTCACGCTGAAAGATGCAGTAAGAGGCTCCAGTATCAATCTTGGCAGCCAAACGCACGCAACGGTGTCCCACATCCAATTCAATTGGGATTTCAATGCCGGTGGCTCCTTCAGCATATTGAGTGCGGGTGCGAGCGGGGAAGCGGTGTTGGGTGGGTTTCGGAAGTTTCAGGAAA
>CAZECF010000031.1:11326-48636 GCA_964510335.1 uncultured Bryobacter sp. | reverse complement strand
ACCATACTTCTGCTTCACCGGCCAAAGCAGGCGGCGTGCTTTGTCGAGGTTGCCGTTGTCGGGCCAACTGTTGAGCGGATCAAATCTTTGTTGACCACCGTCCGCTCCGCCACGCCCATCGAGAGTGCGATAAGTTCCGGCGCTGTGCCAGGCCATGCGGATGAAGAAGGGGCCATAATTTCCATAGTCGGCTGGCCACCAGTCTTGTGATGTGGTGAGAACTTTTGCGATGTCCTGCTTGACCACTTTGAGGTCGAGGGTTGCGAATGCTTTTGCGTAGTTAAAATCTTTACCCAACGGATTGGATTCGGCGGCGTTTTGCCGAAGGGGCGAGAGGTCGAGTTTCTCGGGCCACCAGAACTGGCTGGATTGCGGCTGTTGGGCGCTTGCAGTAGTTGTTAACAAGAAAGGAGCTGCGGTGAGCGCAATAGCGGCGAGCAGCGACTTCAGGTTGATTTTCATTGACTTCTCCTTGGAAAAACGGGGTCTCCGTTTGACCTTCAGTTTATGGGAAAGGCGGGGATGGTGCACCTATAGCTCGCATAGGGGATTCCTATGGGAGGCCAAGGGCTTTGGTGACGCAGTGCCAGTTCCTCATCTTATCGAGCGAAAAGCAGAGAGTTCTAGTACTTTTTAGTGGCCTCAATCATGGCTGCTTTGCACTACAGCCAAACAGTATGAAACCATTTCTATTTTTTCTGTTGGCAGGAATGCCGGTTTTGCATGCGGTGAGCTTTGACGTTACCCAGACGAGCGTGAATGTGACCCAGGGGGTGAGCTTCTCGCTTGTGGGAGGCAGCAGTGTGGGGAGCGCTGCTTTGCCGGAATCGAACGGCATTACTGGATTCAAGCTCTATGGCACCGCCGCGGCGGGCAATCAGGGTGCAGCAGATTGCTTGAATTGCGAGCTCAGCGTAGTGGCTGCCGGGACACTGTCGCAAACAGGGGGTGGGTTTATACTGCCGACACCAGTGCCGGTGGAATGGTCTTTCCGGGTGGATGAGTACATCGCGCCGCAGAATATTCAGGATATTCAGGACGGGACTTCGAACACAATCTTCTTTGGCGAGACTTTCGATCCGACGAATCCATCAGGTCCATGCGAGATTCAGGACGGGACTTCGAACACGATTCTCCTTGGCGAGACCTCCGGGCAGTGCCTGGGCGATGGGAGTTCCAATACCGTTCTGTTTGCTGAGACACTCCGGCCCCGCCGCGAGCGGCCGGTGGAATTGGGGGGCATCCAGGATGGAACCTCTAACACGATTCTGTTCGGCGAAACCAACCTGACCGATCCGCGCGATTTTATTTACCGGTTGGTGATGGTGCTGGGTTCAACAACACTTGGACAGATCCAGGACGGGACGTCGAACACGATTTTGCTTGGCGAGGGCAGCGTGATTGAGATCGCGACCGGAAACGGCTATTTTGGCGACCAAATTACGGGAGCGGGAAGCTTTCAGCTCGCAGGGCCTACGGGTCCGTTTTCGCTCGCTTTGCAAATCCGGCCAACGAATGTGGCTCCGGGAAGGGGGATTTTGCTGACGATTCCACAGGACTCGGTTGATGTCAATCCGGCGGGAGAGATTCCAGAGCCGGGGGCTTGGGGCCTGACGGCAATTGGGTTGAGCCTCTTTGCTTTGCAGCGCAGCAGGAGATCCATATAATGGTGCGCAGTGAAGTCAGGTTTCCTATTTTTAACCATTGCCTGGAGCGTTGCCGGAGCGCCACTCAAATTTGAGGAATCGCAAAGCTTCCTGAAGCAATATTGTGGGGCTTGTCATACGGGTAAGGCCATCGGGGGCTTTGCTACGGACAAGGTAAGCACCCCTGACTCATTCGGGAAAGAGCCGTGGGCCTGGGTGCGGTTGAAGGCGCGGGTCGAGAATCACGAGATGCCGCCGAAGGGATCGCCGGCGCCGTCGCTCGATGCGCGGGAAACATTCACGAAGTGGGTGGATGCAGAGCTGAAACGTGAGGCTTGCTCGGCTGGCATTGTGGTTGGACCCAGGCCGCTGCGACGATTGAACCGGGACGAATACACGGCAACGGTACAGGATCTGCTGGATATTCACCTTGATATTGGCAGCAGTCTGCCGGTGGACGGAGCGGGAGGCGAGGGCTTTGATAACGCTGCGGAAACACTGTTTCTGTCGCCATTGCATTCCGAGAAATATCTGGATACGGCCAAGCTGGCGCTGGACTTTGCCGCCAAGGAGTTCAAGAGCCGAAAGCGATTGCTGGTGGCACGCCCCGGGCCGGGTGTGAGTGAAGAGATGGCGGCGCGGAAGATTGCGGCAGCCTTTCTGCCAAAGGCCTTCCGGAGGCCGGCAACGGAAGAGGAAGTGGCGCAGTATGTCAGCTTGTTCAAAGCGGCACGGAGCAAGGGAGAAGAGTGGGAGCCGGCGGTTTTCTTTATGCTGCGAACGGTGCTGGTGAGCCCTCATTTTCTTTTCCGGATGGAGACGGGCGAGTATGCGCTGGCTTCGCGCTTGTCCTACTTTCTGTGGGGCAGCATGCCGGACGAATTGCTCTTTGACCTGGCGGCGCAGAAGAAGCTGAATCAGCCGGAAGTGCTGCGGGCGCTGGTGGACCGGATGCTGCGCAATGATCGTGCTGAGAATCTGGCGCAAAGATTCATCGAACAGTGGCTGCATACGCGGGACCTGACCGGCGACAAAATGCCGGACACCAAGACATTGCCACCGGGGACGGACATTGAGGAATTGCTCGGCGATATTCGCCTGCAGCCGGTCTATTTTTTCCGGGACGTGTTGCGGCGAAAGGTAAGCATCTTGAACCTGCTGGATTCGAAGTCGACGATCGGGACGTCGAACCTGGAAAAGCATATGGGCATCAAGCTGGCGCTGGACCCGGGGCGGCGGAAGCAACCCCAATGGGTAGACCTGCCTGAAGGAAGCAATCGGGGAGGAATTCTGGGAATGCCGGCCGTGCTGGCCGTATCTTCGTATCCATACCGAACCAGCCCGGTGCTGCGGGGGGCTTTCATTCTGGATGCGATTCTGGGGACACCACCGCCGCCGCCCCCGCCAAATGTTCCGCCATTGGAAGAGCTGAAACCGGGAGCAGCGCCGCAGACGGTGCGGGAGCGGCTGGCACAGCATCGTGCCAACCCGACTTGTGCGGGTTGTCATAACCGGATTGACCCAATGGGCTTTGCCCTCGAAAATTACGACCCGATGGGCCGCTGGCGCGAGGAAGACGGCGGCAAGCCGGTGGACAACAGCGCGGAAATGAACGACGGCAAGAAGTTTGCCGGGCCGGAAGGACTCCGCACGGTTCTGATGGAGCGGAAGGAATTGTTTGTGCGCAACATCACAACGAAACTGTTGGGATATGCGCTGGGCCGGGGCCTGACTCTGCAGGATAGTTGCGTGGTGGATGCAATCCTCGAAGAAGTGCGAAAGAATGATTACAACGCGGCTACATTGATTGAGGAGATCGTATTGAGCACCCCGTTTCGCGGGGAGCCCGAGCTAAAAAAGCCATGAAACGCAGAACAGTATTGCAAGGCGCGGGAGTCGCGCTCGGGTTGCCGTGGCTCGAGGCCCTGGCGGGTACCGGCGGCAAAGAGAAAGCGCCCCAGCGCATGGCGATGCTGTACATGCCGAATGGTGTGAATCCAGCCATGTGGACACCCAAGGGTACGGGCACGGATTTTGAATTGGCACCGACGATGGAGCCGCTGGCGGACCTGAAGAAGCGGATCGTGGTGATGACGAATCTGTGGAATGAAGCGTCACGGGGCGGCGATGGCCACTATGTAAAGGAAGCGGCGATCCTCACTTGCCGCACGATCAAGAAGACGCCGGGCGCCGATATCGCCAACGGCGTATCGATGGATCAGGTAGCGGCGAAGCGAGTGGCGACGGAAACACCACTGCCGTCGCTGGAACTGGGCGTTACTCCGGTGGCCATTGGCGTAGATGCGGTGGTGGGGTATACGCGGATTTATGGATCGCACATTGCGTGGAGTTCGCCGACAACGCCGCTGGCAAGAGAGTTGAATCCGAGGGCGGTTTATGAGCGGCTCTACCGGGCCGCGAGCGGCAGTGGAGCCGATTCGGCAGCCATGGACAAGCTGCTGCTGGATCGCGTGCAGGCGGATGCCAAGCGTTTGCGGACGAAGATCAGCAGCGAAGACAAGCACCGGCTGGACGAATATATGACGGTGATGCGGTCGCTTGAGGAAAGAGTGGAGCGGAGCACGGGAGCGGGTGCGCGGCAGTGGAAGCCACGGGCGGCCATGGATGCCAGGCAGGCCCCGCCGGAGCGACCTGGAGATCATGCCGAGCACGTGAAGCTGATGCTGGACATGATCGCGGTGGCCTTCCAGACGGATACGACGCGAGTCGCAACCTTCATGTTCGGCAATGCCGTTAGCAATGTAAGCTTCCGGTGGCTCGAGGGCGTGAGCGCGGGGCATCATGATGTTTCGCACCACGGGAAAGACCCCGAGAAGTTGGCACAGTATCACCTGATCAGCCGCTGGCATGTGGCGCAATATGCCTATCTGCTGCAGAAGCTTGGATCGATGCAGGAGGGGGATCAGACCGTACTTGACAACTCCATGGTGTTGTTTGGTTCGGCCTTGCAGGATGGCGACCGGCATTGGCCCCATAATCTTCCACTCGTGCTGGGCGGTGGTGGGGGTGGGCGCGTGATTGGAGGCCAGCACCTGGTTTACACGGAAGACAGCCCGCTGGCGAATTTGTACGTGTCGATGCTCGATGCCTTCGGAGCCCCGGTGGAGCGCTTTGCGGATAGCACAGGGCCGCTCAAAGGATTGATGCATACATGAGACTGCTGCTCGGGTTGGTTGCGGCAAGCGTTCTGGGCGCGGATCTGACCGGCACCTGGATCGGGCAGCTACCGGGCAACCGGGGCACGATCGAGGACGTTGCGTTTCAGCTCACACAAAAGGGTGCAGTACTGGGCGGCAAGCAATACGGGGACTTTGAGAGCACGCCGATCGTGAAGGGAACCGTGGCTGGTGAGCTGGTCATGTTTGTGATGATTCGTCAGGAGCAGGCTGGCAACGAGATCCACGAGACGCGGATTCGCTTCACCGGACGGCTGGTGGGTGACGAGTTGGAGCTGACACGGGAGCGGGAGGCCGCAACGAGGTCCGGGTCAGGTGCGTCTGTTGCATTGAGGAACAATGCACGGCAGACCTTTCGTCTGAGAAAGTTGATTTAGGATGAGCAGAATCACGCTGATGATCTGCTTCGGAGCCTTGGCGGCAATGGGGCAGATTTCAAAGTATACGTGTGACGGGGGAGAGAGGGTGGAAGTCCGTCGGAGTACCAGCGGAATCGTATTTCAGGTAGTGGGCAAGCCGCGGCTAACCTTGCCGCCTGTGACGGGCGGGGCCGGGGGCAGATTCAGTGATGGTTATACGACGGTGCAGGTTCGGGGTAAGGAACTCCTGGTGGAGGCGGGCAGCGTGAATTTGAAGGGGTGTGAAGAAACGGAGATCGATTTTCTGAGCGGTCGATGGACGCTGATTCAGATCCGTGGCAAGGGAGTGCCAAAACTGCAGCGGCCCGCGACGCTTGAGTTTATCGATGGGGGACGGGTTTCGGGCTCTGGCGGCTGCAATCGTTTTGGGGGCAGCGTGACGCGCAATGCCGAGTTCATCGACATCGGTGCGCTGGCGGCAACGCGAATGGCCTGCTTGTCGGAAACTTCCCAGCAACTGGAGAACGATTATCTGGCGATCCTACAAGGCCGGCTGTACTGGAAGCCGGAGGGAAACCGGCTCGATTTGAGAACGGCAGAAGGCGAAACCGTCCTTCAGTTTGAACGCTAAGAAATCGTATATCGTAGGGAGCATGACACGTCGAAGCACCCTGTTGAGTTTGGCTGCCGCGCCTCTGGCGATTGGGGCCGCCTTGAAGCCCCGCCTGCGGCCCGCGCTGTGCGCGTATTCCTTCCGCGAGGATTTGAAGAGCGGCAAGCTGAAGTATGAAGACCTGATCCGCATCGCAGCCGAGCATGACCTGGACGGCGTGGACATGACCGTCTACTGGTTTCCGCACACGGAGAACAGCTTTTTGATGCCGCTGAAGCGGGCGGCTTATCAGGCTGGAATCGAGATCTATTCGATCTCGGTGCGGACGGAGTTGACCAAACCCGCGGGACCGGAGCGGGATGCCGCGCTGGCGGATTTGAAGAAGTGGATTGAAGTGGCTTCGAAGCTGGGTGCGGGGCACATCCGCGTTTTCGGGGGCCGGATTCCGGAAAAGAGCACAGAGGCGGAAGCAGCCAACTGGGTGGCTGAGATGCTGGAGCCGGCTGGTTATTATGCCGGGCAGCACGGGATTGTGCTGGGTCTTGAAAATCACGGTGGCGTGACGGATCGGGCCGAGACGATCGTGAAAATTGTGAAGCAGGTGAAGAGCCCCTGGGTGGGAATCAATCTGGACACGGCGAATTTCAAAACCAAGATCTATGAGCAGATTGAAATGATTGCCCCGCACGCGGTGAACGTTCAGGTGAAGGCGATGGTCCGCGATGAGAATGGGCCCGCGCCGTCGGATTGGGACCGTGTAGCGAAGATGTTGGTGGCGAACAATTATCGCGGCTATCTGGCGCTCGAGTATGAAGAAAAAGCGCCGGCACTCGAGGCGACGCCGGCGCTCTTCAAGAAACTGCGCGAAGTGTGCGCGCGGCACTCCTAGGCGGCTATTTCAGGGCCGCGATTTCTTCCGCGGTGAGAACGCGATTGTAAGCGGCAAGGTCGTCCATCCAACCGATGTAGTTTACGCCGAGGCGGATGGTGGCCTTGCCCGCTTCCCAGGTAAAGGACTCCGTGATGGGTGTTCCGTTCCTGCCTTGCAGCTTGCCATCGACATAGAGGCTGGCGCTTCCCTTCCCTGAACCCAAGCCATCGTAGGTGATGGCGACGCGAATCCATTTGTCCTTGGTGAAGGGCGGCTGCTTGACGACAATAAGACGATTGTTAAAGGCCGGATTCTTGTCGTTCGGGGTGTTGTTGGGGTTCCATGCTTTCAGATTGCCGAAGACACCGAGGCGGAATTGGCGGGGCTTGTCATCTTTGGTGAAATCGACCCACAGGGCTGAATCGTTGTAGGCCTTGTCAGTGAGTTGAATCGGATCTACCCAGTCGGGAGGAAGGTCGGAGTTGGGGTCGAGCTTGAGTTTGAAGGTAAAGGTTCCGGTGGTGGGAGACACGTTCTTGTCGGCATAGAAGAAGAGGGCCGTGGTGTGTTTGGCGTTGAATCGTAAGGCACCATTTTCATGGGTTACCGGAGCAATGCCAAGGCCGGGGGTGGCGGCGGCCAGGTCCTTGTAGCCGTGAGCGAAATAGAGTTTGCCGTCGCCCCTGGCAACGGTGGCATTGAGGCCACTGTCGAAATTGGCGTGAAAGGTGAGGGCTTGTTTGGGGTCAGCAGCACTGAGTAACACGGGGAGAAAGAGGGCGATGAGTTTCATTGCTTATTTGGCCTTTCGTTTGTAGGTATGGGTGGCGAAATCGAAATCGTATTCGCTGTTTTGCGGTACGGGCGCGGCGCTGGTGGGCGGCGTGAACTTCGCCAGGCGTTGCTTGACAGAAGTGAGTTTCGAGTTGGCAGCCAGATTGGTGAACTCGTGCCGATCGGCGCGGCGGTCGTAGAGTTCCTCTGTGCCATCGGCATAGACAACGTAGCGCCAACGGGGATCGATGACGGAGTGCGTGCCGGGAAGGTGGGTGGAAACAGCGGGGTCGCGAGGAGCTTTGGGATTGGTGAGCAAAGGTTGCAGGCTCTTGCCGTCGAGACGCGGATTGGGGGCAATCCCGCAGATGTCAATGAGCGTGGGATACAGATCGAGCAGGCTTACGGGTTGTTGCCGTGTGACGCCTTTGGATTTGAGCCCGGGGCCTGAAAAGATCAGCGGCACATGGGTAGAGCGTTGCCAGAGGGTGGACTTGTGGACGTGCTCTTTCTCACCCAGATGCCAGCCATTGTCGGACCAGAAGACCAGCATGGTGTTAGCGGCGTAGGCGCTTTGGTCGAGGGCGTTCATTACATCGCCGACGAGGGAATCGGCGAAAGAAATGCAGGCGAGATAGGCGCGGACAAAGTCTTTCCATTTGCCGGTGGACTTGATGCGCTCAAATTCAGGGCGGCGGAAGGCGGCCAGTTGTTGAGCGAGGGGTGGCAGGTCGGCCAAGTCGTCGTCGCGTGTTTCAGGGACATGGACTTTGGCTTCCGGGTAGAGGTCAAAGAAGCGCTGCGGAGCGTAAAGCGGAATGTGAGGATGCCACAAGCCGGTGGCCAGGAAGAAAGGCTTGGTGTGCTGGCGGGCGAGGAAATCTTTGGCAAAACGGACAGCGTGCTGATCGCCGTATTCGGATTCCGGAGTGGGGATCACGCCCCAATCGAATTCGCCAGGGAAGTTTTCAAGTCCATTGAAGGGATGGCCTTTGGGTGCGGGGATGCGCTTGTTCCAGGGATACCAATCAGCGCGGCGGTACCAGGGGTCATCAAATTGCTGGAGTTGGAATTCATCCCACTGGTCGGGCGGATTGTTGCCGGCCGTGTGATGGAAGATCTTGCCCGCGCCGGCCACATGATAGCCATTCTTGCGGAAATGCACCGGCAAGGTGACGATGTCGGGGTGATGGGGGCGCAGGTACTGATCGTTGTTGTAAATGCCCGTAGTGGACGGACGGAGGCCCGTGAGAATGGCGGTGCGCGACGGGTTGCAAAGTGGCGCGGCGCAGTGGGCGTCGGTGAAGAGAACTCCACGGCGGGCCAGGCGGTCGATGTTGGGAGTCTGGACACCTGGGTAGCCACCGAGGCAGCCAACCCAGTCGTTGAGATCATCGACAGACAGGAAGACCACGTTGGGGCGCTGGGGGCGCTGGGCCAGAGCGGCAGCAGGAAGCGCGGAAAGAAAGTGGCGGCGGTTCATTGGGTGATCTTGATGGTCCAGAGTGATTGAGAAAGTAGATCTTCCGGAAGGTCCGGGAGGTCAATATTGACCACGCCAGCGGCGCGGCGGAAGCGGAGGGGGCCAGAGGCACCGAGAAGCTCCACTGATTTGGGAATGATGCCTTTGAGGGTGAAGCGCTTGCCGGGCCAGCGAGGCAGGATGGCATAAACCGTGTTGCCTTTGCTGGTGAAGAAGGCTTCAATCGAGGCTTTGCCAGGAGCGGGCTTGGAAGCGAGCGCCGTGACATCGTAATCGGATTCAAAGCGCTGGTTGTAGTCCACTTTGGGTTGTTCCCCCGCGGACCACTGCTTCTGCATCTTGAAGGGGCGCGTGCCGTAAATGGCTTCGCCGTTGATATTGAGCCAGGACCCGATGTCGAGCAGGCGTTGCTCCATAACAACAGGAATGGTACCGTCGCCGTCGGGGCCGATGTCGAGCAGGAAGTTGCCGCCACGGGAAACGATGTCGGCGAGCATGATGAGCAGGGAGCGGGAGGAGTTGTAGTTGGCGATCCGCTCGGCCCGGTTGTAGCCATAAGAGGCGCCCATGCCGCGACTCTCTTCCCAATCGTGTCCGGCATCGCTCATGCCTGCTGTGTATTCGGTGGTGTAGTAGCCGCCATGCTTGTGACGGGTTTCTTTGCCCCAGCGGTCGTTGATGACGACGTCATCCTTGACGGGTGACTCGTTGAAGAGCCAGGCGAGAAGCTCGGGGCTTTTCCATTCCTCAGACGGGAGATCCCACTCGCCATCGCTGAAGATGAGTGCGGGCTTGTATTTGGTGACCAGGTCTTTGAATTGCGGGAAGAGGTGGTCTTTGATGAACTTGGGTTTGTCGTGAAGCCAGAGCGGGTTGAACCATTCGTAGAGCGAATAGTAGTAGCCCATCTTGAGGCCCTTGTCACGGACGGCAGTGGTCAAGTCGCCGAGCACGTCGCGACGGGGACCGGTTTCGACAGCATTCCAGGGGCGGCCCCAGGAGGCAGAAGCGTGGGCGTTGGGCCAGAGGGTAAAGCCCTCGTGGTGCTTGGAAGTGAGCACGACATATTTGGCACCGGAACGGGCAAAGACATCGGCCCATTGATCGGGCTTAAAGAGCTCGGCGCGGAACTGGGAGGCGAAGTTCTGGTAGTGAAAGTCGTCGCCGTATTGCTGTTTGTGATAAGCCCAGGTGCCGGCCTCGATTGGCTTGGTGCTGCCCTTGCGACCATTCTCCATGGCGTTCCAGTACCATTCGGCGTAGGCCAGCTTGCCGGGAACAATAGGGGCATAGGAAGGCACAGAATAGACACCCCAGTGAATGAAGATGCCAAACTTGGCGTCGGCAAACCAGGCTGGGTTTTGGCGCTTGTCAACAGAATCCCAGGTGGGTTGGAAGGTTTGAGCCATGAGGGCTGCGGAGAGGAGTAGAGCGTGCATAGTCAATTGCCATAATTAGCGTATATGAAGCTTGCCGTTTTGTGTTTACTTGCTTTCGGTTTGGCGGAGGCGCAGGAGGTTACAAGGACCGAAGATATCGTGTACGGCCGTAAATTTGGCATGTCGTTGACGATGGATGTGTTTGAGCCGAAGACGCCGAACGGACTGGGAGCCGTCTTCATGGTGAGCGCGACGTGGCGGTCCCGCAAGCAGGACATTTTGCCGAACGCCTTCACGAAGATGCTGGAGCGCGGCTACACGGTCTTTGCGGTGTTGGCCAGTTCCCAACCTCGGTTTTTGATCGGGGAGATTGTGGAGGATTCGCGGTTGGCGATGAAGTACATCCGGCAGGAAGCGGGGCGGTGGAAGGTAGACCCGGAGCGGTTGGGTTTGTCAGGCTTTAGTGCGGGTTGCCACCTGGCGCTGCTGAATGCGGAAAGCGCCAAAGCGGTAGCCTGCTTCTTCCCCCCAACGGACTTCCTGAATTGGGGTGGTGAAGGGGTTAACGGTACGGGAGTGGGTCCGCTGGCGGCATACAAGCCGATCTTTGGACCCAAAGCGGGAACGGAGGAGTTGGCAAAGGAACTGTCTCCGGCGTGGCAGATCAACGGGAAGACGCCACCGGTATTGCTGGTGCATGGCGACGCCGACAAGACCGTGCCGCTACAGCAATCACAGATCTATATTGAGCGTCTCAAGCAAGCCGGCGTGCCGAACAAACTGGTGGTGCTGCCCGGCAAGGGGCATGGCTGGTTGACCATTTTTCAAGACGTCGTGATGGTGGCGGACTGGTTTGATGCCCACCTGAAGGGGAATTAGCGCTTGGACAGGTCGCGAATCCAGATGTCCTTGAAGCGCATGTTGCCTTCCCCGCCGGAGTGGAGCTGGAGGGCAATAGGGCCGTCGAAAGACTTGGGGCTGGGGTCGGTAAAGTCGACCATGGTGATGCCGTTCAGGCGTGAGACGTAACGATTGCCTACAACCATGAGGGTGTATTCGTTCCAGTCATCCTTGCGGACGTTGAGCTCGTTTTCGGGTGCCGGCCAAACGATCCAGCCACGGCCATCGCCATAGATGCCGCCGGTGTGCTGGCCGATGCGACAGTCCACTTCGAATTGGAGGCCGCGGGTGATATCGGGAGTGCCAGGCTTGAAAGCCGTGTGGAAGAAGACACCGGAATTGCCGTTGCCAACGCACTTGAACTTGATCGAGAGGTGAAAGTCTTTGTAATCCTTGTCGGTCTGCAGGTAGCCGTAAGCCTTGGAGACAGCTTCGCCCTTGATCTCACCATTCTCAACGGTCCACTTTTCTTTGCCGACTTCGACCCAACCGGTGAGGTCCTTGCCATTGAAGAGTTGGACCCAATCTTCACCGCCGAGTTTGGCGGGTTTCACATTTTGGGCCGCCAGAGTAGCGGCGAGTAGCGAGAAAAGCAGAATATTGCGCATTGGTCTCTATTTTATGCCGATCGCGGCCCGGAGCGTGTCTGCAATGCGATGAGCGTGGTGATTTACCTTGGCGAGATCGTCACCTTCCACCATGACGCGGGCCAGGGGTTCGGTGCCGGAGAAGCGCACGAGCACGCGGCCGTTGCCGTGGAATTCCCGTTCACATTCGCCGATGGCCTGCTGTACTTCAGGCAGATTCTCGAGAGGGGTTCGCTCGGCGATACGGACGTTGACGAGGAGTTGGGGGAAGACCGTAAACTCTTCTGTAAGCTGGTCGAGACTGCGGCCACTGGACAGCATGGCATCCAGAACGCGTAACGAAGTGAGCATGCCGTCGCCGGTGGTAGCGAACTCAGAGAAGATGACGTGGCCGGACTGTTCGCCGCCAATTGTTGAGTTGGTATTGAGCATTTCTTCGAGCACGTATTTGTCGCCGACGGCGGTGCGGTCAAGAGTAATGCCGTGGCGTCGCAGCGCAACCTCAAGACCGAGATTGGACATGACTGTGGCCACGACACGATTGTTGGGCAGCTTGCCCAGCTCCCGCATACGCAGCGCGCAAATGAGGAGGACCGCGTCGCCATCGATGAGTTTGCCCGAGGCAGAGACGTAGAGCGAACGGTCGGCATCCCCGTCAAAAGCCACTCCGAAAGCGGCCTGGTGCTGGAGGACGGCTTCGCGCAAATGCTCCAGGTGGAGAGCACCGACACCGAGATTGATGTTGCGGCCATCGGGAACATTGCCAATGGCGATCACTTCGGCACCAAGCCGGCTGAGAAGCGCGGGAGCAAGATAAGAAGCAGCACCGTTGGCGCAATCGGCAACGATGCGGAGACCCTTGAGGGAGTGTGAAAAAGTGGCAGCGAGGAAATCCAGGTAGCGACCGGCGAGGTCTTCGTGAAGAGTTAAGGGACAAGGGGGGACCACAGCGTTTTCGCGTACTGCGAGGATTCTGGTTTCGAGCTGCAGTTCCTGCTCGTCGGGCAGCTTGAAGCCGGAATGATCAAAGACCTTCAGGCCATTGTCCTCAAAAGGATTGTGGGACGCGGAGATCATGACGCCGGCCACGTAAGGGCCGTTCTTGGTATTCCACGCCACGCCAGGAGTGGTGAGGAGGCCGGCAAAATGGGGTTCGACTTTAGCGGCGACCAGACCGGCGGCAACCGCTTCAGCAAGCCAGGGGCCAGATTCCCGCGTGTCCATACCGATTAGAATTTTGGGGGTGTCCGAACGGCCGCGCGCCCACTCTCCGAGCGCAACCCCGAGGGCATAGGAAGTTGGCCCGTCCAGCGGCGGCTCACCCGCTTTGCCACGAATGCCATCTGTTCCGAAGAGTTGTCTTGCCATTCCTCTAGGGTAGCGGGGTTCTGGTTAACGTTATGGTTACAAGGGGCGAACCGACTACGGAAATCTCTGGATCATTGAGCAAAACGTTGACACGGATACGAGTGGAGTCGCTGAAATCGAGGAGGCTGATGGGCTCGGTAGAAAGAACCGTGATGCGCTCGACGCGGGATTCCGGGCCGACGATGCGGACAAGTGGGGGATCGATTTGAGTAGAAAGAATTTGCCGCGCAGCCGTGGGATCTTCATAAGAAACGGCAACCGGGAGATCCTTGAAGACGCGGCGTTCCAAGGTCACCCGGAGTTGAGAAGGCATGGCGCGGACAAGAGTCACCGTGGGGGGAAGATTGATGGAATCGGCCTGTATGGTGAAGGTACGGGCTGAGGGCTGATTCATACCGGTCAAATCGAGAACGATGTTGGTCTTGTCGGGAGAGACATCATTGAGCCGGCTGCGGGGACCGCGCACCTGCAACTGGATGCGATTGGGCGCGTCCGGGGAGAGATCGAGGTCGCTGGCAAGATTGCGGTACTCCACCGGGACGGTGACGGTTTCAATCAGTTCCGGCTCATCGACAATGGCCACCCACAGCAGCGAGGCGATGAGGATGCTGAGCAATTTGGCGGCGATGTTTTCAGTGAAGAAGCGCATCAGCGTCGCATCTCCATTTGCGAGTTGTCTGCGGCGGGCGGAGTTAAGGGCTGGTTGAGATGCTTGGTGAGTTGTTCCTCGACAAAGTCGATCGAGACGCCATGCTGGATTTCGCCATAGGCACAGATACTGATCTTGCCGGTTTCCTCGGAAACAACAATGGCGAGGGCGTCGGTCTCTTCCGTAATCCCGATGGCCGCACGGTGGCGGGTGCCGAGGTGACCGAGCCGGGCGGGATTCATCGAAAGCGGCAAGAAGCAGGATGCGGCAGCAATGCGGTCACCCTGAAGAATTGCCGCGCCATCGTGCAGTGCGCCGCCAGGGTAGAAGATGCTGAGCAGCAAGTCGCGCGATAGACGGGCATCGAGATTGACGCCGGTTTCGACAAAGGTCTTGAGGCCAATCTCGCGCTCTACCACCATGAGTGCGCCGATGCGATGCTGCGCAAGATAGTTGATGGCCATCAGTACCTCATCAGCGGCTTCCCGGCGCTGGAGACGGCCACCGAAGGTGAAGATGCGGGCGCGGCCAATGCGGGCGAGCACGCGCCGGATCTCGGACTGGAACATCACGATGATGGCGAAGGCGGAGTAAGGCGCCAGCGTAGCGAGCAGCGTGCGCAATAGCTCCATGTGGAGCCAGACGCTGGCAATGTAGGCGCAGAGCAGAATCAACATGCCGCTGGCAATTTGAGCAGCGCGGCGGCCACGGATGTTGATGATGAAGATGTAAATGAAA
The DNA here is from genome assembly GCA_964510335.1 of uncultured Bryobacter sp. Lineage (GTDB taxonomy): Bacteria > Acidobacteriota > Terriglobia > Bryobacterales > Bryobacteraceae > Bryobacter. The sequence continues at coordinate 34,072 of CAZECF010000031.1, read as the reverse complement.
AAGGCGACGATCAGAATATCCAGCGCCGCCAGCGGAGTGAGCTTGGCGAAGACAGACAGGAACTGATCGAGGAATCGCTGCATCAGGCACTCATCGGGAATGGATATTTGAGATCGGCGATCTTGCCGCCAATGACTTCGATCTTGTTGAGATCAGCAGTACCCAAGCCGGCGGCTTCGGCTAGCAGCAGCATGTTGTCACACTTGTGAAAAGGCGGCGTGCCTTTGGTGGCGCGCGGGTTGTAACCCATCAAGGCGGTGCCGACAGTGTCGGTCGTTACGGGATTGGTGCCGAGTACGAGCAGGCCCGGGCGAGCATGAGCAGTGCCCTGGAAAGTACCCTTGCTCGGGTTGATCCAGGGGCCTTCGCCGCCGGTCATGGTCTCGATGCCGTCGATGAAGGAGATATCGATGGGACGGGCCGAGGCAACTTCCACTGAAATGCGGGGCATGCGATGGAAGGCGTCGCGGGGGGAGTTGGGGTCGAGTTCCGGCAGAGCAATTCTGGAGGGCTGGCGTTTGCCCGCGTGGCAGATCTGGTCACGGCCGGAAGTCGGGCTTTCGTTGGGATCGTTCTCGCCGGAATCATTGCCATAGATCGATGCCGGGGTGCAGCCGAACATGTTCTTGATCGCGAGAGTGATGCCGCAAGTGTCGTGATTCTTGAGTTTGGCCATCGACATCATGACGTCGGTTTCGGCGTAGATTTCATTGAACTCGAAAGAGGGGAAGATCCAGCCGCCGTGGGCCACTTTCATCCGCACATAGCGCTTGGCGAAGCCGCCGAGGGCGTTGGTATTGAGAAACTCAACCTGTTTGGCGGCAGTTGAAAGCTGGCGAACGGGCCAGCCGGAATCGAGCATGTATTCGGCCAAAGGACCGGCAGTGCCCCAGGCGGATTCAACAAAACGAATACGGCGGGCACCGGCGCGATCGAGCAGGGTGGTCATCGCGAGGACGTGCCTGGGGTGCGTGTAGTGAGTTAAACCGAGAGCTTTGCCCTGGAAGCGCAGGCCGGGCGAGCCGGTGAGATTGAGTTTGATGGTGACCGTCTTATTGCGCACCAGGCGCGGCAGGCCGCCGAGTTGATCAAACATTTGAGAGAAGACGGTGAGGAAGTCTTCATTGTAGGATTCGCACTTGCGAACCGAGACCGGAGCCGTAGGGAGAGATTTTTCCTGGGACAGCAGCGGGAGAGCGCCAAGGGCAAGCAAGTCGCGACGGGTCATCTCCCTATTGTAAGTTCAGATCATTTTTCTGCAATCAGGATGGCGGCGGAATCGAGAACATCGATGTCGACGCCGGAGCCATCGTCATTGTCATAAGTCATGAGCGATTTGGGGGCGCGTTCCGGCCAATAGACGGTGGCCTTGGAATAATTGCCCAATAGATGAACGGCGATGGTGTCGACGGGAAAGTCAGAGTAATTGACGAGATAGATCACAACGCGGGAGCCATCCGCTGGACCGAGCATATTGGAGAGCAGGCTCGAAACATTGAAGAGCCTGACGCCAAGGTTGCGACGGCCGGTCATGGCATTCACTTCCTTCCAGATCTGGTCGAGCTTCTTCACCTCCTCGGCGTCGGTAGTGATCTGATCCACGCGCGGCTCGGGCATGCGCCAGCCGGGGGGCGCGGTCAGTACGGTGCCGCCGGAGCGGGTGAAATCCTTGAGGACCTGCTGCTGGCCGGGGTTGAGGGATTGTGGGTCCACATTGACGGCCATCTTGGCCTGATCAAAGGATTGCGGGGCTACCAGTTTGAAGGGGACGGGGCGGACAGGCGTGTGCTTGACGGTGATCATGTCGAGCACGGAGCCGGAAAGGAGTGCGCCATTGGGCACGTCAGAAACTACGGCAAGCTGCCCGAAGGGCGGCAGTTGGTGCAGGTGGCGATTCTGTTCAAAGAACTTGAGGACCTGATTGATGCGAACGAAGTCTTTGCGGGCTTTGGCGTCCTGGGCCTGGAGGCGGGCAAAAAATTCCGTCTCGAAAGTGAAGATCCAGCGGGCACCGGCCATGGCCGGGTCGGCAATCATTTGCAGGTAGCGGGGGAGCGTAACAACAACGTCTTTCGGCGGGGTAGCGCTGAGCCAGAAGGTGCGAGGCGTTGCCGCGCGCACGAAGCGGAGAAAGCCGGCGTTGGTGTCGATCCACGGCGCACCGGACGGAGCTGCGTGAGCTTCGCCCTCGTCGTGCGGATTGATCCCGGCCCAGACCCCCTGGAAGGTACCGATGATGGGCGGGGCGTCGTCACCGAGGGGGATGCGGCCCCGCAGCCCGAGTTCGACCGTGATCTTGTTCGCCTTTTCGAGGGCGTCGCGGACAGTCCTGGCTTCTTCGGGCGGGAAATTGCCTTCGAGCACCGCTCCATCCAGGCCGAGGTCGATCGCCCGTTTGGCTCGCGGCAAGGCGGGTGCGCCGGGGGCGAGCACGCCGAGGACGGTGAGCTTGCGGGTGTGGGCTGCCTGGAGAAATTCGTTTGACCATTGGTCCTCGGCCACAAGCAGGCAATTCACCGGGGACTGATTGAGGATTTCGAGGGTGGCCGGGTCCGCGCTCGGCCAGCGGGCAGGTACGAGGTCTGATGGCGAAAAGGCGGCGAGTGCAAGCAAGGGCAACAACAGCATTGCTTTACTTCAATTCCTTCGGGGAGTAGCGGGTAATGGTGGAGACAAATCTGGCGCCGGCGGGAGTGGCCCGCACTTTGCGTTCGCGGACAATTTCGGCGGTGGTGAGCTTGCGTTTGTAGAGGGCCTCGTTCGAATCGAGGTCAGCACGGAGAGTTGCGCCCTGCAGCGAGATGCCAGCAAAGAGGCCGCGAGCTCGGGAGTAAGAAAGGATTTCAGCGCGCATGGCGGCGTCGGTTTCGGCAGTAGAAGTGCGGCCGACGGGACCGGCGGCGGCTTGAATTGCGCCGCCCAAGGTGAACTTGCTTTGCATGAGGGAATCGGCTCCGCGTGTATTCATGACAAGCAGGATGAGGTCGGTTTCGGTGCCGCCGATCTGGAAGCCGACACTGCCGCCTTCAATGCGGATGGTTGCGGGAGCGCTCCAGCCCGCTTTCCCGCCCCCGCGGCAACTGAGGTAGCCCTTTCCGTAGCTGGCCCCGACGATGAAGGCGCCTTTCTTGAAACCGGGTACGACCGCAATACAGTGCGCCTTTTGGAGGAGCTCGCGCGGGATTGCTTTATCGGGGGTGGCCATAACCTCAGTGAAGACCGTGGTGGCCTCCTTGAGACGTTCGGGGTTCTTGTTGGCAGCGCAAAGAATCAAGGGAATCAAGAGGATCGCAGGGATGCGCATGCTTCGATTCTAACCCCTTGACTTCAGGCGCGTTTACGAATAAAGTTCCCGCATGAAACTGAGCCGCCGGGTGCTTTTTGAGCGCTGCGTTGAAAAGGGTGCACTGCTGGGCGCATTTGCGTCCATCGGAGCTGTGGAAGTGTTGGGGGCGGAGACCGCGGGCGCAACGCCACGCAATGAAATGGGTCCTTTTTACCGCAAAGGGATTCCGGCCGGAGGGCCGATGATCCCGGCCGGGGGGAAGGGTTTTGGCCTGGAGGTGGGGGGACGTGTCACCAATACGAAGGGCGAAAAAGTGGAAGGGGTGACGATTGAAGTGTGGCAGGCCGATGAGCTGGGGATTTATGACCTTGAGGGGGCCCGCTACCGGGCGAAGATCCTGTTAGGCGAGAAGGCCGACTACCGGTTTGACAGCGTGATGCCGGGGCATTACCCGGACCGGGTGGCGCAACACATTCACTACTACATCCACGCGCCGGGCCATAAATCGCTAGTGACGCAGTTGTACTTTGCCACGGACCCGGTCTTTGAGGGCGACCCGAAAAAGAACTTCAACAAGGACCCGCTGGTGCGGAACGCAGAGTTGATCCGGCCGGTGACGATCGTCGATGAAAACAAGGTGGCCCGGGCCGTGGTGCGCTTTGATCTTTGTTTGGAGAAGCTGTAATGCCGTTGCTGAATGCTGTTGCGCCGGTTGCCGCGCTGCACTTGGGAGCTGAGCTGCTGACGGTTTGTGCGGACGCGCAAGCTCGGGTTTGGGACCCGGCTAGCCTCAAATTGATCCGAACGGTGCCGACGGGGCCAAAGGAAAGGCTTTGGGCAATCTCGCCCGATGGGAAGCTACTCGCGAGTGCAAGGGGAGATCAGAAGATCGTAGTGCGGGAGTTGGGGCGCGGTGCGGTGGTGCAGACACTGGCCGGGCATGGGGAACGCTTGCGGCGGCTGGGGATTTCGCCAGACGGCAAAACGCTTGCCAGCAATGCGGAAGACAAGACAGTGCGAGGCTGGGACATCGCATCGGGACGTCAAAAATGGACAACGGCTGGCGGAGATGGGGATGCGTCGGTGCTGATTTTTTCGCCAGATGGGTCGCGGCTCTTCAGTAGCAATTCTGATACGGATCTGAGGCTTTGGCAGAGTGCCAGTGGGGAGCTGGTGCGAAAGTTTGAAGAGTTTCCGCTGACGCTATTTGCGGGGAAGTTTTCGGCTGATGGCAGGCGATTGGTGGTGGGTGGTGCGGACCGCAAACTGACCGTCTGGAATACGCAGGGCTGGAAGGTAGAGCGGGTAATTGATACAGGCACCGAGTTGGTGTCGGGAATTGCACTGTCAGGAGACGGCGGCCGGGCACTGTCATCCGGGATGAACAAGGATGGCTTCCGGTTACCGGTTGGCTTGCGGTTGTGGGATTTGGCAACTGGACGCAAGCTGTGGGAAGAGAAGATTCAGCGATCCACTGCGATGGTTGGCCTGTCAGTCGACAGCAAGTTAGCGGTCTGGAGTTGCGGCGACGCGAAAGTTGAAATTCGCTCCGTCTAGCCGAGATAGTCGAAGAGGCTTTGCCGCGGGAGCTGAGCGCGAACGCGGAAAGCCGTTTCGAGCTGGAATTGGGATTGCTGGCCTTCCATGATGGCCTCGGTCAGGTCGGCGTCTTCCAGGCGACCGAGTTGGGTGCGAAGGCGCAGGGAAGTAGATTCGGCAGCGGCAGCGGCTTCGTCGACCCGACGCTGGGCGGCTCCATAGAAGCTGAGTTCGTTTGAGATGTTTTTGGAACTGGCCTCAATCGATTGCATGGCCGAGCGCAGCGCCTCTTCATCCTGGGAAGCGAGAGCATCGCGCAAGTCTCGCAGGGCGGCGAATGCGCTTTTGGGCGAGCCGGATTCGTCGACCCCCTGATTGTCGAAGATGGTCTCGCCGGCGCGAGCGACATCAAAGGGATTGCCACCGGGGAAGAGACTCTGGCGGGTGGCGGCGCTGCCAGCATAAGCAGTAGCCATGGCGAGAGTGGGGTCGTAATCGAAGGGCTGGACAGAATCGTTGTTGCCGGAAAAGATGAAGCGTCCCTCAATGGCAAGATTTGAAACATTGAGCATTTGCTGGAGCAGGTCTCCCGCTTCGAGCGAGAGTGCAGTCCAGGTGGATTCGATGTTGAAGCCGTTCTGGCCTTGGGCAGCGAGGGTGCGAGCGCGCTCAAGCACCTTGATGGCTTGCTGAAGGCCGTTTTCGGCGGCATCGACTTCGGCTTTGCTGCGGCCGAGGTTATTGCGCAACTGATCGTTCGATTCCAGCTCGGCGCGGGTGCTGAGGAGCGCGCCGACGCCGTCGGGCTCGTCCGAGGCAGCAAAAATGCGGCGGCCGCTGGCAATTTCGCGCTGGGCGCGCTCCGAGCGCTCCTGAATCTTTTCGATTGTTCGCAGGAAGGTGGCGTCGGAGGCGCGGAGAGTATTGATCATGGAGTTGGCAATCCTTTCGGTCAGCGGAGCAGGACGTTGATGATCGTATCGGTCATTTCGTTGATAGTGCGGAAGAGTTGAGCGGTGGCCTGGTAGGAACGCTGGAACTGGATGAGTTGAGCGGCTTCTTCGTCGAGCGAGACGTTTTGCAGGTCAGAGCGAAGCTGGCGGGACTGGGTGAGCAGGTCGGTCTGGACACTGGCGTTTGAGCGCGCCGTGAGAAGATCGCGGCCGATGCGGCCGGCCGCGATTCCGTAGAACTGCTGGAAGCTCTGGTTGTCGATCACTGGTTGCTTGGCCAGTTGCGTGATGGCGATGGCATTGGCATTGCCGCCGGGCTCGCTGGGAGCCGAGAGCGCCAATTGGCCAGGAGAGATGTTATTGACGTTGATGGTAAAGGCGGCGCCGAGTGCAGGGTCGTAAGTAAAGAGGTCTTGAAGCGGGGGATTGCCAGTCTGGTCGACACCTTGAGCCAAGGTGGCATTGAGGGTGTCGGCGAAGTTGAAGGCGAGAGTGTTGAGGTCTTCAAGATAGCCGGGGATCTTGTCGTTGTAGACATCAACCAGACCGGAGAGCCGGCCACCGCTGATCTCCTGGGTGATTTCGCGCCCATCGGAATCGAGAACCCGGGCCTGGTTGTTGACGACGTCGGTGCTAAGGCTGTATTGGCGGTCCCCAATGACGAGCAGCGACTGGCCACCAAGATAAACGCTGACGCTGCCATCCTGAGCGCGGATGGCCTGAAAATCGACCAGATCAGAGAGTTCTTCAAGCGCCGCGTAGAGCTTGGCTTCACTACCCGGATCCGAGCCGGATTGCGAGTCGCCGCGGCGGTTGGCATTCAGGTCGCGGATGCGGCCGGCGATTTCATTGATGCGGTCGATGCTCGAGCGCAACGACACCTGGGTATTGCCCCGTTCTTCAAGCAGCAGATTCGCCGTGCGGCGGAAGTTGAAGCTCACGTCGGCTGCGCGGTCAATGGCCACCTGGCGGCTGGAGGCATCATTCGGCGCAACGGTAAGTTGCGAGAAGGAATTGAAGAAATTGTTCATGGCACCGGGAATTCCGGCGCCTTCCGTTATCGGGTAGAGAGCCTCGATTGAAGTCAGGCTGCTTTGCTTTTGTTGTTCGAAGGAGGCTTGGCTCGAGCGAGTCTGTACATTGCGCTCCGAATAGGCATCGCGGTAATCGTACAAGCCCCGGGCAGCGACGCCACCCATGATGTTGCGGTCCGGCTCAAAGCGCTGTGCCTCAAAAATCTGACGCTGCTTTACGTAGCCGGGCGTGTTGGCATTGACCACGTTGTTCTGGACGGTGGAAAGGCCTTTTTCAAAGGCACGCATGGCACCGCTTGATGCGAGCAGGGAGCCAAAGAGGTTGCCCATGGGCTTAGGCCTCTACTCTCACGCGGGCGCTGGTTGAGCTGGGTTCGGTCCATTCGCCGGAAGTGGAATAGGTGGGGGCAGGGTTCAGGGCGAGAAAAAAAGTGGCGGCAGATCGATAGAGGGCCTGGACACTGGTTGAAAGTGTTTGAATTTCACGGAGTTGCGCCGCCGTGGCGCGGGCGGGGTCAGCCGTCAAGGATGCCAAATCGACCTTTAACTGATTGAGCGTGTGGCCGACGGAATCGATGGAGAGGGCCGCTGGGGTATGGAGCAACACTTTTCGGAGCGAAGCCAAACCGGAAAGGATGCTTTCGGCAGATTCGGGTGGAGAGCCAGTCATAGCGAATCCTACTCAGACTTCAGTAAGGCGTCCTTGATGATGCCGGCAGCCGTTTGTTGGGGATCCGCTTCATATTGGCCGGAAGCTACTTCCAGCCGAAGTTTTTCGAGATAGGCTTCGCGCTCTACGCTGCCAGACTGCGACTCATTGATTTTGCTCGATAAGCTGGAAAGCTGAACCTCATCCCCGCGTTCCCCCGTCTGGTTGACCGAAGAATTGGAGGACTGAATCCGGACCGGATCGAGTTGAGCAGTCTTTCCGGTGGAAGCTGCCCCATTCGCCGACGTCGAGTTCAAAGCGGCCGGATTGAGGTTTGGATCGTTTACGCGCATAGGCTATCTCTCGTCACTATACACATCGGGCCAGAATCGGGAAGCTTGAGATAAATTTTTCCTAACCATTCTTTCATTCTTTTCGCTGAACCTTCCAAGTCGGCTTCCCGTAAAGTAAAAGAGGGGAGATTGTTATTTATGTTTGTTCGTACGATTTTGATGGTGAGTGCTGCCAGCCTGGCATTTGCTGCACCCAAACCTACTTTCTACCAGGACGTCCAGCCAATTCTGGAAAAGAATTGCGTAGGTTGCCATCGTCCCGGCGAAGCTGCGCCCATGAGTTTTCTCACCTACAAGCAGGTTCGACCTTACGCGGCGGCGATTAAGGGCAGTGTGGCGCAGCGGCGCATGCCTCCCTGGAATGCCGACCCGCACGTGGCCAAGTACGCGAACGACCGCTCCCTGAGCGAATCAGAGATCCAAACGATCACCGAGTGGGCCTCGACGGGCGCCACAGAGGGCGATCCTTCGACGGCACGGGAATACTCACGCGTGTTTACCGAGGGCTGGGCGATCGGAAACCCGGACATTGTCTTCGAGATGCCTTCTACCTTCACAGTTCCTGCCAGCGGCACGGTGGATTACCACTATGTGATCCTGCCTACCGGCTTCCAGGAGGACAAATGGATCGTGGCCGCCGAGGCCCGTCCCCTGAGCCGTGCGGTCAATCATCACATAATTGCTTTTGTCCGTGAGCCCGGCAGCAAATGGTTCCAGGGTGCCGAGATCGGCAAGCCCTTTGTACCGAAGAAAGACGGAGACGGTGGTGCCTCTTCTTTCCTGGTCGGCTATGCACCGGGAACGATTCCGGTTCAGTTGCGGCCGGGCCAAGCCAAGTTGATCAAGGCTGGAAGCGATATCGTTTTCCAGCTCCACTGGACAGCAAACGGTAAGGAAACCGAAGACAAAGCCAAGCTGGGCCTCATTTTTGCCAAAGAACCGCCACGGGAGCAGGTCATTACGCTTCAGGCAGTGAATTCCAAATTTGAAATTCCCGCCGGAGCGGAGAATCATCGTGTCGACGGAAAATCACTCTTCACGCTGACGCCAAACTTGAGAATCTCTTCCCGCACATGCATGTTCGCGGAAAGTCGTTCGCGATGCAGGTAAAACTGCCCAGCGGTGAAATCCGGGAAGTACTGCGCGTTCCCAAGTACGATTTCAACTGGCAGTTGGGCTATGACCTGGCCGAGCCGATGCATTTGCCCGAAGGCAGCCAGGTGCTGGCGACGGGTTGGTTTGACAACTCACCGAACAACAAGTTCAACCCCGATCCCACCAAGGTCGTGCGCTGGGGCGATCAGAGTTGGGAAGAAATGATGATCGGCTTTTTCGATGTCAGCGTGCCGGTGACGACCACCTATCGGGATCTCTTGCGGCCGAAGAAGCAACCCGCCGCTTCGGGCGCCGCCGGTGTGGAATAGGTTCCTGGCCCTGAGCCTGGGCTTGGCAGCGCTGGCTCCGGCCCATGACCTGATTACCACCAAACTGACCTGGTCTAAAGAAGTATCCCGCGTGGTGATGAAGCGCTGCGCGGGCTGTCATCGACCCGAAGGGCGAGCGTTTTCTTTGTTGACTTACGAGGAGGCGCGTCCCTGGGCCAAGGCCATTCAGGAAGAAGTACTGCGGAGGCGGATGCCGCCCTGGAATGCGGTGAAGGGGTTTGGCGAGTTTCGGGATGAGCTTGCCTTGAGTGGGGAAGAAGTCCATTTGCTTTCCGATTGGGTAGAAGGCGGAGCGCCGGAGGGGGACCCGAATCTATTGCCGCCGTCCGGAAAAGCGCTTCCTGATCCGGAAAAGCTGATTGGCAAACGCAGCAGTTTTCGTCCTGGAATGCGGCTGGCGGCTTCGATTGAGCTGCGAGGGATCGAGTTGGGCGAAATGCCGGAAGGACTCAGTTTCAAGCTGGCGGCCGAGGAGCCCGGAGGGATGCTGCGCCCGCTGATCTGGATTGAAGGCTATTCCCGGAATGCGGTCCAGACTTACATTCTGCGGGAAGCGCTGCGGTTGCCGGCAGGTACGCGGATCAAGGCCTATCCGGACACCGGGGTGAGCTTGAAGCTGGTTACAGGTCCTTTACTGCGACGTTGAAGGGAATGGTATTCACAAGCCCCTGGCGTTGAAACTGTGCCCAGACACGATAGACGCCGGGCCGCGGGAAGATCACATTGAACTGAACCAGTTTGGCATCGCTTGGCGGATCGGCCAGGCCGCCATCCACCAGAAAGGGGTGGGTGTGGATCAGATCAATCAGATCGGCGCTGGCGATCAACATGTGGCCCATAGCGCCCAGAAAGGGCTCAAACTTTTCGCGCGGCTCGATGCGGTATTGCAAGAGGGTTTTTTCTCCCGCCAGCGGCTGAGCCGGGATCAGGTTGAGCCTGGCCGTCAGGTTCTCGCCTTGCTCGATGCGGGAGGTTGTGTCGTTCAGCTTGGGTGCGGCCAGGGTGCCACCGGGCAAGAGCAGGGTCCTGGCGATCAATTGCGGCGTGGCGTGAGCCGGATAGAAGTCGGCGAGCAGGCGCCACATGCCACCGGCAGGGAAGGTCCAGTTGAGTTCAAAGACACCAGGGCTTCGTGGCTCGGGATGCTCGTGGGCGAAATGAGCCAGGTCCTCAGAGATGAGGAAGAGGTGAAAGACCCGCTCATGGACCAGCTCGAGTTCGGGCACCGGCTTGCCCGTTTTCGGATGGCGGATGGTGAAGCGAATCCGAACCGGCTGACCCGGCTTTGGCTGGCGGGGAAAGGTTTGGACTTCGAGCGGATATTCCACCGGATCCGGCAAGCCGGGCACGAGTTTCATGCCGCAACGCGGGCAGCGGCCGGGTTTGAACTGCCGGATATCGGAATCCATGGGACAGAGAAATTCGACGGGCTTTTCCCCGGGTTCCGGATTCGGGGTTTGGGCGAGGGCAGCGGCGCTTGATGCAATAAAGATTCTGCGGGTGGGCATGGCTAGGTGGCGGGCTGGAAGGGCCAGACTTTGGTGCAATTGGCACCCCCATCGACGGCAAAGACCTGGCCCGTGATGAAGGCGGCCCCCGGTGAGGCCAGCAGGACAGCCATCGGAGCCATCTCTTCCGGAAGGCCGGTACGGGGAATGGCCTGGGTGACGCGCAGCCAAGATTGCATCTCTTCCGGCTGCCACATCTCGCGGTTGAGGTCGGTGATGACGAAGCCAGGCGCGATCGAGTTGACGGTGATGCCGTGGCGGCCCCATTCGGCGGCTAGCGTACGCGTCAGGCCGGCGAGCGCGCTTTTGGTCATGCCATAGATGGCTACATAGGGCACCCCATTGGTGCTGAAGAGGCTGGCAATGTGAATGATCCGGCCGCCCTTGCCGCGAGCGATCATGCCTGCGCCAACGCGCTGGGTCAGGCGCGCGACACCGTGCAGGTTCGTGGTGAAAATTTTCTCGTACTCTGCTTCGGTGTAGTCCTCAAAGCGCTTGCGAATATTGGTACCGCTGACATTGACGAGAATGTCGTAGGGATGAGCGGCAGCAGCGGCGTCGAGCGAAGCGGCGTCGGTCATGTCCAGGGCGAGTGCCTCGGCGTCGTAGCCCTGGTCCCGGAGGGCGGCCGCCTCGCGCTCAAGGTCGGCAAGGCTGCGGGCAGCAAGAATCGTCCGGGCTCCAGTTGCGGCATAGGCACGAGCAATAGCGAGGCCAATGCCCCGGCTGGCTCCAGCGACGAGGGCCGTTTTTCCGGCCAGTGAAAATGCTGCTGGAGAGAGAAGAGTTTGGGGCTCGGGAGCAGGAAATTCCATTACTTCTTGAGTTTACGCCCGCCCGCTGACATTTTTTCTTAAACTTGGCGGCGGAATCGTCGAAGAGGCTTCCATGGAGGTCATCCAAATCGAATGGCAATGGACGTACTGATCGTGGACGACTCGGCGGCAATCCGAAAGATTTTGCAGAGAGTGTTGCGGCAAACCGAGATGCCGATCGGCAACATTCATGAAGCGGGAGATGGCGTTGAGGCCCTGGCTTTGCTGGAACAACAGAAAGTGGGCTTAATTTTATCTGACATCAACATGCCGAACATGGACGGGCTGGAAATGCTGGGAAAGCTGAAGGCGATGGATGCCCATAAGGGAGTTCCGGTGATCATGATCACCACCGAGGGCAACCAGAACAAGGTGATGGAGGCGGTAAGCCTCGGCGCCTCGGGTTATGTGCGCAAGCCTTTTACCACTGAACAAATCAAGGAGAAGCTCACCGGGCTCGTCTAGGGCGCGGTAGATCGAAAGAGGTTCTATATGACTGCAACTACTACTGGCACCGTAGCCCCGACGCGGGAAGAGATCGTGTCCTGGGTCACCAGCGCGACCAATGAAGTTTTTCAAACGATGTTGGGCATGGATGCCAAGATCGGGGAGAGCTACATTGAAGATCCAGGCAAAGGGCTCAGTATGGGCGTCATCGGCATCATCGGGTTGGTAGGCGACTGGACCGGCACAGCAGTAGTGAATTGCAGTTCCCCGTTGGCTTGCAAGATCGCCAACACGCTCTTTATGCAGGAGTACCCGAGCGTGACCGATGAAGTCCTCGACGCCGTTGCCGAGATGACCAACATGATTATCGGCAATCTCAAAAACAGTCTCGAAGAGAGGCTGGGACAGATGGGGCTATCCATCCCCGCCGTGGTCTTCGGGCGAAATTTTGCGACGCGCCGCAGCGGCAAAGAAAGCTGGTACGTACTTCAGTTTGAAGTAGACGGCGAACGCTTTGATGTCCAACTTTGCCTGGCACCCAACCAAAGCGCAGCTTTGACGGGAAGCGGCGTGCCGCGTATCATGACGCTGACCTAATTCCCCTTACCAGGGCAGAGTATCTTCAAGGAAGAAGAATCCGCCGGTCGGGCCATCAGCGGGTAGCGTTGCCAACCGGACGCTCGTCCTGGCCCCATCCGGGATCTCCATCGGTGCGGCGTCGCCTCCGAGTTCGGTCTTCACCCAGCCCGGATGCGCCGAGTTGACCTTGATCGGCGTGTCTTTCAGCTCATAAGCAAGGGTGGCCGTAAACATGTTCACGGCGGCTTTGGAGCCGTTGTAGCCGAAGCTGCGCCACGCACCTAAATCGGAATTGGGGTTTGCATTGAGTGTCAAGCTGCCGAGGATGCTTGCCACATTGACAATTCTTCCGGTTTCGCTCTTGCGCAGCAGGGGAAGCAGTGTTTGCGTCAGTTCGACAAGGGCAAAGACGTTAGTTTCGAAGGATTCGCGAATCAGCTTGATGGGCGATTGACTGGGTTTGAAGCTGCTGTCCCGGTCCACTCCGGCATTGTTGACCAGCGCGTCCAGCCGGCCAAATTTCTCTTCGATCCACTTCGCCGCGGCTTGGAAGCTTGACGGGTCCGCCATGTCGAGGTGAAGGAAGTGCGCGTTCTCGCCAATGGATTGCGCGGCAGCTTCGCCTTCAGCGGCTTTTCGCGCCCCGATCAGTACCGTATAGCCCAACTCCGCCAGTTGGCGCGCGGTTTCAAGGCCGATGCCGCGATTGGCGCCGGAAATCAGTGCAATTGGTTTTGTTGCCATGCGCGTTATGATGTTGCTCAATGCAAAGACGACTCGAAAGATCGACCTATACAAGAAGGCAGGTCTGCGGCGGGATGGTGGCCGCTGGCTTGGGAACTTTGGCAAGTTGTGGAGTGGAGAAGTCGATTCTTGTCCATGAACATGTGCTGGTGGATTTTGCCGGCGCTGCCATCGCGAGCCCGTCGCGATACAACCGGGATGAGGTGATTCAGGCAGCCCGCCCCAAATTGGAAGCCATCGCCCGGCTGGGCTGTGTACGGATGCTGGAATGTACGCCGAACTTTCTTGGCCGGGATCCGGAGCTATTGCGGCGACTAAGTGAGCTGACCGGCGTTGAATTGTGGACCAACACGGGGCTTTATGCAGCCAATCGGTACCGGCATCTTCCGGATTACGCCAAGACGGAAAGTGCAGAGCAACTGGCGGCGCGTTGGGTATTGGAATGGAAGAACGGAATCGAGGGGACGAAGCCGAAATTCATCAAGATCGGGGTGAACGATGCTCCGTTGGGGGAATGGGATCGAAAGCTGGTCCGGGCCGGGGCGATTGCTTCGCTCGAAACCGGACTGACGATCGCTTCGCACACGGGGCTGGGTGCGGCGGTTGAACAGATCGAGATGCTGGAGGGGATGCGGTTCCCGCTGGACAAGTTTGTCTGGGTGCATGCGCAGAAAGAGCGGGACAAGAAAATTCACGCGCAGGTGGCAAGGGCGGGAGCGTGGGTGGAATTGGACGGCATCGAACCCAAGACTCTCGACTGGCACCGGGAAAGTGTGACGGCACTGGCCGAGGCGGGTCTACTGGGAAAAGTCCTGATCAGTCAGGATTCCGGGTGGTGGCACGTGGGGGAAGCTTCGGGTGGGAACTTTCGAGGCTACGATTCGCTCTACAAGGATTTTCTACCGCTGATCGACAAGAAGTGGTGGAAGACGCTGCTTTGGGAGAACCCGCGAAAGGCGTTTGGGGTTTAGAGAGGACTGGAGCCGGTAGTCGGAATCGAACCAACGACCATCTGATTATGAATCCTGACTTACTTTATAATCCACAACTTAGAAGGAATACCATGGATTGCCAACCATTGATCTAAGGCACAAGTTTTCAACGTGTTGCGCCGATCTTGGCTTGTAGCTGCGCAACGGTGAGCAACGCTTAGCAGCACAGGGCAGGCACATAATCCGGCACAGCTGAATGCGCTCGGCATCTGAGCGTGAATCGAACCGCCTGTCCCCAACGGAAGGGTGATCGATGCCGGATCGAATGTTCTTTTGTGTTGGTTCAGCCTGAAATGGAGAGTGGGCGTTCCCCATTCGTGCGTGATCCCGCCCTTCGGGCGAAGATTTTCAGGGCATCAGTGGCTACCGATCCAATGTGCTCTTTTTGAGGAGCGCAGAAGCGAAGCCGCCGCCAGAGATTCGTCGGACTGAATGCTCGAGGTGGCCTCCGGTGCTGTGCTGGAGGCTGCGTTCGATTGGCTGTGAAACGCCCTCGACGCCCTGGTGCTCAAAGCTCTGGCCATCGTCCTGAACCGCAGGCTCGATTTGCCGCGCAGTTGCTACCACCTGCCGGGCAAAGACGGTGAAGAGAAACGCAGAGCCAAGGCCGCCGTGCGCCACATCTGCTCCCGGTTATCGGAAAACCAGTTTGTCTTCCGCAGTGACGTCAAAAGCTACTATGCCAGCATCGATCATGGCGTGCTGCTGGCTCTGGTTCGGGACCTCGTCGATGACCGGCTCGTGATGGATCTGGTGGCGCAGTACCTGCGCAGAACTGTGGATGAGAACTGTCTCTTTACCACCGTCACGCGCGGCATCAGTCTGGGCTGTCCGTTATCTCCGGTCATGGCCGCGATTTACCTTGAGCCCCTCGACCGCCGCATGGAGGCCACCGGCCTCAGCTACGTCCGATTCATGGATGACTGGGTGGTGCTGGCCCCCACTCGTTGGGCATTGCGCCGGGCGATTGTAACGATCAATGAGACGATGCGCGAGTTGCGCGTCGAGCAGCACCCCGACAAGACCTCCATCGGTCGCATCGAGCAGGGATTCACCTTTTTGGGGTACTGGATTACGGCTGAGGGCGTTACTGCTGTCGCGCCCTCGGCGTGGAAGAATTTCGAAGAACGGAAGGCTCGGCTTTATGAGCAAAACGCGCCTCCGGAGGAAATCCGGAAGCGCGTTGAGTCCTATGTTCGCCGTTGGCGGCGTTGGGTGTTGGCAGCTGTGCGTGAAGTTATCGCTTCTTCGTCCCTTTTCCCTGCGAATCACGAATGCGGCGTCCAGTTACCAACATCAGAGCGCCTCCACTGAGGAGGAGTGCATAAGTCGACGGTTCGGGTACCGCAGGTGTGATATCGAATAACCCTCCCGAGAACCCGGTGGTGGCAACATTAGTCGTGGCATCAATTCCCATATACATCACATCTGGCGACGAACCCACGACGAAAGAGAAGAACCCTGTTAAGCCTAGGTGGGACGATGACCAACCCCGTGACCCTCCCCCACAGTTCCCGCTTAAGGCATTAAATAGATCGAACGTTGATGTTTCGATTGTGTCGCAATTACCGATAATAAGGGGTAGCGTGGAGTTTGCTGTAGGCGTAAAATCAAAAGTAAAGGAATTCCATACTACGGTGAACTCTGAAAATGGGTTGATTGTTGTCGTGGGATCATATTTGAACGACCCGCTCGTCGGATTCGGGGATCCACCGGTGAAATTGATGTTATAGAGGATCGGGGCCGCAGCGGCGTCGGTGAAAGCGCCAGCAAATACTAGGGTGAGAGCAAGATAGAGAGACTTCATTTAGATTCCTTCCGGGCTTTCATCTGGATCTTATGGGACACCGACTTCAGCCAAACAGCCAAGTGTTTCATGAGTGCATGGTCTGCCGCACTAAGAAAATGCATTCCTCAAGTACTGCCGGTACTATGCCCGCCCCGTGATGGGCATTCCTGCGGAGGCGCATTGAGGACAAGATTCTGGGTGTTAGCCTCGTTTGGCGAAGACCGGTGCTCGCGGAGCAAACGCTGCGTTAGGCTTTTAGCAAGACCGCCCAGCTCGACGGGGCGAACGCGCGTGAACCTGACGCGCTGGCTGGCATTCGCGCGACGCAACGCGGACAGGAGCCGGAGAAGCCAGACCTGCACCTATTGCGAGACGTGTTCTACGTGTTGATGGATTGCGGCTTGCGTCCTGAGGGCAAAATGGAGTTCACCACATAGTAGCCGGCAAGACAAAGAATGCCCGACCGGGGCGCTAGAGATGCGGCGTACCTGGGCCGAGTCTGAATGGGTCTTGCCTGCTTCGACCGTATCGGGCCATATCGACGTATCAACGCTCAAGAAGAAACACGCTCAAGCCATCCTGAAGGCGGGCCTGACGCATTTCGTTCTCTACTCACTTCGTCACACTTGCCTGTCAAGATGGGCCGGTTCAATCGATTCTTTCAAACTCAAAAACATTGCTGGACATGGCAGCATTGTCACTACCCAGCGGTACGTGCATGTGAACGATGAGGAGTTGTTTGCAGCAGTAGCTAAGGCCAGGGGTGGGCACAAATCCGGGCACAGCGAGCAATGGGGGGCAAAATGGAAAGCCCGCCGAAGCGGGCCTAATTCAGTGATGGGAAACGAATTGTCTGGAGCCGGTAGTCGGAATCGAACCAACGACCATCTGATTACAAATCAGGCGCTCTACCAACTGAGCTATACCGGCCCGCTATCTGATTTTAGCTCAATCAATCTTTTCCGTCACTGTCAGCGCACTGCTTAAGCGGAAAGGAATGCGGGTTTCGACATCAATCTGCGCCGGCTTGCCACGTGTTGCGAGTACAACACCCGTGCCCGCGCCGCCGCCACTGGCCGCGCCCACCGCAGCACCTTTTCCGCCTCCAGCAATGGCACCAATGGCCGCACCAATCCCGGCCATGACCCCGACTTTGACCGCATCCGACTTTCTGGAGGACTCAGCCACACGCTCCCAGGAATCGGTCGCCAGCGCCACCCGCTGGCCATCGCTCAGCTGGATGCGGGTCAGCGCGAGCGCCAGCCGTGCCGCACCCTTCACCCTCCCGCTACGGTCCACTTCCATGAGTTTGCCCTCAACGCGTGCGCCGCGTTCAGCCAAAACGATATCGTCAACAACCAGCGGACTCTCAAGCGTGGCCGTAAAGCTCTCGCCAGCCTGGTTCTTCTCGGAATTCAATGTTTTGCTCAGTCTTACACTCAGCGTGGTTCCCGCGGGAACGGTTACCGTCTCAGGCACGCGGGCTGCCGGCGGCTTGGCGACCGTATCCGGCTTCATGATTTCCGCGCGCTGTGGCTCCTCGCGAAAGACCTTTGGGGGTTCCGGCTGAGGAGAACTGAAGGGAGGCAGAATCACTTCATTTCTGGCTTGAACCGGAGCTTGAACCGGAGCTTCAACAGGAGGAGGGGTGACGGGGCTGGGCTCGGCCACTTTGCTCGGCTTGACTTGTACCGGAGCGGGCTTGGGCAAGCGTGCAGGCCGGGGAGCAGTGGCGGCAACTGGAGGGGGCAAGGCCTCCATGCCAGCGGCAATATCAGCATTTTGTCCGGATGCGCTTTCGACGGGGCGTTCGATACTGAGCGCCGTTTCCGTTGCCGGAATTTCTCGCACCTGCGGAACTTCGCCACCTCGTGTCAGAACAACGGCCAGCAACCCTGCCACAGCGGCTCCACCGACAAAGGCCAACAAAATCTTGGGATTCATAGTCTTCCTCAAGCCTTTCGACGTATCGTTTCCTCACCCCGTTTCCCGTAGTCTACTCTGGAAAGACCGCATAATAAGAAAGATGTCTTCATTTCCCGCCAGTTTTTCGATTGGCGACAAGCAGATCCTCCCCGCAACTGTCCTGGCGCCCATGGCCGGCGTCACCGATACCGTCTTCCGTCGTCTGATCCGGGCCCAGGGTGGCTGCGGGCTCATCATGACGGAATTCACCTCCAGCCACGGGGTGGTGGCCAGCGTTCGCGGCAGAAAACCCTCCAAGACGGAGAAGCGATACCTTTGTTTTGAGCCGGAAGAGCACCCGATCTCGTCCCAACTCTTTGGTGCCGATCCGCAAGTCATGGCCGATGCCGCCCGGCATTGCGAAGACCTGGGCTTTGATTTCGTCGACATCAATTTTGGCTGCCCGGTAAAGAAGGTTGTCCGCTGCAATGGCGGCTCTGGTTGTTTGCGGGACCTGCCGTTGATCGAAAACATTGTCAAGGCCGTCAAGGGTGCGATCCGGATTCCGCTCACGATGAAGTTCCGTTCCGGCTGGAATGATCACGAACTCGTGCACACGCAAATGGGCAGGATTGGCGAAGATTACGGCCTGGCCGCTGTCGCCTTACATCCGCGCACCCGCGAGCAGGGCTACTCGGGCAAAGCCGACTGGACCAAAATTGCCGAACTCAAAGCGGCTGTCAAAATTCCCGTCATCGGCAACGGCGACATCGTTACGCCCGAGGATGCCGTGCGCATGATTCAGCAAACCGGTTGCGACGCCGTCATGATCGGCCGTGCCGCAAGCTACAACCCCTGGATCTTCCGGCAGATTTCCGAGTTTCTGGCAACGGGTACTTACTGGCAGCCTGCGCACCAGGACCGCCACGCCATCATGAAGCGCTACTTCACCATGCTGGAGGAAACCAACTGGCCCGAGGCCGTGGGCAAGATGAAGCAATTTACCAGCTACTTCACCCACGGGGTTCGCAACGGGGCCCGCCTGCGCGCCAGCATCTACAAGCATGATCAGCCCCGGCAGATTATCGATGCGGTGGACGAGTTCTTTGCCCGGGAAGAGGAAAACGAGACCGTCGCGGCATGAAGCAGGTGGAGTTGATTACGGACGGGGCCTGTTCCGGCAACCCGGGGCCCGGAGGCTGGGCGGCGATTCTGCGCTACGGTGCTCACAAGAAAGAAATTTGGGGCTCCGAAAAGCAGACCACCAACAACCGCATGGAATTGCAGGCTGCCGTTGAAGGGCTGAAACTGCTCAGGGAACGCTGCCAGGTTTCGATCACCACGGACTCAGAGTATGTGCGCAAGGGCATCACGGAGTGGATCCATGGCTGGAAAAAAAAGAACTGGCTAACGGCAGACAAGAAGCCAGTCAAGAACCAGGACCTTTGGATGGAACTCGATGCGCAAGTAGCCCGGCACGATACCCAATGGAAGTGGGTAAAGGGCCATGCCGATCATCCGGATAACAATCGCTGCGATGAGTTGGCTGTCATCGCGTCGAAGACGCAATCCCGTTCCAGCTAGCATGGCTCTATGACGGAAGAATTGCTCAACCCCGGACGCACGCTGGGAGTGATTGGCGCTGGCGTGATGGGGACGGCCTTGCTCAGAGGCATGTTGAATCAGGGATTGGTGACTTGCGAACAGGTTTGGGGCGCCACACGAACCGAAACGAGTTGCGATGAAGTGGCGGCGAAGCTGGGAATTCGCACGTCCCGCGAGTATCAGGATCTAGTGCCGGATGCGGAGATTTTGCTGTTGGCCGTCAAGCCCGGGCAAATTGCCAAGGTCATCGGAAAACTCAAACAATCCGGGTTGCGCCCGGATACGCTGCTGATCAGCGTACTGGCCGGGGTCACCACAAGCCGGATTGAAGAACTTGTTGAGACCGAACAGCCGGTAGTGCGGGCAATGCCGAACACGCCAAGTCTGGTGGGTCATGGCATGACAGTATTCTGCGGAGGGGAGTGGGCCAAAGTGCAGCACCTCGAAAAGTCAAAGATCATCTTTGACAGCGTTGGCAAAGCTGAGGCGGTCGAGGAACACTACTTTAACGCCATCACTGCCTTGAGCGGATCGGGTCCGGCCTATATGTATTTGGTGATGGAATCGCTGGCCGATGCTGGGGTCAGGGTAGGCTTACCGAGAGACCTCGCCATGGAACTGGTGGCCCAGACCATGCTCGGTTCCGCGCGGATGGTACAGGAAACGGGCCGTCACCCGGCGGCACTGCGCGACGATGTCACCACCCCGGCCGGCTGCACCATCGGCGGACTGCTGATGCTCGAAGATGGCAAGATCCGCAGCGTGCTGGCGCGCGCCGTGGAAGAAGCAACCCGCATCGTCGAAGAACTGGGCCGCGGAAAATCCTGAACCTTTTGCCAACGGTAGGGCATTTGATGCGTACAGGTAAGCAGATGAGTTCTTTGTCAAGTTTCAGCGAACTGGTGGCCCGGCATCAGGGGATGGTATTTTCCATCGTCCTGCGGGCAACCGGAAAGCGGGAAGTGGCGGAAGATCTCACGCAGGAAGTGTTTCTGAGTTTGCACGAAAACCTGGACAGCATTGAAAGCGAAGATCATGCCCGCAACTGGCTGCGCCGCGCCGCCGCCAACCGGAGCGTGGACGAGATCCGGCGTCAGAAGTACCGCCGGGGACCTTCGCTGGCAGAGGTAGCTGAACCCTCCGTTGAGGCTGGGGACAGTGATCCGATGCTGATGGCTCAGCTACGAGCTTCGGTGGCGAGTTTGCCGCCACTGGCCCGTGTGCTGACCGTAATGCGGTTCCAACAGGAAATGGAACCCCGCGAAATTGCTGCGGAGCTCGACATCCCGGTGGCAACGGTGAAGAGCCGTTTGCACCGGACGATGAAGTTGTTACGCGGCAAGCTGGAGCGGTCAATGGAAGCGAGGAAACCGGCATGATCGAAGAACGGGATTGGGAAGCGAAGCTGCGAGAGGCCGTGCGGCCGGTGGAGGCACCGGCTGGACTGGCCGAACGAATTGTGGCAGCAGCAGCAAGGCGCAGGCGGAATGCCTGGCTTCGCTGGGGCGCGATGGCGGCTATGTTGACCGTCGCCACCTGGGGCGGCGTCAACTGGTACCAGCAACGGCAAGTTCAACAGTTGCAGGCCCGCCAGGCGGCAGAGCAGTTCACTCTCGCTCTCGAAATCACGTCGCGTCAGATCCACCGCCTGCAAGAAAAAATCGTGATTCAGGTACCGTTGCGGCGTGACCGTGGCGAGTCAGAAAGAGAAAACCGATGAAAATGAGAGCCATTGCTGGCCTGTTGTTATTGAGCGCTGCTGTCTGGGGAGAACAGGAACTCGATTTGAGTTTCCTCAAAGGCCTGGAGGACAAAGCCAAGGAATCGGTAGACATCAATCTGGGGCCCGAGCAGTTGCAATTGCTCATGGGCTTTTCCGGAGATGCGACCGAAGGACTGAAGGAACTCGGCAAATCCATTGAACGCATTCAGGTGCGGACTTTTGAGTTCGATCAGGCCGGGATGTATGACGCCGCGCAGATGGACAAATTGCGGGAGAGCCTGAAGACCGGTGATTTTGTATCGCTCATTTCTGTGAAAGAGAAAAAGGGCTTCACCGAAATCGCGATGCGCAAAGGGGGAAAGGGAAGCAGGGGATTCATCATTCTGGTGGCCGAGCCAAGGGAAGTTACCGTCGTTAACATCGTCGGGGATCTGGATATGAATGCTCTTGCAAAACTAAGCGGGAAGCTGGGTATCCCCAATGTCCAAATTGGCCCGTCGCGAGAAAACAAAAACAAGAAGGACTGAGCTAGGCGTCGTAGTCCACTTTGTCTTCACCCAAACTTGTCCGCAGCGCATTGAGAATACTGGCAACATCAATGGCCTCCTGCAGCAGTGCTCCATAGAGCGCCGGCAGGAGGCCATACGCGGCAAAGCCCATGCCCACAACGCTCAAAGCCAACCCGCCTACCGTGGATACCAGGGCAATGCGGCGCAGACGAATTCCCAGATGCAGCAACTCATCGATTTTGGCAAGGCTCGGCTCCAGGATCACCGCGCTCGCGGCGGCCCCGGTGACATTGTTCGCCGAACCAAAAGCGATGCCCACGGTGGCGGCGGCCAAAGCCGGGCCATCATTGATTCCATCGCCGACATAGAGTGTGGGTTCCTGCTTCACGGCTGCCCGGATGAATTCAAGTTTTTGCTCGGGAGATTGCGAAGCATGAACTTCATCGATGCCCACTTGAAGCGCCAGTTCGGCGGCGGCGGCGGGTTGATCTCCCGTCAGGAGCACGGTGCGCTTGCCGCCATGGCGAGGCCCCAGGTGGTCCAGAAAGAGCCGGGTGTCGGGGCGAGGGGAATCAAAGAACTGGAATACCGCTGCCAGATTGCCGTTGCGCAAAAGCAGACATTCCAGATGCCCAGGAGCAATTGGAGGCAGCACTTCCCCGCCCTGATACTGCTTGCGGCCAATCACCTGAAACAGTTCCCCCGCCATGCGCGCGCCAAGGCCTTTGCCAGGTTCCTCGGTTAGCTCATCGGCATCGAGCAGGGGGAGACTCTTCAGTTCCGCAGCTTCGAGCAGGGGAGCCGCCAGGGGATGCTTGGAGTATCTTTCAAGACTGGCGATCCAGGCGAGTACGTCATCCTCGCTTTCCCC
>CAZECF010000031.1:0-11226 GCA_964510335.1 uncultured Bryobacter sp. | reverse complement strand
AGTCGCCGAATCCGCGGCCGCCGCATTTCGCTGTCCTGCATCACCGACATGATCTGGGCGTAGCGCGAGTTCTCCGGCCGCCGCAGGATTTTGACCTCCAACAAACTCTCGCCATTTTTGGCGCCAGAGATCACTTCCACACCCGGCGTCTTGCTCACCTCATAGGGCTCGCCGGTAAGAAAACTTTCATCCATACGGCCACGGCCCCGCACCACCACCCCGTCAGCCGGACAGATCTCGTGGGGGAAAACCAGCACGACATCCCCGACCGCCAGATTTTGTAATTCGACATCCTCATGACCGCCTGCCTTGACTCGATGCGCTACCGTTGGCATCCGTTCCGCCAGTGCACTCAGTGCGCTCGATGCGCGCTTGATGGCGTAGCTTTCGAGAATTCCCCCACCCGACACCATCACCACAATCACCAGGGCCACCAGATACTGGCCGGTCAGGATCCCGGTCACAATGGATACACCCGCAATCAGATCCGTGGACCAGTTGCCGGCAAACAGCTCTTTCCCGATCCGGTGCAAGGCCGGGATGGAAACGATCAGCGTAATAGCTAGGTAAATCTCGTCAGTCGTCACGGCGTTAGAGTAAGAGTTGATGGTGAAAACACTGGCCCAGCGTTACGAAAGCAAAGGCCTGAGCCAGGATTCAATCCTATACCCTGCGCCGGGATTCTTCGTATCAGTCAACGGTAAGCCGGTACACGTGCAGAAGCAGGGTGACAGCGGCCCGCCGGTAATTCTGGAAGCAGGCATTGCAGCCACCAGCCTGAGTTGGCGGCTGGTGGACCATGAATTGGCGAAATTTGCCACCGTCTACTCCTATGACCGGGCGGGGTTCGGCTGGTCAGATCCCAATGACCGTCCCAAGGTTGCCCGCGATCTGATTGAAGCCATGCGCCAAACGATGGAAGCCGCGGGAGTGCCGGTTCCGCGCATTGTGGTTGGCCATAGCTTTGGCGGCATGATGATGCGCATGTATGCGGCCATGTACCCTTGCGAAGTTGCGGGCGTGGTACTGGTCGACGCACTGCCAGCAGAAGAGTGGTTTCCCCTCGACGCGCAGCGCACACGGATGTTGGGCCGGGCCGTTGAGCTGAGCCGCCGTGGAATCTGGCTCGCCCGTCATGGCGTTGTACGCTTCGCGCTTCGCTCGCTCGAGCGGGGCAACCAGACCATACCCAGGCTTTTCAGCCTTCTTGGTGGCTCGGGGGGCACTGGGGTCACGCAGCGGATTGCCGGCCAGATCTCGAAATTTCCGCGTGACATCCAGGGCCAGATCCGCGCCCACTGGTCCCGGTCTGCTTCCTTTCAGACCATGGCTGAATATCTGGTGGAGTTGCCGGCCTCCTGCGCGCAGGCTTTGGTGTGTCCGGCGCTGGAGAACAAGCCCTTGATCGTACTCTCCGCGGAACAAGGGCGGCCAGGACACCAGGGCAGACAGGCCAGGCTCGCAAAACTATCCCGTCGCGGTGACTTTCGCGTTGTGCCGGGGTCCACGCACTGGATCATGCTCGACGACCCGGAATCGATCGTCGAAGCCGTGCGCGAATTATGCGGCGAGTACGCCAATCCACTAATCTAGAAATTTATGCGGATCGTAACTTTGATCTTAGCCAGCCTGATTCTTGCTGGCGGTCTTGTCGCGCAAAAGCGCACTCTTGAAATGTGGCCGGGCGCTCAATATGACCCCGGCGTGCCCAGCGTACAAAAGGTTCTGGGCCATGAGGTGGGCGAACGGATTGCTCCTCATGCCCATCTGATGAAGTACTTTGAGACGCTAGCCGCCGCCAGGCCAAACCAGGTCAAGCTGATCGAGTACGCCAGGAGCTGGGAAGGCCGCAAGCTGATTGTCGCCGTCATTGGCAGCGAGACCAACATCCGGCGGCTCTCTGAAATCCAGGCCGGCATCAAGAAGCTGGCCGACCCCCGCCAGACCAACAACAGTGAAGCGCAGCGCCTGATCGGCAACCTTCCTGCCACCGTCATGCTGGCCTATAACGTCCACGGCAATGAAATCTCAGGTCCGGACGCGGCCATGGCAACGGCTTACCATTTGCTTGCGGCCAAAGGCGACAAAGTGGTCGAATCGATTCTTGCCAACACCCTGGTCATGATCGACCCGACGCAGAATCCTGATGGCCGGGACCGCTTCGTGCACAACTTCGAAATTGCCGAAGGGCTGGAGCCGGTAGCCTATCCGCTGGCGGCTGAACACGCCGAGCCGTGGCCTGGTGGCCGCACGAATCACTATATGTTCGACATGAACCGGGACTGGTTCGCCATGACCCAACCGGAAACGCGCGGCCGCATCAAGACTCTGCTCGAATGGTATCCGCTCGTCTTTGTCGACCTGCATGAGATGGGCGGCGACTCGACTTACTACTTTGCGCCGGAAGCCGTACCCTATAACCCCCACATCGTGCAATCCCAAAAAGACAGTCTTTTTGTGTTCGGCAAGAACAATGCCAAGTGGTTCGACCAGTTTGGCTTCCGCTACTTTACTCGCGAAGTCTATGATGCCTTCTATCCCGGCTATGGCGCCAGTTGGCCGATCTACTATGGTTCGGTCGCGATGACGTATGAAAATGCCAGCGCCCGCGGCCTGCTTTGGGAGAAAAGCGACGGCACAGTGTTCAGCTTTGCCGAGAGCGTGCAGAAGCATTTTGTGGCCAGCTTGTCGACCTGCGAGGCAGCCGCCAACAACCGCAAAACACTGCTTGAAAATTTCTGGAATTACCGCCGCACGGCCATTGAGGAGGGCAAATCAGAAGTCGCCAAGGATTATGTTCTGATTCGCGAGGGCGACACCACCGCTGCCGACAAGCTGGCCGAAGTGCTTGCCGCGCAAGGCATTGAAGTCCGCAAGGCCAAGGACTCCTTCATGGTGGAAGGAACTCGCGCACCCGCCGGGTCTTATGTCATTAGTGCGGCTCAACCGATGAAACGGATGATCCGCACCCTGCTCAATCCCGACACGCCCATGCAGCCGGACTTCCTCAAGGAACAGGAACGCCGTCGGAAACTGAAGCAACGCGACGAAATTTATGACGTCACCGGCTGGAGCTTGCCGATTCAGTTCAACGTCAGGCAGGTGATTTCGAAAACTGCGCTGAGCATTCCAGGGGATCCGGTTTTGGCCGGCACCCTTCCCCCGGGACGAGTGGAAGGTGGCAAGGCGAGCGTAGCCTATCTCGTCCCCTGGGGCACGCAAGCCAGCGCGAAGTTTCTCACCGCGGCCTTCCGCGAAAACCTGCGGATGCTGAGCGCGGGCAAACCCTTTACGCAGCAAGGCCGCAAGTATCCGCATGGCACGCTCATCCTTCAGGTGAAGGAGAACCCGGACTCAATCCATGAAACCGTCAACCGGCTCGCCGCCGCGAGCGGTGCGGAAGTCTTGGCAACCAATTCCAGTTGGGTCGATGAGGGCCCGAATTACGGCTCGAATAACACAGTGAATTTGAAGAAGCCGAATGTCGCAATCGTATGGGACAGCCCGGTGTCGGCCGCTAGCGCCGGTGCGGCAGCCTTTGTACTGGAGCGGCAATACGGCTATCCGGTAACCCGAATCCGGGCTCGGAGCCTGGCCGCGACGGATCTGAGCCGCTTCCATGTGCTGATCGTTCCGGAGACACAGGGAGCGCTCGCGGGCGAACTCGGACGCGGTGTAGCGCGCATCAAGGATTGGGTGAGCAACGGTGGTGTCATTATCGGCCTTGGCTCCGGTATGGGCTTTCTTGCCAGTAGTGCCGTTGGCCTGCTCCCTGTCCAACAGGAACTGCTCGCCAAGGAGGGCGGCAGCGGCGGCTCTGGGCCGGCATCGGAAGCAGGCGGACGCCGCGTGGCGACAGGCACTGCCCCGCCTCCGGCGGCTACCGCCGCAAGTAGCGATAGCGGACCCGCCACAGGCAAGATCTTCACCAAGGAAGAAGACTATTTGAAGGCCATCCAGAGTGACCGCGAACTTCCTGACGATGTTGCGGGCGTGCTCTGCAAAGCTAAAGTCGACACGGAAAGCTGGATCGGTGCGGGAGCGCAGGAAACCGTCAATGCCCTCGTCAACGGTCGGACGATCTATTCCCCCATCAAGCTCGACCGCGGCACCAATGCCGCCGTATTTACCGGCCCGGACGACTTGCTACAGAGCGGCTACATGTGGGAGGAGAACCGCAAGCAGCTTGCCTACAAGCCGCTGGTGGTGGTTAGCCGTTCTGGCCGCGGCTACGTGGTTGGCTTCAGCAATGACCCCAACTACCGCGCCTACATTGACGGCATGAATCTGCTCTTCCTCAACGCGGTCCTGCGCGGCCCCGGCGTCGTGCGGTAATTTGTTATTCTCCTGCGCAGGAGCCTCACCACCTCCACCGGCCAGCGGCCCGGCAGGTCAGGCCACTCCCCATCAGGATGTCCAATCCGACGCCTCGCTCAGCTTCGCTGTGTCTGTTTCGGCCACCCGCTAAAACAGATGCCCGAGTTTTTCCCGCTTGACGTCGAGGTAGACCTTTGAATACGCGCTGCCTTCGGTGATGGACGGCACCCGCTCGGACACTTGAACGCCGGCCTTTTCGAGCGCTGCAATTTTGTCCGGGTTATTGGACATCAAGCGCACTGTCTTTGCCCCAAAGTGATGACAGATCGCCCCCGGCAAACGATAATCCCGCGCGTCCACGGCGAGGCCCAGCGCTTCATTGGCTTCCACCGTATCGGCACCTTCATCCTGCAACTGGTAGGCCCTCAGCTTGTTGATGATGCCGATTCCGCGGCCTTCCTTCATCTCGTAGATCACCAGCCCGCGGCCCTCAGCGGCAATTTGACCGAGCGCCAATTCCAATTGCTGCCGGCAATCGCAGCGCAAGCTGTGAAACACATCACCCGTCAAGCATTGGGAGTGAATTCGCAGCAGCGGTGGCGGCCCGGAGGAAAGGTCTCCCAGCACCACTGCAACGGCCTCTTCCCGCTCGCCTGCCACCATCCATTCAAAACCATGAATCCGGAATGTACCGTAGGCTGTGGGGAAATCCGCTTCCGCGGCATGAACTAGCTCCATAATGGGGGGACACTTCCATTATGGTCGAACCGGCCTTCGTACTGCTGCTTTTTAACCTTGGCGTTGCCGCTTCCCTGGCTTCGATACTTTCGCGCATCCCCGCTTTCCAAAGCATGCTGCTGCGCGAAGAGCGCCTGCTCACACAGCGGCTCGAGATGGCGCTGGCTTTCGGGATCATCTTCGGCGGCGGGGCAGCTGCCCGCGTCGCAACCGGCACCTACCAGGCCGCCGACCTCACACTGGCCGGTGCCTACCTTGCCGGGCTACTTGGCGGCTACGTCACCGGAATGGTCAGCGGCATCCTGATGAGTCTTCCCGCCATGTTCGCCAACGAACTCCTCGCCATGCCGCTCTACGCCGCCATTGGCGTCCTTGGCGGCATCATTCGCGATTGTGCTCCCACAACAGAGGAAATCTGGCGCTATTCTCCGATCTTCGACCTACTGGGTTCCTGGCGTATTTTCAAACGTCCTGCCCTTGCTCCACAACTGGGCTACCGCATCCTGATCAGCATTGGCGTGATTTGCGCCGAAGGCCTCCGCCTCACCGGGCAATATCTGTTCCGCCCCAGTTCCATCTTTACGCCCATTCTGCTCGACACCGAGCCATTGCTTCCCTGGTTGGGCGCTCTGTGCGGCACCTCCATTCTTTGCACCTTCCTGCCGCTCAAGATCTGGAACACCACGCGCATGGAAAGTAAACTCTCCCTGCAGCAACGGCTCATTGCGGAGGCGCGGCTGGCCGCCCTCACCAGTCAGATCAATCCCCACTTTTTGTTCAACACGCTCAATAGCGTCTCGACGCTGGTGCGGCTGGATCCGGACCGCGCCCGCGCCATGATCTACAAGCTTTCAAACGTCCTGCGCCGCGCCATGCGGAACACGGGCAACTACGCTTCCTTACGCGAGGAACTGGCCTTCATCGAAGATTACCTGGCGATTGAGATCGTGCGTTTCGGAGAAAAATTGCGCTTTGAGCGCGACGTCACGCCAGAGGTATTGAATTTGCCTGTCCCCGCGATGGTGCTCCAGCCGCTGGTCGAAAACTCCATCAAGCATGGCCTGGCAGGCAAACTGGAAGGCGGCACAATCTGGATTCGCGCCCGGCTCAGTGACTCGGGCCGACTCCTGCTCGTGGTGGAGGATGACGGCGAAGGCATCCCGGAAGAGAAGATGGAAGATCTGTTCGGAGCTGCTAGCGGGATTGGCGTCACAAACGTCAAGGAGCGGCTCGATGTTCTCTTCGGGGAAGACTATCGAATGTCGGTTGACAGCAAAGTCGGTCAAGGTACCCGCACGGAAATTGAAATTCCCGCAAGCAAGCCTGCTCCCTCCATCACCGAATCCTTTCGCGTCTAACGAGGCGCCATGCGTAGCGCCCCGTCGAGGCGCACCACTTCACCATTCAACATTCGGTTTTGCACCATATGCATGGCCAGCGCGGCAAACTCGGAAGGATCGCCCAGCCTCGCCGGAAACGGCACCGTAGCGGCCAGTTGCTTCATCGCCTCTTCCGGCAAGCCCGCCAGCAGCGGCGTATGGAAAAGGCCTGGCGCAATCGACAGCACCCGGATTCCGAAGCGCGCATATTCCCTCGCCAGCGGCAAAGTCAAAGACGCTACGGCACCCTTGGATGCCGCATAAGCCGCCTGACCAATCTGGCCATCAAATGCGGCCACGGAGCTGGTCAGGATGATCACGCCCCGCTCCCCATCCGGACCCGCCTCGTTCTTCGCCATCGCGGCTGCGGCCAGCCGTACGACATTGAAGGTGCCCGTTACGTTCACCCGTAGAACCCGCTCAAAGCGATCGAGCGGCAAGGGCCCTTCTTTGCCCAGCGCGCGCTCCGCCGTGGCAATCCCCGCGCAATGGATCACAATGTCCAACCGCTCGTTTTCATCAATCGCAGCCAGCACGTCTGCTTCATCACAGACATCGGTCCGGCAGAACTGCGACAGGGCGCCGAGTTCTCCCGCCAGCTGAGTGCCGCGCTCTTCGTTCAAATCCGCAATGGTCACGGCTGCCTGCGCGGCCACGAGGGAACGCACGCAGGCTTCGCCAAGGCCCGATGCCCCGCCCGTTACCAGCGCTCCGCGGCCGGCCAGCGTCATCTAATGGCCTTCAGCCTCAAGGAGCTTTTCTGCTTCCATCGCGGCCATACAACCTGCACCAGACGCCGTAATGGCCTGCCGGTAGAGCCGGTCCTGCACGTCGCCGGCATGGAAGACACCTTCAATGTTGGTCCGTGCGCCGCCATGGCTGATCAGATAGCCTTCCTCGTCCATGTCGAGTTGCCCGACAAAGGGCTTGGTATTTGGAATATGCCCGATGGCGACAAAGAATCCGTCTACCGCTTCATCCCAAGTCTCCCCGGTCTGCACATTCTTGAGCCGTGCCGATGCCACCACCCCGGTTTCATTGGCCAGCACTTCTTCCACCACCGTGTTCAGAATCATCTTCACTTTCGGGTTTGCCTTCACGCGATCAATCATGATCTTGGAGGCACGGAAGTCCTCGCGCCGGTGCACCAGCATCACGTCGGAAAATCGCGTCAGGAAGTTTGCTTCTTCCATTGCGCTATCCCCACCACCGACCACCATGATCTTCTTGCCGCGGTAGAAGAAGCCGTCGCAAGTCGCGCATGAGCTTACACCCTTGCCCACCAGTTTCTGCTCGCCCGGAATGCCCAACCAGCGCGCACTGGCACCCGTCGCGACGATCAACATGGACGCTTCAATCCAGTCCCCGTCTACGTTCAGCCGGAAGGGGCGCTTGGACAGATCGGCCTCAATCACCATTCCCATTTGAAAAGTTGCGCCGAATCGTTCCGCTTGCAGCTTCATGTTCTCCACCAGTTGGGGGCCCATAATGCCTTCGGGAAAGCCGGGAAAGTTCTCGACATCCGAGGTGAGCGACAATTGCCCGCCTGGCTCCTTGCCCATCAGGACCAAAGGCTTTAACCCAGCCCGCGCTGTATAGATCGCTGCGGTATTGCCCGCGCAGCCGGAACCAAGAATCACGACGTTATGCATATGGAAGAAGTAGCAGATTTGCTACCTCTCCAGTTTAACCCTGAGGCAAATCCACGCGGTGCCGCAGGCCATCAGCAACCAGGTAGACGGTTCCGGAATTTCTCCTTCGGGCGGGCATGGCAAAATGCTCCCATCCGCAATGCCGATCAGAAAGAGATCCCATTCCGGGCTCTCGATCGCCGGGCCCCCAAAGTTCATGACGATCCTCGTGCCACAGGCCGTGCAATACACACCCATCCAATCCGCAGTGAAAAGCAGATCATTGCCGCCAGCCGGCAATGGATCGGACGACATGGCATGGGAACCCTCCACCGTCCGGTAAATTTCAACTTCCCTGGCAGGGGCAACAATTCCGGGTGCCTTGCCTCGAAACAGATTCACCGCCCGCAACTCCAACGCCCGCCCGCGAGAATCCATCTGATGCGCCGCAACCGTGCTCACTCGTCCGATACTGCCGAGCGGATCTTCCCCGGTGAACCAGCCCTGTGGCTGAAATTCCAGCGGCACACCCCAGAGTCCCAAGCTGCTCGCTAACGATAGAAGTAAAAAACGCAAATCGATACCGCCCTCTACTGTTCTACCTGAGATTCCACCTCAGCGAAAGACCTTAGAACATTATTTGAGGATGATGTAGGCGAGCCAACTGAAAACATAGGCCAGCACGCCCATGTATGTGAATTGCAAAATCGGCCATTTCCAACTGGCCGTCTCCCGCCGCACCACTGCAATGGTCGAAATACATTGCAGCGCGAAGGCAAAGAAAATCAACAAGCCCACAGCCGAAGCAAAAGTCAGATCCTGCTGCAAAGCCTTCTGCAAGCCTTCCTGGTTGGATTCACCTTCAATGCCATAGATTGTCCCCAGGGTGCCGATGATTACTTCCCGCGCCGCAAGCGAGCTGATCAGGCCGACGCCGATCTTCCAGTTAAAGCCCAGGGGCGCAATGAGAGGCTCAATCGCCTTGCCCAACTGCGCGGCGTAGCTTTCCTCCATGGGCGGGGCCACGCCGTTATTCAATGGCAAATGGGCCAGTGTCCAAAGCAGAACCATGGTGATCAGAATCGTGGTGGAAGCCCGCTTCAAAAAGATCTTCGCGCGGTCAATCAGCCGGTACAGGATGCTGCTCAAACGCGGGATACGGTAAGGCGGCAACTCAATCAGGAACGGAGTCTTTTCGCTACGGAAGATCGTGCTCTTGAGCAGTTTGGCGGTTGTCGCTGCGGCCACAAAACCCAAAACATAGAGGCCCAGCATCATCGCTGCCCGCGTGCCAAAAAGCGGGCCAACCAGCGGCCGGTCCGGGATGAAGGCTGCGATCAGCATCGTGTATACGGGCAGCCGCGCGGAACAGGTCATGAGCGGCGTCACCAGAATCGTCGCAATCCGGTCGCGCTTGTTCTCAATCGTGCGCGTTGACAGAATGGCCGGAATCGCACAAGCGTAGCCGCTCAGGAGAGGGATAAAGCTCTTGCCCTGCAAGCCCACCTTGGCCATGGTGCGGTCCGCGATCACCGCCGCCCGCGCCAGATAGCCTGAATCTTCCAGCACGGCGATAAAGGCAAACAAGATCAGAATCTGCGGAAGGAATACGATGACGCTACCCACCCCACCCCACACCCCTTCTACCAGCAAAGACCGGAACCACGATTCCGGTAGCAGCGTTGCGATCCAGCCTCCGCTCGTTTCAATTGCCAACTGCACCAATTCCATCAACGGTTGGGCAAAAGTAAAGATGCTTTGAAAAACCGCCAGCACAACCAGCAGAAAGCTAAGCGGCCCCAGTACCGGGTGCAATACGATCCGGTCCAGCCGGTAAGTCCACTCCGGCGGCAAGGGCTTGCGATAGCCTGCTGCGGTACTGAGTTCCCCGCTCCACTTGCGGCAGCTCGGCATGTTGTTCAAAACCGGCAACTCAATGCGGGTGGGTTGCGGGATCGTCTTCGATAGAAAATTGCGGATGGAATCGACGCCGGTCCCGTCTACGGCACTGGCCAGCACCACCGGTGCGCCGAGTTGCAGAGCGAGCAATTCGGGATCCAGCGATCCGCCGCGCCGCCGCAAGTCGTCCGACATGTTCAGGATCACCAGTGTCGGAATGCCCAAACTCAACACGGGGGCGGCCAGCATCAGATGCCGCGACAGGCTGGTCGCATCAAGGATCAACAGGATTGCATCGGGCTTCGGCAAATCCGGCATCGCCCCGTGCAGTACGTCATGCGTCACCTGCTCGTCTTCCGACCTTGGCTCGAGCGAATAAACGCCCGGCAAGTCGATCAGCGTCACTTCGCGTGTCAAATCCACGCGGGCCGTGCCGATGTGCCGCTCCACGGTGACACCAGGGTAATTTGCCACTTTTTGCCGCAACCCCGTCAACCGGTTGAACATCGTGGACTTGCCCGTATTGGGCGGCCCGATCAGCGCCACCAGCTTATGCCCGGCGGGGTTTATGATGGGAGTGATAGTGGTGGCGGCTGAATCGTGGCAGGAATCCATGCTCAGTTCAGCTCATTCCGCAAGAAAATGCTTTGGGTAGTTTCCCGACGTAGCGCGATCTCTGTCCCATCCACCCGGTACACCGTAGGGTCGCCGGCAGGTGCAACGTGCGCTGCTTCCACTTCGCAACCCGGTATCATTCCCATTTGCATCAGGCGTAGACTCATATCTTCTGGAAGTTCAAAATGATCGAGGATCGCACGGTCACCCACGCGAAGCTCGGCCAATGTTTTTCGAGGAAGATTCACTTGTCAGTTCAAATAAAGTATATCTTGAAAGGCCTCATGAAACTGCCTCTACTCAACTGTTTGGCGCTTGCCCTGCTTGCAACTCAACTGCACGGTCAAGTTCTGGACAATAATTTCCTGAATGGCCGCTATGGCTTTCGACAGCTTCTGCTGGCCACCAATGCCGCCGGCCAGCCGATCGAGGCCCGCAGCATTGTCGGCCTGCTAAGCTTTGACGGACGCGGCAGCTTCTCTTTCCAGGGCACCCGCAATAGTGGCAACAACATTCCCGCAACGTTCAGCGGTGCCGGAACCTATTCTGTGTCGACAAGCGGACTGGTCACCATGACGAATCCGCTCGACCTCAACGCCCAACTGAATGCCCGCCTGGGTTCAAGCCTGCTACTCGGCGGCACTACC